>JAZRXL010000030.1:0-61461 GCA_045600225.1 Paludibacteraceae bacterium
TTGCACATCTACAAATTTTTCTATGAATTTTCCTCTGATTATCGGTGAGATTTGTTGGGTAATTGTTCATTTTCTTTGTTTTTTGTCACTATAAAGATACGGAAAATTATCCACTTATCAAACTGATAATCAATATTTTATCAAATAATTCGACTCGTTTTTTTGAGTCTTATATAAAAGATTTTAAACTAAATTTAAACAGTTTCTTAAATTTATTATGATATTTTTGCACTTGGCATTTGAATGTACGCTTTGAAAAACCAACGATTGTCATTAGATTATTATGAAAAAAAGATTTTTAGCAATTACAGCCCTTATGATGGTCCTTATCGCCCCACTTGTCGCACAAGATAAGATGGTGGTTTGGAAGGGAGGGGAGTCCATTATCTACAACGTGGCCGATGTGGACAGCGTAACCTTTAGTGTCCAAACGGGACAAGATATGACTCCTGA
Source organism: Paludibacteraceae bacterium (assembly GCA_045600225.1). Lineage (GTDB taxonomy): Bacteria > Bacteroidota > Bacteroidia > Bacteroidales > Paludibacteraceae > UBA1181. The sequence continues at coordinate 454 of JAZRXL010000030.1, forward strand.
TGAAAACCTGGATGTGGATAAAAATGCAATGCCATGCGATGCCAAAACATTGGCTTCAAAGATCTTCACTGGTATCAATATCGGCAATACCTTAGAGGCTGTCGGCAGTTGGTGCGAGGATGAAGAGACCTGTTGGGGTGCCGCCAAGGTCACCCAAGGATTGTTGGACGCCTACAAAAAGGCTGGATTCAATGCAGTCAGAATTCCGGTGGCTTGGCACTCACACGAGTCCAATCCACAGACCTACGAGATCGATCCCGTATGGATGGCACGCATCAAAGAGGTGGTGGATTTCGCGATGAACGATGAACTCTATGTCATCCTCAATATCCACTGGGACAATGGGTGGCTAGAGAGGAACTGTACCAAGAATATGCAAGAGAGTGTGAACAGGGAGCAGGCCGCTCTATGGAAACAGATTGCCCTCACTTTCAGGGAGTATGATGAGCATTTGCTCTTCGCTTCCGCCAATGAACCGGACGCCAATAACGCGGAGGAGGCATCCGTCCTGAAGAGCTACCATCAAACATTTGTGAACACAGTTCGTGGGACGGGAGGCAACAACGCCCTCCGCAATTTGATCGTACAGGCGCCAAGTACCGCTATCGACAAGGCTATCGAATATGATGTGATGCCTACCGATGTGGTGGAGGGCCGTATGATGATGGAGGTACACTTCTACCCTTACACCTACGCCTTGATGGAGGAGGATGCCGATTGGGGTAACGCGCACTATTTCTGGGGTAAACAATATGACAACATCTACATCAATGGCGTGAACCGCTCCGTGGGCGCAAACGGCTGGTGCAACGAGGCCTATGTGGATGGGGAGTTTGCCAAGATGAAGAACAGATATGTAAACCAGGGAATCCCTGTCATCTTGGGTGAGTATGCCGTGATGAACCGCGACGTGACAGCCGCAGGCAAACAACAGACCTTCGAGGAGTCGCGCGCCTACTACTACGAATATGTGAACCGTACCGCCAAGAACAACGGTATCGTTCCCTTCCTATGGGAAACACCGGGCAATATCTTCAACCGCGACAAAAACTCGAATCAGGACAATTCCGTCATCAATCCAACAGCGCTTGATGGTATCATGAAGGGTGCTAGATCAGGTAACTATCCTTACTGAGTTATGGAAATGATCGGGTGTGCCGGGCAAAACCTCGACACACCCGATTTTTTGTTATTGGTGTCCGCTAAACTCTTTTGAACGGGAAAAAAATTAGGCTGAATCTTCCTTGCAGATTTTATAAATAATTCGACAATTTCTTATAATGTTTTGTTATATTTACAAAAAAATCGTTTGCTATGTACGAGAGAAATGACTTTCTTAAAAATGAATCCAGCAGAGTTGTATTAAGTTATAAAACCATCCTATAATTACAAGTATGATTTAATATAACGTAAATTACAGGTCTAAAAAAAAGATTATATGTCAAAAGAAATAATATGCATTGTGCTATGTGTGACTAGTGTTCTCCTTAGCTTTCTTTCGTCTTCTATTTCAAGCTCTTTTTCGCCAGCGTTTACGATCAAGAATGTTTTGAATCTTTTGGTGTTGTTGGTAACGTTGGTCTTGCAGTTAGCTGCAATCTATTTCACAGCATCAAAATCACCATTTTTGGCTGCACTGCTGATAATGGTATTCAATTACTATTGGTATATGTTCGCTCCATTCCATCCCAATAGCGATGCGGCCGGTAATGGAATGGCTCGTGCTTTTCATAATATTTTTGCATTTGTGTTTGCCTTTTTGGGTGGATTGTTTTTCTATCTCATAGTTAAATTTGTCGCCACTGGAGGATTGATAATCTGTTTGGCAGTGGCAGCCATAATCGGATTGGGCAACATCATCTCAAACTATAATTCACATACTTCCGGAGACTCTTTTAGATATGAAGCCAGATGGCGTAAAATGGATCCTGAAGATTATAGGAAGACGCTGTTCAGAAACGATATGGTTGAAAACGACGACTCGTGGGAGGCAGAACATCTCGGCGCTGAGCCAAAGGAACTTGAGCATTGGGATGTGTATGGCACGAAGCAGATTGTTGTCAATGCAGAGGGAGACTATCCTTGTTTGCCTATCGAGGGACACTTTATCTTCCCTTCACGAAGGGTTGATGTGACGTTCCCTTTATATTCTAACAGAGTATCTGAAGATAATGGTGATGCGAACGATAGAACGTCGTTTATTCCTAACTATGTTTTTGTGGTTTGGTATGATTGCATCGAACGAAAGACATATCAAGTTTGTACTGAACTGCCAGATAGCCTTAAACACTACTTCGACAATGTGGACGCTTTCTGGTTGGATAATGTTGAGTTTCGCATTTTGCCGAAAGGTAAACTGCTTATGTTCCACAACAGGGACAATCAAGTACACGACATTATGATTGACTACCCTTTGCAGGGAAAAGAAACGAGTGGATACGACGAGGTGGTAAAGCTCTATTATGGCGTTAAAAGTTTGGATGAAATTGTCGATCCGAAAGTTTGTGCTAAGAAGGAGACGCTGAGTGTAGATAGGATGGACAATAACCTGAAACGGTTTAACTATTCCATTTCATTCGTTTCTGAAACAGGTGGTGTCGAAATACAAAAAACTATCTGTAATTTCTTCAATGGAGAAAAGATTCTTTCTGCAGATAAGTGGAACGAGACAATGCATCCATCTCGTCTCAAAGATGTGTTCCTCCGATTTAAGGACGAAAAGAAATTGTACTCTTGCTTTGTTTATTTCGAAGAAAATGAAGTGATTAAAGCCTTCGATGACGCATTCGCTACAGATAGTACACAAAGCGGCGAGTTTGTTGTCAAGGTGGGGACCAAGCAGGAAGATTTTGCATTCTCTTTAAAGGTGAACGATAAGTGTTATCCATTAGAAAAGACAGAATTCCGTCTCTACGAGAATGATTTTTCCAACGACAAAGGATCGCTTCTTTTCAAAAACTATTCGGGCAATCACAATAACATGTTGACTTCTCAGAAAATCTTGAAATCATTTCGTGGGGCTGCCAAAGAGAGGAATACTCAAGGGGTGGAATGCTGCTATGATGAATTTAGTAAAATGTGTTTCGGTTTCTCTCCTTCCGATTCAACCCCGGTTATGATTGTAGATTGCAATGTATATGAACCGTTGCGTGTGTTGAGTGAGAAGTGCGTGTACGTTAATTGTGGTGATGGCGAAGGTATACAGAAATTTCATCGTGGCGAAAAATTGTCAGATGTGCCGTTGGCGTTTGCTGCACGTTGGGAAGCTGTTGAAGAGCATAAAAAGTATTTTGTGGCGGCGAGTCTGCCTTCTAAACAAATTGGGAACATTATTCGAAGTGTTCCGAATCATGCGGATATGTATTGGAGTATAGATTTCTGTTTCTTGCCTGGTGGTGTAGTGAAAGCCTGCCTGCAAAACTGGCATTCCAAATCCATTTTGCTTGACTGGCAAGCAACCGGTACTGAGATAACCGACCTCGACGGATATGTTCGTGCTGTGAAGGATGAAATGGAAGCAGCCAATCGAGGAAGCAATGATGATTAAGAATATGTCTTTATATATGGATAGTATTGAATTAGCAATGTATCGCTAATATAAGCGGGAATGGCTTAGGAGAGATAATTATAGGCGTATAAATCATTTTTTGTTTTTTTGATTACTCAGTCCATTGAGTAAAATTACTCAATGGACTGAGTAATTTCTATGAACGTTTTGTTATATTTGCAGAAAATACATTTGCTATGTACGAAAGAAATGACATACAGAAAATTATAAATCGTCTTCGTGAACCGAGAAAGTTCATGCAAGTTGTTATGGGGCCACGTCAGGTTGGGAAGACTACCGGAGTTAAACAAGCTTTGAGAAAATGTGGAGTTCCGTATCAGTTCTTCTCCGCCGATGCCGTGCCTGCTTCTAATCATGCTTGGATAAGTGAGTGTTGGGCAGTGGCTCGTCAACGTTTGAAATCTGAAAAATTGTCGGAAATAATTCTTGTGATAGATGAAATACAGAAGATTTCCAATTGGAGCGAAATAGTGAAGAAAGAATGGGATATGGATTCATTTAATGAAATTCCTGTCAAAGTTGTTCTTTTGGGCTCCTCACGGGTAATGATTGCAAAAGGCTTGTCGGAAAGCTTGGCAGGAAGATTTGAGTCTATAAAAATGTCTCATTGGAACTTACAGGAGATGCAGGATGCGTTTGGATTCACAATGGAAGAGTATATTTATTATGGAGGATATCCCGGTGCTGCCGAACTTATACATGATGCAGAAAGATGGGAGGAATATATTTATTCTTCAATAATCGAATCTACCATAAATAAGGATATCCTTATGAATACTCCGATAAACAAGCCTGCATTATTAAGGCAAACGTTTGAATTGTCTTCTTCATATTCTGGAGAAATATTGTCGTTGACAAAAATGTTAGGATCATTGCAAGACGCTGGTAATACGACAACATTGTCATCTTATCTCAGCCTTTTAAATGATAGTGGCTTAGTGACGGGCTTGCAGAAATATGCTGTCGATATGGCTAGAAAAAGAGCGTCAGTGCCCAAATTTCAGGTTTATAACAACTCATTGAAGAATGTGTATTCCAATAAACGTATTGATGATGCATTGTCAGATTCGAAGTTATGGGGACGCATCTATGAGTCGGCTATAGGTGCTCATATTGTAACAAATGCCTTGATTGGAAATTATGAGGTGTACTATTGGAGAGAAGGCAATATGGAGGTCGACTATCTAATAAAGAAGAAGAATGAATTGGTTGCCATTGAAGTGAAAAGTAATGATGAAATGACCAATAAAGGACTGGAATATGTAAAAGACCATTTCAATTGCTCTAACACTTTGGTAGTTGGTCCAAATGGATTCCCAACGGAGACTTTCTTGAAGATGAATCCGGCGGAGCTGTTTTGATGAAGCTACGCCCTGAAAGGGCAAAAATCACTTAGCCTAACGGCAAGCGCAGCGTCGCCTTGGGCGAAATTTGCAGAATAATGGTAAAAATATGCTAAATCCGTTAAAAAACATTGAGTTTTTTAACGAAATAATGCTATAAGATATTGATTGTCTTGTGCTTATAGGCTATAGGATTTAACATATAGGAAATTATAGGACTTAAAAACTGGTTGCCAGTAATACGCTAGTGTTAGTTTCTTGAAACAGGCACGATATGTAGATTTTTGTTATATAGATTAACAAATTGAGTTGTGAGAAAAAGGAGAGCTGAAATGATTTCGGTTCTTCTTTCTTGTCATTTTTAAGTAGGTGGATGGCCGCTTGGTGAGTAATCGCCGGGCGGCCTTCTTTTTGTAAGCGCCTCCGCTTGGACGTCATCACTAGTCATTGAGTAACTCGTAACGATGAATCTCCGAGCATTTTCGAAAAATAATCAGTTATAACACAATTTTTGTGCGTCTGTCGAAAAGCATACGAGAAAATAGATGTAACTTTGTCCAGAAAAATTGCAATTATAACAAATGAAGAAAGCTCTCGTCTATTCTCTTTGTGCTTGTCTGTTTTCGTGGGCATTATTTGGTTTGGTATGGCTGATTGCATTGAAAGACCAGCAGTCGAATGGTTTTGGCATGCAAGTCACCATGACTCTGTATATGTTCTTTCCGATGATTGTGGCACTTATGCGGCAATGGTCGCAGAAAGAAAAACCATCCGGAACGGGACTCCTTAAGCTCAAGATATCCTGGTCATGGCTGATTGCTATTGCAATCCCGTTTGCTATACTTCTTCTTTCAGTATTAATCAGCGCATTTATGCCAGGAGCACGGCTGCATTATGGTCCTGAGGGCGTCATCGCCTTCTCTGGATTGGAGGGCGAGGCGGCTGATCAGGTTATTGCTCAATTCAGTGCCATCCCTCCGTTTGCTGTCATAGCCGGGACATTGATCAGCGGCCTTATTGCCGGTTGTACAGTAAACGCCGTTGCTGCTTTCGGCGAAGAATACGGGTGGCGCAACTATATGGTCGATGCACTACGCGGACAACAATTCTGGAAAGCGGCACTACTAATCGGATTTGTATGGGGAATATGGCACGCTCCACTCATCCTTATCGGACACAATTATCCTCAGCATCCTATCGCTGGTGTAGGGATGATGTGCGTATTCTGCATTCTGATGGGTGTACTCGAACTCTGGTTTGTCCTTAAAACCGGTTCGGTCATTCCTGCAGCGTTGATGCACGGAACCGTCAACGCCATTTCCAGGGCATCATTGTTTTTGGTCAGTGGAGGTTGCGACATCACAGTCGGCGTTTCGAGCTTGTCCGGTTTCATCGCTATAATAATTACCATTGTTGTATTATATTTCTACGACCGGAGGCATGATGGGATTATGACGAAAGGGATTCTTCAGTAATTACCATTTATCTGATAGAATAATGGCATCTGGTCTCGCAATGGATCAGATGCCATATCTTTATGACCATATTCTTATCGGCCTGTCAAACAAGCTACCATTCCATAGCCTGGTTCAGATTCCGATGATATGGTTCCAAAAGAATACGGTCTCTATTGAATTGATTTCGGGCTCCACCTGTCTGGAAGAAGGCTCCTGTACACTTCATGAGGCTGTTTCGGAGGGAGTGCGGTCATGCGGTCAATAACGTCTGTGAGGTAGTCGAAGAAATTCACACCGCACAGTCTGCTGCTGAATGCGAGAGTGTAGTAGATAGCTCCACGTTCGGCGCCGTCATGGTTGCCGAAGAACAGTGAATTGTGTCTTGATGTGGATACATACCGGTTAAGCCTCTCTATCCTGTTCGTATCCAGGTCGCAGTCTCCCGTCTTGAATATCTCCTCGACGCCATCGAATTCATTGAGGAAGTACTGCGTCGCCTTGTACATCTCGCTCTTGGGCGGGGTTTAACTGATGTGTGTGGATATTGGAATAGTGAAATAGTTAAATAGTGGAATAGTAGAATAATGGAATAGTGACGCGGAGCTAGTTGATGGCATATATTGGACAAATACTTATTCCGGATGTGGCTTTCTGTCTTCTGCTGTATGGTTTTATTGTGTGTAATCACAATCAAAAAGATATAATAATTATATTTGCGGTTTTGGATTTAACATATAGGAAATGATATAACTTTAAAACACCTCTACCCATCTGACTTCTTCGCTTTTGCCCCTTCAGGGCGAAATAGCGTGGACAATGTTCCAAATTCCCAGGGCGAAATGATAGTGAATAAAACAATAATCCGCCCTGAAAGGGCAAAAGCATTACAGCGCCACAATAGCGAATGCGCAAGGCATCCTACCTTCGACAATGCGGTACTCCTTCACAGGGATATTGTACTTCTCAAAAAACGCCTTGTACGACTCCAAACTGAATTGACGCTTGAAATCCACACCGAGCATAGAGAGCAGTTTTGCCGCCACCATAGAATTCTGACTCTCCATATTGACGTAAGTTGGGATAACCAACTTTCCTCCCGGCTTACAGACTCTCTTCAACTCCGACAGCGCCTTAGCCGGATCATCCACAAGGTGGATCACATTAGCCGCCACCACCACATCGAATCTATCATCCTCGAACGGCAGATCCAAGATACTTGCCTTCTGAATCTTCGTATTGGCATATCCTACCACCTTCTTCTCCGTCTGCTTTAGCATACCATCAGAATAATCAGTAGCTATAAGCTCTTTGCAAATCTGCGCCATAGGGAGCGTGAGCAACCCCGTGCCACAAGCACACTCAAGCACAACATCATCCTTGCAAACGTGTTGTCTGATCTCCTCTGCTATTCCTTTGTAACATTTGCCGTTGTAGGCCGTCTCGAATAGATCGTAAAGTGGTGAAAGAATATCCCAAATCATTGTCTTAAATTTTATCGTTATCATCTGTAGTACGACGCAAAGGTAGAGAACGAATCTTGCAACTGAGTTGCAAAGAGTGGTTGTAGGAAAGAACATTTACTAGTATGTGTTGGATGACATAGGGATGAAATCCTCCCGAGACGGTTTTTGTAGACGATAGGCGCCAGAATCTAGTAGGAGCAGAGCAAGTAGGTATGCATACTTTTTTCGTGAAGGATAGTGAGAATTGATGTCCAAGTTTTGTTTATATTTGCGGGAATAAAATGACGGATAGTAGTTATGACCATTAAGGAACGTGTTCTTCACGATAAATCCATCACCGAGTTTCAGCGCAAAGTATATCTAGCTCTGTTGGATGTTCCCCGTGGTGAGACCATCTCCTACAAGGAACTCGGCCTGAAAATCGGGTGCCGCAGTGCCCAAGCTATCGGTCAGGCACTCAAACGAAACCCTTTCGCCCCTGAAGTGCCCTGTCATCGCGTGATTGCGTCGGATGGCTCTATCGGTGGATTTCACGGACAAAGGGAAGGCGAGATGATCGAGAAGAAGATCAGATTGCAGGAAGAAGAAAAAACGAAGATATGAAGACTCTATCAATTTTGAATATCTAAATATTCTACAATAGTGAGATAATAATATGATTGTATCCATTAGATATCAATAATTATTCAATCAGTTTTTAGTTATGGAGTACAAAAAATTAGGCGACAAATATTATGTCCGATTTGATCTGGACGATGAGATCATCAGTGGATTAATAGACATTTGTAAGAAAAACAATATCAAATCGGCTACATTCGTTGGTATTGGTGGATGTAAAACGGCGGAGATCCAAACATTCATCCCTGAAAAGAAGGAGTTTGAGACCACCTTTTTAGAAGGTATGCTTGAACTAATATCCATCAATGGTAATATCATATCAGACGATGAGAACTACTACCATCATACCCATGCACTATACACATACTTAGAGGATGGTGTCCATAAAACCATCGGTGGGCACATGAAATCCACCAAAGTATTGTATACCGCTGAAATTGAGTTAAATCCTGTTATGGGCGGTGCTATCAAGAGAAAATATGATCCGGTGACGAATACAGGTTTTTGGGATTTCTAACGCGGTTTTTAGAGAATCTGAAGACTCATCCCCGTGAAGATGAGTGATGGAAGGGTGAATCACAGATGGAGAAATTCGATGAGTGTGATAATGAATTATACCCTTCTTCCCAAGAAATCTGATAAATATTATTACCATATAATATACTAACAATCAACAAAATAAACAAATGTACAATTCATGAAAATGTACAAAATGTGAACTTCACAACCTGTCCGTACGCTTTTCATTATCTGTCCACACTACCCCTGAATCTTGCCCTACCTTTGCATTGTCAACGGGAACGAAAGACAACCCGATGACAACGAAACAAGATTATTAACAATTAAATTTTAAAGATATGAAAACAAGATTCTTTTTTCCAGTAGTAGCAATGATCGCATTCGCGACAGTAAATAACGCAGCAGCATTTAAGGTTGGTGGAACCACACCAAGAATAGAGGTTGCAAGTGTTGAAAAGGTAGATGCCAGAGCAGGTGCAGAGACCAGTGTGTGTGGAGTACGACAAAGTGGTCTTTCTGGATTTACAAGCGGTACAGAGGCAGACGCCAAGGCGGGTGCAGAAGTAGCCCGTCGATTGAATGTGAACGCTAAGGCTGAGTCAGGTTTTCTTGCTATTCTTCAAAAAGGAATAGATACCAAAACAGGTGCCGAAGTGGCAGCAATAAGAACAAGAGATAAGGTGGATGTAAAATTGGCAAAACTTGTTAATGGGCATTATGATGCGACCCTTGCCACAAAAGGCTGGTTAGACTCTAAGGAAAATGCTAAGCTTGCATTCAAGCTAAAAAAATTACCTATCCTTCATTTGTAGAACACTTGTAGGTGGTAACCACCTTTGAAAATGGCTCAACAACAAACGTCCGGTGCTGGATTCCCGCTGATGGGGGTCCGGTGCCGGACGTTTTGTGTGTTGTTAGAAACGTTCATTTTGACAGATTGCAACAATGAATTCTTGATTATTTGTCGTGAATTATCCGAACAATTAGTAACTTTGTACATATATAATGGAGACTTCTTATGAATAAACTTACTTCGTTCCTCATTGAGGAGCTTTTTGTTGTCGGCAAACGAGTACTAGATCTGTACGAAACATGGATTAAGTATTTTAATGAGGATTTGCTGGAAGGGTTGAAGGTGGAATGAAAACAGAACAAGATAACTAGCCGATACTTATATACAAACTTAACATTGACCAGAAACAATAACGATTACGCATCAAACAGCGTGTGGGTATTCTGGCAGAAATGCTTAAACCATCTACGAAACATATTATATAGAGTCAGTCGTTTTATTTGTAATTGATAATAATCAATAAATAATAGGGGGGTAATTTTTGTCTATTATATATCTTTCAAATACCATTTATACCTAATTTTACAGAGTAATTATTTTACCATAGTATTCTCGAAATAATTCATAGCGATAATTTTATATTTTAATTAATTACGTGGGTATATGTTAAAAAGATTGTTAATCTTGCTTTCCTTGTCGGGTTGGTCTTTATATTCCAATGCTACTGCGAAATTCATGGTAGTAGAGCAGAATAGTGGTGAGAAGTATAGTTTCTTGCTTGCAGAAAAACCGATTGTCACCTATGTGGATGGAGAGCTTGTAGTTAATGGCGATGCGTCAACGAGTTACTCGATTGCGAGTGTGAAGAATTTCCATTTTTCCGAAAAATTGGAAACAACAGATTTGGTATCTACGTTGATGGAAATGCTTCGCATATTTAGTAAGGAGGAGGGAATTCTTCAAATAGAAAATGCTCATGCGACTGATGTGGTAACATTAGTGGATATGAATGGTCTTGTTTATGCCTCTACGGTTGTGAGTACAGAGGGAACAGCCCTTATTCAATTGCCAAATAAGAAGGGTGTCTATGTTCTTTCTGTTGGTACTAAATCATTCAAAATCATTCGTAAATAAAATATAAAAAGAATATATATGAAAAAGTTTTTATTTTCAGCGGCAGCCATACTTTTATTGGCTTTTGCCGCTAATTCTCAAGTAAATATGTGCATTGAGAAAATCGATGGATCAGTTTTGAAAATAAAGGTGGACAGTGTGTCTCAGGTTACTTACGAAGATATTAAGGATCCTGAGGTCATGTCTGTCACGGGAAATGTAGGGGAATACTCATTTGTTGATCTTGGATTACAAAGCAAAATATTGTGGGCGACTTGCAATGTAGGTGCCACAAAACCAGAAGAAAAAGGTGTTTATTATCAATGGGGAGCTAGAAGTCGTGCTGCGTTCGAGGATTATAGTTCAGCTAATTACCAAAATTTTCCAGCAAGTAAAAAATATTCGGCAGAGGATGGAAAGAGACGATTGGAGTTTAGTGATGATGCGGCTATTGCAAACATGGGATTGGGCTGGCGTATGCCAACTGAGGAAGAGATGCAGGAGTTGATAGATGGCTGTGATTGGACTTGGACAGATGATTACAATGGCACCGGAGTAGCAGGAAAGATAGGTGTTTCGAAAAAAAATAGAAATAAAATTTTCTTCCCAGCAGCAGGTTATATGAGAGGCGAGGTTGTGAAATCTACAAGCAAACTTTGTTGCTATTGGACTGCATCTATGAGAACCAATACTACTTCTGCGGCAAGTGCCGAGTTGTCTAATTCACAGGAGGTATTCTATGACACTAAGAGATATGATGGTTTGACTGTTCGTGCGGTTACAACCTATCGTTATGGAGGATCTACGCAACTTACCCTTTCTGGGTACGATGGAAATGGATTACCATACGTAGATTTAGGGTTGAAGAGCGGAAACAAATGGGCGGTTTGTAATTTGGAAGCAATTGACCCGACTGATTTTGGAGGTTATTTTGCCTGGGGTGAGACGACATCCAGAAACACTGGATTTAACCCTGCAAATTATGCTTTCTACAGTAGCGATGGTCCAACGAAATATAGATATGAGACCGGTTGGGCTGAGATCATCCCATCAGATGGGAAAACAGTGTTGGAGTCAGAAGATGATGCAGCGTCTGTAATATTGGGTGCCAAATCATGGAAAACACCAACTGATAGTGACTGGCAGGAGTTGATTGATGGTTGTGTATGGACCTGGGAATCAAACTTGTTTGGTACTGGCGTTTCAGGTTATATTGGTTGTTCAAAAAATAATCATAATTATATTTTCCTCCCTGCTGCAGGTTATTATTATAGCAGTAATACAAGGGATGATGATTTTAATACTAAAGCTACTTTAACAGGTAAGAATGAAATGGGATTATATTGGACAGCAAACCTTACGGAAATTACTCAATGGTATTCTCTTTTTTCCTATTTCTCAATAACTGACGAAATCAGAGTTATGGAAAATGGTAAATGTGCAAGGTATCATGGTCTTCCTATTCGTGCTGTGATGAAAAAATAAGGTAGTGTAATGATATATTTTTAATTAATTAGAATTATTAAACCAGTGAGAAAGTTCTTAATTTTCATGTGTCTTATGCCATTCTATGCAATGGCGACCTCTATTACGGGAATCAAGGCAGACGGAGACACAAAAGTTTTTAACCTCGATGATATTGTGAGCATCAAAGTCGAGAATGAGTCGGCTTTTTCTGTGCATTCAAGTGCAGGAACAGACGGAGGTTTCAAGGTGATAAAGTTCAATAGCGAGGAGGAGACAGGAGTTGCAGACAACCAGTCTGCTGTTTCTTTCAAGTTTTATCCTAACCCTGTCAAGAACACACTTTATCTTGTCGGAGCAGACGCCGAGACTAAGTATGAGATCGTATCAGCAACTGGCAAGGTTGTAGTGAAAGGACAAGGCGAGAGTGTAAACGTGTCAAATCTTGCAAGCGGTCAATATGTGATTGTTTGCGATGGCAAAAGTGTTAAATTCATCAAGGAATAAAGTATGAAGAAGTATTTACTTTACGCATGTGTGGCTCTGATTTCATGCATTGCCTTTGCGCAGACAAGTGTTGTGGTTGTGCTAAAAGAGGGTATTGAGGAAATTTATGCAGCTGCAGACGTTGATAGCATCAGAATCAACAAAAATGAAGGTTATGATGCAGTCGTGGTGTTAAAGAATGGAAAAGAGGAGAAATATGCAGCCAAGGACATAGATAGCATCAAAATTGAGAAGGATGCACCTGTTCCTGCCGAAGAAACAGGTCTGAAATTTGAGTACTATGCCGCAACAAAGACTGCAAGTGTGAAAGCACTAAATGATACAAAAGCTGCCGAAGTTGTGATACCATCTAAAGTATTGTATGAGGGTAAAGAGTATGATGTAACTACAATTGGAGAGAATGCGTTTTTGGCTGCAAGTAGTCTTACAAGCATCATAATCCCTAACTCAGTAACATCAATCGGTAATTTAGCATTCTCACTTTGCGCGAGTCTTGAAAGCATCGAAATCCCTAACTCGGTAACATCAATCGGAGAAAGTGCATTCTCACTTACTCCGCTTACAAGTATCGTAATTCCTGAGTCTGTAACAGAAATCGGAGAAAATGCTTTCTTCCTCTGCCCAGACCTTGAGACAGCACGAGTGCCAAGGAGATGCAAAGTTGCTGATAATGCTTTCCCATCAACTTGTGCAATTGAGTGGTATGACCCATTGACAAGCTTTACTTTTAGGTTCGACGAAACTGCAAAGACTGCAATTGTGACTGGATTTGAAAATAAGGAAGCGACTTTTGTAGAAATACTTTCTGTGGTATTGCAAAACGGTAAAGAGTATGATATAACTACAATTGGAGAGAATGCGTTTTTGGCTGCAAGTAGTCTTACAAGCATCATAATCCCGAACTCGGTAACATCAATCGGTAATCAAGCATTCGCACTTTGCGCGAGCCTCACCAGCATCGAAATTCCGAATTCGGTAACATCAATCGGAGAAAGAGCATTCACACTTACCCCGCTTACAAGTATCGTAATACCTGAGTCTGTAACTTCAATCGGAGAAAATGCTTTCTTCCTCTGCTCATACCTTGAGACAGCACGTGTGCCAGTAAGTCTAAAGGGTAAGGTTGAATCTGCTTTCCCTGAAACTTGCGAAATTGTGTGGTATGCTTCTGCCGAAAATTCAGGCTTGAAGTTTTTGTATGACAAAACAGCAATGACTGCACGTGTGAATGGAGTTAAAAATGAGGATATTACTGAAGTAATAATCCCATCGCATGTATTGTATGTCGGCAATGTGTATGATGTAACTACAATCGGAAGGGATGCATTCAAAGATTGCTCTAAACTCACAAGCATCGAAATCCCTGAGTCGGTAACTACAATCGGAAGTTCTGCATTCGCTAGTTGCACAAGCCTCACAAGCATCGAAATCCCTAACTCGGTAACTACAATCGGGCAAGGAGTATTCAACGACTGCTCCAGCTTAGCAAGCATAGAAATTCCGAATTCTATAACCGAAATTCCATTCACCGCATTCATGGGATGCGGAAGTCTTAAAAGTATCGTAATTCCTGAGTCAGTAACTTCAATTGGGGAATATGCATTCACTAACTGCTCCAGCCTTACAAGCATCGAAATCCCTAATTCTGTAACTGAAATCGGGGAAATGACATTCAACGACTGCTACAACCTATCAAGCATCAAAATTCCTAATTCTGTAACTTACATCGGAGAGTTGGCATTCTCTTATTGCACAAGCCTCACAAGCATCAAAATTCCTAACTCGGTAACTACAATCGGAAAAGAGGCATTCACTAACTGCTCCAGCCTAGCAAGTATCGTAATTCCTAACTCGGTAACTACAATCGGAATTGGTGCATTCGGTCACTGCTCCAGCCTTACAAGCATCGAAATTCCTGAGTCGGTCACTGAAATCTTGGCGCATGCATTCTATGGTTGCGAAAGCCTTACAAGCATCGAAATCCCTAATTCTGTAACTGAAATCGGAGAAAATGCATTCTGGGCTTGCACAAACCTAAAGACAGCACGTGTGCCAAAGAATTGTAAACTTGTTGGTAATTCATTTCCATTAAATTGCAAAATCGTGCGGTACTAAATCAACTTGAACAATTAACTATAAAGGCGGCTTCGGCCGCCTTTTGGTTTATATTATATTGAGGAAACTATGTAGAGTTTGACTCCAGCTTATGAAGGCAACGTCTAAAAGACGTTACATCTGTGGTGTGTATTGTATCGTCCTACAGACGAGTGTCCCACTCATAGTGTCCCTACCCAGCACATATCTCTTCGTCCCATGTATAGGGTTACGGAATCGGTCTAAAACGAGTCTGTTACCGTTATTCCTCCACTTTCCACTCCACGATATTCCTCTCCTCCGTGCTGAAATTGGCACCGATCTTCACAATGGGTTTGTCGGCTGACGAAACCTTTGATGCATATTTCTTCATGTCTATCTGCGACAATGCCTCATCGGCAGACTTGTTCCGCTTACATTCGATCACATAGACACGATTGTCTGTCTCAAAGAAAACGTCGATACGTCCGCCTAACACTGGAAGCTCCACTGCGACTTTGAATCCCGAGAATCGTATCATCAGGTAGATCATGTTGCGGAAGTTCGCCTCTATCTGCTTTACCTCGCTGCTCTCAAACGGTATCTGGGACATGATTAGCTGAATCTGAGACATGAAAGCTTGCACATCGTCAGCTTCAAGTGCATCTCTCAATAATCGCAGATTATAATCTCCGTCTATATCATTCTGTTTGGAATACTCATTCATCAAACATTGGATAAAGCCATCTTCCACCTCTTCGTTAGGAAATCCTAATGAATAATATCTACGACCATCGTAGTTCTTGATAGTAAGATATCCACTCTGATAAAGTGCGGCTATCATATTCTCTTCTCCGTTTCCGAACGATGCGATAGTCTCTGCAGTGGCCTCTATCCCACTGCCGAATTTAGACAAATCATACGATCTGCGTTTCAGCATTGAGGTCAGGTAAGTCGGTGTGCCAGTGGCAAACCAATAGTTGTTCATCTGTCTGTCCGCCAATGAGTTTAGCAAGCTAAACGGATTGTAGACATCAACAAGTTTCTCGCTGAAATGATAGCCGTCATACTTTTTTTTCAGCAAGGCATACATCTGCTCCTTGGTGACACCTTGCTCTTCAGCGAATGCCTGCACCTCATCATCGAAATATGAGTGCAACTCCTCCTCCGATATACCACAGATGGTATTGTATTTATTGTTGTTTGAAATGTCCTTCGGATTATTCGCCGCGCTGAAGATACCCAATTTGCCATAGCGAGTGACGCCGGTAAGGAATGCGAAACGGATATACTGGTCGGCCCTTTTCATGATGCCGTAAATTCCTTGAAGAGCAGCTCTGTTCTTATCTTGAATTTCTTGTAAGCCAATAGTATCTGTCAATGGTTTGTCGTATTCGTCAATAAGAATCACTACCTGTTTCCCTGTCTGTTGCTTTGCTCGGCTTACAACTCCATAAAAACGGTCGCCCAACGAATTTTCATCATCATTTTTTCCATACTCCTTCTCCCATGCGGTTAGATATATATTCATTCGATTATTGACAGCATTAGAATCAGTGTAGTCGGCACCCGTAAAGTCAATATGAAATACCGGATATTCCACCCAGTCCTTCTCCAATTTCTCCATGGCAAGACCCTTGAAAAGATCCTTCTTACCTTTGAAATAAGCCTCAAGAGTAGTGGTAAGCAGACTCTTTCCGAAACGACGAGGGCGGCTGAGGAAATAGTATTTCCCCTCATCCACAAGTTTATACACAAGGTCAGTCTTATCAACAAATTGATACCCCCCAGTGATTATCTCTTCAAAAGTCTGTATGCCTATCGGATATTTCATATCATCTTAAATAAGAACTATGCAAATTTAATGAAACTTTTTGACATATAAATTGGCAATGAAACAGATTGCGATTCATTCATATAAATCACATATATTCAATAATTTACCTAAAATGTACAATCTGTGAAAATGTACAACTTATGAACTTCACAACCTGTCCGTGCGGATTTCACACACTGTCCGACACTCCCTAGAATCTTGCTCTACCTTTGCATTGTCAACGGGAACGAACAACAACCCCGACGACAGCAAAAAAGATTATTAACAATTAAATTTTAAAGATATGAAAACAAGATTCTTTTTCGCATTACCAGTAGTCGCAATGATCGTAATGACAACAACATCAGTTAAAGCAGCAGAATGTAAAGCTGAAGTAAACAAAGTAGTAAGCGCAGAGGTTGCAAGTGTTAATAAGGTAGATGCCGGAATGGATGTTAAGCTAGCCGCAAGATTATTCCCGACGTATTTTGGAATGGATGTAGATGTCAAAGCAACTTCATTAGCATGTGGAAGCAAGCTAGACGCTAAAACTGAGTCTGGATTCCTTACTGCACGTCAAAAGGGATTGGATGCTGAGACAAGTGCCGAGGTAGCTCTACAAGGAGTAAGAGACCAGATTGGTTCTGGGATTGCTAGTCTAAGAAATAAGGTAGATGCTGAAGCAGGCGTCAAAGCAACGACCGTTGCCAAAAGAATCTATGCTCCTTGCCCAAATATGTGTGGTTATACAGCATAATGCAACAGAAGATGGAATAGCCAATTAAAGCGAGCTCCGAGAGTGTTTCCACCCTCGGAGCTCGCTTTTTTACATAAATACCTTACAAACAATTATTTATACAATGTATATGTAGTGTAAATATTATTCTTCTGTTTTCCACTCCACAATATTTCTCTCCTGCGTGCTGAAATTGGCTCCGATTTTCACAACAGGTTTGTCGGCTGACGAAATCTTCTGGGCATATTTCTTCATGTCGATCTGCGACAATGCCTCATCGGCAGACTTGTTCCGCTTACATTCGATCACATAGACACGATTGTCTGTCTCAAAGAAAACGTCGATACGTCCACCTAACACTGGAAGCTCCACTGCGACTTTGAATCCTGAGAATCGTATCATCAGATAGATCATGTTGCGGAAGTTCGCCTCTATCTGCTTTACCTCGCTGCTCTCAAATGGAACCTGCCCCATTATCAACTGGATCTGAGACATGAAAGCTTGAACATCGTCAGCTTCAAGTGCATCTCTCAATAATCGCAGATTATAATCCCCGTCTATATCATTCTGTTTGGAATACTCATTCATCAAACATTGGATAAAGCCATCTTCCACCTCTTCGTTAGGAAATCCTAATGAATAATACCTACGACCATCGTAACTTTTAATAGTAAGATATCCGCTCTGATAAAGTGCGGCTATCATATTCTCTTCTCCGTTTCCAAACGAAGCCATTGTCTCAGCCGTTGACTCTATTCCACTGCCGAATTTTGACAAATCATACGATCTTTGTTTTAGCATTGAGGTCAGATATGTCGGTGTTCCAGTGGCAAACCACTTGTTCTCCAATGCCCTTGATTTCAACGCACCGAGCAAACTGAATGGGTTGTAGATGTCCTCGCTGTTCGCGCAGAAGTGATAACCGTCGTATTTTTTCTTCAGTCTCTCGTACATCATTTCTTTGCTGACATTCTCCTCTTCGGCTAACTCCTTTATTTCATTGTCGAAATATTTATGAAGTTCATTTTCTGTGATTCCACATATTGACGCGTATCTCTTGCTCATTGAAATATCATCGGGATTATTAGCTGCACTGAAAATGCCAAGCTTGCCGTAACGGGTCACGCCGGTAAGGAATGCAAAACGGATATATTGGTCGGCCCTTTTCATAATGCCGTAAATTCCTTGAAGAACAGCTCTGTTCTCATCTTGAATTTCTTGGCGACCAATAGTATCTGTCAATGGTTTGTCGTATTCATCAATAAGAATCACTACCTGTTTCCCCGTCTGTTGTTTTGCTCGGCTTACAACTCCATAAAAGCGGTCGCCCAGTGAAATTTCATTATCACTTTTTCCATACTCCTTCTCCCATGCGGTTAGATATATATTCATTCGATTATTGACTGCATTAGGATCAGTGTAGTCGGCACCTGTAAAATCAATATGAAACACCGGGTATTCCACCCAATCCTTCTCCAATTTCTCCATGGCAAGACCCTTGAAAAGATCCTTCTTACCTTTGAAATAAGCCTCAAGAGTAGTGGTAAGCAGACTTTTTCCAAAACGTCGAGGTCGACTGAGGAAATAATATTTCCCCTCATCCACAAGTTTGTACACAAGATCGGTCTTATCAACAAACTGATACCCCCCAGTGATTATCTCTTCAAATGTCTGTATGCCTATCGGATATTTCATATCATACTCAAATAAGAACTATGCAAATTTAATGAAAGTTTTTGACATATAAATTGGCAATGAAGTAGAATGCAATCCTTACACTCAAATTTCTCATATTCAATAATTTAACAAAATGTACAATTCATGAAAATGTACAAAATGTGAACTTCACAACCTGTCCGTTCGCTTTTCACACACTGTCCGCACTACCCCCGAATCTTGCTCTACCTTTGCATTGTCAACGGGAACGAAAGACAACCCGATGACAACAAAATAAGATTATTAACAATTAAATTTTAAAGATATGAAAACAAGATTCTTTTTTCCAGTAGTAGCAATGATCGCATTCGCGACAGTAAATAACGCAGCAGCATTTAAGGTTGGTGGAACCACACCAAGAATGGAGGTTGCAAGTGTTGAAAAGGTAGATGCCAGAGCAGGCGCAGAGACCAGTGTGTGTGGAGAAAGACTAAAAGGTCTTACATCTGTTTTGGCATGCGGCGCAGAGACAAGTGTGTGCGGAACAAGATTTAGTGGTCTTACATCTGGATTTAAAACCAGTGCAGAGGCCAGTGTGTGTGGAGAAAGACAAAAGGGTCTTACATCTGTTTTGGCATGCGGCGCAGAGACAAGTATCCAAGTGGCTGCGGTAGTGGATGGTCGAGCCACTATCTAACCACGCTTTATAAACTTAGAAATTGGCGAGCC
Organism: Paludibacteraceae bacterium; assembly: GCA_045600225.1. GTDB lineage: Bacteria > Bacteroidota > Bacteroidia > Bacteroidales > Paludibacteraceae > UBA1181. The sequence goes on from JAZRXL010000030.1 coordinate 20,309, forward strand.
CGGAAAGAAGAAAAACTCTTTGGGCTCGCTTCCTTTGTTCATTCGTTCCGTTACAGAAAAACAAAGGCAACTATATACCTTTTGACCCCAAGGGATGAAAATACTATCAATGATAATGACTATATTTGTAGACAGAATTGAATTAAGGGCACTCTAACGAGCATATGGCGACACCTAAGAAAAACCGTCGAGAAAGCGCATCAATCCAAGTAGGAAACACAGCCCCGAACACGCCAACCTCCCATGTATTTAGACAATACGGGGAAAGGTTGTTCGACCGCTAACAAGATAACCAATTAATCAGAGTTCGTGAGGGAGACAATCGTGCTTTCTGTCCTGAAGCAACTGGAGGCTCTTCCACTCTATTTGATAACGTGATAGTTGGGAAGAGACAAATGGAACATTTAACTAATACAAAATAAATATATGAAGAAATGGATTCTATTTTTAGCATCGCCTCTTTGGGCATTGCTATCACTCTGCTCTTGCGGAGACCAGGAGGAAGAGGAATATCTAGATTTTGTCGAAACGGAATTGGCGGTAGATTCCGAAGGAGGATCGGAGATAGTCGGTATCTCATCCAATATATCATGGAATGTAATTTCATCGGCCAGTTGGTGTGTATTGGAAAACGCTTCCGGCAATGGAACTGGTTCAATTGTATTAAAAATAGAAAAAAATAAAGATACTAGTGAACGAGTAGCAAAGATAACCATATCTGGGGGTTACATTAAAAAGGAATTGATGGTGAAACAGTCAGGAGGGGCAGAGACTGAGACTGAAACAGAAACAGAAACTGAGATAAATAATCCTACCATAGTAGATAATATCAATGTATCGGTAGGAAAAGCGTACTCTTTCGACAACAAAGCCAATGAAATTTCCGGAACCATCAGTATAGTCGAAATTGACTATACTGCAGGCAAAAGGAAAATTGTCATCGTCATCAGTTCAGATAGCATTAAAAATCGTGTTGAATTCACATTGGGTGAAGGATATACTTCTTACATACTGTGGGATGGAACTGAGTTCGAAGCAGCTACCACTTATATGGCAGTTGAACAATCAGACAAGGTCATTCTCTGCTTGGCAACTGACGAGAACGACAAATACATGTTCACTTCCGGCACCGTTGACAAAAAGATTAACGCCACAGGCAAGGCCACTGAGACCTTGTTCTCCGAGAAGTAATAGTAGCGTCTGAATAAAGCTTAACAAGGGAAGCACTCTTCGGTCCGCTTCCCTTGTTTTTTATTTAATAAAGATATCACCTCTATATTTTACGAAAGTCTACAACAATCATTAAGACGAAAAAATCGGTCTAAAACAGAGAATATATCTCCCATTTTAGACCGATTTCACTTCTGCGATTTGAACATGGTGTAATCCCCGCTGGCCTCTTCGGGAGGCCGCAGGGCTTCCCTCCTGTCATTTCTTAGCTGGTTTTGCTTTGGTTTTTGCTTCTTCGGAATAGCGTTATTCTGTGGCCAAGCGCACAGAGTGCCCGAAGAAGCGGCAGCTGACGCCGGCTGCGTCGTTGCCCGAATAGAAGAAGAAGCCGTAGGCGTCGCGGTCGTCGCCCGCCGTGGACGACCAATAGCGTCCGTCGGAACCAACGACGGAGACATCCGTACCGTAGCGGTAGCCGGCGCAAGGCAAAAAGACGGCACCTGCAGCCTCCATCTTGTTCCACTCGGGAGCGGAATAGCTGTTCGTGGTGAAGTCGCCAGCAGTGAACGTCAAGCCGCTTGGTGCGCTCCATCCGTCGGGAAGAAGGAGGTTACCAGTCTGGCCGTTGACGGTCGCTTGGCCTCGGAGGTTCTCGGCATTGGTGCGGATGTTGAAGATGTAATACCACTCATTGGCAGTCAATGTGCGCCACATCCCCGCCTTGCCTCCTCCGTTGCTGATGGCGTTGTGAACGCCCCAGTCGTAATTGGTGCCGGAGATATCATTATAACCGTCTCCGTAGTCAGAATCATTGGTGCTGGTCATATAAGGATATTTACCATTATATCCGCTGGTTCCCCAGCCGAAGAGGTCGATCCATCCACTATAGGTGGAGGAGATGTTTTTGTTATTGACTCCAATCACATCGTACTGGTTCTCGGCGAAACGCCATGTCTTGGTGCTTGCCTGGTACTGCAGGTTACCCATGGAAAAACTTACCTGCTTAGTGGCTGAGACGGAGAATTTGCCGGGGAGTTTGCCATTGACAGTACCACCATTCTCATTACCCGAGCCATTGCCGCCCTCTTCATTACTGCCACCGGAGCCATTCTCACTGCTAGCTCCTGCCTGCGAAACCACCACTATGCGTGTAAGCGAACCGCTCACGACACTGATTTTTGCCGTTCGACTCTCCGACTTTTCGTTTTTCTGCGCAGTTACTTTGATGGCACCGTTACCATTGGAACTCGATGGCGAGACTTCGCACCATTTTTCGGAAGAAACTGCACTCCAATTCGTGTTGGATGTCACTCCCACTAGTTCGTCGCCACCCTCCGACTTAAAGCTCAATTCCGTGGCGTTCAACTCCAACTTCGGTAGTTCCTCCTCTTCCTTCGAACAGCCAATGACAAAAGCTATCAAGGATGATAGTAGTGTTAAATAATAAAAGAATTTCTTCATGTTTCTTGTTTAATTGTTAGTTGCAATCCTAAAATGCTCATAATTTTGTTAAAGATAACGCAATTACGAAATTGTTTAAATTTAATACAAAACTAATTTAAGTGACCTAAAAGAACTCCCTAAATACACTTAAAACACTAATTATCAGTTTGATAAGAGGATAATTTTTCAAACCTTTAAAGGTACCTTTCAATAAAATTGAAAATCGGCGAAGTCTATAACGAGTCAAATAAGCAATTACCCAACAAATCTCTCAGAAAATCAGCGGCAAGTTATAGAAAAGTTTTTAGCTGTGCAAGCGCGAAAGCACAAAAAGCAATTACAACAAAGCTAGGGAAATTTGTCCGTTGAAATCGTTGACTCAGGATGCTGATGGTCTTACTTCTAATCTTTTTAGAAAGAAAAATTGAATAACCCTTGGAAAAAATATATTTTTGGAGTCAATCTGAAAATTAGAATAGAGCTATGATACAACAAATAGAATTCTCTTTAAGTGCCAAAAGAAGAGGTTTTCATCTCGTCACTAGCGAGATAGTGCAACATCTCCCTAAGGAACTTCCTTCGGCAGGATTGCTTAACCTGTTTGTGAAACATACGAGTTGCGCCCTCTCCATCAACGAGAATGCCGACCCTGATGTGCGTGGTGATATGGAACAGATCTTCAACAGAATGGTCAAAGAGGGAGAACCTTATTACGATCATACGTTAGAGGGATTGGATGATATGCCTGCCCATGCTAAAAGTACTCTTACGGGTGTGAGCCTCAACATACCGATTACGAATGGCCGCCTCAACTTAGGCACTTGGCAAGGCATCTACCTTTGTGAATTTCGCAATATGGGAGGCGCAAGATCTATCGTTGCAACAATCATAGGAGATTGATCCAGAAGTCGAATAATTGAATAATGTCTACATATTTTTGTAGTTTTGTAATAACATTATAACTCGAGCAAAATGAAAAAGATATTATATCCCACCCTGCTCAGTCTCTCTTTGATGGGATGTGCATCGAAAGAGACTAAAACTGTTACTTGCCAAACTTCGGAACCACAGACCGCAAGTATAGTGGAGTCGAGCAATCCATTTTTAGTTGGAGCTTACGCTGATTACAGAGAATTGACGGAAGAAGAGTTGGATCTATTCAAAAAAACCTATACGGGAGAAGTAGAACTCACTCCAAAGAGTGTTGCCACTCAGGTTGTTTCGGGCATAAACTACTCTTTTATCTGCACCGACTCATTGGGAAACAAGACGAAAGTGATTATCTACAAACCTTTGCGAGGAGAGGCAACCGTTTCGCTTATAGAACCCGCGACAAACGAAGGAGAATCGACAGGAGATGATGACAGGAAATGAGCAGGCACTATTTGCCTTAATGCAAGAGATGGGGTATTCACACGGACTTTGCGTCACTGCGTTGCGCATCTTGTCGCAATCCAAACAAGCCGTCAGTGATATGTTGGTTTACCTCTACGAAGAACGCCCCACGGAAGAAGAGTTCATTGCAGAGATAGCACGAATTTGCGAAAAGGGGATATAATAAAAAAATATAAATAATTTAAAAATCATACAATATGAAAAGTTTTGGCTCAAAACCGTGGATGCTTCCACAACCAGTGTTAATTATTGGAACATACGACAAGAATGGTAGCGCAAATGCAATGAACGCCGCTTGGGGTGGCACTTGGGATATGCATGAGATTATGATCAGTATGGGTTCTCATGCTACGACAGAGAATCTAACGCTCAATAATGGAGAATTTACAGTTGCTTTTGCTACCGCAGAAACGATGGTTGCTTCCGACTTTGTGGGTATCGTTAGTGCAAAGAACGATCCGAAGAAGATAGAGAAAACAGGCTGGACTTCCGAGAAGGCTCCGAGCATATCAGCGCCTCTTTTTAAGGAGTTCCCAATGACTATGGAGTGCCGCATCAAAGAGAAAGTGGATGAGTCGGAAACTGGTTATTACATCATTGCCGAGGTGATTAATGTGCTTTGTGACGAAAAGTTCCTAAACGCCGAAGGAAACCCTGACGTGGAGAAAATGAACATCATTGCCTACGAGCCTGTCAACCACAAATACATTCAAATGGGTAAGGTCATTGGCGATGCATTCTCTTGTGGTAAGGCCTTAAAATAATCAATATGACATTGTAAAGAGTCTTATCCCTTAGTGATCAGCAATTAAAAGAAAATATATTTACGAATGAAAAGCTTATTAATCAAAGACACAACTGTTTCGGAGCGTGCTCAAATCGTGAAAGAGGCGCTTGGTTATGATGGAGAATGTGAAGGCGTGGATTTAACCGATATGTACGACGACTACATCTACGGACTGAAAGAGTTGGCCGATATCAATATGGAATTTAGCCAACAACATGCAGGTTCTGTTCTTGCTGGAGATTTAGAGAGAAAAAAAGGTTGTGTGAAATAATAACGGATTATGCAAGAGGTATTAATGACACCCGACGTCTGTATGCGTTTCTTAGTGTGGTCTTACTACTACCATGGCATTCAGCCCTCTCCTATCCGTAGTTACAAAGAGTACGGAATGTTTACCGATGCAGATGCAGAACGCTTGGATGAGTTGAAGGAAATGCTTTTCAAATGTTTTGAAGAGCAATCTGTAGAGAATGCTTGCAAACAATTCCAATTGGCAAAGGTTCGCCAAGAACCCTGCCCCTATCCGCAATCGGAATTGGATACAATGTTTGCGAAGGAGAAATAGATAATCGATCCAATGAAAATATTAATTCTTTGCACAGGCAACCGTTGCCGTAGTCAGATGGCACAGGGCCTATTAGCCTCTTTAGATGATAAATTGGAAGTTCATTCGGCTGGAATAAAACCAGCAGCGGAAGTTCATCCCTTAGCAATCAAGGTGATGAGTGAGGCGAATATCGATATCAGTAGTCATTATCCCAAGAGTGTGGAAAAATATCTTGATCAAGCGTGGGACTATGTCATCACGGTCTGTGGAGGTGCCAATGAAAGTTGTCCGCTCTTCACTGGCAAGGTCGGCAAACGAATGCACATTGGGTTTGATGATCCTGATGCTTTCAAAGGTACAGACGAAGAGGTGCTGCCCGAGTTTCGCCGTGTTAGAGACGAAATAAAAAGAGAACTGCAAAAGTTCTATCTCACTGAGATTAAAAGGGTTGAAGGGTAATACTATTTTGTGCCATAAATTATTTATTTTTGCATCGAATGGTTCTATTGTTGTCATTCCTTATATGGAGTGTCGATGGTGGATTTCTTCTTGTTCGCTACTTTATAAATGGGTTGAATCATGCAAGAATATCTGAAAAGACTTAGAGACCTGATAAAAATCGGTCAAGACAAGACACCAGAAAAAGAGGTGATCGAAGGAATTATGGAGGGAGCCCATTTTGCGGGTGCCAAACTATGGATTTTGGTTCTTGCGATCTTCGTGGCTTCCTTGGGATTGAACACCAACTCGACAGCTGTCATCATTGGTGCCATGTTGATCTCTCCGCTGATGGGTCCGATCATTGGTATGGGTCTAGGTGTGGGTATCAACGACTTCGATCTGCTCAAACGATGCATCAACAGTTATGCGATAACTACATTATTCAGTGTAATCACCGCAACCTTGTATTGGCTATTCACTCCAATCGCACAAGCTGAAAGTGAGTTGCTAGCTCGTACCTCTCCCTCTTTCTACGATGTGCTGATTGCCCTTTGTGGTGGATTGGCGGGTATCATTGCCTTGAGTAGCAAGAGTCAGCGCAGTGGAAATGTGATACCGGGCGTAGCTATTGCAACCGCTTTGATGCCACCATTGTGTACCGTAGGTTTCGGTATTGCTACCGCCAACTGGTCGTATGCCTTAGGTGCTCTTTATCTTTACATCATCAACACGATCTTTATCGCATTAGCCACCTACATTGGTGTTGCCTTCATCGTTAAATTCAAAAAGAAAGAATATGTTGATAAGAGCAAAGAGAGTAAGATCCGCAAGTATATTTTCGTCCTTACCCTTCTAACTATCTTACCTGCCTTATGGCTCACCTTTGGAATGGTTCGTCAATCGATCTTTGAGCAGAGAGTAGAGAAATTCATCAAAAACGAAATCAATTTCACGGGCACTCAAATCATCAGCAAGCATATCGACTACGACAATCAATCCTTCGCTTTGATGTTATTAGGAAGCGAAGTAGATTCTTTACAAATCAAAGCTGCCGAAGAGAATATGCAGTACTACTCATTGGAGGATGTCTCGATGCAAATCATCCAGAATGGTAATGGAGTGGATGAAGAGACCATCAACACTATGCTTCAGGGAACACTTTCGCAACATAACCAACAGATCATCACCCAGCACAATCAGAATGTGAAGTTGGAAGAGCAACTCTCCCCTTACATAGAAACGGAAGAGTACGCACGTCATATTCAAAAGGAGTTGCCAACCATCTTTCCTCTGGTCAACACAGTCAGCATGGCCAAAGGCGTCAAAATGGAGAAGACAGATAGCACAGCAAAGGAACAAGAGGTAACACTCGTCGTTATCGAATCGACCAAGGCTCTACAAAAAGATGACAAGAAGAGAATTGAAGAGTGGTTAGTTCAACGAATGGAGAGGAACGACATCTCTGTCATCTATCAAAACAAATAAATTAAATAGAAACCTATTTTTAAATTATAAATTATGAGAATAATACGTTATTCAGTGATCGCATTGATCTTGTCATTTTTCACCCCCTGTTCATCATCTACAGACAATAATACTACAAACAAGGAGGTTGAGACCGTTTACAACTATACTGTAGTCGACAACCAAGGACAAGAGGTATCATTGGAGCAGTACAGAGGGAAGGTTCTATTGATTGTGAACACAGCCACTCGATGCGGACATACACCTCAATATGAAGAGTTGCAACAACTCTATTCCACCTACAAGGAGCAAGGGTTTGAAGTATTAGATTTTCCTTGCAACCAATTCGCAGAACAAGCGCCAGAATCGGACGAGGAGATTCAAAACTTCTGTACTGTAAACTATCAAACAGAGTTTCCTCGTTTCCATAAGATCGAAGTTAATGGAGAAAACAAGATTGCCCTATACGATTTCTTAGAGAATGCCAATGTAACTGATTCCACTGCCGATGTCAGCATCAAATGGAACTTCACAAAATTCCTTATTGGACGAGACGGAACTGTTATCCGCAGGTTTGAAACAGGAGAGAAGAAAGATGTAATGGAACCAGTGATCTTAGAAGCATTGAAATAAAGAATAAATCTCATTTCATTATATACCTGCTCCATCGCTAAACGAAGAAGCAATCGCCTTCTGTTGCATTACTTTCGAATATGGAGCGACACTATTGGTCAACCAAACATTACCACCCACAACAGTATGGTGTCCAATTGTTATTCTTCCTAAAATTGATGTATTAGAATAAACAGTCACATGGTCTTCAATGATCGGATGGCGAGGAGTATTCATAGGGACACCATTCTCATCGAATGAAAAACTCTTTGCACCTAACGTCACACCTTGGTAAAGTGTCACATGATCACCAATGATGCAGGTTTCTCCAATAACGACTCCAGTTCCGTGGTCGATAGAGAAATACTCTCCAATCTTCGCGCCTGGGTGAATATCGATACCCGTCTTCGAGTGAGCCATCTCTGTAATAATACGAGGCAAAACAGGAACGCCAAGGGTGTGTAATGCATGTGCTATTCGATAATGTATCATCATCTGCATAATTGGGTAGCAGAAGATTATTTCACCATAAGAAGTAACTGCAGGATCGGAATGGAACATCGCATCCACATCGGTATACAACACCCTTTTAATCTCAGGTACCATATCCAAGAACTGAAGAACCAGATCCTCAGCTTCCTTGTCTGCAATCTCAACCTCCTTGAATGCCAAGAAACTTAGAAAGATTTGTCTCTTCAACAGATCGTGTAGTTGATCCATACAAACACCAATGTAATAGAGACGACTATCTCGATTAAACTGACCACTATTGAAATAATCTGGGAATATAATCTGCTTAGAGAGTTCAACCACTTGATGCAACACCTCAACAGATGGTAGACTATGGGTTTTGCTAAGTTTATTCTCCACGTCTGAGATCTCAGACAACTTGTTCACATTTCTCTCAATAACTTCTTTCCTATTCATAATTCATAAGTTTCTAACGAAGTCCGAAGTTACTAAAATTACCCTATATGATAAAGTTTTTTTCTTAAAAATAGATTCTCTTTTTGGCTTCAAAAAGAACAGATGAATTCATTTTTTACAAAACGAACAAAAACCACCAAAGCTCAACGTAATGAACAATGGTGGTTTTTCAATTAAAACGAAAAGCTTATTTAGCGACTATACGCCTCCATAAATTTTGTCGATCATACTATTGATAATACCATCGGCTAAACCCACAACAGGAACCTGAATGTATTCTGCCTTTGAAATATCAGCAACCGTAAGGAACAATTTTGCTGCGGGTACAATTACATCTGCCCTATCCAATCGAAGATCATACTCTATCATTCTTTGTTCTACAGTCATTTGACTCAACTGCGAATATAGCTTGTTTAAGGCTGAGATCGTCAATTGTCCTTTCTTTCCCCCTTTCCCGGATAATCGATACAACTTATTGACATTTCCTCCAGAACCGATTATTTTAATATTTTCATATCCTTCTACCATTGACTTAACCGATTGTTCAAAATCATGCCACTGATCTGCCGAAATCTTCTCATTCAATAGACGAAGTGTTCCAATATTAAACGACTGTCCTGATATAAGTTTCCCATTCGAGATCAACGAAATCTCTGTAGAGCCTCCTCCCACATCCATATAAAGATATGTTCCTTCATCGTTTTGAATATTATTACTTCTAATGATCTTAGCCTCTTCCTCTCCTGAAATAATATCGATATCGATGTCTGTATCTTTTTGTATGCGATGAAGTATCTTCTTTCCATTTTTTGCTTCACGAAAGGCTGCCGTAGCGCAAGCCCTATACTCTACCACATCGTATAAGTATAGAAGCTGTCGGAATATCTTTATTGTCTTTACTAACTGTATTTCTCTAAACTCAGATATACGACCGACATCAAACACATCCATTCCTAATCGCAAAGGGATTCTCAAAAATTGCAATTTCTTAGTTCTAATCCGTGGATTTAAATACTCTGCATTTCTATCACACGATTTGTTTTTAAGTAGCTCAACACTTTTAATCAAGATACGAGCAGCATTGGAACCAATATCTATTGCTGCTAAATTAATGGGCTCCTGTTTGATCTTCTGTTTCATCTCTCATTTCTTTTATATTCGAATAATATTTATACAATTCCTCCTGCGATCGAAAGTTTGTCTTTTCTTTCGAACTTCCAATCACCAAATGACCTTGCTTATCATCATGTAGACCATAATCCACTATCATCTCCAATTCCTTCTGCAATAATTTATCATACACAGGAGCAACCACCTCTATTCTTCCATCCAAATTACGTGGCATCCAATCTGCCGAACCAATAAAATATCGAGGGTCTCCACCATTAGAGAAAATAAAGATACGGGAGTGCTCTAAGTATCTATCAATAATTCCTACCACCTTCAGTCGATCTCCAAACTTATCATCATTCATCAAAGAGCAGTTTCCTCTAACCAGTGCTTCTACCTTCACGCCTGCAGTGACAGCTTCGTATATTTTATGAACCATCACAGGATCTGTAAGATGATTTACCTTCATCTTAATAAAAGAAGGTTTTCCCTTTAGATGATTACTGATTTCGTTATCTATCATCTCCACGAACTGTTTCTTCATAAGATTTGGAGAGACCAACAGATACTTAAACTTAGTTGGGAGGTAAGGCTTGTCAATAAACTTAAAGACCTTTTCAACCTCTTGCACAATATTGCGGTTGGCAGTCATAAGCATAACATCTGTGTAACAACTAGCATTTCCCTCGTGGAAATTTCCAGTACTAATACAAGCTATACTCTGTCCCGAAGAAAAACTGATATGGGTAATCTTAGAATGGACTTTAAGTCCATCAACACCAAATACAACATGAATACCAGCCTCTTGCATCTGCCTCGACCAGTTTAGATTCGAAGACTCATCAAACCTCGCCATCAGTTCTATGACGACTGTTACCTTCTTCCCATTTAAGGCAGCACCAATAAGAGCATTTATCACCTTTGAGTTCTTTGCCAATCGATAAAGTGTTATCTTTATGCTTTTCACCTGAGGATGAATGGCGGCCTCATTCAACAGACGAATGAAGCCATCAAAAGATTGATATGGCACATGCAACAAACAGTCTCTGCTTCGAACAACAGACAACACACTCTCTTCTTGATGCATCTCACTGTTTAAAACAGGTTTCCATTGAGGATAGCGTAACCCTTCTATACCACAATCAGGGAAAGACATCATATCTTTATGATTTTGGTATCGACCACCTGCCACGACCACATCCAATGGATTATTTTCCAAAAGATGTACTTTTATCTTTTTCAGCAAACCGTTAGGCATACTTGCATCATAGACTATACGTAAAGGTGTTCCATCCTTCCTCGACTTTATCCCTTTTGAGATCTTCTGCATCACACCCTCCCGAAACTCCTTATCAATCTCCATTTCTGCATCCTTGGTAAATTTGAAAGTCCATGCATCGTATGTGTCGAAACATAGTCCTGGGAAAAGTAATGGGAGACATGCACGAATCAGATCATCCAAATAGATGATATATGCACCAGAAGTAGCCTCCTTTGGTCGAGGTAACTGAATCCACCTGCCAACACCTTCAACCGGGATTGGGAAAAATGCATATTGATTATTCTTTTGTGTATTCCTTCCTAATGCAACAATCATATAAATATTGTCATCTGATTCTTTCTCAAAATGAGATAATCTATCAAACCAGACAGGTGATATTCTTCCCATCAACTTACTCCGAAAGAAAGCATAAATAAAGTCTTTCTGTCCCTCATCAACATCCTTTTCTGTTACAATATGAACATCTTTTTCTTCCAAATCCTTAGTTACCTCAGCCACCACCTCGGCATACTCTTTCGCATAGCGCATATTCAACTGATTTATAGTCTTCAGCTGCTCCTTTGCATCTTTTATATCCGACTTTAAATCCGGCTTGCTTTTCCCTGAATATTCAATTTGGGCAACTCGTTTCAAGTTGGCAACCCTTACACGAAAGAACTCATCCAGATTATTGGAATATATGCCTAAAAAAGACATTCGTTCCAAAATAGGAATATCCTTTCTTTGCGCTTCTTCAAGTATTCTGTGATTAAAATACATCCACGACACATCTCGATCGATGTAATTGATTTTGTTTAATTTCATTTCCATCAGTTTTTATAAATTTCTAATCATCATCGTCGTCATCATCATCATCAAATTCGTCATCTTCTTCCTCTTCCTCCTCATCATTATCATTACCACTGACAACCACTGGTTGTTGAACATAATTTAGGAATAGGTTTTTCATTGTTTCTTTTTCGTCCATATTTCACTACCATTAAAAATGAATCATCAACTCTGCCACTAGCTTATCTTGTTCTGATTCCTTAGGCATCCCGTCTTTTGGATACCAATATTTCTCGAAATTCAAACGAAGATCAGCAAATATCTTTTTCAAGATTTTTTGATGAAATGTTATTCCCAATGTCATTCTATGACGCTCTGCATCCGTTAAGACATACTTGTTTTCAGAAAGGCCTTTACTTCCATTCGAATGGTCGTCCATATAGTCGTATCGAGCCAGATAAGATATACCTTGAAAGAATTTAGATTCTCGTTCTCCTCTAAAAGGATGCCTATACTCCACAAAGAAATCATAAGAGTTACAAGGGGTAAAAGCCGCATCCTGATAGATCTTACGAAGAGCCTCTCCTTCTACATGCCAGTTCTCATTGTGATAATAACTGCCGAAATCAAACGATAGGTAATGAAGTGAGTCTGTCACCACACGATTCCGTTGAACACTTGTGACAAGGCCCCAATGTTCAAAAGGGAAAAACTGCGCTTTAGCCGAGAAATTCACATCTTTGTGCCAAGACTTCTTCTGCTCTGTCAACCCCGAACCATTAAACAATCCTCCTTCAATTTTCACTATTGGTCTCTCTTCCTCCTTATTCGTGAAAGTATAACCTATCATCATTCCTACATCTCGCACATTACCAACCTGTTTAGCAATGAAAGATCGATTTGCAAAATATTGTGTGTGAGGTGATCTATGCGCATCAATCGTATAAGGCACTCTCATCTGTCCCACAGTGATAAATAATGTTCGATAGGGATTAAAGGAGACATATGCGTCCAACATCTTTATGGTTCCCTCATCGCTCAAATCCACTTCTGCCTTGTAATATGACTTTAAAGGCATTCCTCCTGAAACACTAACTCTTGCATTTCTCACTTCAAACCTCGACGAGTTTAAATCTGGTTCATATTCAAACTTTCCTCGTATCGTTCCATGTACTTTTGGTAAATAATCCTTGTTTTCATCGACATTTTTTGCCTCTGCCGAACTTATAAAGAAACATAACACCAAAAAGAAAATCACCAAGAACGCAACTCGAGAATAATTATATATCCTCTGAATCTTTTTCGCTTTTTCTAAATTCATAACTTACAGATTTATAATTTCTTATACAACAAAGATAGAAGGCTAATACTTCAAAGAAGTTTCGTACAGATTAAAGATAAATGACAGACTGGTTACAAATATGTTAACCCGAACTACAAGACCTCTACACCTTCTTTTTACTTACTCTCCCCAAAACTTATTCATTCCACGTATCATGTGACGAAGGGCTCCCACCAACTCTTGAGACTCTTGCAATATGTGAACAGTCAGCAATAGTGTATTTAGATTCTTTTCTCCATCCTGCATATTGTCAAGTACCTCTTTTCTATCTGATGAAATTTTTTGTTGCACGGTCAAGCACTCTGATCTTAGATGCTCTGCATCGGTAAAATCTCCAGAGATCAACATTTCATACGCCTTCTGGTATAGATTCAAAACACTATTTCGCATGTTAAGGAAATCGGAGTGGAACTCATCCGGAATAGGAGCGAAGTTGTTTCCAACATGTTCACGAACCGGATCATTGATTCTTTTCATACCATAAAGCATCTGCTGACAAGAGTTAATACCCAAGAAATACCAGGTATTTCTTTGAATTACCATAAGAGGATCCAAACGACGCATCGAAACAATCTCCCTACGTCTTTGTCGCTTCAATTCATTCCTCTCCTCATCAATCAAAGTAGATTCTCTTCTCAACGGCTTATATTGTTCGTTCAGATACGCATCTGTAATAGTCTCATAAGATTTCATCACAAAAGAGACACGGTCTGCATTTCCCAATCGGATATGGTTACACAACAATTGCCAAATCTCTATTTTGTCCTTTGATCGAAGAATTTGCTGGAATATCTCATCCTCATGTTTATCCTTTTCTTCATAATTAACATGACTTCGAACAAGGAAAAAGATGGCTACGACTATAGCTATCATCATTACGACATAACCTCCAAAATACATTGCATTAGCAATCAAAAAACAGAGTAGAAACGCAACGCCTGCCGTGATAAACCATCCACCTATCACACTAATCACACCTGTAAGGCGAAAGACTGCCGACTCTCTGCCCCATGCTCTATCCGCAAGACTTGCACCCATAGCCACCATAAATGTAACATACGTTGTGGAGAGAGGTAACTTATGAGATGTTCCAAACGCAACCAATAGTCCCGCAAGCACCAAATTCACAGAAGCTCTAACCATATCAAATGCTGCACCATTTTGTAACTGCATCTCATCCGTGTTAAAACGAGCATCAACCCACTTTGCTACAGGTTGTGGAACAATTCGAACGACAGTTGATGCTATTCGTGTACTGGTACGAACCAACATTCGGGCAACAGCAGAAGAACCAAACATCTCATCCCCTTCCTCTTGACGAGACAGATCCACAGAGGTCTTTACCACATTCTGCGCTTTCTTTGAGAATATCAAAGAAAGAACCATAATCACACCTGCAAAGAGCAAGAACACGATTGGAGTATTGGCGGAACCTTGTAACGAATGCATCATAAATGTCTCTGCATTACCTTTCCCATTGGCACTAAAATCCAAATATGCATCCAATCCAGTTAGTGGAACTCCCACAAAGTTGACCAAATCATTACCGGCAAATGCCATAGCCAAGGCGAAAGTACCCATAAGGACCACCACCTTGAGAATATTTGTTTTCATTAAAGAAAGAATAAACATCACGAAGGTCATTATAAGAAAGCAACCTAACAAAATAGACCATGAGTGTGTATCAATGAGAGATCTTAATTCCGGAGTCATTAGGGAGGATCCCTTCAATCCGTTTATGAGCAAAAACCACATAATAGAAGTTGCAGAAACGCCTCCAAACAAGATAGTTTTAAGAGATCTGTTTTTAGGAGTGATAAACGTAAATATCATACGACTCAACCACATCACAAGCGCACCAAACAAGAATGCGACAGCAACACTCAAAAAGATGGCGATAATAACACTTAATGCCTTATCCGTATTGAGTAAATCTCCAAAGCCAAGAAGATGTCCATCTGGTGCCATCACTCCATATCTCATCTTAACAATAGTCAGTGCAAAGGCACCTCCTAAAAGTTCAAAAACCATACTGACGGTTGTTGAAGTGGGCATTCCCAAGGAGTTGAACACATCCAAAATAATCACATCAGTTACCATAACAGCCAGAAAGATGCATATCACCTCATAGAAGGAGAAATATTCGGGAGAAAAGATGCCATGCCTTGCGACATCCATCATACCATTTGAAAGAGAGGCTCCCGCAAAAACACCCACTGCAGCAATAGCAATAACCACCTTAAACGAAGCAACCTTTGCTCCTACGGCCGAGTTAATGAAATTCACAGCATCGTTACTGACTCCAACGACTAAGTCGAAGATTGCTAAAACACAAAGGAATATTACTATTCCAATAAAAATCACTTCCATAATAATCAACTATTTATTGTTTTGTGAAGGCAAATTTAAAGGTGGATTATTACAGGTTAGTGTCAGAAATATTACAATTCTTTTTCAATATCATTATCGTTTTTATCACTCTAAATAAAACACATAAACTAGTATATTTGAAGTCTTTATCTTCTTTTTACGATTCTGAATTATTACAATCTTGTTAATATTTCAAAGAGGTGTGAAATCAGTAAAATATACTGCTAATTTTGTCACATAAAATTGAGACACATGAAACAGAAGATTCTAATCGTAGATGACGAAGCTGACATCTGCGAAATCTTACAGTTCAATCTGGAAAAACACGGTTTTGAAGTACAAACCGCAGAGGAACCTATTGTTCTAAAAGAAGAGGAGAGAATACCCGACCTCATCCTTTTGGATGTTATGATGACACCCATGTCTGGTTTCGAATGGGCAGCCAGACTCAGAGCAAATCCAATCACCAAGAATATCCCTATCATCTTTTGCACCGCAAGGACAACGGAAGAAGACTTACTCACAGGCTTTGGGCTCGGCTCGGACGACTACATCACCAAGCCCTTCAAGATTAGCGAGGTAATTGCACGTGTAAAGGCTGTTTTAAATAGATACCAGCATAATAATACAGAATCCAGAATCACGATAGAACATTCTTCCCAAAGATCCATTGTCCAATACGAGGGCATTCGACTAGATTTAGAAAGCAAGGAGTGTTCTGTCGACGGGGAAATGGTACAATTAACAAAACTGGAATTTGAACTACTATCGCTGCTACTTAGTAAACCCGGACATCTATTCTCGAGAGAAGAGATTCTTTCCACAACCTGGCCAAACGACACCATCGTATTGGGCAGAACAGTAGATGTAAACATTACCCGAATCAGAAAGAAAATTGGACAATACGGGAAGTATATTCGCACAAAGTTCGGTTATGGTTATATGTTCTCTTATCATTTATAAATAAAAAACTCGCTTACACCATAATAGGTTGTAAGCGAGTCACCCTTCCCCGTAATAATGTTTATATGATGGGTAAGTCACCTTTAACATATAAAAAGGCTTCCAATTGCCATCAATGTATGTTATTTTCACTTTTACCCAAAAACCGTAATGCGAAGATAAGAATTAACATTTATAAACGCTTGTCAAATCTGAAAATTCACACCGTTTCAAATTTGACAAGCGCAATTCTGCGATGAAAAGGGGATTTTTTCGCTAATATTTTTTCAAAAAAAATTGTTTGTTTTTAATTATAGTTCCCATCAATAATCTATCTAAAGCAGTTTCACAGAATAGATCCAAGCACTAAAGTTTGTGTGTGTTCTCTTTTTTCTATAAGTTTGAAGATATTTTAGAAGCAGTTCAAATGTTAGGAACAATAGTCAATACAACTTGCATTGTAATAGGAAGCGTAGCAGGTTCATTTATGAGGAAAGGCGTAAATGAGAAGTATCAGAATGCCCTATTCACCGCATTGGGTGTTTGCACCATATTGCTAGGTGCCAATGCATTTGTGAGCAACATGCCCAAGAGCCAGTACCCCGTACTCTTCATCGTAAGCATGGCAATAGGATCGATTATCGGTTATCGGTTAGACTTAGCCGACCGTTTTTCCAAATTGGTAGATCGACGCAAGAGCACGAACACGAACGAAAGTCCACTGAGTGAAGGATTGTCTACGGGTATTCTGTTGTACTGTATCGGCACCTTCTCAATGTTGGGACCGGTTCTATCTGCCCTTCAAGGCGATAACACCTATCTCTACACCAATGCCACGCTTGATCTTATCTCAAGTGCTGTACTTGCCTCCACCTATGGCATTGGCATGGTCTTAGCTGCCCCTGTTCTCTTCTGCTGGCAAGGACTATTTTACATGATAGCCAAACTATCTGATTCTGCCATCACGCCAGAACTAATGGCAGAACTCTCTATCGTAGGAGGAATCCTCATCACCGCTTCCGGACTGTCTATCCTCAAGTTAAAAGATTGCAAGACTCTCAATATGATTCCTTCGCTACTGATTCCTCCGATTTTCTTTTTGGTTAAATATATAATACTACAAATCTTATGAAAGCTCTAATAATAGGTGCCACTGGCGCCACTGGAAAAGATGTGGTTGAACAACTCATCTCAAACAATCAATTCGAATCCATAATTCTATTTGTTCGCCGTTCCATCGAATATAAACACCCTAAAGTGGCCGTTCAGGTAGTCGACTTCGATCATATTGAAGATTGGAAAGATCAACTATCGGGAGACGTCTTATACTCTTGCATGGGGACTACCCTCAAACAGGCTGGTGGCAAAAAGGCGCAATGGAAAGTAGACTACGACTATCAATATAATGTAGCAAAAGCGGCTCAAGAAGCAGGTGTACCTTGCTACGCACTGGTTTCATCCGTAGGTGCAAATCCTCAATCATCCGTTTTCTATCTTCAAATGAAAGGAAAACTGGAGGAGGCTGTAAAAAAACTGAACTTCAAACGAACAATCATCATGAGACCTCCTTCACTCATCAGAAAAGATTCCACACGATGGGCAGAGAGCCTTTCGGTCTCAATATTGAAGGGTCTAAACAAAATAGGTCTCTTGAAAAAACTAAAACCAGTTTCCACCGAAACAGTTGCAAAGGTAATGATAGAAGAATCTATCAAAAACAACGATGGAACCATAATTATTGAACCTTCTCATCTCCAAAAAATAGAGTAATCCATGCAAAGAAGAGTATTTATAACAGGCGGTGCTCACGGCATTGGCAAATCCATAGTGGAAGCATTTGTCAAAAAGGGCGATCGAGTCGCTTTTTGCGATATTGACGAAAGAAGAGGAAAGGAAACCGAATCTCTAACGGGTGCTTCTTTCTATCATGTGGATGTCACGCAACAAAAGGAGTTGGAAAATTGCATGGAACAACTTGTGCAGAGATGGGGCGACATAGACATCATTGTCAACAATGTAGGCATAGGTAACTTCAAACCACTGACAGAAGTGACCGTTGATGAGTTCGATCGAGTAATCAACACGAACCTTCGTTCTGCATTCATCACATCGAGATATTTAGCTTGCCTAAGAGAAAAGAACCGAAATTTCGCATTCGGCAGAATCGTCAATTTGTGTTCCTCCCGTTATCTAATGAGTGAAGCGGGCACGGAAGGATACGCAGCCTCCAAAGGAGGCATCTATTCACTCACCCATGCCCTATCCATCTCAATGGCTCCTTTTCATATAACAATCAATGCCATTGCACCAGGATGGATTCATGTCAACGAAGAGGAGGAGCTTCGACCTGAGGATCACGAGTTTCATCCATCCAACCGTGTAGGCAAACCAGAGGATATTGCCCGCGCTTGTCTTTTCTTATGTGACGAGGAGAATGATTTCATCAACGGACAGACCATCACAATTGATGGTGGTGTAACCCGTAAGATGATTTATCCAGAATAGATTTTTTCGACAAAACGGATATTTTAGCCATTTTGACCGAAACACTAATCTAAATTTGAAAGTTCAGCAACCACATATTCCGAACGGGTGCCTATTCTAAACTTACCGCCCCAGATACCCAATCCAGAACTTATATAATACTCGGTTTTACCCTTCGTCCATCGTCCATACCCACATTCGTAAATTGCATTTACAATATAGTTAAGAGGCCAGACCTGTCCCTCGTGCGTATGTCCACTAAACTGGAAATCGATCTGGTTCTCCTCTGCCTCTTCCAAATGGTATGGTTGATGATCCATCAATATTGTATAGTATTGCTTTGCCTCGTCTGTCACTATTTCACGAATAGGAAGTCGCTCTTTATTTGTTCTGTCATCTCGACCTATTAACGCAACACCCAAAGATGGCAAAACAACGGTCTCATCGCACAAAACACGAATATTAGCTCTTTCAAAGAAATCCTTTGCATTCGTGATTCCACTCATATGATCGTGGTTTCCATAACAAGCATAGATTGGTGCATTCACACGACGGAACTCACTTGCGTCATCCTGTTCCAAAACAGGAACAATAGAGAAATCTACGATATCACCTGCAATTAAGACTAGGTCTGGGTTCTCCCCATTTATAATATCCACCCATCTAGACAATTCCGATTTAGGGTTGTGATATCCAATATGAAGATCACTCACCATCACAATTTTCAACGGTTTCACCAGTGGTTTTTCACTCTTCAAGACGAAATTCTCACGATACTTGTTTTTATAATGAATATTACCTCCAACCAAAAGAAGAAGCATTACGGCAGTGACACCAACAGAGCCCACCCAACTACTATGAATAAAAGAAGATGGAAGCACACCCAATTTACTCAACAGATCACCCAACAAAAAGAGAAGCACCAAATACAAGAGTACAAACATGTAGGAAGTACCTATCTCATATAACCAAGTCATCAACTTAAATCGTCCCGTCATATCGAAATTAAACGAAAGGATAAAATTGACTATCATAATTAAGAAGGCTAATTGGAGGCAACTAGTTCCTATCCATTTTCCAATAGAACCAAATGGCAGATATTGCCAAATTCTAGCAGAAGCATAGATATGACCTGCAATAAAGATGAATGACGGGAATAGAAAAATTAAATGTTTCATATTGTTCTTATTATATCAGACAAAACCGATCATAAACTTTTGCAAAGATAAGAAACTTGGTTCATCTAACAAATCACACAAATGGTTACGATGATAATCATTTAATATTGTAACTTTGTACAAACATTTTATCCTGAACCAATGAATGTAGAACAAAACCAGACCCAAAGAGCAGTAAATGGTTCCATCTCAATATTAATTGCATTAAGCATGGCCCATTTATTCAATGATATGCTTCAATCTATCATTTCAGCCTCTTACCCATTACTAAAAGAGGATTTGAAAATCTCCTTTTCACAGATTGGACTCATCACGATGGTCTACCAAATATCATCTTCCGTATTTCAACCCGTAGTCGGTCTGATTTTCGACCGATGGCCATTCTCGAAGAGCATTCCTTTAGCAAATAGCTTTACCCTTATAGGACTGCTATTGTTGTCTTTCTCCAACAGCATACCAATGATCTTAGTTTCCGTCTTTCTTGTGGGTGTTGGTTCTGCAACCATACACCCTGAGGCGTCGAGAATCACTTCATTAGCATCGGGCGGGAAAAGAGGATTTGCACAGAGCGTGTTTCAAGTAGGAGGTAACTTAGGATCTTCATTAGGACCACTGTTAGTTGCTTGGATCGTGGCACCTTATGGTCGTCACAATATCGTTTGGTTTGCCATCGTCTCTATCATCGCCATCATTAGTTCACTTCCAATCTGTAAGTGGTATGGAGCATTCCTTGACAAGAAGAAAGAGGAGTTAAAAGAAATAGGCATAGAGAGTCGGAAAGCAATTTTCCGTGCAAATGTCAGCAATCCTTTCAGCCGCAGAAAAACGCTCTGCATTATTGGCATCCTGACCATTCTTATCTTCTCGAAATACATCTACATGGCTTCTCTCACCAACTACTACACATTCTACCTTATCGACAAGTTTGGGATAAGCGTACAGAAATCACAAATATGCCTTTTCTTCTTTATCTTCGCCACAGCATTAGGAACACTGGTGGGTGGTCCTGTTGGAGATAAGATAGGAAGGAAATGGGTCATCTGGATCAGTATCTTAGGCACCGCTCCTTTCAGCATACTGATGCCTCACATGGGTACAACCTTCTTTGCAAACGATCCTCAATTGGCATTCACATTTACCATCATCCTAACATTCGGAGCTGGATTTGTCCTTTCATCAGCATTCCCCGCCATCATTATTTATAGTCAAGAACTACTTCCTAAATACCTGGGGCTTGTGAGTGGCATGTTTTATGGTTTTGCCTTTGGGGTGGCAGGTATAGCCTCTGCAATTCTCGGTTCATCTGCCGACCAATACGGATTGGGAGCAGTTTACAATTTCTGCTCTTTCACACCTCTATTTGGTATTGTAGCGTTGCTATTGCCGAATATAAACAAGAGGAGGAAATAAAACGGGAATGCCCTGATTCTTAAATCTTAATTCTTAATTGATTAAGAAAATAGTTAACTTTGCAATCGGATTAATTATATTTCATAAATGAAAACGAAATTATACTTTTCATCAACCATTATTATGGGTCTGTTGGCAAGTTCATGTTCAGGACCACAAACAAGTACGAAAGAGAACGAAGAGTCTCAGCAAAAGGTCTCCATCAACAATACAAAACAAAACTTAGCTGAT
The DNA here is from genome assembly GCA_045600225.1 of Paludibacteraceae bacterium. Lineage (GTDB taxonomy): Bacteria > Bacteroidota > Bacteroidia > Bacteroidales > Paludibacteraceae > UBA1181. Next base: position 42,212 of record JAZRXL010000030.1, read on the forward strand.
GAGATTGCACAAAGAGTAAATGCCATTTACCAAGAAGTATTTTCTCAGTATGACATGAATGAATTCACAAAAGCAGAGAATACAAGCCAGTATATGTCGAGTCGCTACAACGCATCCGTTGAAGCAGCCAACATTTGGTGCAACAACCACCCAGAAGATTGCAATGGTCAAATTCAGGCATGGAACAGTTATGATCCTTGGATACAAGGTCAAGATTTCTGCAAGAACCTAAAAGCATATGTTACTAAAGTTCAATGCCTATCTCAAACAGAAGCCATCGTATATCTTTCCATTACCAATTGTATGAGTACAACCAAGGTTAAATTGAAGATGATTTATGAAAATAACAATTGGGTAATTGACGAAAGAATCACCTATTTTGAGAATGGCGCCGAATATTCCGAATCAAACAACTACGATACTACGAACATAATATTGCAATCAGACACCGTAGTTGCAATGGAACCATGATTTGAAAATAAATGATGGTGTATCAAAATGGAAAATCAAGCTTTTCAGGCTTACATTTTGTTACTTTTTTATGAGCAAAGCCGTTTCAGAACTTAGAAATGTTAAGTCTCTGAAACGGCTATATTTTTGGAAAAATTAAAAATCAACCTACATTTCGATGGTTCGATTTTTTATAAATTGAGTTTTTATACACCCTCCAATATAATTGTTACTTTAAACAATCTTCAGATTACTTAACAATCAACTTGATGTTCTTGACACCCATAGCGTTAGAAACACGTACATTGTAGATGCCAGAAGGGAAATGTTTGTTGATAACAACATCACTTTTTACATCTTTTTGGTAAACAATAGCACCAAGAGGGTTGAATATTTTTACGTTGGCAGCACCACCAGTAACAACAGTGAACTCATCTCCTGCAGGGTTTGGATAAACAACAACAGAGCTCATGTCATCATAGATGTCGTTAACGTCATCTTCGCGGTGGTCCTTGCTGTATTCGAATTCAGGAATGTTGTCGTCCACGAATGTGAACATGAAGTTAGAGAACTCGCCAGGAGATTTATTTACATCTGGAGAGATGAGTAATTTGAGCTTCTGTTCACCCTCATATTTGAACAAAAGAGTCAAGTCGTCAGCTTGGTCGCCTCCACAAGCTGTCCAACCCCAGCAAGTCCAATATTGATTTGGGTTACCATTTTTAGCACCATTGGGATCTTGTGTTCCGTCAACATACAAGCCACACTTAGGAGTTGCAGTAAGCTGGAATGAAGGCCAAACTTTAGCATCTTTGTTGTTGCGGTTATTCCAAGAACGGATGATGTTACCATTCTGGTCAGGCTGTTTGCCACCAACAATCTGGAAACCAATAGAACCTTCTGAGCTGACCTCAGAACCAGTCAAACAGTGAACTTTGTAGTAACCCTTCTTCTTAACGTTGATAGTGTAGATTGCCCATTCACCTGGTTCTGTATATTCGAGGTAATGAAGCTTTTGGGGGGGTGTTCCATAACCGTCGCCAGGCCAACTCCAGTTACCTCCCAAACCAGCCATAGTGTTACTTACGTCGAAACATTCATCGTAACGGAATGCCTTAGTCTTGTCGTTCAAGTCTGCGTGGCCTGCTCCAATGTTACAGTATTGTGCTTCTGTGACTACAAACTTTTCTGCTTCAACATACATTGATGAGTTTTTGTCGTGATATGCGATTCCTTCACCTCCTTTGTCAAAGAACGCAACGTTCAGAATGCCATAGTCTTTATCGGCCATAGGAATATCTTGTACCTCGTATGCAACCGACTGCTCGATATCTGGAATTTCTGTCTTACCGGTCATAACGTCTACGATATACTTGCCTGTAGGTGTTAAGTTATCAGAATTATATTCAGAAGAACAGTTTTTGATACAACTAGGCTCATAACCTTTCTTTTCTCCCCATGTCCAGAAACACCATGAAATCAATTGGTTTCCGTCATTACCGGAAGGCTTTAAGTGGCCCAGAAACTGAGTTCCTTCATCTGTACAAAGTATACCATCACCATCGAAACGTACAGGACTCCAATCTGAAATAAACAAAGGAATTGATGCCGCTGCTGTCGTAATACGTGGAACTACGTCATCCATGTGTGAGCATGTGGAAACGTGTGCTGAGTACATCAATCCAAGATTGTATTTGTTCCTGTCTATTGGAGACATAGCAGCTTCATCTGGGTACTGGTCCCAATCACGAGTTGGGCATATTACAATTGCTCCTGGATCTACGCTTTCAATTGTAGGAAGTACACTTTCTGCATATTCTTTCAAATAGCTGAATGTCTTTCCATAAGGCTCGTTACAGATTTCGTACAATACGTTAACCATTCCGCGTTCATTTGCCCATTTACCATTTCTCTCAAAGAAACCTATAGCCTCTTCGGTGTATTTCTTAGGATCACCGCTACCACCGTCACCTTCGAGAACGTGCCAGTCTAACAATACGTACATGTTCAATTCGGTTGCCCACTTCATGTACTTCTGGATATCGTTATCCTGGCCTGAATAGTACTTACCCATACTGTTTTGAGCAAAGCAAGCCAAACGTACGAAGTTTGCACCCCAAGCCTTCATTGCTTTAAAGCTTTCCTTGGTTAGACAGTTAACTACTTCGTCGTAGTTAATAGAGAAAGTAGACCAACCTTTCAACTGAATGGGTTCGCCACTACTAGAACACAACTGATTGCCAACCAACTTCAAACGACCCCACTCTCCGACGTAATCGTTGTTCACAAAGTCAGTTTTCACTCAGTACAGCATTTGCAGTCATTGTACTGCAAAGCACAGCTATAAAAAGTAAAAATTTTTTCATTAATAAATTTTTAAATTATTTCAATTCATTTGTATAGCATGACGATATTATCTACGACATCGTGGCAAGTATCACTGTTCTTAGTAATTTATGTGGAGCAATTCAATGGATCCTTTGTAGACATTTCCATTGATCTCTGCCTGATAGAAATAGACACCAGGATCACACATCTTGCCATGATGATCGGTTCCATCCCAACCATTATTACCTTCCATCACTTTGTCTCCATATCTATTGAAAATCATTACAGTTCTATTCTCCAAGAAGATATCGTTCATACCATCCACACGAGTTGGCGTAAAGGCTGTTGGCACTTCATCCAACAAGTTCACCTGAACCATGTTCGAAGGAACGGCAGGACAAACACCATCACCAATCACCACATAATACTTAGCAGAATCGGTAGGATAATAGAATGCAGAACTTGATGTAGCATCAAGGTATATCAATTCCGAACCAGCCTCTGTTGCCTTATACAATACCGTATCAAGCAATCTGCCGAAATCAGCCGGAGGCACTGTCTCATTGATACCTGTCTTATACCATGCATAAAATGCAGGGGTATATGGTGCATAAAGATTAAATGTCATCAAATCACCCAACCAGCAACGCTTAATGTTTTCCGGGTCAGTCGTCATAACCAAATTCTCTGTCAAGTATTGTTGATGAACATCCAAAAGAAGGCTATCTACCATTACCAACTTCTCTTCACGCCACAAGTTCAACGCTTGTTCATCTCCTCCTATATAGTTCAAACTATCCAATGTAGAGTATAATACGCCTCCACACAATGTAACCTTGCTATCGTAGGTAGTACTGCGACCACACTCATTCTCTGCATAATAGTAGACATTCTTTCCATTAGCAGAATAAGGAACAGGAGAACCAGCAACATAAACTGCCGTATCAATCATCCAACCCTCTCTTGTAATTCTTGTTCCCATAGAATCCACACAAGGCAAAGATCGAAGATACAAAGAGTTCAAATCAAGCGTATCATTTTCACAGATACCCAAATCACCAGAATACATTGTTATTCTTGGTCTCTCCTTAATATCGATATAAGCAACAGCAGTATCCATACATTGCGTAGCGGTATCCATTGCAACGAAATAGTACCAATCACTTTGCAATCTGCTATGCAAAGAGGTAATCTTCGAAACTTCCGCATCAGAAAGATTCTTGAACATATCTCCATAAGTATCGCTATTGTTACTATACAATAAATGAGACATATCAACCGATCCCTTATAGTAGTCGTAAGAGAAGGTACTGTTTACTCTCACAATCTCTCCATCCACATCCAACAAGAATGTTCCTTTTGCGAAGCGGATGCTCTGCGAAGTCAAATCCACACTACTTGTATCCGAACCACAAATTGTCGTATTGTATGCAGCAATAGAGGTTGTAGTCTTTGGTTGTTGGTACATCACACATACCATCACACTATCAGTATTACCACATAGGTCGCGAGCATAGATCCATACATTTACATTGCTTGTAATAACAGTACCCGCAGCAGGCACCTGCCATATGGTTACATCTGAAACATCAGAACAAAGGTCTACAACATATTGTTTTGCCTTATTATCAACTTCTGGCACACCTTGGATACAATGCTTCATATTAATAGCAACAATTGTATCCAACCAATCATTAGGCAATTCAAACTTAGGAGCAACCGTATCTACAATCTCAATCTCCTGAATCAAAGGTGCACTGGTATGTCCACAGATATCTGTTACGGTCCAAGCACGCGTAATCACATAACTATTATAACCACATGCATGAGGATCTTCAGACCGACTTGTAACGATAGACTTATTAACCACTAACTCATTCGAAGGCGTACAGTTATCTGTTGCCTCAATAGTAACATCCTCCATATCCATATACATCTGGATCAAATCATCTTGATCACAAGAAAGAACTACTTTACTCAATTGTGTTTGAATAACAGGAGCTGTCACATCTTTAATAGAGAAGACTTGTGAACAAGTGATTGGGTTATTACGGATATCCATTACCTTATAGGTACGAGTCATTGTATAGTCGCAAGGAATTGTTCCACTTTCAGTCTCGAAGAACTCGTATGAATCCTCCTTATACTTACGCATATCAGAGAATGTACCTCCTGCATTTAAGAAATCCTCGAATGTAGCGTATGGAGCAGGAATCTCTCCGTAACACTCATAAGAGACATTAGACAATGAAGGACAAGAGATAACAGGAGGAACCATATCTACAACATTTACAATTTGAGGACAAGTAACCTGATCTCCAAATGTGTAGGTAAATGTCCAATTCACCTCAGTCAAGCCAATTTCATAATTTGCAAGACTATCTAATCCGTCTGAACGACTGAATGACAAAGAGGCAGCATGACAAGTGTCGATAATGATTTGAGGAATGGTCAAACCTTCCAACTCAACCTCTTTGGCTGTTGCATAGAACTCTTCCAACAAATTAACTGTAACAGTATCTTTCAAAGTATTACAATCGAACAACTTAGTCTTAACTGTAACCGACTTGTCACAAGAGTCTGACATAATACCCTCCTTATCCACAAAGATCCAACGGATATCTGTCTTACCCAATGGGAAGTCTTGTGAATCCCAAGCAATCGGATCTCCATTTTCATCCACTACCAATTCTCCATTAAAACGTCTCTCTACGCGAGCCACAATCGAATCATCATCACACAAATCGTACGCAGTTGGGAACTTCATATAGTTAGACAACTTAGAAGGATCCAAAGAGCATTCGCCTTCATTCAACTCCACAATTATATCTTTATCGATATCACAATCAGAGAGTTCCAACTTGACAGAGTCAATGATATGGATTTGCATAGAACAAGAGTCTTGCCATCCTGCAGCATCTGTAAACACCCAAGAGATACGATGGGTACCAGAAGGATACTTAGCGCTCTTCATTTCATCATCACGATAGATAATAACAGAGCCATCTTTTTGTGTCACATAAGCTGTAACTGCAGGAAGAAGGAGTCCATCACAAGGATCTTCCAACGATAACTCTGGCAAGTCAAGTGCCTCATAAGGGACTTCACACTCTATTGTCGCAGCAATTGTCTTTTCTGGATCTTTACAAACCGTATCCAAGATTGGAGGTGTAGAGTCACTTACGAAGATATGGGTTTCACAACTATCAATATCTCCCTTTCCATTCTCAAAATACCAAACCAACATGTGATGTCCGCGTCCGAAAGAGTCTGTTACGCAAGTAGGAAGCTTTTCGAAGTTGGTGGTCTTCATTGCCATCATCTCAATAGGATCCTCAGCACAAACCGTATTAAACTCTCCATCTCTATGCTGAACCTTCTTAATTGCAACCGAATCTGCTGTTGAGAAGATATTCTCACACTCAGTAGAAAGGGTCTTGTCTGTGTTCTTATAGTTTTCATCCAAGAACATTACACGACGAACACTATAAGGATAAACAATCGTATCATAGTCTTTCGACAACAAAGCACTGGTTCCTAAGTTATCATACTCGTAAGGAGTTCCAGAACATTTGTCATAAGTATATCTAACCTCGCAGAAGTAAGAAACTTTTGCAGTAGGAACTTGATCCAATGTGAATGGCAATGCAGCAAGACAGTTGTTTGGATCCACCTTCACCTTAATCTCGTTAGGACAATCTTGAGGGAGAGGAGGAGTACCAGAAGAGATGATAACCTGATGAGAACAGATTACCGTATCTTTAGTCTGACTATCAAAATCTACCAAATAATCGCTTGTGAACTCATAAGTGATAACAGTCACACCAATAGGGAAACGATGCTTCAACAAATTCTCTGGTGAGATAATTGAGTCGGTTGCCTTTGCAATCACATTACCCTGATCATCCACACAATCACCGGTAAATGTAATCTTCAACTTCACATCCGCACAATACATCGGATTAGATTTTGGAATAGACAACAAGTTCTCCAATGTATATTGAGTATCAGGATTACGAGTAGACTGAGGTTGAGCTGATGAGTAGTAATATGTATGAGAAGGATTCTTGTTGACAGAAGTTCTAATGTCTACTACAGAATCACAACTAAACATCTTCTCTGCATTCTCTACAGAAACACGGCTGTGACAATAAGTCAAATTACCAGAAGGGTCTTCGAATTTCCAAAGAATAAAGGTTGTTCCAATGTCATAATCATCATCCCAACTCTTTTCCATTGAGTATAAAGAGACCTCATACATTGGGTCACTTTCCAAATCAACTTTCGAACGACCAGCATATTGAGCAGTAATCGTGATGACCGTATCCTTGATACTCAAATCTTGTAATGAAGGAATCTCGATATCAAGATCTCTTCCTGGTTTTGCCACACAACCATCTTTCGATGACACAGCAACCGAGTAATCCTTTACCAAATTACAATCTATTCTTGCGGGGAAGGTATCGAAAACGGAAAGTGTTATCTGACAATTGTCTGATTTTCCACAACCATCCAAAACCGTATACTTCACAGTACCCTCTCCAGCAAACAGAGTCATCATAATTGTTTCTGCCTCCAATTCGCTTTTCGTCAACACCATTACGGAATCGATGCTATGGATCGCCTCTTTTCCTATATAATGCATATCAATGGTCAACTGAGGATTGGTATCACAACTAGTCTCAAAGTATGGAATAGGCAATACAATTGTAGTGTCCAAACTAATTGAATCTAAATAATAGATAGACGGAGAAGACAAATTCTCGCAATCGATAGTAGGAGCATCTGTTGCGTGAGTGAAGAAAGTATCTTTCATAGATGCCATACAAACACCATTCACAACCTCCAAAGCAATTGGGAAAGCATCACTTACTTCGCCGCACAATACTTGTTTGTTGAATCCATCGATATGGATGATACTATCTTCCATTGTGGCACCCGTGAAATTCCAAGTGTATCCCATTATATCCTCCTTATTGCGAAGCACAATAACATCGGATGAGGTTGCCGCACAAATAGTATCGTCACCACCAGATGTCACAAAGTTCAATCTTGAAACATCAGGTTGATCATAAATCCAAATTTTAAAACTATCAACACTCTCTGCTTGCTCATTTGGCTCTCCTTTTGAGTCCAATATATGAGAAGAAACGAACAAAGTATATTGAGCATCAGGATCAAAAGAACTACTCAACAATGCGTTCTCCGCAATAGTCACATCCGCAGATTTTTTATCTTCAGCAACAGAAAGCGTAACCTTTGTTTCACTTTCACTCTTTCCATCTGGGGATACTAACCACCACTTGTAGGTAAACTCATCTCCATTCTCAATAATCCAGTTCAAGATAGACTCATCTTTCACCTTATATGTTTTCGTAGTTGGATAAGATGTCAAACACACATTAGGTTCTCCATCAATTCCAGGTCCCATAGCAGAACCACAAATATTACCTCCCAAAGTAAACTTAATAACAGTAGTATCTCCGGTGATAGTATAATAGAAGGCACCTTTATCAATCATTTTGATATAAGCACGCTCTTTATGTCCATATTGGTCTAACTCATAACTAATTTCATCCTCTTCCCAAGGTACTATAGTTGTATAGGTACCATCAGAATATTTAGTCCATTGGTAATCCGTATTACGAGGGAAACCAGCAGCATTAACAATCACATCCTCACCCACACAAGCAATACGCGGAGCCATACAAACAGATGCAGCCTCTGCACTGATAAAGTCGATAGCCAACTTAGCGCAGTCAGGGAACTGCTCGAATGTTGGATAAAATTCGAAATAACTCAATCCATTAGTTTCCTGAGGGAAAGAACCATAGTAGGTCATTTCAAAACGGAACACCATCTGTTTTCCAGGGGTGTAGTTTTCATTCAAAACATTACCAAAAATGAACTTTACAACATCTCCCTCCATGGATAGTTGATTATCCGATATTATACTATCTTTCTCATCATTGAAGATAGTAATATCCATATAATCGACAGTCTGCTGTCCGTGACCTGTTCTTGCAATCATTTTACCACTCGGGTCAATAGAACATCCCGTTTCTGGAATAATCATATAGAATCGCATAGTAAAACGATAGGTCTGACCTATAAAATTCTCTGCTTTAAAACGAACATAAAAAAATGATGAGTTAACATTCTCTTGCACATAGAAATTGTTGTTTGGATTTACTCCCAACGAATCATCTATATGAAGGTTTACTCCCAATTCTGCTTGATTCTGAATCGCACCGGGTTCACATGTAAACAGAATACCTTGTTCTGAGAAGTATTCCTCAATACCTTCAGGCATCTCGTATCCTTCCTTTCCACTCTTCCAATCTACCTGCTTATTTTCATTCGAATAATTGAAATCAGTTCCTCCATAATAGTTACCCGTAGTTGTTTGGTGGCAATCCTTAATTTTGCAAACCTCTCTCTGTTTGATTTTCTTATCAAACATTTCCTGATACACTACTCCATCATCGTTCATAGCCATAGCCAACACACGAACATAGAACTCACTCTCTGGCATTTGGAATGTACGAGAAGGAATGGTAAGAGTAGCTCCATTTTTCCAGTTCTCACCATCAGTGGAGGTCTCCCACTTAAATGCCAATCGCAAATCTGTGGGATCAATGTTTAACAACTCAAAAGCAACAGGATCCTTCGGACATGCTTCTACAGCACCTCCAGAAGACAAACTTGCCGACAAAAATGGATTTGGTGAAACTTCCCCTCCTTGCGCATGCATTAAAATAGGGAAACAGAGAAGCAAAATTAAAGTGACTTTAATTTTAAATATTCTCAAATTTCTCAAATAAAAAAACAACTCTTTCATTGTAGGAAAATAAAAAAAACCGACTGGATATAATTGTATCAATATACTTTTCGTCTAAAATCATCAACGAATGACATTCATACTAACGTAACACATAGTCTTATAACGATTTGCAAAATTAGACAAAAAAAGGGAATTACAAACTATACAACCGAAAAAACATCTTTTAATTGTATCAATAAAGCTATGTCTTGAAACAATATGCATATTTTCGTATAAGTATACACAAAAAAAAGAAAGAGCCTCCCTGGCGGTCAGCTCCTCTTAAAAACGCAACTTAGAACTAAACATAGAATTTAACAAACTAAAATGGTGAGCGGTAGTTTCTCATAATTAACTTCATTTAATATAGAACAAATACCGTGCCAAACTTATTTCGATCTACAAAAAAAAATTATATTTTTTTTATTTTTTCTCACAAAAAAACGTGGCATGAATTCATACCACGTTTTTAACTATCTCATTACTATTATTTTACAGTAACATTCTTACTATATACTCCAATTGGATAATTTGAAGTTGCTGTAGCATTCGCGTCCACTTTTTCCAAATATTTCTTTACTTGACGCAAATCGTAAGGCACCTCAGTAGCAATTAATATCAAATTATCTACGCCCTTAGGCTCTGCAAATTCAATTGGATAAGAGACCAAATCAATTGTACAATTAGCAGGAATCAACAAGTGAGACATTGTAGTTGCATCATCAATAGGCAAACACACATACTTCTCACCCAATTGGTTGATGTCAAGAATGTTTATATACAATGGCACATCACTTGAGTTGGTGATTCTAAAAATAGCTTGGTTATCCACAAGCACCTCTGCTCCCAAAGTACTCTTTGTGTTACGATCCAAAATCTCGAACGAGATTTGATAATCAGTCTTTGCATTATCAAAACCATCAAAACTGCCAGCACCTTTTACTTTTGCAATCAAAGATTTTGCGATATCATTCTCTATAATGTCTCCACGATAGGTACAACCGGCAGCATCATTACTGATTCGATCAGAACCTCCGTTGAACAAAGATTTTGAAGCATGAGAAACAAAGTTTGCTGCATACGATTGCTTTCCCTTATAAGCGGCGATCAATTCACTAATCTTTTTGCTACTAGTTTGAGGAATAGAATAGATCTTCTCTGCTTTTCTATCAATAATAGACAGAGCCGAATTATCTGCCACTCTAATCACATCGTCCATCTTCAACTGATTACGCTTCTGCAACATAACCCATTGACCATTCTCTTGGCGTTCAGCCTGACCAATCACGCTATATACATAGATATCTTGGGCGGAGAGCAAGCCCACTAGCATACTCAATACCGCAGCTAAAATTGTCTTTTTCATACGCTTTACCTTTTTAATATATTCTTCATTAAAAATACTACAAAAATATTGCCAAAGCAAAAGTCAACTTCCTTATTTTTTCTCGAACAAGATAAAGTTTCCTTGTCTATTCTCGAAAATAGGCATCTGACGACCATTAGTTGCTGATCTTACTTGACTTCTTATATAAAGCTCCAAGGCATCCAATGTGATGTTTCCGCTCTCATCTACAGCAGCGCCTTTAATACCCTCCAACAATGCTTTAGTAAAGATACCATTCTCCCACTGCTCTGACTCGTTTGACTTCTGAGCCTCGGTACTTGAGTAGAATCCAATAATATCCGGATCAGCCAAAGAGAAGGTCTCTGTAGTAGACTTCACTCCATACATGGAACCTGAGTGACACGCATCCATAAAGATAATGATGCGACACTTTCTATCCTTCAAGCGCTTCAATGCACTCTTGATAATATCGAAGTCAACCGCAGTTGCAAACAAGTCGTTGCTCTCTGCGTTGCAAGACAAGAAATAAGTTTCTGCACCCTCTTTTGCTCCATGTCCAGAGAAGAACAACAAAACAACATCTCCTTGCTCAACTGTATTTACCAAAGAAGAGAGTCCCTTCTTGATATTCTTATCTGTTGCATTCTTATCCTTGATCAAGTTGGCTGTTTTAATCTGCTTGTATTGAGACAAGTTACAATTTTGAACAGTATTCATAAAGTCTTCAGCATCCTTTGCAGCATGTTGCAACTTCAAATCGCTTTGATCGTAGTCACTAACTCCAACAGAGAACACATGCAATGCAGGTTTCGGTCTATCTCCACGATAGTGCAACAAAACAACTGCAGGATCACTGTTTTGTCCCTTATTATCTTTTGCGATCAATTGAACTCTACAATCTGCCACACGAGGCAATGTCAATGTGATTTGCTTTCCAACTCTCTTTACCCCTTTCGTATTAGGATATTTCTCTCCATTGATGTATGCAATAATTTCAGGATTGCTTCCATCGTAGGTATTGGTTTCATAAATGAATGTAACCTCTGGATTTGAGTATTGAGAACCATTCTTCGGACTGATAATATTAATAGTAGGAGCACCTGCCACCTTAGTTGCGGGTGGAATGGTGTTCTCCGAAGAGTTATTCGAAGGAGTCGGCTTGCTTGGTGTCGTATTACCAGAAGGTTTGTTATCAACCTTTTGCGGTGCCTGAGCAGCCAAGTTTGGCGTTTTGTAGGTGAACGATTCCACATTTGGAACATTTGCAGCTGCAACTTTCGCATTTGGTGTTTTTCTCTGCCAAGCTGCCGCAGCATTCTTTGCTTGTGCCATATCTGCGAATTGCGGTTTCACAACAAAGTTACCTGCTCTATCGATGGCACACCACTTACCTTTATACTTCACTACTGCATAAAAGATATTAGGACCAAAAGCAGCACTCTTATCCACATTATCAAATACAGGCTTCATCACCCAGTTTCCTAAATAGTTAATGAATCCTATCTTTTTTACATTACCCTTCATACCGATGTAGATATTCTCTCCCACAACCGCACCGTTCAACCACTCTGTTACAGCTTTCTTTGCTTCTTCTTTTGATGTGAAATATGGACTGATGAACATCACACCCTCTCTATTCAAACATCCCCACTGACCATCTTGCTTTACAATCGAATAGGTAAGACCTTTTGAGAAATCATTCTCCATATCCACCTCTTCGTAAACAGGACGGAAATACATATCTCCCGTATAGTCAACAAATCCCCAACGAGTATATGTTTGGTCATACACTGGATACAAGAACTTTGTCTTGTCACCTCCAACCACTGCCAACTTAGCGGCTCTCAAAGCCAACTCCTTAGTTGCGAATACCGGTTTGGTGTAATATTTTCCATCCAAACCAATAGCACCCCATTTGCCCTGGAATTGTACAATTGCGTATTTACGACCAGCAAAAGCATTCGCTGGATCATAGTTCTCAAACTTTGGCTCTATCACCCAAGTAGAACCATTCATAAATCCCCATTTACCCGTCTTCGTACTCTTGTTTGCTTTTTGAGCCGACAAGGGAGCGAGCAACAAGGATAAAACAAATAATGTTAAAAGATATCTTTTCATACTATTCAATTATTTTCAATTAAAATTCATTGCTATCAATCACATCTGGCGTTTTCTGACCTAACATTTTCTTAACCTTCAACCAAATAAAGTAAAATATCTCGGCAGCATAACCTGCTATACCCGTACCCAACAAAGCATATAGCAAACGCACATTATATTGTTTCTCCATAAACATATATCCTGCGACAAAGACCAACGACAACATTATTATCAATTGGAGTGATGTCGAAAGGAATCCCGAGTAGTCATTATATACCTCATTCATAAAACAATAGAATACACAGAATATGAATGTGATTATTATTCCTAATAATAACGCATCCCTCTCCGTCATATTATCTATCAACCTACCCTCTTTTGTCAAAGTAGAGATAGAATAACCATGAATGGTAGTTCCACAGATTCTACGAGTACCATCTATCTTCACAGGAATCTCATGAAAATCGCGTAAGTCCTGGAAATCTCCCACCAAGAAAATTCTACCCTCTACATCTTCAGGAAACAAATCTTCATAGATATGTATCTTCTCAAACGATGTTTGCTTATAATTGATCAACTCCTCATTATCCTTTCTCTTCTCCCACTTCTCATAGGTCTCAGGATAAGCCATCTTCACCACTTCGTGAACGTAAGTGCTTAGCGTGGTATCTCCAAAGGTTAGCGTTCTGCTAAAATTACGGATAGTCTCATTCTCCACATTAACGCAAGCCTCAACACAACCTGACTCCTTTACAAAATAGGACTCCTCCTTAATAAAAGTATCGTAATTAGGGACCATACGACATGCCGCTATCACCTTGTCTTTGCATCGAGTGACCACTCTCAACAAACTATCGTTGGCCATAGTGTCCCGAGCATTGGGTCCAAATATCACATCCAAAGCAATAGTCTTGGCTCCCATATCATACAATCGTTGAATACCGAAAGCAATCTCGGCACGGGAGTAGCAACCTGACAAATCATACAATACCACATCGGAATTGTAGTCCATCACCTCATCCGAATTATCATTCATAATCTGGAAGTAGGTATCTGTCATGTTAAAGTTGTTCATGATTTGCGACATGGGGTCCATATAGGTTGAACTATAACCAAGAAAACGAACTAACAAACAGAGTCCCACAATGATAGCCATCACCATCACTGCATGGGGTATGTATTTTGTAAACAGATTTTTCATTATTATGTCTAAATAACTATTACAAATCACAAAAGTAAAAAAATATGTTGTATCTGCAAACTCTTTCTATTTCATATAGTGACGCATCCAGATATCGGGGATAGAGTTGTTGCATACAGTTTGGTAGTCTGCAGAAGTGCAGGCAAATACCTTATTCCCTTCTAATGTTGGTATCTCTATCCACCATCTTCCATTTAAAATATTATTATAAAAAATGGTTGATTGATCTCCTTCCACTTTTGGATAAACAACATATTTCCTATACTCTGAAATAGACTTCTTCGGATAATCAGAATAGCGATTGTCTATTCCGGAAATGATATGCCAGATAACCTGTGCCATTAGTGCAGAAGTTTGATCTGAGTTATCAAAAGTAGGATTAAAACCAAACAATCCATACGCTAGGATCGAATCACTCAAGCCTGCATAATGCCCCAACTCGCAAGCCTCTAAACCAGACAATCCATTTGGAATAGACACGGCTCTTCCTGGCGCATCAGACTGACGAACCGAAGAGAAATCGAAACTGAACAAATCAGAATCTCGCAAAATAGGCTCAAACAGATGAGTATTGCCACGCACATCACGCAACCTTTTGCAAAAACAATCGTGCTCTACCAACTTTTTAATCTGCCAAGGGGTACAATAGTAATTCTGAATGCCCAAAAGATTTAGTTCAGAAACACACTCATCTTCCATCACATCTTGCAAATAGTTATGCGCAGTTAGAGTTTGACCCTCCTCCTTTAAATCTATTTTAGAGTCTATGATGGTGGTTCGAATGTGTGTTAGATGATTCTTCAATCCCAAAAGCATTGCATGTGTCAGTTCTTGCGTTCCTCCTATCACAATAGGAATAACACCTTGTTTAACCAATTCACCGACCACCTCTTCCAAAACAAAACGAGCATCCTCTTCCCTTTTACCCGTCTTTATATTTCCCAAATCCGCCACTTTGATTTTCAAAAAAGAGGCAGAGAGTTCATACAACTGTTTTCGAACGGCATTAGGTGCCATATCCGTTCCTAAATTATGTTCATCCGACTCGGAAGGAACTCCTATCAAAGCCACCTGGTATCCTTCTTTTACCAAGTTCCCTCCTAACGTGTCTTTTTTAGAAAGGAATATGCCTTGCGAAGGGATATCACCACACTCGTCAAAATATTTACTGATTTCCAAACTTTCCATTTCTTCTTAATTTCTCAAAGCAAAGGTATGAATTAATTATGAAATATGAATTTAGAATTACGAATTAGCATAGTTTTTATACCTTTGTACCAATTCTAATTACATAAAATTTTAAAGTATGAAGGTTCTCTTTATTGGTGGCACGGGGACAATTAGTTCTGCCATTACCAAACAACTATCTCAAACAAATTGCGAACTCTATTTATTGAACCGAGGCAATCGAAGCAACACTTTGCCATCAAACGTAAAAACACTCAAAGCAGATGTAAACGATGAGGAGAAAGTTAGGGATCTTATCAATGGTCTCTCTTTCGACGTAGTTTGTGATTTCATTGGATTTGTACCTACACACGTAGAAAGAGACTACCGTTTATTTAAGAATAAAACAAAGCAATATATCTTCATCAGTTCGGCATCGGCATACCAAAAACCTTTATCCGACTACCGTATTACAGAGGGAACAACCTTATCGAACCCCTATTGGGAATACTCCCGCAACAAGATTGCCTGCGAAGAATTTTTGATGGAGAAATACCGTTCTGAAGGATTCCCTGTAACCATAGTGCGTCCAAGTCACACCTACGACGAGCGATCTATTCCATTGGGAGTGCACGGAACAAAAGGCAGTTGGCAAGTAGCCAAAAGAATTATGGAAGGGAAACCCGTGATCATACATGGAGATGGCACTGCCTTGTGGACAATGACACACAACAGCGATTTTGCCAAAGGGTTCATTGGATTGATGGGGAATCCTCACGCAATAGGACAAGCTTTTCAAATCACATCCGACGAGTCACTAACTTGGAACCAGATCTACAGCTCTATTGCCAAAGCATTAGGAGTGGAACTTCATCCATACTATGTTTCATCTTCCTTCCTTGCATCTGTAGGCGATTTTGATTTCACAGGAAGTCTTATCGGAGACAAAGCCAACACAGTCATTTTTGACAACACAAAACTCAAACGAGCAGTTCCTGACTTCTGTGCTACCAAACGTTTTGACCAAGGCATAAAAGAGACTATCGATAATGTCTTATCTCATCCAGAACTTCAAATCGAGGACCCTGAATTTGACAAATGGTGCGATCGAGTGATTGAGGTAATGGAGAAGGCAAAGAGAGAGTTCTAGACATCAATACTAGCAAAAAATATGCAAAATAGAAGTTAGACTTCTATTTTGCATAAAATATGAAACGACAACGTAAGTGACAAAAGCACACAATTGGTGCATGCTATGCGCTACTACTTGATTGTAGTATTAGAATTTTTAGCACCAACACTAAAGGCAGCTGTGGTTCCTCCTGTGTAGGTTGCACCTGTGTAGTAACCATATCCACCCTGAGCGCCAGTTGCTGAGAACGTACCGCCATAGGTGTAAGTGAAAGCTGCTCCACTTGCAAACGAAGGCAATGCAATTTGAAGATAGCCTGTCGTGAATGGCACCTTACTATCATCAAGCTTATAGACCATCAGATTTCCTGTGGCATCAGCAATCGCAATTGGAGAAAGATCATATTTACTATCTGAAGCAAACGCCAAACTACCTCCCATAAGAATAGAGTTGGCCGATGCCAATCCAATGTATGTTCCTCCATTAGCAGCCGTTTTAGCATCAGAAACTTTTGTACCTGACACTGCCACCAACGCACCTCCGTTAAGTCTTATGTAAGAAGAACGAATTGCATAATTAGAGTATGAATAGAAATGAACCAAGCTATTCTCTTCGAAGATCACATCTTTGCTATTTGCACTCTCTGCATAAGCACATATTACAGAATTAGAGGATGCAGAAGAAAAAACATCCACCTTACAAGAACCCGCAAATGTTATGCTTCCATCACTCTTAAATCCATATCCACTTTTCACCTTCTCTTTCCCTTTTTCCGTAATGTATTTATGTGCCTCGCAATAATCTGCATTGACATTCACCTCTGCATTTCCATTCACAACAATGCCACTATCAGAAGCTAGTGCACGAGAACCCTCTCCAAACAATTCAACCGTAATCTCTCCACCAGAGATTTCCAATCGTCTGTCTGCCTTTATCAAAGACGCATAAGAGAAATCAGCCTCAACATCATCATAGAATGCACCACCCTTCACAACTCCTCGAATCTTTCCTCCTTTTATAATAATATCACAATCAGTCTTTATACCTTTGCTTCCGTTTCCATCAACATCGATTTTTATTTCTCCTCCATTAACGACCAATGTTCCATTCTTCTCTCCGCTTGCCAACTCAAGGTTCTTTGCCACCTTCAAGCCCTTCGCATCTTCAGTTGTCGAAATAATGCTCAACTCACCATCATTCACCACTGCATAACCAGCAGAGACCTCTATTCCAGTACCCATCACAACTAGAGATCCTCCGTTCATTTCGAAATAGTCGTTTGCCTTCACCGCATCACCCACTAAAGAAGAAGCAGTAATATCTCCACCGTCTATTTGCAAATAGTCTCCTGTTTGAATAGCACGCTTTGCATTGGCAGAAACAATCAAGCTACCCTTACACTCTTCTGTAAATACAATCTGGCCCTTACTACGAAGTGTAGCACTACAAGTATCTGCTTTCGAATCACACAAAGCAGATTCTCCTTTTGTAACAATAGCCATAGTTGAACCAGACAATGAGCGGATGGCTGAATTCTCATTCATTGAAGTCAATGAAAGATTATCCAACACCAAAGTGAACTTTCTCGGAGCATCAATCGTGAACGATCCATTCGCAGATGTACCACTCAATAGGTAAACCACATCTTTCAACTGATTTACACAATTTACAGAAACATGCTCTCCAGAAGTACTGATCATAACAGTTTCTGGATATGGATTTACAATAACGGGAGCTATACCACTGTTATAGGCAATCTTTACCGTATCCGAGGCGGTTTTCACTTCCTCAAATGTAATATTGTAAGTATCTATTCCATAAGGATATTTCTTCGTAGTTTTGAATACGGAGAACTCTGTTCCTGATGTTTTAATACTATCTATATCGGAGCATTTCTCTTCACGAACCTTCGTTTCACCCTGATTAACGTACATCACATAATCAGCCATAGCAACCGTTGAAAACAACGAAGCTAACAAATACAATCCTACCTTCTTCATTTCTTTGTGATTTTATAAGATTGACCATTCAAACGAACTATATAAAGTCCTGCAGGGAAGTTCTTCAAAGAGACTCCTTCATTTTCAGAATAGTTTTGCTGACTCAACAACACACCATTCCAAGATAGGACTTCTACCTTATCACCCTCCTTAGCGTATGCAACATAAACATAATCGGCAGTTGGATTAGGAAAGACATTAAGAGAAGAGACCAAAACATCATTCACATCAGAAGTCTCCATAAAAGATACCTTCTTTATATTAGCCAACGGAAAACTTGTGGCAGGATCAGAAGATGTAGCCTTAATCATAAGATTATCGTTCTCAAAATACATTTTTCCCTCTTCTTGAAGCGAATATTGAGTAATCGCCCCCTCTTTATTTAGAATGACCACTGTATTCTGCGCTTGTAATCCTCCAATTGCAAAGAACAAGGCAACAGCAGCACCCCACAATCTACTTGTAAAATTCATTTGCGACAATTTAATTAAACAATCTGTGTGCAAATATATTATTTACAATTAACAAACAGAGAAAATCAATCTGATATTTTTCATAAAAAAACACGGTTCTTTCATTTGAAACAAAAATTTTCTTCTTTTATTTTTGCATACCTTGGGTATTATGCGGTTTTTCCAAGGAAAATCTATACATTTGCACACAGCAGTGCCGAAGCACCGCTCGTTAGTGTTTCTCCTTTG
>JAZRXL010000031.1:0-3384 GCA_045600225.1 Paludibacteraceae bacterium
GAACTTGAGATTGCCAATTACTATGATGGCAATCAAAAGAAACTTATTAGCTCTGCTGCAGCATACAACTATCTCGCTGGCATACAAATGTCAACGAATAATGATGAGCAGAAGGGTATGCTGACTGCAACCGTTTCTGCATCAGCTTATGGCCAGTTTGTTGCGCAGACAATGTTCTATGACATCAAGGGGAATCTTCTTCAAACCCAGTCAAAGGAGATTAATGGAAGACTTGTGTCAAATAAATTCACATACTCATTCACCAACAAGCCATTAACATCAAATATAAGTGCGAATCTGTATGGTAGTTCCTTTACCATAAACCAGACTTACGGCTATAATGCCTATAACGATCAGAAGAGCAGTTATTCACTAACTGTAAATCATGGTAAAGCAAATAGCTCATCTTTTTCTTATACATACGACAAACTCGGCAGAATGTCGCAAATCACTCGTAACAGTCTTCCAACAAGCGTAACCCGTACTGTCAACTATACCTATGACATGCATGGATGGCTGACAAAGATTGCCACAAATAGCTTTACCGAGGAACTTTTCTATGCAGATGGACTTGATGTGAAGTATTATAATGGTAACATCAGTGGTATCAAATGGAAGGATTATACCCAGGGAGCAAAGCGCGGCTATAGATTCTATTATGATGGCGCTAACAGAATGACATCAGCAACTTATGCCGAGGGTGATAACCTCACAAGTAACTCTGGTAGGTATAATGAAAGCATGTCATACGATGCCAATGGTAACATTACCAAAATCTCTCGTTATGGAAAGAAATCATCAGGATATTGTCTGATGGATAACCTCTCCATTACCTATAATGGTAACCAACTAGCAAATGTTACAGAGTCTGTGGCAGACTATGACTATACAGGTTCGTTTGAGTATAAGAAAGCGAATGGCTCTCAGTACCTATACAATAAGAACGGCTCTCTGATTGCAGACAGGAGTCGTGGAATTGCCTATATCACGTATGATTTCAACAATAATCCGCAGCAGATATACTTCACTAACGGTAATGTGACAAAGTATATCTATAGTGCTGCTGGTCAGAAACTGCGCGTTGTGCACTATACAGCCAAACCGAACATAATAACAAGACAATTTGGCACAAAACCGACTACGGAACTTACATTGGCACAAACTTTGCAGTCTGATTCTACAGATTACCTCATCGGTGGAAGCCTTGTCTTGAAGAATGACAAGATAGACAAGTTCCTCTTTGATGGTGGTTATGCCCAGGCAACGGCTACAGGCACTTACACTGACAGCTTTGCATTCTACTATTACAATCAAGATCATCTCGGTAACAACCGTGAGGTGGTGGACGCAAAGGGCAATGTGGTCCAGGTAACCAACTACTATCCATTCGGAGCTCCATACGCTGATGCTTCTGCTGTTAAGGGTGCAACCCTCCAACAGTATAAGTACAACGGCAAGGAACTCGATACAATGCATGGTCTGAACTCTTACGATTATGGGGCACGACAGGACGACCCTATACTCGGAAGATGGGATAGAATTGATCAGCTATGTGAGAAGTACTACCCTATCAGTCCTTATGCATACTGTCTCAATAACCCGCTAATAAACAAAGATCCAGACGGTAGGGTCGTAGAAACTGCATGGGATGTTGCGAATGTTGTAATGGATGTGGCAAGTTGCGCAAAAAACATTGCTACAGGTAATTACGTTTCTGCAGCAGTTGATGCTGGTGCTTTAATTGTCGATGCAGCAGCAACTATTTTGCCAGGTGTTCCTGGTGGAGCAGGAACCGCACTAAAGGCTGTTCGTGGAACAGAAAAGGTTGTAAAGGCGACAAAGAATACATACAGAAGAGCCCTTCAACAAACCACGGGAAAAATCGGCAAAGGATTTGAAGCTCATCATACCATTCCTCAAAAATATAGAAACTATTTCGAAAAAATAGGAATTAATATCGACAAGCCAGGAAATGTGGTATGGCGTGAATCTAAAGGGCATCATAAACAAAGCAACGGTTTGACAGCAGAGTGGTCCGATTTTATGTCAAAACATAAAGGTAAACCCACGAAAGAACAGATCTATAAATTCCGAGATCAAATGGAAAAAAAATATTTTGGAAACAAGTCCGATGTGCCTAAAAACTAAAAATTAAACTCTAACTATTTTCCGTAAGAATTTGTACAAATCAACATGGTTTTTACGGAAATTAGTTTTGAAATTCTTTTGATTCATTTATCATTTAAATATAAAAATATGATTTCATTTTTTAGACTTGCTCATCGCTTCAAAAGAGGCATGTTAGAGATAATCTCAGATGCTCCCGATGATATATTAGATAAATATTTAGATCCCACCCAGACAGAAAAACTGCCTGAGAGTGTGAAATTTAAGGTTGCAGCCGGGAAAAAAGAATATGATATTATTCAACATTATCAAAGTTGGCAAATTTTTTATTCTCAAAGAATAATTGACGTTTTATCTTTATTTACCGATATGTCAGATAAATGTTATCCTGTAAATATTGATGGTGTAGATAAACGATATTATGTAATATACAATTTAGAGACATATCCCTTTTGGAACAAGGATGAAACAGTATCTATGAGAGACGATCCTTATATTTTTGGAATTCAAGATAATTCAATACCAATTTTCGGAATTGACGATACAGGATTTGTCATTGTGTCGGAAAGCGTCAAAGACGCATTATTAAAAAATAAAATCTCAAACATAAATTTAAATGAAACATTTGGATGTTCATTTGAGGAATACGAAATAATCAAAGATGGAAATTTTACCCCCGATATACATATATACGAAGATAAATAAGACCATAGTCTTTTGGCATGTGTAAACGTCATTTTGGATAAATATGGCACAAAATCAAATCTTTTTCTCGAAATAATTTGCAAGATTGAATAATTCTTATTTACTTTGCATCGTTAGTTCCCGCCAAGCCTCTCGTTGATGCTCAAATGCGCGGGGCTTTTTTTGTTTGTAGATATGGCAAGAAGAAACTTCACGAAAACATATTCAAGTCCTACCGACTTGGTTCAGCTCCTTAAATCACGAGGACTAGAGATTAGCGATGAACGAAAAGCTGAACAATATATAGAAAACATTGGGTATTATCGTCTGTCTGCATATATGTATCCATTTTTGACGATGCCAAAAAACTTACATCAGTACAAAGTAGGTGCATCTTTCAAAAAGATTATGATGCTATATCGCTTTGATAAAAAGTTGCGTATGCTATTGCTCAATGAGATTGAGAAAATAGAGATAGCTGTAAGAGAAGCCATCATGAACATCACGGCTGAAATGTCAGGAGATGATTTCTGGCTAATGAATAGCGTTCATTTTGCCAATGCACGTACCTTT
>JAZRXL010000032.1:0-57185 GCA_045600225.1 Paludibacteraceae bacterium
TTACTCACCCGTGCGCCGGTCGTCAGCGGAGCAAGCTCCCTGTTACCCCTCGACTTGCATGTGTTAGGCCTGTCGCTAGCGTTCATCCTGAGCCAGGATCAAACTCTCCGTTGTATAAAAAGTTTTGTTTTTGTTTCCTCAGCCCAAGCTTCACTTTTCCTTGACTTATCGTCGGAATTGATGATCTCCATCCTAAAATGGAGCCCTTTCCCTTGTTTCTTTTTTGCTGTCTCGATCAATTTCCTCAAAGATCTCTCTCTTATGTCCCCCTCGCCGTCGTCCGGGGTGCTTCCTTTCCGAAAGCGTGTGCAAAATTACACCTCTTTCCCTTTACCACCAAATACTTTGCAATGTTTTTTTTGAAGTTTTTTATAAAACGTTGGTTTTCAAGGAGAAAAATTTTAGATTAGTACTCCCCTACTCTACCATTCTATCTCCTTTAACCCTTTTTTCTTTAAGAAATCGTTTGCCATGCTGAAATGTCCACATCCAATAAAGCCTCTATATGCCGACAATGGCGATGGATGAACTGCCTTTAACACTAGATGTTTCTTCGTATCAATGACAGCACCCTTCTTCTGTGCGTAGGATCCCCATAGCATAAATACAACATTCTCTTTCTTATCGGAGATTTGTTTGATAACAGAATCGGTAAACTCCTCCCATCCCTTGTTTTGGTGCGATCCAGCCATTCCCGATCGTACGGTTAGTGTTGCGTTGAGAAGGAATACACCCTGTTTGGCCCATCTCTCTAAATTACCACTTGAAGGGAATGGGATATTTAGATCTCTCTCAATCTCTTTAAATATGTTTACTAATGATGGAGGAAATTGAACGCCATCGTTCACAGAGAAGCATAGTCCATGCGCTTGACCGTATCCATGGTAAGGATCTTGTCCAATGATGACAACCTTTACATCGTCGAACGGACAAGTATCAAACGCATTAAAGATCAACTTTGCTGGAGGAAAGATTGTTTGGGTCTGGTACTCTTTTCTAACAAAGTTTGTCAGTAAAGAAAAATAGGGCTTCTCAAATTCTTCTTTCAACACCTCATGCCAAGAAGGTTCTATTCTTACATCCATCTATTTTACAAATTAACTATTAAACAGTTTTTAATTTCCCAATTCTACAACCTTTTCTTTCTCTAATTGGTTTTTTAAGACTTCCACCCAGTAAGTATGTTCCTTTTCAGGATCAAGTGATAGCTTAGAGAACGTTTCCTCTGTTTTTGTTTCGTATGCTTTTCTTAGGAATTGCTTTACCGTAGCTT
This sequence comes from Paludibacteraceae bacterium, assembly GCA_045600225.1. Taxonomy (GTDB): domain Bacteria; phylum Bacteroidota; class Bacteroidia; order Bacteroidales; family Paludibacteraceae; genus UBA1181. Next base: position 1,274 of record JAZRXL010000032.1, read on the forward strand.
CACCATGAGCAGCCTCCATGTATCGGAAGAAAGACTCTCCTGCCCAATACTCTGCATTATCATCATGGAAGTCGTCCAATAATGAACAATGATGCTCAATATAATCTAATTGCTTCTCATTTATGGATAAATGATTCTGAGTAAAATTATTAGCACAATAATCTGCAATACCTTCAATCTCCCAATTATAAAACGAGACATCCTTAGACCAATCGATGGAAGAAAGAAATACATAATGGTTCATCTCATGCATCAACACCGTAACATATCCACTAGGCTCCCTTGGAGGATATTCGAAACAGACTGGATGAAGTACTACTGAGGATTTGCATCCTGCATTTCCTAATTGAGAGATGGTAACACCAACAGAGTTATTAGGCGGATATAGTTTACCTTGTATTGTACTTGCCACTTCATAATATTCTTCTACGGAACGAGTCAGATAGATAGGTAGCTTACGACCATTAGCATCCTGGGGGTAATAATACTTACCCATCAATCTTGTCAGTGGTAAGATATTATCGTTGGCAGCCTTTAAAACATGTTGTGCATAGCCTTGCCATACCGCTTCCTTATCTTTTTTGTAGTAAACGATAAAGAATTCATCCTCTTCTCTTGACCACTCATCTTCAACCTGACCATAATCCTTATCATTCTCCCAATCGAACGGGCCACCCAAAACGAGGTCTACACCAGCCATATGACCTCCAAAGCGAATCATGCCTTCTAAGAACTTTACTGTTCCGTCCGGTATTGTCGTATAAATCATAGGAGGACGGCTTTGGCCTATTTTATATACCTTCCCCATTAAAAGGGCAAGTATAATGAATACTCCTGTAACAGATCCTAAGGTTATAAACGTACGCTTATTCATCTATCGTATCTTCTAAATCCATTTCAAAATTGTTTCTAAACTCCACTCGGGTTTCGAAATCATCTATGCGCATATCATCAACAAGTTGACCTATCCTATAACCATCTCCTGTCGTTTCACAATACACATAACGACGATGCTTATACTCGACAGAAACATCCTCTAAAACAATACGTGAATTCATATAGGATGTTAGCCAACTATTTTCTTTAAGTTCTATTGCAATAGCAGAATGTTGCTTCTTTGAAGATGAAAGGAACAATACCTGATAACCCATAAAGAATAGTATTGAACCCGCAAGAAATGATTTACAATCACTATCGCCCTCTTGGTCATATAGTGTTTCATCTGGGAAGCGAACATATTCGGAAGCGAACTGTATGCTTTTGCTATCCTTATCCTTCACAAAGTCGATATTCGGTTCCTGAACGAAATCCAATGCAAACTGCAAACGATCCATTTCGTCAAGTCTTGCATGATTGCTCTCCATATTTATATAACTTGCAATATATCGTATTCGTTCCGAGTAACTTCTCTCCGACATTAGTTTATCAATCATCGCAGTAACATACTCAAATTTTGTCTTTTCAATCTTTTGTGAAAAATATGGATTATTTTGCCGCATTCTCGAATACTCTTCCATTGAAAAATAGACATTCAGATTTCCATGGACTTTTACCCCATTTGCAGAATCTAAATCCCAATCATATACACGAACCATCTCTCCAGAAGGTGGAGTCATTGAAGCAAAAGGACCAGGCATAAGTTCCTCCTCTTCATAGGTTTTCTCTTCATCGTAATTTGCAATAATCTTCCATGGTTGCCTGTGAGCCCTTGTCAGACCATTTTTGGAAACACCATACATGATAGCGAAAATCAGTGGCATAAAATCATGGTCATAGTACATATAGGAAAAATACATTGCCAAGCCAGCAAGCGAAACAATAGCACCATCGTATTTTCCCAAGCTCAAACTCTTATTCAACATATCCAACTGAGGTTGAAAACTATGAGAGTTTTCTATGCTATAGATCTTATACTCCCTAACCGCTGCCCAAACTAAGAAATAACAGCCGCACAAAATAAATGCTGCGGTAAAATCATTCCCTAAAAGAGGTTTTTTTAGGAAGAACATGTATACAAAATACAATGCTAGGAAAATAAAACTAAAGACAATGGAAGCCAACAAGGCAGTATCATTCCACGAATAAGCCGGATCCTTGTAAACGACATTCTTTTCTTCTTTAGGTCCAAATTTTCCGTAAAGCATAGCCGAAGCACAAGCTTTCGCCTCTAAAGAAACAGGACCTTTGTTATGGAATGATATACCTGACAAACATGAATATCCAACAATCCTATTGGATGGATCCTCCGTTTGAACCTCAGGGTTTCCTGAAAAAGCATATAGTTCACTATCCAACCATAAAGATGTCCATGATCTTTTACCTTTCACGGTCGGCACATTGGGATCAGACTTTCGTGCTGTATAACCGATCAACTTAGGTTTCTCTGTCTTTAAAGACTGTTGGTAGATGTATCCTTCGGACGTAACATACCCACGAAGACGATAATCTGATTGATTCGAATCATCGTCCAAATCACCATTAACAATCCACACATCAGACTTATGTAGCTCCTCAGACAAGACACGGACAGCAGGCTTATTCAATTCCACATTCGTAAGTTTCATCTCCAAGGCTTCATTATCTTTTGCATCGCGAATAAATCCGATACTTTTCAACAACTTACCAGGTTCTGAAATGCTTACCCATGTCTTAGGACGCATATGGCGTATTAGAAAATAAAGAATAACAAATCCTAATACAGCGGCAACAAAATATATTTTATTTATATCATCGAACATACTATTAATCCTTGGTGTTTAGTTTTTTAATATATGTATCTCTGATTTTCATAGATGCACTTAAACTTGTTCCATCGAAGAGTTTTAGCCATTCACTTGAATTATCATTTTGGCATATAGACCATAGGATAATGGACGAAGAAGCATTTTTATAGAAACTCAGTTCATCAGCATTCACTCTTCCTTTCCTTACATGCATATCGAAATCTTCCGAAGGAAGGATTCTGTTCAATGCCAAAGAATCAAATGTTTTCCATCGTGTGACAAACATATATTTGTGAAGAAGATTCTTATGAGTATCGAACTGAAACTGTGTAGCATTTGTAGGCATGGAATTCTCGAACAAGGATTGAAGTCTTTTTTCATTAGACTTCACATCTCCATGTTCAAGGTTTGCCGTAGAGGTAAGTTCTCCATTAGTAGCCGCGGCACAAATCAAAGGCTCCAGAACCTTGTCATTGTCCATCTTATCCACATAAGACCATACCTTCTCGCCAATCGTAGGATTCTTTCGAGGAAGCATGTCTTTTTCTATTCTCACTTTAAGGGATTCTTTAAATTGAGTTTTATCCTCTGTCCAAATCTGTTCATCTTCCTTATCTTGCTCATCTCTCGATAGGAATACCTTATATCCTAGTTCATCATCGAACTTTCTTTCGTGTTTCTCTCTTACCTTCACATTATTGAAAAGCAACTTCAACTCCTCCTTGTATGTATGCAACAAGAGGTGACTGTCCTCTTCATCTAGAAGGGTTATACGACGAGGAACACGCTGAACATAAATCTCCCTGGACTCATTTTCCAAATCTGTCATCATGATATTCCCAGCAAAGGAACCACCAACCACAGGTTGGTTAAAGAGAGTTATTGGCAACTCCGTCTTAGCGTAAATATCATTCAACGTAGCAGGTCTGATCTCTTTCTCTATCAACTTACAACGCTTTTGATATTCATCGCAAAGATTTACCATATAGTCATACAAGCGATATGATTCAGTCTCTATACGATTGGCAATACGCGCATAGGCATCGTGCAAATAATATGCCTTCATTCGCCGCTCCTTCTGATTCTTTTTCCTATAGTAAAGGGCCATACTAATGAACTGAAGAATAAGCGGAATAATAAACAAGGCTGCAGACCAATACAACGCGTTTGCCTTCACATTCCCCAAATCTATCAAATCCTGAGATATCAGCGTTATAATTGGCATAAGAGAAAGGACTAACATGATTCCCAATAGGAAGGCTCTTCCCAATCGACCCATAAAAGTAGCTTCCTGCTTCAGAATATTCACAAAGTCTTTCAAAGCCGTTTGTTTCATCTCCTCACATCGCTTTGAGAGTCGTTTATCTTCCAAATCATCACAGTACGCCTCGTGATAAGCCTCAAAATCATCTTTCAGACTTTTGGGAACATTGTTCTTAATAATATAGTGCCAAATATTCTGTTCTATAAGATTATCCACCCTTCCCTTCATAATTCCAATCTGAGTTTTGAAAGATTTCAGATTTCTCACAATGCGAGTTAAACAACCTTGATGAGTATCACTTGACATCAACTGCTTTTCTATCGCAACGGGAAGAGTTGTTTCAGCAAAAATGTTCTGATATAATTTTCTTGTTGAACTGATATCCTCCAATACTGATTCCGACTCCTGAGATATTACATCTAAAATCTTCAGTCGTAGATTTGCCGGGTAATATTTAAGGTACTTCTGATAATATAATTTTTTCAATTTGAGATTCGAGAAATCATTGATTGGATGAGGGGTTGGCTCCTTTAGCTTAGCCTGAGAGATATCGAAATCGAAATTTTGGAACTTCATTATGATCTGTTCCGCATCGACCTTTTCAAAATCTATAATCTGACTCTCTTCATCCGGCTTCTCCAGATCACCCTCTTTACTCAATATCTCTACAATGCTATTGTACACCTTCAGATTGTCGATTCTATCCTGAACCTCAGTATCAAAAAAGGCAGAAGAGCATCCTAACGAAAAATAGAATCTATCATCCGAACTACTACCACTAATCAGAGGATGAATCTTATCACAAGCATAGTATAAGTGGATAATAGCCTGGAATATATACTCAGCTTGCTCCTTCTTAGATAGTAATGGGAAGTAGCACTCCGTTCTGTTCTGAATATCCTGATAATAGAACATGCGATCATACCCTCGAACGGTTGAGATATTATGCTGGACATCAATCTCTCTAAGGGAGAGGTATACAGCTTGACGCTGTTCGACATCCAAACTATTCACATTGGAAGGTATGTAGTATGCACCAACAATGGATAGTCCCTGATGAATATGATTAGGAAGAATACGCCCCTTCTCCTTCTGAAGCATTACAGCAATAGAAGGGAACACCAGTTTGGAAAACTCTTCTGTCGAATCTCCTAACACGCACACATTCAATGTAACTGAACTATCTATGTTAGAATGACGAAGCATCTTCACAAATTGCTGTCCTGACTTAACGACCAACTCCTGAAACTCATAAACGGCGGAAGACATTGCCTCCGCATCATTCTGATCGATATCAGTGAACAAATTGTCGAACTGAGTATAAAGCCATTGCTTTTTCTCATCGGAATCTGCAAATGAATCGTCAGAAGCATTTCTCATCCACGCAGAGGCATCCTCATCCATAAGGACACCTTGCAGTCGACTGACAAGTTTCTTAAAATGAGACTGTCTATCTGTTGGTTTTGTTAAATCTATAATCCAAAGAGGAAGCATCTCAAATACTATTAACTAAGAAATTTATGAACAGTATCGTATTCGTTACGAATAATATTGAAGAATATGTTGTAGAGACGCTTCTCATCGTCTGTTGCACTTTGTTGTTTAAGCAAAGACAACTTCTTCAATACCTCTTTCTGCTTTTCAGGATAATAGTCTTTCAATATTTGCTCTCCATCATATACGATGGCGCTACCATTTCCATCAAGTAGCAAATTACCAGAAGCATCTAAAGCCGTCTTCTTCTGACGCAAGATAGCTTGAAGCATTCTATCCAATGTCTCGCTATATCTTCTATTGTAGAACAATTTGAAATACTCTTCGAACTGAATACTGAAATCAGCACCTGTCACCTCATCGTACAACTTCTTACCATTCTCCACTTTACGTAGGCATAGAGATCCTTTTGAGAGACTGAAAGCCTCTGGTCTTGCAATCTCAAATGAAGTATGATTTCTATCATTTACCAAATACATGGAAGTCTCATATGAATCTGGGTCAAACTCATCTTTGTAGAACAATGGTTTCAACTCCTTCTCATACTCCTTCAAGATCAACATCTTGGCGAACGTACGGTGTTGAGATAGAACCTCATCTGGTAGATCATCCAAAGTGATCTTACCAAGGAATTGGGCAAAGTCGTGATGGAAATGATACTTCTCTCTGAAAGTAGCATTGTTGTATACCATCTCGATATTGTCATAAATTCTATAATCACGGAATGATAATCCATACTTAGATTTCAATACCAATGCAGAGTTAGCGTCACCACCAGAAACATAACGATGACGAATGTTACCCTCTTCGTAACCCAACATCTCCTTTGCCAAGTCTTTATCTTGAGCAACGAATACCAAATGCTCCTCTTTCTTAACAACCTCAATACGGGCAGTATTGTAGTTAAAGAAGAGAGCAGGACACAAGCTCTTACGGACTTCATCCTTTTGATCGTTTGGAAGATCACGGAAGAAGTGAGATACCTTCTTGTTTACCCAGTTTTCTTGTATATTCTTATTCTCTCTTGCTGCAACATCCAATGCTTGTTGTGCAAAATCGATAAAGTCTTCAATGATTGCCTCAGGCTTACGATCCTCCAATGTCGGATTAGTAAAGAATCGACACTCCTCTATCAATTGGGCGTCTTTGTCCTTTGCTGATTTGTCTCTCTGAATAAGAATGTATTGAGCAGCCATAAGTTGCTCCAAACGCTTCTCATTCTTCGTATCATATATTCCTTCAACGATCAACTTGGTCAAATCATCACGATTCGGGGTCTCTGCCCTATCCTCATCGGCACCGATAATATTGCGGTAGCAACGGCTAAAGAAGTTATTTGCTTTCCAACCATCACCACTGCAAATGTCTTTCAACATTGGAAGGTAAACGGTAGTTACATCAAGTGCTGTGTTTCCAAACTCTGTAGCCAAACGATCGTAGTAACGAACAGCTTGCTCATTCATTTCAGAAGCCTTATCCTTGATCATCATAAGTTGGCTCTTAAGTTTTGCCAACTCGTCACTCTTATCATTATTGCAGAAATCAGAAAGCAAATCATGTGACCAGTCTTGAATAGCCAACTTAATGTAGTCATTAATATAATCACCTAGATCGTTTTGATAATCACGGATCTGTTCGTTATTCGATTTCTTTACCTTTTCGGCCAGAGTGCGCTCCAAAGCATTAGCCTCTTTAACTCTTAATGCTTCGAACTTATCATCTAATTCAATCTTCTTTTGTTTTTTATCATTCTCTTGTTGTTCATACAATGCACGGACATAGTTTCTTACTACATCCACCGCATTAATTGCATAGATAAGTCCGTGTTCACGAATCCAATATTCAGCCTGCTTCCATGCACTCGACACTAAGACTTGCTTATACTCAGATTTCTTCTCTACAGATTTTGCTTTTTCAACCTCTTCCGTAATGGCTTCCAATGAATTATAAACATTATCCAATCTCAATGCAGAAGGAAGTTCTTCATGCTTAGCAATAACAGTTGGATCCAAAACCTCCTCTTCTAACTCAGACTTGGGTGAAGCAACTATCTTATCTGCGATAGTATCCTTGATATTATGATCCAACTCACGGAATAGTTTATTGTACAATGGTTCTACCTGACTCTCAGGAATAGCATTCTCTTTTGCATCAGCATTGAGCAACCAAGAGCGTAGCACATCGCGTTCAAAACGACCACGGAAGTAGCGAGCAAACTGATCTGTTGGCTTATGCAACTGAACGTATCCCATAGGAACCAAAAAGTCCTCGTGGTTACGCTCCATAATATCGTTCATGTAGTTATCGATATCGGAACGGAAGGTCTCTCCTCCTGCACCATGGTGTAGAATATAGAGCATTTCTGCCGTATTGTGATACATCACATGGGTACTTCCCAAAGATGTTCCCTTATCCGTTTGGATATCGATTGGAATCAAATAATAGAAAGGACAATACTTACGTTTTTTGTCAATCAAATTATAGTCGTTGACAAATGCCATTCTGTGCATAACTGTATTCTGGCTCTTGCTTTGACTCATCTCTTTAAAGGCTTGAATCTCAGAGAACACAGCATAAGCGTTCAACGCATACTTCTCTTCTGTTGCATTACAGTCGATATATACCTTAGGCATGTACATAGTAAGGATCAACTGAGGATCACCATCACCAACCACTTGTTTGTGGATTTGGTTGATATGATAAAGCACATCGTTTACAATACCACTACCAGTACCTCCATTGGAACTGCCCACTACCCAATAGAAAATAGTGCAACTCTCACCACCCACTGTCTTCACATCATTCAGTGCAGAGATGGCAGATTGTAGTTTTGTTTGGAAGTCTGCCAAAGAGTGAGCAAAAGCAATACGAGATTTTATACGGAATGCACCCGCACCAAAACCTAATGGTTGATCAGGTATCTTAACAGCCAATTCAGGGGAACAAGCCTCTAAAATTCTCTTGTTAATAAGGGTTGTAGTATCTTGTGTTGCCTCGTAATAAATGGCTTGAGGATTAGCAAGACCTAAGTTAACAAGGTCTGATTGAGGATTGATAAAAGGAACTCTTCCATCTTCAAAATCCTTTCGGTTTCTCTTGTTTGCCTGATCTATATCTCTTTGGTCTGTATCAATACAAATGAAACGGTAGGTCTCATTCATTGCCTCAAGACGTGATTTAGTAGCCGTATGAGTAGGATAACGGTTTGCGTATACCTTCTCCTTAATTTGAGTTACGGTTTGGCATCCAGATCCTCCTAAACCGATAAAGATATGTTTTTCATTTGCCATTTGTTATATATGTTTTAGTTATTATCTATCTTTGACTCTCACGGTAATAGAATGTGTAATTGTGCGTTTATTGGGTCCACAATTAGCCTTCAACAAGGTATTTGTTTTTCTATCCAAGATTCCATCTGTAGCCAGTTTTGTGCCTACATATCCTTTGGTTGCACACCACGCGTAATATGGTTTTTTAAATAAAAGGAATGGTGATGGTTTTACTTTTGTAATGGTAAGTATCCATTCCGCACCATCCGCACGCACCTCGCCTGATTTTCCTGCACTGCAAGAGACGCATGCAGGAATCATCTTTGATACAGAATCATTATTCTCCTTATTGGTAATAATAATTTTACCTTCAAACCTATCCTTTGCATTCGTAACACAAGCCTTGATGAATAGGATAATGTATAAAATCAAAAGGAACAGTATCAAACCTGTCAACCACAATGGAAGGAAAAAAGTAAAAATCCACTGATCTTCTTTAGATAGCGAGGAAGAGATAGGTTTCTTAACACCCAATTTCTCCAACTCCGAATCGAAATCCGTAGGAAGAGAGATTCCAAGATTTAAACTATCATTCAAATAATGGAAGCCATAATTCTTGTTCTTAATCTTACCTAATTCGATGTTTAGTTCTACATCTCTTGTCGACCCATAGTTAGCTGTATCGTTTATGAAAGTGAACCCATGATCACGAAGATAGGTCGAATCAATCTTTATCTTAGAATAAAGGCGAGTAGGCACCCAATTAATATATGCGACTGTATTACCATCAATATCTATGTCTGTTTTCATAGATACTTTCCCGGCTTTATTCTCAGAATCGATAATTGCACGCATCTTAACCACAAGGATATCTCTTCGCAACTGTTCAAACCATTGTTCAATAGCCTCTCTTGAATTTCCTGTCCTTACGATCTCCAAGCCATTTTCCGCCACACAGAAAACACTATCTCTAAGTTGGTCCAAACAATATTCTTTTTGTGCCTTGTTATCTAATCCATCTTCTGTCAACTCCACCGCAATGCAACGCACATAAGAACCCTTAATTGCAGCCTCCAACTTACCACGCATATCGTTAAGCTCCTCTTTGGTCAATCTTCTCTTATTGAATTGATGAGGAGGCACCTTAGGAATGTTGTTCAGAAAGTCTGTAAAAGGGATAAGAATGTTTACCTTGTACTCTGAATTTGTTGTAACAGCGTTGGAAACACCATTAATCGCCTTATAAATATTCGTATGATCACGGAACAACTGGTCATAATTAGGATTATGATACAACTGATCCATGTTATCGCACAATGTCCTTTTCATTTCGGGAGAGATGATACCTGAGAATCCCAATGGATTTTTTATCTCTGTACCAAAAGGAATAATGGTCACCTTATCTCCGTTAGGCAGTGCCTGGATAAATGTCTTCAAAAGGGGAACCATTGTCTTCTCATGAACATCCATAGAACCGGACACATCAATGGTAAACACATAATGTGCATGGCATTTATCAATGTCATCGTGGAATATTTCAGTCAATTGAGGGAATGTGCTTTCCAAATATTGAAGGGGAGATTGAGCCATCACTCTCAACCCAATAATAGACAAAAGGACAACAAAAAATAGTTTTAATCTGTATCTCATTACGTTCTATTTACTATTACATAATTTTCTACAAGTTTACGAAAAAATATGATAAAAACAAAGGGCAACTTCGCCCCAATTCTTAATTCTTAACTCTTAATTCATAATTCTCCTCACCCTACAGCCCTCATTATTTTCGCAAAGTGCTCTCTTGTGAAGAAGACCGGACATGGATATAGAGGATTTGCTTCCTTGTCGGCCCAAGTAATCATCTTTTCAAGGTTATCTTCTTGTAGGACACCGAATTTATCAGGGATCTCCATCATCGTATTCATCTTGCGAATAGCATCAATAAACGCAGAGGCTTTCCTATTCGCATCTCCATTGCAATCAATAGAGATCAAATCACATAGATGAGCCAGCGCATCATTAGCAGCTGGGCGATACGCCTCCAAAACATAAGGAAGGATCACTGCATTTGCCAATCCGTGTTGGATATGATACTGTCCTCCGAAGGTATGGGCAATGGCATGTACATAACCAACTCCTGCAACTGTAAAAGCAATGCCTGCATTGTATGATGCTAACAACATCTTCTCTCTTGCTTCAAGATCATTACCATCTTGATATGCTTTGGGTAGATAGGTGAATATGTCACGAATGGCAGATTCTGCCTTCTCCCTTACATCATTGATGTGATACAATGAGTTTAGATAAGTTTCCACGGCATGTGTCAAAGCATCCATACCCGTATAGGCCGTTAACGAAGGTGGCATGCTCATAGTTAACTCTGCATCCAACACAGCTACGTTGGGACACAATACTGGGTCTGCCACCGCATATTTACGTCCAATGGTATCATCTGTCACAACCGCCGCTATCGTACATTCCGAACCTGTTCCCGAGGTCGTTGGGACCGCCACGAAGAAAGGTATCTCTTTTCTAACTTTCAAAACTCCATCCAAATCTTGAATGGTTTTGTTAGGACGAACAACAATGGCTCCCATAGCCTTGGCTGCATCCATATTGGAACCACCTCCAATGGCAACTATACCATCACATTTGTTCTCTTTGTACAATCGCGCCATCTCCGTTATCTGAGATGCTGGCGGATCTGGTTTTACTTCTGCATATAAGAAAGAAGCTGGTAAATTCTCCATCAATTTCAAAACTGCCTCCGATTTACCAATACGCGCACCGGTAACGATCATAGGACACTTTATTCCATTCCCTTTCAGTATGTTTGGAATCTGTTGTACACTACCCTTTCCACACACCAACTGAGGTTGACGATGGGGCATAAATCGATTTACCACAGAAAATACCCCCTGAAAAATTTTACTATATGTTCTATTACCCATAATTAGTATAAATTAATTTCAACTCAATTTAATATCACAAGCAATGTTACTGTATCTTCCAATAGTTGTAGTCGTTATAGACTTGTATCAAAAAATCCTTATCGCTCAGATCCTGTTTCTCCACATCCATTTGTTTGAGAATACGCTTGGCATATGCCGATTGTTGAGACACATAATTAGGATGATACAATGCCTTTAGAATAAGCTGTTCATCCTCATCACTCAACACCTTTATCTCCTCCTCACCATAGATTGGTTCATAATCATCTTCAATATATCTGTAATCATCAGAAATCGACACTTTCACATCCTTCTGACTCTTCTCTTTCACCACATAACAACCACTTGTCATATCTCCTAGGCGTTGGTTGTGTTTTGAGATTAGCACAAATCCAACAATCATCTCATCGATAGGATATAGAATCCAACGAAGGAAACATTGCTGAAAACATGGCGGTTGGCACTCGTTGGTCACCACCTTGATCTTCATCGCCCACTTTCCTATGGTTTTCCCATGCCACAAATATTCTGTCATAAGATTCATCAGATAAATGATGACATATAAACAAACAGACAAAAATTCCCGTGTGGAAAAATAGCCCTGATTACTCACAAAGCTGAAGACCAATATTATTAGAACAAGCTGTATAGTTCTATCGATGATCACAGCGAAAATACGACTTTCCAGCCCTGCCATCGTATAATTCAGCTTTACATATTGTCCGTTGACTATTTCTACTTTTTCTTTCATTATTCTTAGATATATTGCAAAAATAACAATAATCATTTACCTTTGACGATGAATTAAAGATTTTTCAATGAAGGAGCATATTTTTGTAAAACAAAACAAATCTAAATGGTTGAGGTACGAAAAGGATTTAGGTAATATCGAAAGCCTTTCAACCTCCTCTGTTGCAAAAATATACCAAGATGTTACAGCAGACTTGGCATACGCTCAAAGCCAATATCCCGAGGCACGCGTCACCTCCTACCTTAACAATTTAGCATTATCCTTACACGACTATATCTATACACCAAAGTCGCGTGATTTTGTTGATTCCGTTGTTAAATTCTTCACCCACGACATCCCTCACAATTTGGCTGATGCTCATCTTGAGTTAAGATTATCCTTCATCATATTCTCCCTTTTTACCATCGCTGGCATTATCCTTGCCATGCAAGATGAGCATAATATCATCAATGTATTGGGACCTGAATATGTGGAGATGACATTAGAAAATATTCGAAACGGTGTTCCAACTGATGTATATGGACACTCTCCTTCTGGCAATATGTTCCTTTACATTGCTTTAAACAACCTTCGGGTAGATCTCAACACCTACATGTGGGGTATTATACCCATCTTAGGTCCTGGGTATATTTTGATGAAGAACGGTATAATGTTGGGAGAATTCCAAACACTATTCTTCCTCCATGGAGCAGGGTTTCAATCTATGACAGCCATCTGGATTCACGGAGCCATAGAGATCTCCTCCATCATCATTGGTGGTGCTGCAGGTTTCGCTTTAGGTTTCGGATGGGTATTCCCAAAGAACTATGCACGAAAAGAGTCATTAAAACGAAGCGGGTTGAGAAGCGTGAAAATTTTGTTGTCTATCATTCCGCTTACCATTCTGGCAGCCTTCCTCGAAAGCTTTGTAACAAGATTAACAGGACTTCCTTTAATCGTAAAGTTACTGATCATTTTAGGTTCATTTGCATTTATCCTCTTCTATTATGTTTATATTCCACAAAAAATAAGGAAAGGAGAATATAACCTATGAGACATATCGTAATCATACCACTGTTGAAGGGAATTCTTCTTTCTTTTGTCCTTCTCTTTTCTACGAACATATATTCGGAAGAGAATGATCTGTCAGATGAGACAGAGAAGCTATGGTTAGAAGATGAAGATACGGAAGAGAATGATGAAATGGATGTTGACACCACAGAAACGTTTGAAAAGAATAATGCTAACACAAAACTTGATCTGGAAGAGGCTAGAAATTATGTTAGTAATCATTATGTTAACTATGGTCCCGGCAATAAAATGATACTTGAAGAAGAGAGTGATTCCTGGGATCTATCTTTCCTAGATTTAGGAAACTTTCAAACTGAACCCATATATTGGATATTAGCCTTTTCTTTTGTCTTCTTGATCGTTGTATTCATTGCCATTTCGATAGACAAGATGAGAAGAAATCACTCTCAAAAAGTATATCAAGAAATTGCAGAGAAGGAGGGTGTCTCACTCACCATATCAGGAGAGGTGGAGAGATACATAAAAGAAAAAAACTACAAAGAGGCCATTCGTGTATTATATGTACGCACACTTATATGGCTCAATAGGAAAAAGATGATACAATGGGAGAAATCAAAAACTCCTACTGAATACTACTACGAGCTGACTAGTTCTTCTCGAAAAAAGGATTTTCTACTCTTAACCCGTATCTTTTTGACTGCCAGATACGATAATGCTGAAGTAGATCTTTCCATGGTAGAACAGGCACTCGAATGTTCAAAATCTATAATGAAAAGCAATAATGGTAAGTAAATGGTTAAGACATATTATTGGGGCTATTTTACTTATCACGCTAAATGCCTGTGATGATAGTCCCGTAAGAGATTGGAGTCCAACATTAAACAACGATGGCTACGAGCCTCTTTCAATGGGCCACTTGTGTGGATCATTAGAATGGGCTGGTAGTGTAGATTCGGAGGTTGGTGGTGTAAATATGGATTACAAGTTCATGGAACCAGGCATCCATCCTACCTCAATTGATACGATACAAAAGAATCTGCTATGGGTAAGCTTGAACAAATACAATAGCCGCTATGACCAACGCATACTGAAACGATGCGAACAAGGATTCTCCACCATCATCGCCACAGATGATTTTGGAGCATTGGCAAGATCAACACCAAGTCCCTACAATTCAAAAGTTTTTTCCCGTGAGGTTATGACTCACCGGGGATGCAAGGTATCTAAAATCGAGTATCTCACAACAGGAGTAGCATATAACTATCCGTCACAGATGTGTGCGTCGCGCATTAACTTTGACCAAAACAAATGGTATGCTAATTTCGAAAGTCACGAAATCATAGCAACCATTGATAACGAACCTATTGCAATCAAGTACAAACACCCTAATGGAAGTTGTGTACTACTCATCTCCACCCCTCTTCTATTTACCAACTATGGCGTTTTTTATGAAGATAATATTGAACTGATCATCCATCTACTAAACGAAACGGGTGAGAATGGATGGATGACACTGATCGAAACAAAGGAGAGCGCCAACGAGTTGCATAAAACACAAAGGATGGAATCGACAACGGATAATGCACCAATGGAGTTAGGAGTGAAAGATGAATTGAGAGATTATGCGCTCATAGGTCTCTTCATAGCTTTCCTACTCTTCTGTGCAAAAAGGCGAGAACGAATTATTCCAGTGATTGAAGAACCTAAAAACAGGACTGTCTCTTTTGCAAAACAAATTAGCAAAAACTATCTTTGGAGAAAGGAACATCAGGCTATTCTAAAAAGAAAATATATCATATTCCTTGATACGCTAAAGGAGCGTACCAATTTGGATTTCAACAATATGGATGATTTTCAAACCAATGTATCAACACTAAAAGAGATAACTGGCATCGAAGGACTTGAACCCTTCTTCAAAAAAATGAACAAGATTCAAGTAATGGATGTTGACAAGGAGAATTTGATTAAGTATATAAACAAGATGAATTTGATAATCAGTAAATTGAAATAATATGGAAAAAAATGTAGAGATAATTACGGATCTTCGTTTCCAAGATAAGATTGAGCAATTGAAAGCCAATGTATCTTCTGTGATAGTAGGACAAGAGAAGATGCTCGACCTACTTCTCACAGCGGTGCTTGCAGATGGACATACCTTAATTGAGGGTGTACCGGGTGTTGCAAAGACCCTTACTGCCCGACTATTGGCAAGACTCATCAGTGCAGATTTTTCTCGTATGCAATTCACATCAGACCTTATGCCTTCTGATGTTTTAGGCACGAATGTATTCAATATGAGCACAAGTACATTCGAATTCCATAAAGGTCCCGCGTTTGGTGATATTATCTTGGTAGATGAGATCAACCGAGCACCAGCCAAAACGCAGTCTGCCCTTTTTGAGTTGATGGAGGAACGACAAACAACCATCGACGGAAAGTGCCACAGGATGGGTGACATCTATACCATCATAGCAACTCAGAACCCTATTGAACAAGAGGGCACATACCGTTTGCCTGAAGCTCAGTTAGATCGTTTTCTTTTCAAAATAAATGTTGGATACCCCACAATTGAGGAAGAAGTGAAGATTATTCAATCTCACAATTCAAATCGAAAATTCACTAAATTAGAAAACATCAATCCAATTATTACAAAAGAGGAACTATTGGATCTTCGAGAGATGGCGCACAATGTCTTTATCGATGAAAAGTTGATTCAATACATTGCGATGCTAATACAAGAGACTCGATCAAACAAGTCTATCTACATCGGAGCCTCTCCACGTGCTTCTATCGCCTTCCTTCACGCAGCCAAAGCGTACGCATTAATCCAAGGACGATCATTTGTGATCCCAGATGATATCAAGATACTTGCATACCCTACTCTCTGCCATCGTATCATCCTTACAGCAGAGGCAGAAATGGAAGGACTTACCATCAACAAGGTAATAACAGAGATGATAGAACGAGTAGAAGCTCCTAAATAAGACAACGGTTATGTTCTTATCACGTCGTTTCATACAATTCCTAGTCGCATGCATTTTCCTAATTGCATTAGGGAAACTATGGCCTATATTCTATACAATAGGCGCCATCGCCCTATTGGTCCTGTTAGTAGCTGTGGTTACGGATCTCTTCTCCGTCTATTCCAAAGATGCAGACATAGAATGCGAACGAATAATGAGTCAACGTTTCTCAAACGGAGACCCCAATACTATTATTCTCAAAATTAAAAGTTCGTATAAACGACCTGTTAAGGTGACCATCATCGATGAGATTCCCGTTGAATTTCAAAATCGTAATTTCTCTCTTCAGACCATCTTAAAAAAAGACAAGAGTGAAGAGGTAAAATATCAACTAACGCCCAAAAGAAGAGGCGAATACCTGTTCGAGAAAATCAATATTTATGTTTTATCCCGATGGGGATTAGTTGAAAGACAATTTAAAATAGATACGCCTATGTCGGTGAAAGTCTACCCTTCCTTCTCCTTCATCCGCAATATGGAACTGCTCTCCATTCACAACAAGAACAAAGAGTGTGGTATCAAGCAAGTGCGTAGAATAGGAAACAGTATGGAGTTTGACCAGATAAAGGAGTATGTAATAGGAGATGATTTCAGAACGATCAACTGGAAAGCGAGTGCCCGTAAACACGAATTGATGTGTAATGTTTATATGGACGAGCAGTCGCAGCAAATCTACAATGTCATCGATAAGGGACGAGGAATGCAACACACATTCGATAAAATGAGCTTGTTGGACTATGCTATTAACGCCTCGTTGGCACTATCGTATATGACGATGCAACATAGTGATAATACAGGATTAATCACCTTTGAAAGACAGATCGATTCGTTCGTCCCCGCATCCCGAAAAGCAAACCAACTTGAGATATTGATAGAAAATCTTTACAAGGAAAAGACTTCCTATCTGCAGAGTGATTTTTCCTGTCTCTACGAGTGGGTGCGGTTAAAAGTAAACAAACGAAGTCTCTTCGTCATCTATACCATGTTTGATACGAATATCAGTATGGAGAGACAATTACCCTACCTTCGCAAATTGGCAACCAACCATGTCGTACTGGTTGTCTTCTTCAAAGACAAAGAGTTAGCTGAATTATCGGCAAAAAAGCCATCCTCTGAACAAGAGTATTTTGATCATGTAGTTGCAGAGAACATTGAGTTCGAGAAAAAAATGATAGTGAAGAACCTGCGACGCTATGGTATCCAGTCTATACTTACCCAACCAGAGAATTTGACAGTTGATGTCATCAACAAATACCTTTCCTTGAAGGCACAACGAGTGATATAAACAGAGAATATTTCATTAACAAACAGACAAACGCTATGAATATGAAGCAGACCAACCATCGTTGATCTCTAACGGTTTTAAATCTTGTCTATTCCCATTTTTATTCTATTTTTGTAAAACGAAGGATTTAGAACAAAAGGCCAATGCATCGATTCCTCTATACCATATTAACGCTCTTGTTCGGTCTATTCAATGTTGTGGAGACGCACGGAGAGATCCAAAGCCACTTCTTTCATTATACAACAGAGAATGGATTGGCAAGCAACAATGTGCACGACATTGTCGAAGATCAGCATGGTTTTATCTGGCTAGCGACCCACTACGGTATCAGCCGTTTTGACGGATGTGCGTTCAGAAACTACGAGGAATCACATTTTCCTGAGATGAAGCGTAACGACACCTACCACGCTTTCTTGTTGCCTAACGGAGATATTTCCTTTGGAGGTTCCAACTTCACACTCTATTCATACGACAACATAAATCACACATTCCATGACATTTCTGCATTCGCAGGGGATGATTCCTATAATTCCGACATCACAGGTTGCTCCATACAACCTGACGGAGATTGCCTGTTGTCATCATCAGGAATGGGAGTATTCTCATACGACAAAAGCGCTGACACGTTTCATCCAATCTGCACCAATATCAAAGACAAGAAAGTGTTGGTTGCCTTCAAGGACTTCAAGGGAAGATATTGGATGGGCGGATATAATGGTGCTTATGTAGTCGATAAGGACGGTAATACTCTATTCGACTATCGTCCGAAGATGAATGAAATCATCAATAATATTCTGCCAATCGATTCGCAACATCTGCTACTATGCTCGAACGTAGGTTCTCTATGGTTTGCCAAACTAGATAATAAAGGAGTTATTCTCAGTGTTGAAAAAACACCAACACCATTCCACGCTGTTTCCGCCATATGTAAGGTGGATAGTATCTATACCCTATTGGGTACTTCTGGAGACGGATTATGGATGGCAACATATCAAAATGACAAGATCTCTTTTGATAAAATCAAACCTATAAATAAAGTTGACGCAACTCTCTCAAAAGTTAGTTCCATCTATGTCGATAGCAGAAAGAGAGCATGGATATCCACAAACGATAATGGCGTATGGTGTATGAACAACATGTCGGAAGCAAAGAGTTTCTCCTCCATAGAACTAGGCATACCAAAGTCAGTAGGTTCATTCTTCTGTCCCTGTGGTAATGGCAATATGCTTCTAGGTACCGATGGTGCAGGTCTAATCCTACTCGACTCCACAAACAATGTACTAAAACATTGGAATGTAAACAATGGTCTGCCATCCAACAATGTGCTGGCAATAGAAACGTATAAACAAGGATACATCCTTTCATTCTGGGGGGGCAATCCCGTCTATCTATCTTTGGAAAGTGGAATGCTACATCCATTAGAGACAAACAAACTTTCTACCCCATCCAATACAGTAAAGGGAATTCTTAAACAGAAAGATGATACATATATACTGACGACAGGAGGATACGGAGCCTATAAATTGAATGGGAAGGAACTTTCCCATATCACACTAGATCCAAGCCTACTCAACAACTCACAAGATCTATGGATGGAACAAGCCATCCAACTATCTGACGGTAGCGTAAGGATTCTATCATCACGCACTATTTGGAGTAACAGAAGCGGAAATTTCAAACCTATTTACCCAGACATCGCACTGACCAATTCGAAGAATCCACTTCTATTCCTACAAGGTTGCGAAGACAGGCAAGGTGGGTACTTTATAATGACCAACAGAGGAGTGTTTAGATTCTCGGCCGACGATTCATCATACGAAACACTTGATTTTCTTCCTTCCGGAGAATATTTTGCCATTTTAAGCACGGAAGATAATAAACTTTGGGCATCAACATCCAATGGTATTCTATCCATCGACTACAAGAACAAAAGATACGAGACCATCTTCTCCTCAGAGGGATTATCAGGAGATTACTTCGTAAGAAAGGCTTCGGGCATCACAGAAGATAACAAACTTCTGTTTGGATGTAAACATGGATTCGTGTGTGTCAATCCAAAGTATATCGCCCAAGACGCAACTGAATATTTTTCCTTTTCAGAATTATATGTCAATGAAAAAAGAGTGGCGATCGACAACAACAAGAAATTAATTCTCGACTATGGACAGACTCATCTGCTTTTGACCCTTGATATGGTCAACTACGCCGAACCTAACACATACGACCTACGGTACCGTGTCATGCCTGTAGATACGATATGGAACAAGGTAGCGCCATCAAGAGAGATAACAATAGATTACCTTCCAAACGGAGATTTCAACATCGAGGTGGGTGTGTTCTCTCCTAACGGAACACTGTTTCAATCTATCTCATTACCATTGCAAGTTTCTGACCCATGGTGGAAAACAACACATTTCACGCTTTTCTGCATTGCACTATTTATAGCGCTTGGTTTCCTCATTTCCAACAGACGCGTAGCAGCATTAAAGAAAAGGAAAGAGGAGTTACAAAAAGCCGTCGACGAGAAAACAATCGACCTAAGAAATGCCAACGAGACATTGGTCCACCAGAAAAAAGCGATCGAAGAAAAGAACGAATCGTTGCTAAACACCCTAAAACTAAAAGATCAACTAGTCTCCGTTGTAGCTCACGACCTAAAGAATCCGATGTTTGCCATCGTCACTACATTACGTCGTGTGATGTCGAACAATCAAAGCGAAGATAGTTCTCGTAGACTCATATCTGAGGCCACATTGGAGGCAGAGAAAATCCAGTCGGAGATGGTAAAATTGCTTCAATGGGCATCTAACTCAGAACAAAAAATGAAGTGTGAAATCAGCCATGTTGATCTTGCCAAACTTGTCACAGACATAGTCTCTTTCCTACAACCATTATGCGATGAAAAGGAGATAACTCTGAATTACTCCGTCGACAAACTTAGACATCATGTCTTAGCCGACGAGAAAATGTTGGCAGTAGTGGTAAGAAATCTAATCTCCAATGCCATCAAATTCACAAGCAGAGGTAAAAAGATCAAAGTCAGTGCCACAGAGGTTGACGACAAGACCATTTTAACAGTCGTGGACGAAGGTATAGGTATGGCACCAGAATTTTTAAACAAGATCAAGAATCGCGAGAATATCGTTTCCCGCCAAGGTACGGAGAATGAGAAAGGCTACGGTATGGGATTGAAAATCGTCACCGACTTTGTGAACAAGATGGGAGCAACAATCAATTTTGCCAGTGAGTTAGGTGTCGGCACACAAATTAGCGTTGCATTAAATACAGGAATAGAGATTGAAGAAGCCATTGCAGAAGTTACAGAGGAGGCATCCAAGCCGATCAATGTTCTTAAGGATGTAGATAGAACAATCTTTGAGGAGAAAACAATATTAGTTGTTGACGATGATACGCTCCTACTTGACAATATCAAATCAATGCTAAGCCAATTTGTCACGGTGCAAACCGCAGGAAATGGAGCAGAAGGTATAGCTCTTGCCGAAGAGATCATTCCTGACCTCATCATCAGTGATGTCGATATGCCTAACATGAATGGAATCGAAATGTGTAGACAACTTGCCCAAAATTCAACCACATCCAACATTCCCGTATTGTTCCTTTCCGCTAAGCAGGATGTATCGACAAGAATCGCTGGTCTATCTGCAGGTGCTATAGATTATATTGGCAAACCATTCAACGAAGGTGAATTATTACTGAAAAGTTCCAACTTCCTTCGTATGCAACAACATCGTCAGATTAAGATACTAGCTGGTTCACTAAACAATAATGATAATGATGCAAATGATAGTGAGATTAATCCATTGATCCAGCAACTTCTCGACTGCATCAAAGAAAACTATGGCAATCCAGACTATTCATTCAACGATATCGCAAGAGACCTAGGTTTTAGCAAATCTACACTAACACGAAGACTTAAGGCACTAATCGACAAATCTCCAATAGAGATTCTATCAGAATATCGCCTACACAAAGCCCAATCACTACTTGTTGAAGGTAAAATGTCTATCAGCGAAATCGCTTATACTGTAGGATTTAATGATCCTTCATATTTCAGCAGAAAATACAAGGATTATTTTGGAACAAGTCCATCAAAATAAGGAAAAGGAACAGCACTACTGCCGTACTTACCAATTAAAAATCTGCCTATTCATCGAACTTTTTACCATACTCCAATAATTGTGGAGCGATTTTCCTATTCTTTGGTGTTATTTTAAAAATGCCTTCTTTGTCTATACTCTATTTTCGCAATCGTGATTGAAGTCCCAATGGGCAAACAATTACAAATTAGACATTCAGGTAACAATCAAACATCTAAGATCATGAAACATTATTTCATTAACTTTCTACTTCTTATCCTATTCTTTGTAGGACAGACAAAAGCATGGTCTGCAACAAAGCAGATGGAGTATCTAAACAGAGGTGTAGTAGCCGTAAAGACAACTAATGGCGTCTTTGTCAGCTGGCGCTTCTTGGGAAGTGATGACAAAAGTACTACATTCAACATCTATCGAGATGGAAAGAAATTGAATTCGACTCCTATTAGTAACAAGACCAATTATGTCGATGCTGCAGGAACACAGAATTCAAAGTATGTCATTAAGACAGTGGTAGACAACAAAGAAATTGAGGATTCTGATGCTGTAACACCATGGGGGCAACAGTTCAAGACATTGAAGCTTAGGCGTCCTACTGGTAACGGATGTACATATGAGCCTAACGACATGAGCGTAGGCGACGTGGATGGCGATGGCGAATACGAATTGTTCCTTAAGTGGAATCCATCTAATGCTAAGGACAACTCTCAGTCGGGTTACACTGGCAATGTGTATATTGATTGCTACAAGCTAAATGGAACATTCTTATGGAGAATAGATTTGGGTATCAATATCAGAGCCGGAGCTCACTACACACAGTTCCAAGTGTTCGATTATGATGGTGACGGGAAAGCAGAGATGGTCTGCAAGACAGCTCCTGGCACAAAAGATGGCAAGGGCAAGAACGTCATCATGGGCAATGATAATCCAAAAGCAGATTACAGAAACGGGAACGGCTATATTTTGAGCGGACCCGAGTACCTAACTGTTTTCGAGGGTGCAACTGGAGCAGAGATCAACACCATCGCATATAATCCAGCTCGTGGAAATGTTGGTGGTTGGGGCGACACCTACGGTAACCGTGTTGATAGATTCAACGCCTGTACTGCATATCTTGACGGCGTTCACCCAAGCGTCGTGATGTGTCGTGGATACTATACTCAGGCTCATGTTGTAGCATACGATTTCAAAAATGGCAAATTGGTTCAGCGTTGGGAGCACCACTCTACCACTAAGGGTCAGGGCGCCTATGGTGATGGAAACCACAATGTGAGTGTTGCCGATGTGGATGGCGATGGTTTTGATGAAATCATTCTTGGTTCAGCATGTATCGACCATAATGGTAAACTATACTATAGGACTGGTTACGGACATGGAGATGCAATGCACGTCAGCCAAATGGACCCATCCACTAACGATTTAGAAGGTTGGTTCTGCCACGAGGAGAAAGGTAGCGCTTACGGATATGAGATGAGAAACCTACGTACAGGTAAGGTAATCTTCGGTAAAGCAACAGGTACAGACAACGGACGTTGTTTGGCAGCAGATATCGACGCAAAGCATCCAGGTTTTGAGTGCTGGAGTGGAGCAAGTTCAGACGTTTACGATTGCAAGGGTAAGGTAATCAGTACCAAGAAGCCATCGCAGAACTTCCGCGTCTACTGGGATGGAGACCTTCAAGACGAGCTCCTTGACGGAACCAAACTTGACAAATGGAACGGAAACGGAACAACTAGATTGATCACATTACAGGGAAATTCTTGTAACGGTACAAAGGCAACACCATGTCTATCTGCCGATTTGTTTGGCGACTGGCGCGAGGAAATCATCACACACAACGGTTCGGATGCAATTTACATCTACACAACAACAATTGAGAGCAAATACCGCTTGTTCACACCTATGCACGATGGAGTCTATCGTTGTGGCATCGCTTGGCAGAACTCAAGCTACAACCAACCACCTCACCTTGGCTTCTATATCGGTGACGGCATTGATAATATAAAACAGCCTGACATCTATCTGAATAACAAAGGTGCAGTAGCACCTCAGAAAGCAGGTATGACTGCAGAAGGAATTCTTTCTCAGGAGCTCTTCGAAGGCGAGAATTTCTCCCCTGTTTCATTCACATTGAGTGGTACAGCCACAGGTTTCGATTACGGAACATTAGTCAACGGCTTATCCGCAAAAGAGGACAAAGGAACATTGACAATCTCTGGAATACCTACAACATCCGGTAAGATCATTGTAAGCAGCACAGGTGGTAACGAGACAGTGAAATACGAAATCAGCGTTAATGTTGTTAACACAGGCGACAAAAAACGTGTGGCATACATTACAGACAACACAAACGCAAACTACAAGAACAACAGAATCATCCCTATGTTGAAGGGTTGCGAGGATCTTTATGTACGAGAGATTCAGGCAGATGCTGCAGAAACCAACCTATCAGGCTTCGACTTGATTGTGATCGGAGAGGAAACTCCTTCCACTGCAGCCATCATGGCTAATATCAAGGGTATTGACAAACCAATGTTGAGCATGAAAGTGCATGGCTACAAGGTTGCAAACGGAGCTTGGAATTGGGCAAAAGATGGTTATGGAGACAACACGACAGCTACAGACTTGTCCGTAGAGCCAGAAGCACAGACACACCCAATGTTCAAGGATATCGACTTCTCAAAGGGCAACGAGATTCAAATGGTTTCTTCCGTTGAAACCAAGGCATTGACCTATATGAATCCTGAATCGTTCACAGACGCTACCGGCAATATCCAACGAATTGCATCAGTAAAGGATGAAGATCAAGTATGTATCCTAGAGATTCCTGCAGGAGCATCAGTAGCAGGAACAGAACTTACTGAAAATTATATTCAGATTGGACTAAATAGTAGTTCTAATGCAACTATCACAGACGACGGTTTATCCATTGTTCGCAATGCATGCTATTACCTATTAGGCATGAATACAAGTGATCCGACTAACGTCATCACATCAACTTCTATCGGAATGGATACAAATGTCTTCGTCTCATTCAAAACATTGAACGTGACATTCAATGGTGAGGACCATGATGTGGTAAACATCTCCGTAACCAATATTTACGGAAAGGAGATTCTCAATGATGTGATTGAAACCTACTCAGGCTTCAACAGTTACCAGGCATCCTTACATGGAGAAACTTCTGGCGTATACATTCTCAGAATGATAGGAAAACACACTCATCATATATCCAAATTCATTTTATACTAACCTTAAAAGTCACCATCCTCATATGACTCATAGCATTACGGGATGGTGCCTTCGCATCTAATTAAACGTACTAAATACCATGAAATTCACCACATACAGAAATAGATTGATCGCCACTCTTATTGCGCTAATAAGTATACCATCATTTATGAATGCACAGATAAGAGTATTCACCATCGGAGATTCTACAGTTCAAGACTATAACGATGGTTATGCTCCTCGTAAGGGATGGGGACAGATGTTGCCATTCTTCTTTGATAAGACAAAAGTGGTAATCTACAATAAAGCAGTTGGAGGCACAAGTTCCAAAAGTTTTTACAATGAGAAATGGGCCGATGTGAGAAATCAACTGAAGAGTGGTGATTTCGTTTTTATTCAGTTTGGTATCAATGATAGAGCTACACAGGAATATCGTTACGCACCCAAAGACACCTTTAATGCCTACATCAGAAAGTATGTGGCCGATTGCAAAGCAAAAGGTGCTTATCCAGTATTGGTCTCCACAGTGCGTCGTTGTGCATGGCAAAATGGGAAGCCATATGATTCATACCACGAGCATCCACAATTGATGCGAGACTTAGCTTCCTCACTAAAGTTACCCCTTGTCGACTTGGATAAGTTTTGCTACGATCTTTTCGTAGCCCAAGGCCAACTTTACGCAGAAAGACACATCACCATGCATCTTGAGGCAGGTGAGTATTCAAATTATCCTAAAGGCAATACTGACCAGGTACACTACCAGGAGACAGGTGCCATCGACAATGCACGATGCGTTGTCGAGACTATTGAGAAAAGCAACGATGCCAACTTGAAGAAGTTGATTCCAGGCATTCTTCCTCGCTACACAGTGACATTCAAAATCAACGATGCTTCGAAGGCAAAGACAGTATCAAGATCTGCTTCTTTCCCTAAAGGAATCAATGTCACACTTAAGACTATTCCTCAGAGTGGCGCAAAGTTCCTTCGTTGGGAAGACGGTACCGGTAAGACTATCGCAACAACCGCATTGAAAGTTCTAACAATGGGAGCATCCGACGTTACTTACAAGGCAGTATACGAGTCAAATAAGGTTGAGCCAGAAGGGTTCGACCAAAATGCAGAAATCCAGATTGATAATATAAAAAAAGTGTTGGTTGCACCAAAAGCAAACAAATACGTATGGTATTTCAACAATGCCAGGATTACAAACGGCACAAACCAAGAGGTGGCAATCAACAATAACGGAACATACTCGGTTGAGGTGTTCGATGCAAATGGCAAACTGCTAAAGCGTCTTGATATCTGCGTCGCCATCGGAAAGGATGGAGTTGTTCGTAAAATCTATTTGATCGGCGACTCAACAGTATGCGACTACAAAGATAGCCAGTTTCCTATGACAGGATGGGGACAAGTGTTGAAGTATTTCTTTAATTCAGATATTCAGATTGTCAACCATGCCATTGGAGGCCGCAGTTCAAGAAGTTTTCGGGAGCAAGGAAGATGGAAGACGGTGCTTAACGCATTGAATCCAGGAGATTTCGTTTTCATCCAATTTGGTCATAACGACAGAGATAATTCTAAGGCAGAGCGCTATACTCCGGTCGACAAGTATAAACTTTACATCGACTCATTTGTAGTGGAGGCAAGAGAAAAAGGCGCCATTCCAGTGCTTGTTTCACCAATGGTAATGAATGCATGGAAAAACAGTGATATGAGAAACGTCTTCACAGAAAGTGGTAACGACTATAGAGGAGCTATGGCAACTGTGGCAAAGAACAGAGGTTGTGCTTTCGTCGACTTGAACATGAAGTCGTACAACTACTTCAGACAATTCGATTCTGAATACCTGTCTCGCTACTACTACAACTGCTACTCTGCCGGAGAATACAACAACTATCCAAGCGGAAGTAGCGATGGTACGCACTTCCAGGAGATGGGAGCAATGGCAATGTGTAGATTCATCGCAGAGGGACTACGAGAGATCGAAGATCCATACATCTGTGCATTGCAGAAGTATATGAAACCTCTTTACAAAGTGACTGTCAAGGCAAATAAAGATAATTTTGGGACAATCACACTGTCAAGCACCTTCCCTGAAGGATGTCCAGTATCCGTAAAAGTATTACCTACAACTGGAAACAAATTTCTTTCTTGGAATCAAGACGGAAAGGACATAGCGAAAACTACCATCTGTCGCTTCACAATGGCGGCTAAAAATACAACTCTTACCGCCATATTTGAAGGTGGCACAGAAATCGAACCACTCCTTCCAACAACATTTCCTTCCGACAAAAAGAGAATCGCATACATCACAGATCCAACGGGAGCTACCTATGCCGACGACCCAATCAAACCAATGCTAAAAAAGTGCGACGACCTATTTGTATGGGAGATCTCTTCCGCTAATACAGATGTAAACCTAGCAGACTTCGATATGGTTTTGATTAGCGAAGAGACACCATCGACAGCACCCATAATCGCAGAATTAGAAGGTATTGCAAAGCCAGTGTTGAACATGAAGGCTCATGCCTATAAGAATGCAACCGGAGCATGGGGTTGGGCTACAAAAGATTTCGGAGACAACACTACTGCAACGTCCATTTATGTAGAAAGTGAGTATCGTAATCATCCCATGTTCAACGATATCACATTCACCAATGGAGAAGTAGAGATGGTATCGGAAATCAACACCAAAGCATTAACATACATGAATACTGCATCATTCACAGATAGGTCTGGTCTTATTATTGATATCGCATCAGTAAAGGACGAAGCGAACCAGATATGCATCTTCGAGATTTCAAGTGGAGCATCTATCGCAGGGGTGACAATCCCTGAAAAATTCATTCAAATCGGATTAAACAGCAGTTCGTATGCAAATCTGACAGAAGATGCGCTATCTATTATACGCAATGCCTGCTATTATCTAATGGGAGTCGATAATGGCACATCAACAGAAACCTATTCCCTTTCAAGCTCATCAACAAAGTTCAAACTGAGTCCTATTCCAGCTTATAACTTCCTAAACATATCTTACGAGACAAGCGTATACGAGAAGTTAAATATCTCATTAGTCAACGCTATTGGACGTACAATCTATGTTGCAGATAGAGAAGCTAATCCTGGTAAAAACACTAGTACACTTGACCTAACAGGTATTGCAGCCGGTATCTACATATTAAAAATTGAAGGTTCATTCACTCATGAAACTTTTAGAATCGTTATAAAAGAGTGAATCAAAATTCTATTTTGACCTATACAAGATGTGCAGATACAATTTTTTAGAGACATATCCATTTATGATAAACACCTTTCAAAGATAGGGATGAGTCCAATAAGGGAAAAGAGTGCCTCCTAAGTTCCCTAATTTGGTATTTATTATTCAGTCTTTTTCTGGAAGAATGCTCCAGTCAGGCTTTCGGTATCTACGGTGTTTATAAATGCGTCAGGAACCTGCTCTTTTATAGCTCTCACAACCGATAGATATTGGTCTTTTGCAACAACGGAATATACAATTGTTGATTCAGTGTGCAAATGTGCCCCATTGCTCTTGATAAAAGTAGCGCCATGGTTGGTCTTTTCGTAAATAATCTTACCGACCTTATCGGGTTCTGTGGTCACAACAAACATAGTCTCTTTCTGATAATGCTTAAACAGCATGTGTATCATTTGAGTCGAGGCATATTGGAAAATGATGGAGTAAAGAGCCTTGTCCCAACCGAAAAGCATACCAGCAGAAATAAGGATAACTGCGTTGATACCTAAAACCAAATTCCAGGAGTCAACCTGCTTCTTCTCCGACATATAGATGGCGATGAAATCGGTTCCTCCTGCTGTTGCTTCTACTGATAGACAAATACTGATAGCTGTACCATTAATGATCCCTCCAAAAACAGAAATCAGTAAGATGTCGGTTGTAATTGTATAAGTTGGAAGCAAGTCGGCAAAAAGTCCCGTAAGGAAGATCATTATGCAAGAGTAAATGGTGAACTTCTTTCCAATAAACTTAAAACCAATGAAAACAGGAATCGCATTTACCAAAATGTTAATATAAGAGTATGGAAGTTCTATTCCGAAAAAGATCTCTGCAGACCGTTGTATAAGCAGTGTCAAACCAGTTGCACCACCAGGCAGAAGTCCCCCTGCTTGAACGAACGTTCTGATGTTTGCTGCCATTAGAAGGGCTGCGCCGACAATGATCAGAATTCTTTTTGAATCTTTCTTAATATCGAATAGTTCAGTTCCCATTTCCCCCATCTAAGATGCGACACTACTACAGATAACTCTTAATTCTCACGCACTCTTCTGATACTGTAATGGAGTGCAACCATATTTTTCTTTGAAAAGTCTACGGAATGTATGGTCACTGTTGAAGCCACTAATAAAAGCGATGTCAGAAACCTTTTCATTGCCTGCTTTTAATAGTTGCTCTGCATGGGTCAATCGTAAAGTATTAACATATTCATAAAAAGTGACATGCTTCACTTGGTTGAGGTAATCGGAAACATAATGACGATTAGTGCCGAGTTTGCTAGAGATCCAATCGATGTTGACCTCTGTGTCCAAGTAGAATTTCTCTTCCTCCAACTTGTTGATAATTTCATCAAAGTTTACGAACTTGGAAGCAGAAGGTTTCTCTTCCGTCTTTTGTCGCTCTTCCAGTATAGTGGCACCTTCAGTGGCAACAGGCTCTGAAACAGAATCTATGGATGTTGCTTCTTCGAAGGAATGAGCCATTTGTGCGGGTTCTTCTTTAACTTCGTCGCTAACCTTCTCTTCATCGATTTTCATCTCCGCCATTTGCTCCTTAATCAAGTCGATGGTCATGTCATCTACCTTGTGCGAAAGGGCGCAACCTACAATTCCTGTAAGGAATATCAAAGTGAGGATATCATAGAGCACCATATACTCATCCACATCAGTAAGAATGGTGAGAGGTACGTAAAGCAATGTCAGAATGAAAAGCGGAACGAGAGTCCAGAACACCCATCTGGTACTTCTTCTATCAATGTTTGAGCAGTTCTCCACCAGTTTCTTATCGAATCTTTTGATGAAGTAGCCATACCATCCCAATTGCGCCATAACCATGAGAATGGTGGTAATGTATGCAAAGGTGTATAACTTAAATGGAAGAATTTCAAATATATCGTTTATCGAATAAAGGATATACGGAAGAATGATGGAAGCGCCAATCCATCTTTTAGGCATTCTACCCAAAAGCACGGTGGAACCAAAAACCATGGAAAGCGGCAAGATGGCCAAATCCATGTATTCCATAAAAGTATTGTAGTTGGGATATACCCTACCTATCTGGTAATAACCACAGTTAGATTGAAGAAGTTCAGGAACAATCCACATCGCATAGTTTGCAAGATAGATAACCAGCAACCAAGCCAATGACTTATGTATGGCAATAGTCGCCTCATTTCTTTTGGGTTGGAGCTTTGGAAGTATAAAAAATAGGAAAATGGAATTAATCAAAAAGTAAAAGACGTTTCCGCCTTGAACCATTATACCAAGGTATTCAAACGATGAAATGTAAGTGTTCATATTTTAATCTGTAATTTGTTTCTCTGCAAAATTACAAAATTAAGACCGTAAAAAAGCAAAGGTGCACCATAATGTTTATCCAGCCCAACCTTCTCTATCCAAATTTCTATAGTTGATTGCCTCATTGATATGACGCGTCTCCACATTCTCTGAGTGATCAAGGTCTGCAATAGTTCGCGCAACCTTCAAAATTCGATCGTAGGCTCGGGCTGAAAGGTTAAGTTTAAGCATGGCTGCTTTTAGTCTGGCACTTGCTTCATCGTTGAGTTGCGTATGCTTATGTAGCAATCTCGTATTCATCTGTGCATTGCAATGGATCCCCTTCTCATCCTTGAAGCGTTCCAACTGAATATTCCTCGCTTCTATCACCCTTGCACGGATCTGTTCGCTCGTCTCAGATGCCTCACACTCAGAGAGTTTCTCAAACGGAACCGGAACGATCTCGATGTGCAGGTCGATACGATCAAGAAGTGGTCCTGAGATTTTACTTAGGTATTTTTGTACAACACCAGATGCACATACGCATTCGCGTGTGGGATGATTGTAATAACCACATGGACAAGGATTCATCGCAGCAACAAGCATGAAACTGGCTGGATATTCTACGGTAGATCGTGTTCTTGAGATAGTAATCTTTCGGTCTTCCAATGGCTGACGCATCACTTCAAGAACTGTTCGTTTAAATTCTGGTAATTCGTCCAAGAAGAGAACCCCATTATGGGCCAAGCTGATCTCCCCCGGTTGCGGATACCCACCTCCTCCACATAAGGCAGCATCGGATATGGTGTGATGTGGGTTACGGTATGGTCGCTGTGTCATTAGAGAGGTCTCCTTTCCTATTTTCCCAGCTACAGAATGTATTTTAGTAGTCTCCAAAGCCTCATAAAGGGTTAATGGAGGCAGAATGGTCGGTATCCGCTTGGCAAGCATGGATTTTCCTGCACCTGGGGGACCAACTAAAATAATATTATGTCCCCCAGCGGCAGCCACCTCAAAAGCTCGCTTTACATTCTCTTGGCCTTTTACATCCGAAAAATCGATGTCGTAATGACTGGAGTTTTTCATAAACTCCGCTCGTGTATCAACAAAAGTAGGTTCCAAACTCTCCTTCTTATTCAGAAAATCTATCACCTGTTTAAGATTCTCAGCACCATATACCTTTAAGTTGTTTACTACTGCTGCCTCTCTTGCATTTTGAACAGGAAGTATTAAACCAGCAAAACCCTCTTCGCGCGCCTTGATAGCAATCGGCAACGCTCCCTTTATAGGTTGCAAAGTTCCATCGAGCGATAACTCTCCCATAATGACATACTGACTCAATTCCTCCGACTGTATATCTCCCGCAGCTGACATAATACCAATGGCCAAGGGAAGATCGTAAGCAGCCCCCTCTTTACGGATATCAGCAGGCGCCATATTAACAATAACCTGATAATGAGGAAATTTCATTCCACAATACTCCAAGGCTGATACAATGCGTTCATGACTCTCTTTGATCGCATTGTCGGGTAGTCCGACCAATGTGAATCGAAAACCTTGTGTTACATTAACTTCAATAGTAATGGTAGATGCATGGATTCCCTGTACGGAAGCCCCATAAGTTTTTACTAACATATTTAAACATTTTGGCTATTCGGTAAATTTTGCGGTAGAATTTTTATGGCAAATTTATACGAAAGCAGATTTATGAGGCAAATATATATCAAATTTAATGAATCTACGATATTAAAAGTTAAAAAGTGTTTTCCCATATCCCATTTTTTTACTAACTTTATACCCTAAACTTAAGAGAACCATAAATTGATTTTTTTAAATCTAAATTCACTACATAATGAAGAACATTAGCTATAAGATAATAATGCTTATCGGGAGTCTATTCCTCACGTTGTCAGCCTTCTCTCAAAACTGGAACCTAGTATGGCGCGAGGATTTTGGTGTGGCTGAAGATACGGTCATCAAGAATTTTGCCGATAATACGAAGACTGTGCCAAGACATTTTTTCGCAGAGTACGAATCCGTACCCCACTATAATAGTATGGGCAACATCGATTACCATGAAGCGGGACAATATCTTGGCGAATGTGCTACCATTAGTGACGGTTCATACGGCATAACGAATAATGTGCGATGGGCATATAAACGTTTCGCTTCATGTAAAACTGATGGCGGTGAACATTTCGTTGCAAGCAAAGACCATACGGGCAATAAGAATGGAGCTATGCTAGTAGTCAACTCCGAGGTCGGAACAGGCTTGCCTATCTACGAGCAAGAGATTGACTTTTCCCTTTGTGATAGTCGAGAGTATAAATTTGTGATCTATGCTGCCAGCGTTACTGCATACCAGGATGGAGGAAACGCCAACCTCGAACTGCAGGTTATCAACAAAGAAACTGGAGAGGAAATAAATACAATCAAGACAGGAGATATCCCATTCTGGCCTTTTGACGGTTGGGGAGAAGGCAAAGGGGAAAAAGGAGATGTGACAGCCACTAGAGAGTGGTCGGAATACTCATGCACCTTTACCGTTAACAATGGTGGTACCTTGCTGTTAAGGGTTATCAATTGGGGTAGTGGATATAATGACTTTGCAATTGATGATATCTCACTTTATCGCAACGATGATGTGAATGTTATCGAACCTGTTATTTCTTCGAATACAATCTCGGAAGAGAGTACTAGTATAGGAAGTGATTGTCAGTTTATCGCTTCGTTTAAAGTACCAATCGAGGTACTGACTAGTTGGAAAAATATCTATGATCAGGTCTATTTTTTATGGCAACGATCTACCGATGATGGCTTTACGTGGAGTAATATTCTCTCAGAGAGTGGTATAGAGAAACGATCGGTAGAATTAGAGGTCTCATCAGAAAAACCAGAGGTCTATCGTGTTATTATTACAGGTGCTTCTACTGTTGCTTTAGCTGAGGAGCAAGCCTTGTATATCGCTGAGCATGGCGGACCTAAGGATGGATGTAGCTATTTCTCTATTTCTAACACCTTAGCTGGTGTATCACCTACACCTGATTGTTCGTTCAAGGAAGATTTGCGTACTGTGTGGAAGGAAAATTTTGGACGTATAGATTCTACTGAAGTACGTGATTTTGAAGGTACATCCTTCTCATTGTATGATAAGCCTACGAAAGAGGGCGTTGTGGCTGGTAATTATGCTGTGACTTGTGCTCCTGATGCGGCATTGCTTAAGGCTAACTATAGTTGGGATGGATCAATATCGGGCTATTCAGCCTCAGGAAAGGATATGTCTAAATATATGACCGATGCCAATAATGCATTCTTCTATGCTGTTTTGCCGCAAGAAAAGAATGTGACGGGCGAAACGATTGTGATTGATAAGGTTTTGTCGGGTCCTTTCTGTAATTGTAAGAATTATCTCTTCTCCTATCGGGTGATTTGTCCTAATAGTTGGACTACTGTGGAGTTGGAGGCGCGCGTGATGGATGGTACTCGTGTGATTGCGTCTCAACTTGCTAAACTGAGTGGTACTGGTACTCCTTCATGGACACGAATGATGACCTCTTTTTCGTTGCCTATCAATTATGCAGGTGCATTACATTTGCAAGTAGTGGCCAAGAATGATAATACGTGGGACGTTCCTTTGGCTATTGATGATCTCTCTTTGGCAATTTGCTCTGAGACCATTGGAGAGGCATCTCTTGGAATAGATGGGGACGACTCTCTTTTCTCTTATGGTCCATTCGACTGCAACGACCATTTGGAGAAACACTTTGTACAGCTATTCGCACCTGATTGGGATGAAGAAGGAACCTACTATATTGGATGGCAAACTTCCTCAGACGGAGTGAATTGGAAACGAATCAATGGTTCTTCTAGAAAGGTTGATTACGACAATCCGGAAGGAGGACTACTAATGTATCGTGCAATCTTGTCAAAGAGCGAAACAGTTGTTAATGAAATTGCAGAAAAGGGGGCTTCAACCGATCCATGTGATACATATCTAATCACAGACCCTGTAAGTATTACCTGCAAAAAATCAGGATGTCGGAAACCTGAATTGGATTTTAAGTTCGGACCAGGATCCACCTTATGTGAATCAGAAGCAGGTAAACCATTCCATGCATTCCAATTCGAGCAGACAAACAGCGTAAAAATCGACTCTGTTATATGGTTTTCAAAAAGTTTAACGGAAAGTAAATGGACTAAGGTTGACAGCCAAAACAACCCTGAACAATTAAGCCATACAATAGCAATCCCAACAGAAACCACTCAATATCTATACATGGCTGCAAGCTTCAGCGAGGATAGCATCTGTGTATCAGACTCTATGATATATACCCTAAACATTGCTCCTAAACCTGAATTATCATTAGGTGCAGACAAAGAATCGATTTGTTACGGAAGCAGCGTCAAACTTACTGCAAAAGGAAAGAATGCTTCATCCCTACTTTGGATCTATGATGAAGAGACCGTAAAAGAGACTCCAAATCCTTCTTCAGTTATAGAAGAAGATCTGACCTATTCTCCAGAAAAGTCTGGTCGGTTCTTCTTATTTGCTCCTAGCGAAGGCGCTTGCCCTGACACCTACTCAGATACGATACAAATTGAAGTGGAAATGCCAATGGACTATACCATTACCCCTATTCCAACCGCCATCTGTGCAGGAAATAGCATCGATTTAACTGCCACAAAGATTGCAGGTGACGCACTCTCTGAGGTATGGACTAAGAATGGAGACGTAATATCGACAACAACCGATATACCAACAGAAAACACCACCTATGTTTTCACTGCAACAGGAAATATATGTCCTGAATTCATAAAATCATTCGACATTACAGTAGAGACTGCATCAGACCTCTCCATTACTCCATCTAAGACAATTGCCTGCAGCGGAGAAGAAATTGAGTTGATAGCAGATTTGGGCTTTGATGAGTCTTTGTCCTCATCAGTTACAGCTGCAACTCCTACTTCCTCCATTGAATGGCAATATTCAATAGATGGAACAGAGTTTAAAACCTTCGCTACTGGTTCAGAAGAAGTAAAATCTTTCCCGATTGGAAATTATTCGAAATACTATTTTAAGTTGAAAACGGCAGGTTCTGGCACTTGCCCTATCGTATTCTCACCAACAGCAATGGTAGAGGTAGAAGCACCTCTTTCTGTTACCTGGACTGACATCGACAAGGTGTGCGCTGGCACTGAAATTGAGTTTGTTTTCAACGGCATGACACAAGAAGAACTGGATAACCACACCTTTTCTTGGAAAAAAGATGGCGTTGAATTTGACACAAACCTTGAGACCTCTTTCTTCGTAACCGAGAGTGCAGAGTATGAGATAAGAATCACGGGAACTGCATGTCCTGACATTGTTCACACCTACTCTATTGAGGCTCAACAACCAGCAGAACTTAACATTAGCGCAAATAAGGAAAAGATTTGTGCAGGAGAAAGCATAGACTTAACGATTGATTACGGAACCGCATCGTCATTAGTTTGGATAGCCGTTCCCCTTGATGATACAGACCGTGATGAGTTTAGCACCGAACTAACCACTACTAAGAGTGTTACTCCATCAAAAACAACGATGTACTGGATTGAGGCGCCTGGCGATGAGATCTGTCCAAACACAGCCTACTCCGACTTCCTCATGATAGAGGTACAAGAACCGATAGACTTTACCGTCGAGGAGGTTCAACCCGTTATTTGCGATGGAACATCTGTTGAACTAAAAGCCACTCAAACAAGTGGCATACCTAATCAAATTACTTGGGAAAAGAATGGAGAGTTTCTCTCTTCTGAATATAGTCTAACCGATATTCCAACTGCACAAACCACATACGAACTTACAATTACGGGGGATGCATGTCCCAAAAAGAGCCACACTTTTGTAGTGGATATCGAAAAGGCAGATCAGTTGTCATTAACCGCTTCTAAAGATGAAGTGTGTGCAAGTAATCAAGTTACCCTTTCTGCCACCTATGGAGAATCAAATCTCTTAGAATGGGAGGTTTCAACCGATAATGGAATCACCTATACCTCATTTAGCACAGAACTAACTGAGCAGCAAATAGTATCTCCGCAAACAACCTCACTTTATCGATTGAAGACGAAAGGAGAGGCTTGTCCTCAAGTGTTCTCCGAGTCCATCACTATTGCTGTGGAAGAGTCCATTGACGTAGAATTAGAGACTAACTCACAAACAATATGTGAAGGCTCATCTATTGAGTTGAAAGCAACTCAGACATCGGGTAAAGACAATGTGATTGTTTGGAAAAGAAACGGAGTTGAGTTTGCAAATGCATTAAACACAACAGACACACCGACAGAGACAACCAAGTATCAGTTGACGGTGTCCGGAAAAGTATGTAAACCGATCAACGAATCGGTAACAATCAAAGTAGAGAAAAAACCAAGTATCGATTTGAAGGTATCGGCAGAAGGTATCTGTGATGGAGGTGACCTTGAGTTAAGAGTTAACTACGAGGATTGCGAAGGAATAGCTTGGCAACGCAAATATATCTCCGAAACCGAATATACCACTTTCTCTACCTTTATGGGCTCCGTCTATCCAGACAAACCCAAAGAGACTGCCACCTATCGAATCATCTCAACCGACAACGAAGTATGCGAAGCCGTCTCTTCAGAGGAGAAGACTGTAGTCGTAGAGAAATATGGCAGACTAAACTTACCTACAGACATTCTAAAAATCTGTCCTAACACAGAGGCAAAGATTGAAATCACACATAATGGTATTGAGAAGGAGCTATTCTCCTACGATGTAGATATCGCCAGCCCTACTCGATTGGAATGGGGAGTAGGAAGAGTCTTCCTTTATATTGCACCGCAACAAGAAACAAATTTAACCGTAGGTGTATCGCATAAATATTGCGAACAGAATAAAGAGTCTATGACAATTCAAATAGATGAGATTCCGACATTGGATATCAATCTAAACGGAGTAGATAGAATTTGCGAAGGTAACAATGTAGCACTCTCCTCTTCATTCGAAAACCCAGCAAGCATTGTATGGTCGGCAAAGAGATCCAACCAGTCTGACTATGAAACATTTGCTATTGGTGTGAATGAGGTGGCCCATACTCCTAGTGAGACAACCATTTATAAGATATCGGGTAGTAATGCAAACAACTGTCCTGCTGAAGATGTATACGCCACAGTGGTGGTTGATAAGAAAGCAACCTTTAACACCCACGATCAGGTTATCTGCGAGGGAGACTCCACCCTGCTCATATTGTCTGATCTAAGCAACCACACATCCATAAAATGGAGCGCATCTGATGGTAATGCTATAAATGGAGAAGCTGTTGTTATGGTAACACCAACACAAACTACCACATATAATGTGGAGGTTGAAAATGGAGAATGTACAACAGAAGGTGCAATTGAGGTAAAAGTAGTCTCGGCGCCACATATCATCGCTTGCGAAGAGATCTCAAACAAAACCTATCAGATTACAGCTGAATCAGAATTGTCTCCATTATCCTACGACTGGGGAGATGGCAGAGGCCAAACAGACTCCAATATCAAAGAGGACATTGTCTATGGAAAGAAGTACAATATCATTGTTTCAAATGAGGTATGCTCGACAACTTACGATCTAGAGACACCTGTCTACGACATCTACATACCAGAATATTTCATTCCTGAAGAAGAAGCTTCTTGGAATATTCAGAATCTCGACCGTTACAATGGTGCTACGGTACAAATTTTCGACCGTTATGGAAAGAAAATTGCAGAGTGGGACGAAAACGATCCTAACGGATGGGATGGAACTTACAACGGACACGCAATGCCATCAACCGACTATTGGTATGTACTACACATAGCAGAGATTGATAGAATATACAATGGTCACTTTACTCTGATTAGATAACATATATCAACTACGTAATAAACCAACATAGGGGAAGATGTTCCAAAATTGGACATCCTCCCCTATTTTATTGTAGATTTTTACAATAAGCAGATACCTAACTCGTTTTTTCTATGTATCTTTGTGCAAATTTTGATAGATTTAGAGAGTAATAGTTTTTTGATTATATAGAATCAAATCACGAACTTAAATAACAAAAATTGATTTCTTTACTTACAATTACATCTTGGCAGACCAATGCTTTTATTGCATTCCTTTTGAGTGCGATATTTTCGGGTTTTATCATTCCCAAGATCCTATTGATCGCATTTCGTAGAAATCTATTTGACGAACCTGATGAGCGTAAAATTCATCACAGTACCGTTCCTCGCTTAGGAGGTATGGCGTTTGAACCTGTTATCATCTTCTGTCTATTCTTCCTTTTATTTTTCGACTTACTCTCAGGTCAGACATTGTTATTAGACGAATTCGGAGATAACATTTTAGAGTTGTCTGCAGGTATTTGCGGACTGATACTGCTCTATCTGATAGGTATTGCCGACGATTTGATTGGTGTGAAATATGGTGCCAAATTAGTAGTACAGTTTATATGTGCAATAATGTTTGTATCCGCGGGTCTTTACATAGACAATATGCATGGCTTGTTTGGCCTTGATCTGTTGCCTATATGGTTTGCAGTTCCGGCATCAGTCCTACTGATAGTATTCATCATCAATGCAATGAACCTGATTGATGGAATTGACGGATTGGCTTCTGGATTAAGTGCTGTTGCCTTTATCTATTTTGGTGTATATTTTCAAATGATTCATGAATACGCCTACTCTTTAATTGCTTTTTCTACATTGGGTACTGTGGTTCCTTTCTTCTATTTCAACGTGTTTGGGAAAGCAGAGAAACAACAAAAGATCTTTATGGGAGATACTGGATCTCTGACCATTGGTATTATCTTGTGTCTGTTAAGCATCAAACTTGCCAATTCACATTCAGAGGAGACAATGGAGGGCAATTCACTCGCTATTGCTTTTGCTCCGATGGCAATTCCTTGTATCGATGTGGTTCGCGTATTTCTACACAGACTGAAGTTTAGACTTAGTCCGTTTATGCCAGATCAAAGCCACATCCACCATAAATTTTTAAAAATTGGTTTTTCACAAAGAGCAGCGATGATTACCATATTGATAATCTCTACTCTTTGTACTCTATTTATCGCATTTGGATCGAGATACATAAACATAAACATTTTGGTTATCTTGGTTGTCTTGCTTTACACTTTAGGTAACTGTTGGTTCTCTAAGGAGATTCGTAAAAGAGGCATCGATTGGTAAACAATCAACAAGGATAATCTTCCCTTTTGTACCCAATTTCTTTTTATCGTGTTATGACTAAAAAAACATGTATATCCATAGCATGTATATGCTTGCTTATCTTTATTGTCTTATTCTTTTGCAATAGAAGAACAGAATGCAAAAATATGTATGCAGAACCAAGTTATTGGTACGACAATGGGAAAGAGATAGACGAAACACTTGCAGATGTGTTTTACATCCTACCTACATGTGTCTTCGACTGGGCAGATTCAACTGGCAAAGTATGCCACTACGCTTCACTTACCGATAGTGTTCAAAGGAGTGCAATGTTGCCTTCCTATCAATTAGCAGACAAGATATTCGCCGATAGCGCTAATTTCTTTGCTCCATACTATCGCCATATTTCACTCAACACATGGATGGAGGGGGAAGAGACCGTAAAAGAACGTTTCCCTTATGCTATGAACGATATTCGAGAAGCGTTCAGATATTATCTAAAAGAGAAAAACAATGGACGTCCGTTCGTTTTAGCAGGATTTAGTCAAGGGGCTAAATGTGTGGTGGAACTCATAAAAGAGATGGATCAAGAGACAGCTTCTCGCATGATTGCAGCCTATGTGTGCGGATATAGAGTAACAGCAGAGGACACTTGCAAGACCACCTTCATACGTGCTGCCCAAAGGTTCAACGACACAGGTGTAACTATTGTTTACAATACGGTAGGTAGAGAGCAAGCTACCACAGCAATCCTCGTTGAAGGAAATGTGATGGCCATCAACCCTGCATCGTGGACAACCGACACCCTACCTCATTCTTTAAATGACTCAATAACCATCCGTCTGTGCCATCAATTAAACAACACTCTCATAGCCGATGGCATTCATTCAGAAGATTGTTTCGTGGAAAGCTTAGAGAGCCTTTTCCCCATAGGAAATTACCATTTATTAGAGTTAACCCTTTACCAAGACAAACTGCAGGATAATGTAAAGGAACGCATCAAAGCATATAAGTAAATATATATATTATAGATCTCTTTCAACGAATCACGTTTCCCTATCAATTTCTGAATCGTCACCTCAATCTTGAAACTTATTCTTGAAATAGCCAAGCTATTTAGCTCGATTTATACTGGGACAAGACGAGCCATTAGATAAGATCACTCTATACAGGCCTGCCTCAGAAGGATATTAAAAAATTATGGCAACATAAAAAAAGGACAGAAGTACGATAAAGTACCTCTGCCCCATTTTTATAACATACAATTATTTATACAAGCACAAATAAGGAGTGTCTTCAGTACATTTTACTTTGTACTTAACATCCTTTGCAACTACAAAAGATTCAAACTTCTTATATGTCTTCCACTCTGTCTCTCCTGGTTGTTGGATAGTTAGCGCACCAGAGATAACAGTCATAATCTCTACTGTAGATGTACCAAATTCATACTCACCTGCAGCCATAATACCTACGGTTGCCTTTCCCTCTGCTCCATTTAGTGCCATAGACACTACATCGCCATTGAAATATTCGTTTACCTTAAACATAACTATATTGTATTAAAAATGAAAGAAGCGCAACCCTTAGCGGTTGCGCTTCTCTAAAAATATTATTTGTTTTTCTCAATCCACTTACGAGCATTTACAAATGCCTCTAGCCAAGGGGTTACTTCATCCTCTGCCTTTCGATCTGCTGGATAGTAAGCCCATTGCCATGGGAAGATAGCACGCTCCAAGTGTGGCATCATAGCCAAATGACGACCATCCTTAGAACATACACCTGCTACGTTATACATAGATCCGTTTGGATTTGCAGGATATCCCTCATATGTATACTTAGCTATTACATTGTATTCGCTTTCAGCATAAGGGAAGTCGAACTTACCCTCTCCGTGAGCCACCCAAACGCCCAACTTGCTACCCGACAAAGAACCAAACATTACTGAATTGTTCTCAGGGATGGTCAAACCAACGAAGTTAGACTCAAACTTGTGAGAATTGTTGTGCAACATCTTGTGCTTCTTGTCATGCTCTGGGTAAAGCAACTCCAACTCTGCCATCAACTGACATCCGTTGCAGATACCCAAACTTAACGTATCTTTTCTTGCATAGAACTTATCCAGTGTCTCTTTTGCCTTAGCACTGTAGCGGAAACCGCCAGCCCATCCTTTAGCAGAACCCAATACATCCGAGTTAGAGAATCCTCCACAGAAGACAATCATATTGACATCCTCTAATGTCTCACGACCAGAAGTCAAGTCTGTCATATGAACATCCTTCACATCAAATCCAGCCAAGTATAGTGAATAAGCCATCTCACGCTCTCCGTTTGTACCCTTCTCACGAATGATAGCAGCCTTGATACCTGAACGACCCTTACGATCTGCTGTCAAGCCCATCTTAGACAACTTACCTGAGAAAGAACTGTTGAACTTAACTTGAAGCGGTTGATTCTTGTAGTTCTCATAACGTTCCTTAGCACATGTCTCTCCACTTTGCTTGCGATCCAATAGGTAAGATGACTTGTACCATACATCACGCAAAGCATCGATGTCAAATACCTCTTTCTTACCATCCTTCTCAACAACAATTTGACGATCGTCAGAAGGAACGGCAATCTTAGCAAAACCAACACCTGCATCATGAAGGATCTTTTCAACTTCGGAAGTCTTCTCAACCTGAATCAAGACACCTGGATTCTCAGAGAACAAGATCTTAACCAAATCCTTCTCAGCGATATCCTTCAAATTAACCTTCAAACCTCCCTTGGTATTAGCGAAACACATCTCCAACAAAGCAGTAATCATACCACCCTCTGAGATATCGTGTCCTGCCAAGATCAAATCTTTATTGATCAACTCTTGGATGGTCTCAAATGCATCTGCAAAGTAAGAAGCATCTTGCACTGTAGGAACCTCATCACCTACCTTATTCAAAGTAGCAGCAAGAGCAGAACCTCCTAATTTCAATGAATCGAACGAGAAGTCGATATGATAGATAACAGAGTCTTTCTTATCAGCCAATACCGGAGAAACAATGCGGCGAATATCAGAAACCTCAGCACCTGCCGAAATGATCACTGTTCCTGGTGAGTAAACCTTATCTTGACCATATTTTTGAGTCATTGACAAAGAGTCTTTTCCTGTTGGGATATTTACACCCAATTCACATGCGAAATCACTACATGCTTCAACTGCTTTGTACAAACGAGCATCCTCTCCTGGATTCTTACAAGGCCACATCCAGTTAGCACTCAAAGATACGCTTTCAAGTCCATCTTGCAATGGAGCCCAAACAATATTTGTCAAGGCCTCAGAGATAGCAAGAACCGAACCTGCAGCAGGATCTACCAAAGCAGCAGCAGGAGCGTGACCAATAGAAGTAGCGATACCGCTCTTTCCTCTATAGTCTAATGCAACAGCACCCAAATCGCTCAATGGCAACTGAAGTTCTCCAGCACATTGTTGACGAGCGATCTTTCCTGTTACGGAACGGTCTACCTTGTTTGTCAACCAATCCTTACAAGCAACAGACTCTAATTGAAGAACATCCTTAACATAGTCTTGGATCTTTTTATCATCTGTTTGAACAGCAGCAAACTTCTCATCTACAGTATTATCCGTGATAACTGTACGAGGTGGCTTACCAATCATATAGTCCAAACGAAGGTTGATTGGTTGATCACCGTTTGCACGTTCAAATACGAACTGCATATCATTAGTAGTTTCACCTACAACATACATAGGAGCACGCTCACGATCAGCAATTCTATTAATGAGTTCAATATCCTTATCTTTTACCAAGAATCCCATACGCTCTTGGCTCTCATTTCCGATAATCTCCTTATCTGACAAAGTAGGGTCACCGATAGGCAACTTATCCATATCGATCTTACCTCCCGTTGCCTCTACCAACTCAGACAAACAGTTCAAGTGTCCACCTGCACCATGGTCGTGAATAGATACGATAGGGTTATTATCAGACTCTGCCAATGTACGGATTACGTTAGAAACACGTTTTTGCATTTCAGGGTTTGCACGTTGAACAGCGTTCAACTCGATAGCATTTGAGTATTGACCAGTTTCTACTGAAGAAACGGCACCACCACCCATACCGATACGATAGTTATC
This sequence comes from Paludibacteraceae bacterium, assembly GCA_045600225.1. Lineage (GTDB taxonomy): Bacteria > Bacteroidota > Bacteroidia > Bacteroidales > Paludibacteraceae > UBA1181. The sequence continues at coordinate 45,241 of JAZRXL010000032.1, forward strand.
ACCACCCATGACAACCACCTTCTCTCCTGGCTCTGGATCACCCTTTAGACTATCTTTTTGTTTTGCGAATCCAACACCACCAGCCAACATGATTACCTTATCGAAGGCATACTTCTTATTGTTCTCCGCGTGCTCGAAAGTAAGCAATGAACCACAGATAAGCGGTTGACCAAACTTGTTACCAAAGTCACTCGCACCATTTGAAGCCTTGATCAAGATCTGCTCTGGGGTTTGATACAACCATTTACGAGGATCCAAAACATCTTCCCAGTGGCGACCTGGAGCTGTACGAGGATATGATGTCATATACACAGCAGTACCAGCGATAGGCAAACTTGCCTTACCACCACCAAGACGATCGCGGATCTCACCTCCAGTACCAGTTGCAGCACCATTGAAAGGCTCAACCGTAGTTGGGAAGTTGTGAGTCTCTGCCTTCAAAGAGATAACAGACTTAATCTTCTTTACCTCAAAGAAATCAGGCTTATCACCACTGGCTGGAGCAAATTGCTCAATCTCAGGACCTTCGTTAAATGCAACATTATCTTTATATGCAGAAACAATCTTATTAGGATTTTCAGCAGATGTTTTCTTAATCAATTGGAACAATGAAGATTCTTTCTCCTCTCCATCAATAATGAATAGACCACCAAAGATCTTATGACGACAGTGTTCAGAGTTTACTTGTGAGAAACCAAACACCTCACTATCGGTCAACTTGCGTCCTATCTTCTCACTAACACCATTCAAATAATCCATCTCTTGTTGACTTAGCGCCAATCCCTCTTGCTGATTGTAAGCAGCCAAGTCGTCAATATATACGATAGGATCTGGTTGTTTATCAATAGTAAAGATACTTTGATCCAAACCATTGTATACGCGTTGCAACATTGGATCGTGCTCGGAATCTTTTCCCTTTGCTGCAAAATACTCCTCAATACGACGAATGCCCTTGAGTGACATATTTTGTGTAATCTCAACTGCGTTGGTACTCCAAGGAGTGATCATCTCACGACGAGGACCGATAAACCAACCTGAAATAGTCTCTGCATCCGTATACTGGGCACCACTAAAAAGCCACGTAAGCTTCTCAATGTCCTGAGCATCGAACTTTTTTTCAGCGTCAACAGCTAAATAACCATCGTCCGCTTTCTTGAAAAATAGAACCATATGTTATTATGTATTTGTATTCTAACTTAAGTTATTGCAAAAATAGTCATATTTTTAGAGTTGTACAATTTTTACTTTCATTCAGTTATATGAAGTTATGAACAATAGGAGGATTTTAATATAAATTCACAACAAAAACCTAAATATTCTTACTTAAATTTTACTATCCGACAATTCTCCGCTACCTTTGCAAACACCATTAGGCATATGAGTGAATAATGGGTTCTGCACTCATAATCCTAATCTATCCTATTGTAAAGAGAACCCGCTTAAACGATCGTTTTTATGAAAAAAGTTTTTTATTCAGGACTTTTTATGCTAGCAATGGCTGCTTGCACTTGTAACAATTCAGAAAACAATTCAGCATGCACTTCTAATGATTCTACTACAACTGAAGTAGCTGCCACTGAGTCTGCTGCAAGCCAAATCGACGGAAAGGATTTTATCCTTACAGAACTTAATGGAACTGAATTGGCTTCCAACACAGAGAACCCATCTCACATTCTTTTCTCTGCTGAGGAGAAAATCGCAAGTGCTTCTGTTGGTTGCAACACAATCAATGCTAAGTACAACGAGGGTGAGAATGGAACTGTTGCTTTCGAAAACGGTCTTTCAACAAAGATGGCTTGCCCAGAAGGTTCACGTGAAGACGAATTCGTTGCTGCATTCAACCAAGTTGCTCGCTACGAGATTAACGAAAACATCATCACTTTCTTCAACGCTGAAGGTGTTGCTTTGTTCAGAGGTAAAATCGCTGAATAATATTAACCTCATAGATTTAGGAAGGGAGACTTTGAGTCTCCCTTTTTTATTAGTATCTTTGCGCCGCAAACAGTTCTCCATTTAAAATGAAAATTTTAGTCACAGGTTCTTCTGGATTCATAGGCTCCAACTTTGTAATGAAAGTACTTCGTTCAGAGTCGGATGTTGAGGTCGTTGGACTTGACAATATGAATGCCTTTTACGATGTGCAACTAAAAGAGTATCGGTTAGCTAAAATCGAAGAAGAGGCGAAACGACATCCTCAACCTTCGTGGACCTTCATCAAAGGGGACATAGCAGATAAGACTTTCATAGAAAATCTATTCAACGAACAAAAATTTGACATCGTCGTCAATTTTGCTGCCCAAGCAGCTGCTCGTTATAGCATATCCAACCCCGATTCATATTTGGGAAGCAATATCATAGGGTTCTACAACCTATTAGAGGCTTGCAGGCATAACCCTGTTCAGCATCTAATCTTTGCAAGTAGCAGTTCGGTTTATGGAGGCAATACAAAGACTCCCTTTTCTGTTGATGACAAGGTGGATACCCCAATGAGCTTATATGCCGCAACAAAGAAGAGCGGAGAACTATTCGCACACGCATATAGTAAGCTTTACAATATCCCTTGTACCTGCCTTAGATTCTTCACTGTGTATGGACCAGCAGGAAGACCTGACATGGCTTATTTCAGTTTCACTGACAAATTGGTGAAAGGAGAGAATATTCAGATATTCAATCAAGGAAATTGTTTTCGCGACTTTACTTACATTGACGACATTGTTGAAGGTGTCTATCGCATTATGGGTTCAGCCCCAGAGAAGAAGATGGGAGACGATGGCCTTCCCACTCCTCCGTATAAAGTCTACAATATAGGCAATAGCCATCCTGAAAACTTATTGGATTTTGTAACTATCCTACAAGAGGAACTTATTCGAGCAGAAGTGTTACCTCCAGATTATAATTTTGAAATACATAAGGAATTCCTTCCCATGCAACCAGGCGATGTTTCGGTCACATATGCCGATGTCTCTGCCCTTGAAAAGGATTTTGGCTTCAAACCCAACACTCCTCTTAGAGATGGTCTAAGAAAGTTTGCAGAATGGTATAGGGAATTTTACAAATAAACACTATTCGCATCTATTTATGTCCAATACTTCACGCATAGCCAAGAATACCCTACTCCTTTATTTTAGGATGTTTCTCATTATGGCAGTAGGACTCTACACCTCTCGCATCATACTTGCAGCCCTCGGTGTAGAAGATTTTGGCATATACAATGTGGTGGGGGGTGTAGTTGCCCTATTTGGGGTATTAAGCGGTTCACTCACATCCGCTATCAGTCGATTTATCACCTATGAATTAGGAAAAGTGGAAGAGGGTGAAAACAAAAGCAGACTTAACAAAATCTTTTGCTCTTCCATTACCATCCAAATCATACTATCCATCATCATACTGCTTATAGCAGAGAGCGTCGGATTATGGTTCTTGAATACTCGTATGACGATTCCGGACAACCGTTTGGAGATAGCCAATTGGGTTTTTCAGATCAGTCTCATCACCTTCTTTATTAACCTAATTAGCATACCATATAACGCTTCCATCATTGCTCACGAGAAAATGAGTGCATTCGCCTATATTAGCGTGGTTGAAGCATTGGGAAAATTGGCAATTGCCTTTACCATTGAGCAAACCACATCGGATAGGTTACTCCTATATGCAGCCCTCATAGCACTACTCTCCCTCATCGTTCGATTGTGTTATGTATGGTACTGTCACCTCCGTTTCGAGGAGTGTAGGTTCCGCTGGTTATTTGACCGAGGCCTTATCAAGGAGATGTTCAGTTTTGCAGGTTGGAATTTCATTGGAGTCTCTTCCTCACTTTTACGAGATCAAGGAGGAAATGTTCTTATCAATCTTTTCTACGGACCTACCGTAAATGCGGCGCAGGGTATAGCCAATCAAGTAAGTACCGCAGTTTTGGGATTCGTCGATAACTTTATGATGGCCGTGAATCCTCAAATCACCAAAAGTTATGCCAATAAAGACTACGATTATATGTTCTCCCTTATGTTTAAAGGGGCTAAACTCTCTTTCTTCCTCCTTCTACTATTGTCTCTTCCTATTTTATTGAATACGAAATTCATCCTTACAATATGGTTGAAAGAGGTTCCTGAACATACCATACTATTTGTTCAGCTAATCCTAATCTTTATTCTTTCTGAATGTATTAGCAAACCTCTCATTACCGCCATGCTTGCTACGGGTAATATTAGAGATTATCAGATTTTAGTGGGCGGACTACAAATGATGAACCTTCCTGTTTCATACGTTGCCTTAAAAATGGGCGCCGCTCCTGAATGTGTAATGATTATCTCAATTATCATCAGTCAATGTTGCTTAATGGCTCGCCTGTACATGCTACGAATTCTAATAAAACTCGATGTAAAGGAGTATCTCAATAAGGTATACCTAAAGGTGATTGTAGTAACCATTTTAGGAACTACTCTTCCTCTATGTGCCAGTTATTACATGAAGGAAGGGTGGGAATCTTTCTTTATTGTAAGTACACTATCCGTAGTATGTGTACTTTCAGCCTCTCTATTTGTGGGATGTACAACATCTGAGAGAGCCTTTTTATTAAAGAAGATAGAAGAAAGGATAGGACGCAAATGATAAAGAGAACAATGGATCCAAAAGATTGTTGTGGATGTAGCGCTTGTGCCAATATATGTCCTAAACAAGCCATCCAGATGAAACCTGATGCATTAGGCTTCCTATATCCCCGTGTAAACGAAGAGGAATGTGCCAATTGTGGGCTATGTGAAAAGGTCTGCTCATTTAATGACAACTACAATACCTCAAATAATTTGGCAACCCCTATTGCTTATGCCGTAAGACACAAAGAAGCGTGCGAGATCATGAAAAGCCGAAGTGGTGCTGCCTTTGCCGCATTCTCTGACTGGATTTTAGAACGAGGTGGGGTTGTTTACGGCGCTGGATATTCGGATCATTTCCGAGTAACACACAAACGCGCAACAAACACAAAAGAGCGAGATGAGTTCCGTGGTAGCAAGTATGTGCAAAGTGATATGGGCAACACCTTTAAGCAAGTAAAGGAGGACCTGCGCAATGGTCTGTTAGTAATGTTTACCGGCACTCCCTGTCAGACTTCTGCCCTACGAACATTTGTAGGGGAAACCAATGCAGACCACCTTTATTTAATTGATGTCGTATGCCACGGAGTCCCCGGACCATTTATCTGGCAAGACTATCTATCGTACATAGAGAGAAAACATCAAGGAACAGTGGTCTCTGTAGACTTCCGAGACAAACATCACTTTGGATGGAGAGCCCACCAAGAGTCGTTTACCCTATCGCCTAATAGATATGTTTCTGCAAGAAACTACACGGAATGTTTTTATCAACACATAATGCTTAGACATTCGTGCGAAGTGTGCCATTTCACCAACTTGAAAAGACCAAGTGACATAACCTTGGCAGACTTTTGGGGTTGGGAAAAGACCAACGCTCAATTCAATGCAGACGACAGAGGATGCAATCTGATCTTATGCAATACGAAAAAAGGCGAGCAACTTTTCGAAGATGTGAAATCACAACTACGTTTTATACCAGCAGACCTGAAAAACTGCATGCAACCGAACCTGCAACATCCGTCTGTCATCCATCCTCAAAGAATGGATTTTGAAAGAGATTACGCCTCCCTCGGATTTGAAGGCACAATGAGTAAGTACAGATTTATAGGATGGAAATATGAGTGGGATCAATTAAAGATTCGCATAAAACAACCCATAAAAAAATTACTGGGAAGAGAATGAAAATAGGTATTCTAACATTTCATCGTGCACAAAACTATGGCGCTGTTCTGCAATGCTATGCGCTTCAAGAGGTTTTGAAAAATATGGGGCACACCGTATCCGTAATCGACTACAGGCAACCCTATATCGAGAGTGAATACAAACTATTTCACCCAGAATATCTATTTAGAATCAACCTTTTCAAAAGCATAAACTATCTACGAAAATTCATATTTTCTTTCCCCTCTAGGTACAAGAAGCATAAAGGGTTTAAAAGATTCAGAGATCATTTCTTAAATATCACTTCACCAATCGGTGGTAAAAACATTCCAAATGATTACAACCTATATATCATAGGAAGCGATCAACTATGGAACCCAGGTATAACCAATGGTCTTGACGATATCTACTGGGGATATTTTAATGCAGGCAACGGACATATTGCAGGATACGCAATCAGCACCAACCAACGAACATTAGAACAGATAGACAAGAAGACAATTCAGAAGGCGCTGACAAATTTTTCTCAAATATCGTTTAGAGAACAATTTATCAGCGAAGCCATCCGACAGATAACCGGGAACGATTACCCTACTACACTGGACCCAACACTCCTAACAGAGGAATCGACATGGAGCCCTCTTATTAATCAAAAATGGGCAGATAAAAAATACATCGTATTGTATGAAGTGAGGTTCCCTTCTCAGAAGGATACCCTACTAGAGAAAACACGCCAGAAGGCAAAGGAAATGAATTGCAATCTGATCGTCTTATCAGGTATGAAATATAGTCCTGATGAGTTTGTGACAATCATTCGTTACGCAGAACTCGTAATAACATCTTCATTTCATGCAACCTTATTCTCTATCATCTTCAAACGAAACTTTTGTAGTTACTCTCTTGAAGATGGGAATGATGAGAGATACACCAAACTATTGCATTCATTAGGGTTAGACGACCATATATTAAGGCTAGCAGATGCTCCAAAAATCATAAAAACCAACTTTTCTACGGTGGAAGAGAAATTACGACAACTTAAAACATTTTCTATGCAGTATCTTTCAGATCTTTCATCTAATAAGATGTCTTAATACCACTCAAATGTTCGTTGAAAACAACCGAACAGGATGTGTTTATACAACCGTAGATGCTTTAACATCTGCACTAACCTTCTACACGAAGAATAGTTTTCCGTTTTTAGATAAAAAGCAAAGAGAAGAACGACAGGTGCAGCACCCATACTCTTTTCTATGATTTATCAAAACCATTGTAGATTCGGATCACCACCTCTATAGTCAACCCTCCACCTGGTGTAATAGAAGCTATTGCACTTCCTCCATACTGCAGTGCAATATTCTTAACGATAGCAAGACCTAGGCCCGTTCCGCCAAGACGACGCGATCGACCTTTATCCGTTCGATAGAAACGCTCAAACAGATGTGTGAGATGCTCGCTGGATACTCCCACTCCATTGTCAGCCAATGTGAATGTATAGAATTCTCTTGAAGATTTAACCCTAACCTCGAAATAGGAAGCTCCAGAAGCATAGGATATTGCATTACTGAATATGTTTCGAAAAAGGGAATATATTAAGGAAGGATCTCCTTGCAAAGGAAGATGTTCAGGCATCAGTAAACGGACCTCCATACCTTTCTTCTCAAACTGCGATAGTGTTTCTTCCTTTATTTGATTTAATATTTCAGCCACATCTATATTAGTTGTTGGACGCACCAAATCTGTTTCGTCCAACAAGGTAAGCATACTCATATCAGACAACAACCTAGTCATTCGTATGCTTTGAGTATAGCATCGTTCAATAAACGCGTTGCGTTTATCTACTGGCATCGTTGGGTTATCAACTAATGTCTCAAGATATCCGTTGATCGTTGCAGCAGGCGTCTTCAACTCATGTGCAGCATTCTCGGTGAGCTGACGTTTAATGCGTTGCTTCTCATGCTCACTATAATTGAGTCGTGAACGAAAATACAGTATTACAGCAACAAGGATAAGGATACCTGCCGTATAATAGATAAATGTATAATCTCTTTCAAGACTCGCAGTCAATGGTGCGGAATAAGGTACAGCAGAACGAACTATCTCCCCCCTATCAGGGAAATAAGTGGCAGAATAGAAGTACCTCTCTCCCGTTGTATTAGATTTTCGCTTGATATCATAGCCTGTTCCGTGCAGCAAAGCTTCCTGAACCTCTTTTCGTTCCAAGTGGTTTCCCATCTCCGCAAGGTTCGGTTCTTCACTATCATACAGCACATTACCTAAGGTATCTATCACGGTCAAACGTATTGAAGTATCGTTACGCGTATAATTGTTCAATTGCAACTGAGCATGAAGTATATCGCAACGAAACGCATGTTCGCGCCTATATTCATAGATACCAAAACTAATGGTAAATACAACAACCAATACGGTTGCTACCAAGAAGATATTATTTGCAAGATTTCGTCTTATCATTTTTCAAATAGATAACCATAACCCACCCTTGTTCTCAGGTAGTCTCCATAGTGACCAATCTTCTTGCGAATACGAGTAATGTTCACATCCACAGTACGATCAAGCACAATGGTATCATCTGGCCATACCGTTCGCAAGATCTTATCACGCGAAAATACTTGTCCAGGAGAACCAAGAAGTAATGCTAACACCTCAAATTCCAGTTTTGTAAATTGCACATCTTTTGCATCTACTTTACACTCCTTGCGATCAAGATCCATAACAATGCCTTCATACTGGATGATATTACTAGCTGTATGTCTTGTCACACCATTGCGCGAAGTACGCCGAAGAACGGCAGCCACTCTTGCTTTAACTTCACTAATGCGAAATGGTTTACAGATGTAATCATCACTACCAATACTGAATCCTGTAAGAAGATCCTTCTCTTCCGTCTTTGCCGTACAAAAAATAATTGGAATATCCGCAGTACGAGGATTTGCTTTTAGGATTTTTGCCCACTCAAAACCAGAGATTGGAGTCATCATTACATCCAACAATATCAGATCAGGCAAGGCATCTTCTAAATCTATGGGGACTTCACTTGTTCGAACATCATACCCTTCTGTTTCTAAATTGAAACGAAGTATCTCCAATATATCTGGTTCATCGTCAACTATGAGAATATGTTTTGCCATACTACTTTATCAATGCATTATTACACGACAAAAATATACAATTCATAACAGAGTTTGACCTCAAAATACAACAAACCGCCAGATTAAATAATCTGACGGTTTGTTTTTATCATACTCTCGTTTGTCTTGCCTTGCTCTGCACAACATTGAGTATATAATCTCCTAATGATTCCAAACCATTGATAAAGTCGATATACAAAGCTCCAAGTTTATAATCATATAGTCCTGCTGCAAGATTTTGAATATTCTCATTACGAAGATTCTGTCGAAGAGTGTTTATTTCCTCTTCTATTTCATAACTTCGTGTAATGTCGTGACCCTCACCTTCTGGCTTTCTAAGCGTATCAAGCATCAACTCAAAGGCGTTTCCGACAAGTTGTTCCATATTCTTTATCTGTTGAAACTGACCATCAGTGAAGTGTTCCTTGCAAGTTTCCCTTTTGCGTTTAAGGGTACGAGCAAGATTAAAGCAGCAATCTCCGATACTTTCCAAATCGTCTACCTCTCGAAGCATTCGTTGTACTTGTCGTTTTGCGTCATCAGAAAGACGTCCATCGCTAACCTTTTGAAGATAGTAAGCAATTTCGTACTCCATATTGTCAGTAATGCCTTCATATTTCTCCACTTTCTGATAGATACTTGTAAAATCAGCCTCCTTCTCTATTCCGTGCATACTGAGCAAATAGTTGTATGACTTTTGGCATCGCTCTCCAAACACGACAATCTCTTTACGAGCCTGCAACATTGAAAGTTCAGCCGTTGAAAGGATTCCTCCAGAGATATATTTCAATCCACGATCCTCTTTCTCCTCCTTCATTGGCAATACACGACAAACGAACTGTTCAATTTGACGAACAAATCCGATAAGCAATAATGTATTGAAAATATTAAAGGCAGTATGGAAGGTAGCCAGTTTGAACAAATCGTTTCCATCACTTCTCAACACATCTTCTACAAACCAACTGACTGCATTACAGAACGGATAAAAGACGATCAGTACCACCACTACTCCAAACACATTGAAGAACATATGTGCAAGAGCAGCTCGACGGGCTTGTGTACCAGCAGTAATGGATGCCATAACTGCGGTTATGGTGGTTCCTATGTTCTGTCCCATAGCCAATGCAGCTGCCTGTTCAAGTCCAAACCCCGGAATGTTCATATCAAAAAGCATCAATGTAATCGCCATTGTGGCTGCTGATGCCTGAACAAGCATAGTAACCAAAGCGCCCACAATAACGAACAAAAGGATTGTAAAGAAACCTCCATTTGCAATATGTGAAAGCATTGTTGCAACAATTGTTCCTATATTCAAATTGGTTGCAGCCTGCTGTAGGAAGCTCAATCCCATAAATAGGAAAGAGAATCCAAAAATGAATTCTCCAATAGACTTGCGTTTGGAGTTACCACTAAACACAAGAGGAATACCCAATGCCAATAGAGGCAAGGACATTGCTGCAATATTTACCTTAAAACCAATGGCTGAAATAATCCAAGCAGTTACCGTTGTACCAACATTGGCACCCATAATAACACCGATGGCCTGCGTTAGGTTCATCAATCCAGCATTTACAAAACTCACAACCATAACGGTTGTCGCAGAAGAAGACTGAATAAGTGCTGTCACTAAAATACCCGTAAACACACCCATAAAGCGATTACGAGTCATTGCCGCAAGTATATTGCGTAGACGGTCACCTGCAAACTTTTCGAGTCCCTCGCTCATCGTCTTCATTCCAAAGAGGAAAAGACCAAGCGCTCCAAGTAGAGAAAGAAGATTTATAACAGTATCCATTACATTCATTCTTTAATTTGAGTGCGAAACTATCAAATAGATGTTTCAAAGTTGTTACAAATTGAGGAAAGAAGCATCAAAGAGAGAGTGGATTATACAAAAAATCTCACCATAGGTTAACATAGATTCATAATATCTGACAATATGTCAAAGAATCATTATTTGCAAAAAGATGCAAGTAGCGATATCTCATCAGCCCATTTTGTCTCATCTGGGGTCTCCAATATCAATGGGATATTATCAAATCGAGAATCTTGCATGATCATCTTAAAACAAGAGATGCCTATTGCACCCAACCCTAAACTCTCATGTCTATCAACTTTAGAAGAGAGTCCCTTTTTCGAGTCGTTCAAGTGCATTCCCTTCAAATATTGAAATCCGATCTTCTCATCAAACTCCTTGAATGTCTCCTGAAACAACAATTCTGTAGAGAGGTCGTAACCCGCAGCAAAAGCATGACAGGTATCTATGCATATACCTACACGACTCTTATCCTCAACCCTATCGATGATATAACGAAGCTCATCAAATCGGTTACCAACATTACTACCCTGCCCTGCTGTATTCTCAATAACGGCACATACCCCCTTTGTCTTGTCCAAAGTGATATTGATAGACTCCGCTATCTTTATCAAGCACTCCTCCGTAGAAATCTCTTTCAAGGAACTTCCTGGATGGAAATTAAGCAAACTAAGTCCTAATTGCTCACATCGTTGCATCTCTTCCAAAAAAGAGGCTCTCGACTTCTCCAAGGCCTCTTCCTGGGGATGTCCCAAGTTGATCAAGTAACTGTCATGAGGGAGTATCTTATCCAAACTGAAATTATATTTCTCACAATTTAATTTAAAAGCTTTAATGCTTTGTTCTGTAAGGGGTTGAGCATGCCATTGCCTTTGATTCTTTGTAAACAAAGCAAAAGCAGTTGCTCCTATCTGTGAAGCATTTAGCGGTGCGTTTTCAACGCCACCAGAACTACTAACATGTGCACCTATGTATTTCATACCTATTTGAATTTTCCACAAAGATATAGATTATTCGATGAATAGGTAATTTTTGAATAGAGATTAGATAACAAAAAAACTTCTTTCTCATCATACACTAATTGAACTGAGTCCTGATCATCTAACATCTTATTAACAATACCCATATAAACAGATATCACGGCTCTTTCATTTACCCCTATAATAAAGCGCACAACTCCCCCTACCCATGATTAATGGGGAACAGCGATTTTCAATCATTTGAAACACAACA
>JAZRXL010000033.1:0-55924 GCA_045600225.1 Paludibacteraceae bacterium
AAGTTCCAATGGACGGGAGTAGAGGATGCGCCTATGACACAGACTATAAGTGCGAGAACTCGTATCTTAAAGAATGTCGGATTAGGATTGTACCTATACAATGATAAGAACGGATACTCGTATCGTCAAGGAGGAGAGGTGACATTTGCCTACCATATTCCGTTGACAGAGAACAACCGTTACATGATGAAGCAACAATCCATCGACCGCCAGTTGTCGTTTGGTCTTTCCTTGATGGTAAACCACTTCAACTTCGACAAGTACTTGTTCGATACATATGGATCGCAAGATGCAGTGTTGGGTAACGGAGGAACAAACAAAGGATTTTACCTAAATGCCAATGCGGGAATTTACTTTTTGTGGGATGGATTCTTTGCAGGTTACTCTATGAGCAACTTGATACCAACCGAGTTGACAGAGTTGGGTATCGGGGAGCCAATCCGTCCGTTGACAGGCTTTGGATTCTTGGGATATGACATAGATTTGGTAAACAATATGACAATTGAGCCGGCAGCGATGTTCAAGTTCAACGTGAACGGAGAGCGTCAGTTGGATTTCAACTTGAAGTTCATGCAGACATTGCCAAGCAACGAGGATTTCTCATATTGGATCCAGGCATCCTACCGTCACACATTGGATAAGGGCAATGCAAATCCGTTGGCATTGTATCCAATGGGAGGAATCAGATTCAAGGGCTTCCATGTTGGTTATGCCTACCAAGTCGGTTTGACCTCGTTCAACCGTCAGAACTATGGATCTCATGAGATTATGTTAGGATACACATGGTGTGTAACTAAACACTTCTGTAGATAGGAAATTTTATAGAAAATAGAAAAAGCGAGCATTTATGTTCGCTTTTTTTATTTTCTTTCTGTTAATTCCGTGGGAATATATTCTTATCTAATTCATAATTATTTTTTAAATTTGCATATCAATAGAAAATTAAAATTGTAATATAAATATTTATGGGAAGAGCATTTGAATACCGTAAGGCAAGAATCTTTGCTCGTAATGCAAGATTGTCAAAGGCCTTTACGAGAATTTCGAGAGAAATTACCAGTTGCGTGAAAACATCAGGAGCAGATCCTGCTATGAACCCACGCTTGCGTATGTTGTTGTTGAAGGCAAAAGCAGAAAACATGCCTAAGGATAGTGTAGAAAGAGCTATAAAGAAGGCATTGGATAAGGATACTGCAGATTACAAGGAGATCATTTACGAAGGATATGGTCCTGCAGGTATTGCTATTTTCGTTGTGACATCAACAGATAACAATACAAGAACTGTTTCGAATGTTCGTTCCTATTTCAATAAACACGGAGGAAGTTTGGGTACTTCTGGTAGCCTTTCTTTCTTGTTTGAACACAAGTGCTTGTTTAAGGTGGCAGGTAATGACTCAATCGACATGGAAGAGTTGGAGCTGGATCTTATCGATTATGGAGTAGATGAGGTGTTCAAAGATGATGAGACAAATGAAATCGTTATTTATGGTGCATTCGAAAACAACGCAAAGATCCAAGAGTATTTCGAAAGCAAAGGAATTGAGATCAAAGATGTTGAGTTCTTGTATGTTCCAAATGATGTGAAGGAAGTCTCTGAAGAGCAAAAAGAGTCTGTCTATAAACTTATAGATAAGATGGAAGAGGATGATGACGTTCAGAACGTATATCACAACATGAAAGAAGATTAATATTTTTTGTTGAAAAACAAGAGGTTGAATTCAATTGTTAATAACTACTTTCAAAAAAGATTGGACCAGCCTATTAAAATTACAAAAAAATATTATATTTGCATTGTTGGAACCTCAAAGGAGGGGAATACGCAATTTTTGTTTAACTAAATAAATTTATTTAAAATGAAGAAAATTTTTAATTTGGCAGTGAGCTTTGCAGCATTGATGTCTGCATTCACTTTCGCTTCTTGTACAGAAGATGAAGAAAAGGCAATCGACGAGGCAGTAAAAGAAGGTAAGGCTTATGTTCAAGTAGCTGGTGGTGAGAAGGTAAACTTCTACAATGAGGCTGTTGACGGTAAGGGTGGTGTTATCGAAATCGGTGATGTTAAGGCTAGCGAGGACGATAAGACTGTAACTTTCACTATTGCAACTAAGAAAGATCCTCAAAAGAAAACACCTTTCACTATCGGTCAATCAAAGGAGCTTCCTTCATACTTCGGATGGGATGGAACTACCTTCAAGACTTACAAGCAAGCTGATGCAACTGCAAACCCTGATCAAATCATTTTGTGTGTTGCTTCTAAGCCAAGCGAAATCGATGCTACTGTTACAGATGCAGTTTGTATCTTGACTTCTGCAACTATCAACAAAGGTGTTAAGGATGCAGCTGCTGCTAAGGGTATCACTTTGAAGGAGACTTTGTTCAGCATCAAGTAATCACTGTTGAATTGTGATAAAATTAAGGCGGGCTTTGTCCCGCCTTTTTTTGTCTCTGGTTTCCTTTATAGAACACATGGAATGAGTTTGTACAACAAGTTTTCTTTTGAAAATTTTGTTTGCAATGAAAAATGGTGTAAATTTGCATCGCTTTCGAAGTTGATTCGAAGCGTTTTTTTTGGTCTTATAGCTCAGCTGGTTCAGAGCACCTGCCTTACAAGCAGGGGGTCCTAGGTTCGAATCCTAGTGGGACCACAAAGTAATAATTGTGAATTAAGAAATAAGTGTTAGACGAAGTTCTAATTCAAGTTCTTAATTTATCGGTCTTATAGCTCAGCTGGTTCAGAGCACCTGCCTTACAAGCAGGGGGTCCTAGGTTCGAATCCTAGTGGGACCACAAAATGAATTGTTTTACTTCTTCCTGGTTGTCCCCATTTTTCATTTAGATCTGTTAAAAATCCAAATATATACTATATCTTTGTTGTGTCATAGATTGTGTGTTTCCCTGAGCACATCCGTCTTTGGCTCCTTGTTTTCTTATTTGAAATTGACTTTATAAAAATAGAAGTGTATGAATAAGAGTCTTTTTGGCGTTGATGCTATTGCGAAGGATAAGCGAGACTTGATTAAGTCAATCATGGTTATTGTCCTTTTCTTGTTAGCGGGCGCTTTGGTTTTTAAGTTCTATCCAAATATTAATAAGTTCCCTTATACCTATGAAGAGGGAAGTCCATGGAAATATGGGGAAGTGACTGCTCCGTTTGCCTTTGAAATTAGAAAATCAAAAGAGGAGATTGCAAAGGAACAGGAGAAACTATTGAAAGAATTTCAACCGATATTCTATTATGATGAGTCGGTAAAGTCTGATAGCCGTTCTCTTTTGAGACATAAGTTTGGACAGACAGATGATGCAACAACTCCTTATTTTAAGTATCTTGATGCACAATTAGTCCAGATATACAATGTTGGTGTCGTTTCTACTACCGACCTTGAAAAACAGTTGTCGGAGGGAGGAACTGTGGTACGTTTGGTTCTCGAAAACGTATCGAAGGAAAAAAACATAGAGAATTTCTTTACAACTAAAACTGCATACGAAAAGATTATTAATGGAGCCCCGTCTAATTTAGACAAGAATACATTGCAATCGTACAATATCAATAATTACATCAGTGAGAATATTAAGTATGATGCAGAGAAAACTGAATATTTAAGGAAAGACCTTTTGAGAACAATATCTCTGACAAAGGGTCAGATTCAAATGGGGGAGAAGATTATAGATAGAGGTGAGATTATTACGGATGCGAAATATGATATTCTAAATTCTTATAAGCAAGAGATAGAGGAGAACAATCAAAGGAAAGATACGAATTTGATTGCTTTGGGACAGGGAATAATTATTTCCTGTGCCTTGTTGGTTTTCTTCCTTTATTTCTATTTGTTTAGAAGTAAGTTCCTGATCAAAAAACGGGACAGTGCATTTATGCTATGTATGATCGCATTGTTCTGTATCTTAACATCCTTGGCGGTACAGCATGAAATCTCCCCTAATGTTATACCTTACGCTTTGATTCCTATTGTTGTATCTTCTTTCTTCGATACAAGAACGGCTTTGTTTACGCATTTGACAACAGTCTTGTTGTGCTCGTTTATTGTTCCAAATGAATTTGAGTTCTTGTTCTTGCAAGTGATTATAGGAATGATTTCGATCTGTACTTTGAAAACCGTTTATCAAAGATCGCATCTTATTCGAGCTGTTTTAATTATATCTTTAGGTTATTTGATATTGTATTTAGGTTTTGCCTTGATACATGAGAGGGGTGTGGATCAGTTGGATCTTGTGTCTGTTTCTTATTTCTTAATCAATGGATTGCTTCTGTTGTTTGCTTATCCGCTTATCTTTATTATAGAGAAGTTGTTTGGCTATACATCTGACGCAACGTTGGTAGAGTTGGCAAATACTAACAATGATATTTTTAGAAAGTTCTCGGAATTGGCTCAGGCAAGTTTCAACCACTCTATGCAAGTCTCTAATTTGGCAGAGGCTGCTGCTAAAAGTATTGGAGCAAACCCAATGTTGGTAAGAACCGGAGCTTTATACCACGATATCGGAAAGATGAACAATCCGACATACTTTACAGAGAATCAGAATGGTGTTAATCCTCATGTGGAGTTGAATGATGAAGAGAAGAGTGCTCAAATAATCATACGACATGTGACAGACGGTTTGGAGATAGCGAAAAAGTATGATTTGCCAGAAAAAATACAAGATTTTATTCGTACCCATCATGGAAAAGGAAAAACAACCTATTTCTATAATACGGCAAAGAATAAGTACCCAGACAAGGAGATTGACGAAACCTTGTTTATGTATCCAGGCCCTCAGCCATTTACTCGCGAGCAGGTGATCCTTATGATGTGTGATGCAGTAGAGGCCGCTTCTCGTAGTTTGGGTGCATACA
Organism: Paludibacteraceae bacterium; assembly: GCA_045600225.1. Lineage (GTDB taxonomy): Bacteria > Bacteroidota > Bacteroidia > Bacteroidales > Paludibacteraceae > UBA1181. The sequence goes on from JAZRXL010000033.1 coordinate 4,850, forward strand.
CGGATAAGAACATCAATGATTTGGTAGAGAAGATTATCAACGGACAGTTGCAGGAAGGATTGTACGATGACTCTCCGATTACCTTAAAGCAAATTAATACGATCAAGGGCGTATTGAAGGAGAAACTGAAATCTTTGTATCATACAAGGATAGTCTATCCGGAACTCAATAAGAAATAAATCTTAATTGTTCGTTCTTAGTTGTACTTTTCTTACAGTATTTCTGCAACTACATAGGTGCTTCCTCCGATATAAATGATGTCATTAAGACCAGCATTCTTTTGTGCAGCCAAGAGTGCATCTTTTACGGTAGGGTATCGGTCTCCTTTCAATCCTTTTTGTGCGGCCAATCCTTGAAGTTTGTCTTCTTCCATGGCTCTTTTGATAGATGCTCTTGTGAAATAGTAGGTGGCGTCTTTCGGAAGAAGTTCCAATACATGAGAAACATCCTTGTCTCCAACCATGCCAAATACAATGTGTAGGCGTTCGTGAGGCGTGTTTTCCAATTGCTTTGCAACATATTGAATGCCTCCAATGTTATGTCCGGTGTCGCATACCGTATATGGACAATCGCTTAATATCTGCCAACGGCCTAAAAGATGTGTGTTTTTGACAACATTTCTAAATCCTGCTTGAATGGTAGTTTCCGACAGATTTAATTTTTCTATTGTTCGGATTGCGTCAATGGCGATTCGGCAAGTGGTCATGTTTTTTTGTTGATAATCCCCCATTAGAGGTGTAGGAGTGTTGAATTCGCCAATTTTGAATATTTGGTAAGGCGTTTTGCCTACTAATTCTTCTCTGATCTTTTCTGCTTTTGTTTCATCTGCAAAAAAGATAGGGGCGTTCATTTCCATAGCTCTGTTACGGAAAATCTCGCGAATCTCACCTTTTGATTCTCCAATTACGACGGGAATGGCTTGTTTGATAATGCCTGCTTTTTCTCGTGCGATGTCGAGTTCCGTGTCGCCCAATATGTTCATATGGTCGAGACTGATATTGGTGATTACGGATAGGATTGGTGTGATAATGTTTGTACTGTCAAGTCTTCCTCCCAATCCCACTTCGATAACAGCGTAGTCGATCTCCTCTTTTGCAAAGAAGTCCATAGCCATGCCAAAGCTTACTTCGAAGAATGATGGATAAATCTCATCGAAAAATGCTTGGTGTTTTTCGATAAATTCAATTACGAACTGTTTAGGAATCATCTCTCCGTTCACTCTGATCCTTTCGCGGAAGTCCTTCAAGTGAGGAGAGGTGAACAATCCAACCTTAAAACCAGCCTCTTGTAATAAGGATGCAATTGTATGGGAGCAAGAACCCTTCCCGTTGGTTCCTCCAATATGAATGCATTTAAACTTTTTATGGGGATTGCCAAGTTTGTTATCCAAGGCAATCATACTGTCGAGACCTTCCTTGTATCCCGACTTGCCCACCATCTGAAATAAAGGCATGCGATTATAGATGTATTCAACTGTCTCTGCGTAATTCATCATTTTTTTTGTCCGTTTTAAAAAATTGGCAGTTAATTTTTTTGTTTTTCGTTTTAAAAAACTAATTTTACAACAACGAAAGTAAAGAATTAATTTGTTTTGACAAAAAAATCCATTTGCTTTCCCCTTAAATTTAATGATTAACACTAATAAATAGATTGATTATGGGCGCAAAGAAGAATTTCGTTTTGGATACCAATGTTATCCTTCACGATTATAAGTGTATCTACAATTTCCAAGAAAATGATATATATCTTCCTATTGTCGTGTTGGAAGAACTTGATAAATTCAAAAAAGGTAACGAGCAGATCAATTTTAATGCAAGAGAGTTTGTTCGTGAAGTGGATAACTTGAGTGTTGATGCTGATTTCTTTAAAAAGGGAGCTTCATTGGGCGTTGGATTGGGTAGATTGTTTGTGGTGACAAATCCAGCATACCCGGAGGTGTTGTCAAAGACATTCTCTGAGAAGACTCCGGATCATAGAATTATGGCTGTTGCCTTAGATCTGCAAGAAAAGGATAAGAAGACTCGTACAATATTGGTGACTAAGGATGTGAACCTTCGCATGAAGGCCAAATCTATTGGCTTGGATGTGGAAGATTACATTACAGATAAGGTCACAAATGTAGACATTTTCGATAAGTCACAGGAAACTTATGAGGATATAGATCCGGAAATAGTGGATCGTATCTATTCAGAGCCGAATGGCGTACCTTTCAACGATTGTAAGTTGCCATCTTCTATTGCTCCAAATGATTGCTTTATATTGAAGAGTTGTCGTTCTTCTGTGATGGCAAGATATGATGCTTCTACGCAAATGGTGAAGAAGGTAAAAAAAGAGAAAGCTTTCGGTATTGAGGGTAGAAATGCAGAGCAAACATTTGCTTTAGATGCTCTTATGAATGATGATATTAAGTTGGTTGCTGTTACAGGACGTGCGGGTACTGGTAAAACGCTTTTGGCATTGGCTGCGGCATTGCAACAACATGATACATACAAACAAATATTGTTGGCTCGTCCTATCGTGGCTATGTCTAACAAGGATTTGGGATTCTTGCCAGGTGATGAAAAACAAAAGGTTGCCCCTTATATGCAACCATTATTTGACAACTTGAATGTGATTAAACATCAGTTTGGTGCAAGTAGTAAGGAATTGAAGTTGCTCGACGATATGCAGAAAAACGAGCAATTGGTTATTGAAGCTTTGGCTTTCATCCGTGGCCGTAGTTTGAGTAATACTTATTTGATTGTAGATGAGGCACAAAACTTGACTCCACATGAGGTTAAGACTATTATTACTCGTGCAGGTGAGGGTTGTAAGATCGTGTTTACTGGTGATGTTCAACAGATCGATGCTCCTTATTTGGATATGCAATCTAATGGATTGGTATATATGATTGATAAAATGAAGGGACAAGATTTATTTGCTCATGTGAATTTGATTAAAGGTGAGCGTAGTAAGTTGTCCGAATTGGCAAGTGTATTGTTATAATTGGTTATTGTTTGGTGGGGAGCCAATGGTGCCCCACCTTTCTTTTTTTTATGCCTTGAAGAGCTGTGAGTGTTTTATATAAAGGGATATGGATATAAAGATTTTAAAGGTTTTCAAAAGAATATCATTTTTGATATTTTCATCGCTACTGTCTGTTTCGTCTGTGTTTGCAGATGTTATCATCTCGGAAATTATGCCTTGTAACGTGTCTACGAAGGTGGGCGATTTGTATAATTTCAGAGGTTGGGTCGAGTTTTATAATGATGGAGAAAGTTCAGTCGATTTGAATGGATCCGTTATACGACAATATAAGAAAAAAGGTGGGTTGAAATGGGAGTGGACGATAGAATACTCGTTTGTTGTCCCTGCCAAAGGTTATAAGACAATCTTTTTCGACAAAATTCCTAAAGATGTGTCGTCTCCTCAAAAATCGGGACACTCCTGCTATAAGGTAGATGTGGATGGAGGAAAATTGGAATTGTATTGCACGGATGGCTCTTTTTCGGAACTATCTTATCCTGCAATGGTTCCTTATCTCTCTTATGGAATTTGCAATGGTGTTGAGGGTTTTATGGAACCGACACCTAAAGAAAAAAATAAAACCTCTTATGCAGATTTGTCTGTTTCTAGATGTGCAAAGCCTGTTTTTAGTGGAGTGCAACCTGGTGCATATCCATCAGTAACTGGTAAATTAACCATTAAGTCTTCTAATTCAGATAGCATATATTATACTACCAATGGAAAGGAGCCAACTCCTGTGAATGGAAAGAAGTATAAGGAACCTATAGAGATTTCCAAAACGAAAGTGATAAGAGCCAGGGCATATGGAAAGAACATGTTGCCAAGTGAGATTATGACCTCTTCTTTCATTGCTTATGGAGAAGATCGATATAAGGATTGTACTCCTTCTCCTGTCGTTTCTATCGTTGCTGATAGTAGTTATTTTTATGGCGACAATTGGGGAATTTATGTTGTAGGTAATAATGGAATTGAGGGAGAAAAGGATTGTGTAAAAGAACGTGCAAATTATAATCAAGACTGGGATAGACCTGTCAATTTGGAGTATTATGAGGGAACCACTTTGAAGTTCTCGCAAGAGGCGGATGTGGCTGTTATGGGCGGCTGTTCGAGAAAATCGGATAACAGTGTTAAGTCGTTGAAGATGAGCACGGGAAAGAAATTCGGAACTCCATTGTTCAATTATAATCCATTTAAAGATTCAAAGAAGAAGGATAATGTGTATGCTAGTTTCCAATTAAGGAATGGTGGAAATGCGTATGAAGAGGCTCAGGTTCGTGTAAGAGATGGCTTTATGCAATCTATTGCGAAATGTATGGGTAATATAGACTACCAAGCGTACCAGCCAGTTGGCTTTTATTTGGACGGAACGTACAAGGGAATCATGGGATTGAGAGAAAGAACGAACAAAGACTTCGTTTTCTCTAATTATGGATATGAGGAGGATGAGATAGATGTTGTTGAGATAACTCAGGAGACGATAGAGGCTACGGCAGGAGATTTGACCGCCTATAATGCAATGATCGATTATGCCAAAAATAATTATACATCTGCCTCCTATCTCTCTAAGATGAACGACTTTTTAGATTTGGATGAGTATCTGAATTATATGATTTTTGAGCAGTTTATTGTTAATACGGATTGGCCGGGCAACAACTATAAATTGTGGAGATATAGGGCTGGAGGAAAGTTCCGTTGTATATTGTACGATACCGATTTTGGATTAGGATTATATTCTGACTGGCCTAATTATGGTGTTAAGGAAACCAATATGATCAAGTGGTGTATGGGGCAAGGAGACAAGGTTAACTGGGGAAATGGAACACCTAAAGAACCATATATGTTCACCGAGGAGTATAGGTGGAAAACTATTTTGTTCTACGGCTTGATGCAAAATGAGGATTTCAAGCGAATGTATTTGACAAAGTCTTTGATTCATTTGGAGAATGCTTTGAGTTACGAAAATATTAAATTGGTTTGGAATGATATCGTAGATAGGGCTTCTTGTGAATATAGGGCTAAATTCGGTACTGAGTTGAGTGACAAGAAAAGTATGTTGGAGTTTGCTAAAGGTCGAAATGAGGTCGTCTATAGCCAGTTGGCAGATTTCTTCAAATTAGAAAACGAGAAGGTAAACTTGACACTCTCTTCTTCAAGTAGCAAGGCGGGCTTCTTCGTTAATAATGTGCAAGTGGATGATAATAAGTTCTCGATGTCTTGCTTGAAGGGAATGTCGGTTAAATTATCAGCTAATTTGCCTGATGGATATGTTGTGAAGAGGTGGACTGTTGGTGACGAGACGTTCTCAACATCTACGATTGAGGTTGAGATGAATGGAGATGTAAGTGTCTCTTTAGAGATAACAGAAGATAAAGATGTGGCTCCAACCATCATGATAAATGAGGTGTGTTCGAAGAATACGATTTTGGTAGACGAAGGAACAGGAAGTAAGCCGGATTGGATTGAGTTGTACAATTATGGTACATCTTCAGTTGATGTTGCGGGATTCTATATCTCTGACGATCCGTCAAATCCATTGATGCATAAGATTGAAAGAGGATACACATCTACCATTATTCCTGCTAAAGGTCATTTGCTCTTATGGGCATCAGATAACTCCAATTATGGTCCATTGCATTTAGGATTTAAATTGTCTGATACGAATGGAGAGACATTGGTGTTGAGTAAAGCCTTGCGCGATACGGTTGTGACCGTAGATAAGGTGGTGGTTCCTCAAATTGGAGAAAACAATTCGTATGGACGTAGTTCGGACGGGGCAAAAACATTTGCAACATTCGCAGCTTGCAACGATGGTTATAGTATGGAGGCAACCCCAGGTGATGCCAATGGAACGCTTAGATGTGATTCCCTTGTGAAGGTAAACTCGGCGATGTTGACGATTAAGTCGGACGCTGGTTGGACTTACTTTAACGTGAATGGTGTAAAGACAACGAAGTTGCCGGTAAATCAGTTGTTCAGGACAGGGACCGATGTCGTTATTGAACCTTTGATCGATGATAAGAACTTTGTTTCATGGACATTGTCTGAACCATATCCGTTCCAAAGTCAGGTCTTGGGAAAATCCACAACTTGGCGTTATTTCTATGATAGTATAGCTCCTTCTGGAACGTGGACTGCTGCTGCTTATGTGGATACAACTTGGAAAAAAGGAAGTGGTAAGTTTGGATATGACACCTCTGAGAAAAGAACCTATGATACCAAGCTTTCTTTTGGTGATAGTACCTCGAATAAGTATATGACGGCGTACTTTAGAACTAAATTCGATTCGAAAGATGTCTCTACGGTTGATTCTATGGTGCTTTCTATTACTTATGATGATGGAGCTATTGTCTATTTAAATGGAAAGGAATTAAAACGATTCAATATGTCGTCATCAGAGAAGATTTCGTACTCGACAGGTACACCAAGCCATCTGGATGACGCTATTGGGAAGCTTACGATTAAAAAGAGTGATTTGACATCGGGAACTAATGTGTTGGCTGTAGAGGTGCATCAGTATAATGCACAAAGTTCAGACCTTACTTTCGCTGTAAATGCGGTTGGTTGCGGTTCGTCAAAGGTGATAAAGGACAAGGTGTTGTCATTGACATTAACACAAGATATAACAATGTCTTTAACCACTCAAAACTTGGTCGATTTGCCAGAATCGACATCATGGAAAGACGATGTGAGTGTTTATCCTAATCCCGCACAGGATTATGTGGTGGTAAACTCTCGTTTGGGTGATATCGTTCAGATTTCAGTGTTGGATGCATTGGGTCGAGAGTTAAAAAGAGTCTATCCTTTCATGAGTAGTAGTGAGGTGGATTTGAGTAATTTGCATGCAGGATATTATCTGCTTCGTATAGATACGAAATCGCAAAGATTTGAACAAAAGTTGTTGAAGAAATAAGGTGAAAGGGCTTCGGTTTTTCTCCGAAGCCCTTTTTGTTCTTGTATAATGGATTTTTATGTATCTTTGCGCAGTTATTCACAAATTATAGTGTATGTTAAATAGAATTTTTATATCCTTCTTGATGTCTCTTCCTCTTTTGAGTAGTTGTACAACCTTGAGTGATTGCGAATGCTCGATGAAGGGGTCCCAATCAAATGGATCTTGGGTTCATTACGATTATGAGGGATCTTGCTCTGAGTTGGAAGATGATGAGTCTGTGACATGTTCAGCCAAGTGGGATTGATATGAGTGTGAAGGGAGTAAATTTATTCTATTACCTAAGCCGTTGTTTGTTAGGACTCTCTTTCCTTCTTTCTGCGGTCTTGAAGTTTATCTCGTTAGACTCCTTTGAGACTTATGTCTTCTCTCTTGATTTCTGTGGACTAGTCCTTTCTTCCTTTCTTTCCAGAGGGTTGCTTCTTGTTGAGGCTTTCCTTGGAATAATGTTGATGACTACTATGTTTAGAAAGAAGGTGGATTTGGCTTCTTTCTCCCTTCTTGCATTCTTTTCTGTTTTTTTGATTTATCTGATTGTCATTGGAGAGGATGGTAATTGTCATTGTATGGGAGAGACTTTTAGTTTTTCTCCAATTCAATCTTTGTGTAAGAATGTGCTCTTTTTCATATTGTTGTGTTTCGCAACAAAGTCACCTGAGTTCCCTATAAAAAAGACTGTGCTTTGGACACTTTTGGTATTTGTCGTTTCGGCAGTTTTTGCCTTTGTGAAATTACCCATTGGTATTATTCCTCCCAAGGAGACAAAGTTTAACGAGGAACTTTATGTTCAGTTGGAGAAGAGACATGAGGATTTGCAAGTTCTGAGAACTGAGGATCGAGTTGCAGTGTGTTTGTTTAGTGTGAAGTGTAAACATTGTAAGGCAGCGATGCGTAAGTTGGAGGTTTGCAGGAAAGAGTCTTCGGAAAATATTCCTATTCAGTGGATTGTTTGGGGTGATGACGAAGGATTGGAGAAGTTCTTGGCAGAGACTTCTGTGCAGCAACAGCCTTACTTCTTCTTAGAACCCATTCAGTTGATGCCAATAACGGAATTTAATATACCATTGTTGCTTTTCTTTGAAAAAGGTAAGGTGGTTGGAAAAATGAGCAACGCGACTTTTGACGAGGATCTGTGTCGCAAATTCTTTATGAATGAAAAAAAATAATAAAATAGAGGTTTGATATGATTGAAATTATTCCTGCAATTGATATTATAGAAGGAAAGTGTGTTCGACTTTCTCAAGGAGATTATGCTCAGAAGAAGGTTTATAACGAAAATCCATTGGAAGTGGCTAAAGAGTTTGAGTCGGTTGGAGTTCGACGTCTTCACTTGGTCGATTTGGATGGAGCTAAGGCGCAACACATTGTAAACTATAAGGTTTTGGAGAAAATTGCCACACAAACATCTTTAACGATTGATTTTGGAGGCGGATTGAAAAGTGACGAGGATCTAAGGATTGCATTTGAGTCTGGTGCTTCTATGGTTACAGGAGGTAGTATTGCTGCAAAGAAACCTGAAGTGTTCCTTTCTTGGTTAGAGAAATTCGGAGCGGAGAAGATTATCTTGGGTGCAGATGTGAAGGATGAAAAGATTGCAGTTGGAGGATGGATTGAGACCACTCAATTAGATTTGATTCCTTTCGTGAAAGAGTTCGTAGATAAGGGCGTGGATAAGGTGATTTGTACTGATATTAGTAAGGATGGTATGTTGAAAGGACCTTCTATAGAGTTGTATAAAAATATGTTGGCAGAGATCCCTTCTTTATATTTGATTGCTAGTGGAGGTGTTAGTTCGATGGCCGATATAGAGCAGTTGGAAGAAGCGAAAGTCCCTGCTGTAATCACAGGAAAGGCTATCTATGAGGGTAGAATAAAAATGGAGGATTTGTCCCGCTTTTTGTCGTAAATTTTGTAACTTCGCACATTAATATTGTTTTGTATGGAATTGGATTTTCAAAAAATGGATGGACTTGTTCCTGCCATTATTCAAGATGCTGATACAAAGGTGGTTTTGATGTTGGGCTTTATGAATGAGGAGGCCTTCAAAAAGACAGAGGAGACTGGTAAGGTGACTTTTTACAGTCGCACAAAGAACCGTTTGTGGACAAAAGGTGAGACCAGTGGAAACTTCTTGAATGTGGTTTCGATCAAGGCGGATTGCGATAAAGATACATTGTTGATAAAGGTACATCCAGTAGGTCCTGTATGCCACACGGGTACAGACACATGCTGGGGTGAAGAAAATAAATAACCCCTTCGATTATGTCTTTGATAGAATACAAGGATGTCACAATAATGCGACAAGAGCAGACTATTTTGAAGAATGTCTCAATCTCTGTTGAAGCCAAGGATTTTATCTTCCTTTTAGGAAAGGTGGGCAGTGGAAAGAGCACATTCCTCAAGTCTCTTTATTGCGAAGCTCCGATACAGGAAGGTTCTGCGCAAGTGTTAGAGTATGATCTGCTTAAAATCAAAAAGAGACATGTGCCTTATTTGCGTCGTCAGATGGGTATTGTTTTCCAGGATTTTCAGTTGTTGCCAGATCGTTCTGTTGAAGACAACTTGATGTTTGTTTTAAAAGCAACATCACAATGTTCGAAAAAGGAGATGAAAGATAGAATCGATGAGGTTCTCAAATATGTTGGGTTGACAACAAAAGGATATCGTATGCCTCACGAATTGTCGGGTGGAGAGCAACAAAGGGTTGTGATTGCTAGAGCCTTGCTTAACCGACCAAAGATTCTTTTGGCAGATGAGCCGACAGGAAACTTGGACCCTCAAATGGGTGAAGAGTTGATGAACCTATTCTATAAGATATCACAAACGGGAACGTCCGTGATTATGTCTACTCATAATCTTAAGTGGACGGAGTTGTTCCCTTCAAGACTCTTTAATTGCGAGAATGGACAATTGTTAGAGTGCCAGAAATAAATAGATTTTGATAGTATGAGTGTAAAGGATTTGATATTAAGCAGTAAGAAGACGGCTTTCTCTTTCGAAATATTACCACCGTTGAAAGGTAATGGAATCGAGGCTATCTACAACACAATTGATGAATTAAGGGAGTTCGATCCTAAATATATTGATATCACAACGCATAGAAGTCAGTTGGTGTATCGTACAACAGAAAACGGACTGTTTCAATGTGACCGTGTTCGCCAGCGACCTGGTACGGTGGCGGTGGCTGCGGCTATAAAAAACAAGTATAATATTGATGTGGTTCCCCATATCCTTTGTAGTGGATTCTCAAAAGAAGATACAGAGTATGTCTTGATCGACTTAGACTTTTTGGGTATATATGATCTGCTGTTGTTGCGTGGTGATAAGGCAAAACACGAAAATGCTTTCATGCCAAGTGATGAGGGTTATGCTCATGCTTCTGAATTACAGGTGCAGATCAATCGCTTCAACCAGGGATTCTTTGTGGACGGAACCAAACAAAAGCAAGAACGTACTCGCTTCTTTACTTATGGTGTCGCTGGATATCCAGAGAAACACGATGAGGCTCCTAATGTAGATTCAGATATCTATTGGTTGAAAAAGAAGATTGAGAACGGCGCAGATTATGTGGTGACACAAATGTTCTTCGATAATAGCAAATATTTCTCTTTCGTAGAAAGATGCCGCCAAGAGGGTATTACAGTGCCAATTGTACCAGGTTTGAAGCCGATAACTTCTTTGAAGCAGCTAACTGTGCTCCCTAAAACATTCCATTTGGATTTGCCAGAAGCATTGGCTTCTGAATTGCGTAAGTGTAAAACAAACGAAGAGGCAACCCAAGTGGGAATAGAGTGGTGTGCAATGCAGTCGAAAGAACTGATGGAGAAAGGTGCTCCTATCATCCACTTCTATTCCATGTCTACTGCCAAAAGCATAAGGGAGATTGCGAAAAGAGTGTATTAAGAGTTAAGAATTTTGAATTAAGGTATTGCTCTTATGGGTACTATTATATTATTATTGATTGCTCTTCTGCTGTTCTTTGTGTTCGGCGTTCTTGCTGTCGCCGGGAAGATGCTTGGTGGAGTGTTCAATTTATTTAAAGGATTCTTAGGTGGAGGTGGACAAGAACCGTCTCGTGAAGAGGAGACTGAGGTGCCCCAATCCGAGGAGGGAGCCGAGAGAATGAAGAAATTCAAGACATTGGCTGAGGAGGCAGATTACGAAGAGTGTTCTGCAAATTCAAGTGATGTGCAGTAATTGTGAATTAGATAAATTATTAAAAACATAGAAAAATGAACAAAAAAGTTTTATTGATGATCCTCGATGGTTGGGGATTTGGAAACAAGACAAAGTCGGATGCTATTGCATCAACACCTACTCCTTACTGGGATTCATTGTTGAAGAATTATCCATATTCTCAATTGCAAGCGTCTGGAGAGTTTGTTGGTTTGCCTGATGGCCAGATGGGTAACTCAGAGGTGGGACACTTGAATATCGGTGGTGGTCGTGTTGTATACCAAGACTTGGTGAAGATTAACATGGCTTGTAAAGACAACTCTATCATGGAGAACGCCGAGATTAAGAGCGCATTCTCTTATGCAAAGGATAATGGAAAGCAAATCCACTTTATGGGTTTGACTTCTAATGGAGGTGTTCACTCTTCTTTGGATCATCTTTTCAAGTTGATCGAGATATCAAAGGCTTATGGTTTGGATAAGACTTATGTTCACTGCTTTATGGATGGTCGTGATACAGACCCTAAGAGTGGTAAGGGCTTTATCGAACAATTGCAAGCTCAATTGGATAAAAACACAGGTAAGATTGCTTCTGTCATTGGACGTTTCTACGCAATGGACCGTGATAAGAGATGGGAGCGTGTAAAAGAGGCTTACGATTTGTTGATCGAGGGTAAGGGTAAGGCTGCTACTGATATGGTGAAAGCTATGGAAGAGTCTTACGCAGAAGGTGTGACAGATGAGTTTGTTAAGCCAATCGCATTGGTTGAGAATGGAAAGCCTGTTGGTACAATCCAAGAGGGCGATGTTGTTATCTTCTTCAACTATCGTAACGACCGTGCTAAGGAGTTGACTGTTGTATTGTCTCAACAAGATATGCCAGAGGCTGGTATGAAGACTGTTAAGGGAATCCAATTCTATTGTATGACTCCATACGATCCTTCATACAAGGATGTTCACATCATCTTCAACAAAGAGAATGTGATGAATACTTTGGGTGAAGTCGTTTCAAAAGCTGGTTTGAAACAATTGCACATTGCAGAGACTGAGAAATATGCACACGTAACATTCTTCTTCAACGGTGGTCGTGAGAATCCATACGAAGGTGAAGACCGTATTTTGGTTCCTTCTCCAAAGGTGGCTACTTATGATTTGAAGCCAGAGATGAGTGCTTACGAAGTAAAAGATAAGTTGGTTGAGGCTATCGGTACAAAGAAGTACGAGTGGATCGTTGTGAACTATGCTAATGGCGACATGGTTGGTCACACAGGGATCTATTCTGCTATTGAGAAAGCTGTTGTTGCTATCGACGATTGTGTTAAAGACACTGTTGAGGCTTGTAAGGCAAACGGATACGATGTTATCATCATTGCAGACCATGGTAACTGTGACAATGCTATCAATGCTGATGGAACTCCAAACACAGCTCACTCATTGAATCCAGTTCCTTTCGTATATGTTAGCGATAAGCCAAATGCAAAGGTAGAGGATGGTAAGTTGGCAGATGTTGCTCCTTCAATCCTTGCTATCATGGGCATTGATCAACCTGCAGACATGACAGGAAAGAACCTGATCAAATTTTAATGCACTGATTCATTGAATCATGAACCTATAGAGGGTGTGTCAAACTGAAAAGTTTTGATACACCCTCTTCGTGTTGACTACGCCACCCTTCGCTCGAAATAGGTTGACCTATAAATCAAAAGCGACATGAGACATTTGCTTCGTGTCGCTTTGCCTTTTTTGAAAAAAACGTTAAATTTGCGAACAAATATAAAAAAATATCATGTGTAGTGCGCATTTAAATAATATTAACATCAAACATTTGGCTATCTCAGATGTTTGTCTAAACACACACACACACACACACACACACACACAATTCTCCTAAACATTGTAGAGGGAGGTTCTCCCGTGTTAGGCTAATTAAGGACATGTCTTATGATGTGTCCTCCTTTGTTGTTATGCCTATGTGTGAAGGTTTAAGCAAAAACAATATTAACTAAAAGATAAAATATGAAGGGATTTTTTGCATTGGCAGTAGGTTTCGTGTCTGCTTTAGCAGTAAATGCTCAGAAAACGACAACTTTCCATTATGAGGAGACTCAAACTCGTGCATTGGATGTGGTTTCGACCGGTTATGTGAAGCCTTTGGTGGTTGATTTGAAAGTGGATGAAGCAAAGGGGCGTCAGCATTTTTCGTATGAATTAGGCAAGGAATTTGTGGAGAACGATATGAAAGGAGATGTCCAGAACATCCATTCCTATGGTTTATTTAGAGCCTCTGTGGATGCCAACTGTGATGTGATTGTTGCTCCGACATTTCATCTGTATACAAACGATAAAGGTGGGTATACTTTGGAAATTATTGGATATATAGGTGTGTTTGCGAATTGGAAACCCATGAGTGAGAATGATATGAATTGGATAGGTTTGTCGAAAACCCGCACAACAGGAGATCGCAACAATGTAGAAGCAAATTTGAAGCCGGGTCGATAAGCAGTGTTTCGTAAATATATATGAAAATGAAAAGGATAAAGTTTTATATGCTGCTTGCATCGATGCTGCTTGCGGTTACTTCTTATGCTCAAATTGTGACTTCTTCGAATAGCTCGATTACAGTAACAAAAGAAAAAAAGAGTAGAGAGTTTGATACAAATGCCTACAATGTTGTTTCGTTAGGTTATTCGCCATCGTATACTCATTATAGAGATTATAAATATAATGGAGCCGAGTTGGATTATGTGAGGGGAATTAATATGACGAAAAAGGCGCCTCTGTTTTTTGAGGTTGGTGGACGTTTGCTCTTTTCTAGACTTCATACGTATAAAAATACACATAATGAGGATCAACCTTATTTGACAAAGAGCCGACATTCATTGTCATTGAGTGTTCCTCTCAATGTTACTTATAGATTCACTTTCAAGAATGGATTTTATTTGGCCCCTTTGTTAGGTGCAAACGTTCGAGTCTATTTCTTATATCAGGAAAAAGTTCATTATGAATTTTCGGACATTATTCTTCCAGAAAGACAGTCTTTCGTTACTAAATTGGATTTGTTGGACGAGAATTGTGCAGGAACCGCTGTTGGACGTGTTCTCCCAGGATTTCAGGCAGGTCTTAATTTGGGCAAGAAGGTAAATTTTGGCGCTGGGTATTTCATAAATGTGCCTGTTTACACTTATGTTAGAGATTACGATCAGCATCTTCAATATTATGAATTTGGTTTGTACGCGACCGTTGGATTTAAATTTTAATTTTATTTAAAATATAATTGTATGAATATTGTAATAGAAAAAATAATGAGAATTAGCATGCTGATTCTTTTCTCTATTGGGGCGGTGTCTTGTGTTTCTGGAGTAGAATCGGACTTGGATTGGAGTGTCGGAGGTGTTGATTTGAAGTATGAAAAAGAAGGCGGAACCAAAGTTGTAGAATTCAAGAATATAGGAGAATGGTATGTCGTCTCTTCTGAAAATTGGTGTGAGGTTTCTCCTTCATCGGGAAATGGAGACGCAACATTGGTGATAAAGGTAACAGATATGGGGGATGATTCTAAGGAGTCTCGTAGCGCAAAGGTGTTTTTCATGTGCTCTAATGAGACAAAGAATATCTGTCAAATAGATGTTTGCCAGAACGAACAGATTGATCACCCTTGGTGGTAGAATTGATGTGTTTAACTAATATCCTAAAAATTAAGGTGGGGAACCTAGCATAAGATTCCCCACCTGTTGTAAATGATTTCCCCTTTGAAGAGGACTATGATTACTCGAATTTAGGGATTGGCATAGCTACGAATACGTTATCTACACCTTCTGTCTCATCAGGAAGTACGTTGTTGTCGAAGATATTACCCTTGCTACAATTCTCGAATTTCAAACCAGAAACGCTACCCTTGAATACGTTAGTCCAGTCGCGAGAGTAAAACCACTCGCCTTCTACCTCCCCTTCAAGAGTATTGGTTCTGACAATCAGACCATACTCTTTCGCGTTCTTGATGGTAAGATTCTCAACTGCCAAGTATTGCTCGTCATAGTAATCAACTATCAAGCATCTTTCGTTTCCATCGCTGATGACAACATTTTTGAAGATATTTTCGCTATTGTCAGACTTAAACTCGACACCTTCCCAGTAGCCAGCCTTGTTCTCCAAACCGCTGATAACGATAGGTGCAGCCTCTGTTCCTAGCAATTTGATAGTTGCACCACCAGAGATGTGGAAACCTGAGTTTTTCTTAAATACCATAGATACGCCTTCGTTGACTGTCAATTCTCCCTCAACGTAAAGTGCATCGAAGAAATAAGGAGCACCCATTGCGTTGAGCGTCAATTTTTCATCTTCGAGAACGTCGTCACCCCAGCCGAAAACGATTAAGTTCTCTTTGTTGTTTTCGAATTTATTTCCTTTGCCAAGTGCATTCGCATTCATTTTTGTCATGCTCATTGCGTAACCATCCATATTCTTGATGGTGTTGTTTTCGAATGCTTTTAGGTTCTTAGCACCTCCATACGTTGTTGAGAATCCACAACCGAGTCCGCCGTCAATCGTACAGTTCTTGACAGAGACGGAACCATCACCGTAGGTTCTCAAGACACCATAATCTTTTTCTTCACTCGAACCTCCATTCTTTAGGATGACATACTCCATCTGGTTGTCGGAACGGTTGGAAGCATATTGGATATAGCCCCAAGATCCTTTGCTTGGATTGTTGATGGGACCTTGGAAAACGATAGGTTTCTCTGCGGTTCCGACCATTTTTAAACCTGCGTTTTCGCCCACTTCGATGATGCCGTTAGTTCCGGTAAAGGCAATGGTTACACCTGGTTCGATGGTCAAGCAGGCATTTCCTTCTACGTAGAAAGTACCGTCGATAATATAGTCGATTGGCAAACCGAGGTCTTTTAATGTCTTGTTCTCGTTCATGGCTCCCGACAATGTCATCGCATCGTTGATGTCAGTGATGTCGCCGCCGTTTCCGCCATTTCCACCCTCGCCAGCAGCGAAGATTGCGGTGAATGACATGTTTTTGTCCACGATTACGGTACGAGGGTTATCGGTGTTGTTGTCGTCCCATTTGGAGAAGTGGTAACCTGTCTCAGCAATTGCTTTGATAACTACTTGTGTGCCGTCGCTATAGACGCCTCCACCCGTTACAACACCCTTGTTCAAATCAGAAGAGGTAACTGTCAAAGTAAACTCGTCGTCCTCCTTTTTACAACTCGTGAAGAGGATTGCACCTATTGCAAGAATGCATCCGAAAATTTTAAAAAATCTACTCATAAATATTATGTTTGTTAAATGATTCTATTAGTTTGCCTCTTATGGTTCGGTTTTCCCAATATTTTCTTTGAATGTGCTTCCGCAAAAGCCTAAAACCCTTCAAAGGTAACAATATTTATTTTCTAAACAAAAAATATCATTTTTTTTTTTTTTTTTGATGGATGTTGTGTAGGGTGGATGCAAGGAAGTCCCTATGCGTCAGAAAGACGCTACCTCGGATGCGTGTGTATTGTATCGTCTTGCAGACGAGTGTCTCACTTACAGTGCTCCAACCCAGCACATGTCTCTTCGTTCCATGTACTGGGTTACGGGTGTAGCGTCTTAACAGACGCTTGGTGTTAAATGCCACTATTCAGTTGCTTTTAAGATTTCGGAGAATATTGTGACTTGGTAGGGTTTAATAGTATATGGTTACCACTTCTTAATCTTTGGTATTGGAAGAGAAAAAACTGATGTCTTTGAAAGCGGTTGGGATCGTTTTCGTTGTTAGATTTTGTATTTGTGTTCCATTGTTAGTAATTCAACCTCAATTCTTTTGGCATTACCGATAAATTTTGCGAATATTGCACATCTTTTCGCTAAAAATGTCGTTATAAAAATTATAAAACATAGAATAGTATGAAATTAACAGGTAGACGTGAAAGCGCTAATGTAGATGACAGAAGAAGATCTGGCGGTGGCGCAAAGGCAGGTATGGGAATTGGAGGATTGCTCCTTGTAGCAGTAATGGCTTATTTCACTTCTGGTGGAGATATGGGACAGGTAGTTTCTACCGTAGTGAAGCAGGCTGCAACAACAGCGGTGACTTCTGGAGGCTCTGATTATACTCCGACAAAAGAGGAGGAAGAGTTGGCTACGTTCAGTAAGCAGATTTTGGCTGGTACAGAGGATGTTTGGTCGGATCAATTCAAGAAGATGGGTAGAACCTACCATGCTCCAAAATTGGTGTTGTTCCATGGTACTGTTTCTTCTGGTTGCGGTAGTGCTACTTCTTCTTCAGGTCCATTCTATTGTTCTGCAGATCAAACTGTTTATATCGACTTGGAGTTCTTTACAACAATGAGAAAACAATTCGGTACCGCTGGTGATTTCGCGTATGCGTATGTGATAGCTCACGAGGTGGGACATCATGTTCAAAATGAATTAGGCATTTTGGGTGAGGCTCACAAGCAAATGAGTAGAGCTTCGGAAAAGCTTTCTAACCAAATCAGTGTGAGATTGGAGTTGCAAGCCGATTTCTTTGCTGGTTGCTGGGCATTCCACGATAATAGAATGTTTAACTCTTTGGAGGCTGGCGATATTGAGGAAGGTTTGGCTATTGCCGCAAAAATTGGTGATGATTATTTGCAAAAACAAGCTTATGGTTATACTGTGCCTGAATCGTTCAACCACGGTACTTCAGATCAACGTTCTCGTTGGTTGAAGAAGGGTGCTACTCGCGGAGATTTGAATGAGAGTGATACATTCTCTCCTGCTTACGAAAATTTGTAATTAAAAAAAGAAAAGAGATGAAAATAGCGTTGATTGGATACGGAAAGATGGGTAAGATCATCGAGCGTATTGCGAAGAGCCGTGGACACGAAATCGTGTCAATTATCGATATCGACAACCTTTCAGATTTTGATTCGGCTGCTTTTAAAAGTGCGGATGTGGCAATTGAGTTTACTCGCCCTGACACGGCAGTTGAGAATATACGTAAATGTTTCAAAGCTAATGTTCCAGTTGTCGTTGGAACAACCGCTTGGAAGTTGGAAGATGTGATCGATGAATTGAAATCAGGTAACCACACATTGTTCTGTTCTTCCAATTTCAGTATTGGTGTCAATATCTTCATGGCAGTCAATAAGTATTTGGCAAAGTTGATGAACCAATTCGACAACTACAATGTTGAAATGACAGAGGTCCATCACATCCATAAGTTGGATGCTCCAAGTGGAACTGCTGTAACATTAGCAGAAGGCATTTTGGAGAATATCGACCGTAAGAATGCATGGACAAAAGAGGTGGAGACAAAACCTACAGATATGGCTATCAAGTCGATCAGAGAGGGTGAAGTTCCGGGTATCCATACAATCCGTTATGAGTCGGAGGTGGATTCTATCACAATTACGCACGATGCAAAGAGCCGAGAAGGTTTTGCTTTGGGTGCAGTTGTGGCTGCAGAGTTTACTGCAGGTAAGAAGGGGTTGTTGGGAATGTCGGATTTGTTCGACTTCTTAAAATAAAAAATGAACGATGGAAAATAAGAAATCAGAACCAACGATTGGATATAAAGAGTTGAAGGGAAAATCATTCTCTGAACGAGTGAAGATGGCCAGTGTGAAACAATGGTGCAAATTTGCTGCTGTGGCATTGATTATACTTTTCTTTTTAGTATGGTCCGGTGCTTGGTGGTTGATATTGTTATTGCCACTTGCATTTGATCTGTACATTACAAAATATATCCATTGGTCTTTTTGGAAAGAGTCTGAGAACCCAGTGCTTCGAACATTGGCAGATTGGGTGGATGCAATCCTATTCGCTTTGGTGGCTGTTTATGTGATCAACCTTTATTTCTTCCAAAACTATAAGATTCCTTCTCCTTCGTTGGAGAAGACTTTGTTGGTGGGTGATTTCTTGTTTGTAAGCAAAGTAAGCTATGGTCCTCGTGAGCCAATAACTCCTATTGCATTTCCTTTGGCTCACCACACACTTCCTTTCTTCGATTGTAAGGCCTATTTGGACAAACCTCATTGGGAGTATAAAAGATTGAAAGGCTTTGGAAAGGTGGAGCGCAATGACATTGTTGTTTTCAATTTCCCTGCCGGCGATACGGTAACTTTAAAAGTTCAAAATCCAGATTACTATACATTGGTTCACGAATTGGGCCGAGACTATATCTTGAACCATCCTGAGAAGTTTGGTGAGATAGTGGTTCGTCCTGTAGACAAGAGAGAGAACTATGTGAAGCGTTGCGTGGCCTTGCCTGGTGATACAATGCAGATCATAGATGGTATCGTACATATCAATGGTGTAGCGGCAGAGAAGATTGAGGGGCTTCAATTCAACTACTTCGTCGAGACTACTAAATTATTGGAAGAGAAGCTTTTTGAGAGTTTGAATATCCGTAAAGCAGATCGCTTGTTGATCAATTCGGATCCTCAAGGTGTTCGCTTCTTGTCTCAAATTGGATATGAGGATTCTACGGGGACTTTGAATTATGTTTATCGATTGCCTTTAACACAAGGGTCAATGAATAAATTGAAGGCAAAATCTTATGTGGTTTCAGTAAAGAGAGAGCCTGTTCAAATGAGCGGAAAGACATTCCCTCTAGGTCGCCAAGATGGTTGGACTCGTGATGATTATGGTCCGCTGTGGATTCCTCAAGCTGGTGCTACAGTTGCATTGAACAAGGATAACCTTCCTTTATATGAACAAATCATCCGTAATTATGAGTTGAATAAACTTGAAGTAAAGGGGGAACAGATTTATATCAATGATGTTCCTTCCGATAGTTATACGTTCAAAATGGATTATTATTGGATGATGGGTGACAACAGACATAACTCTGCAGACTCCCGTTATTGGGGATTCGTTCCAGAAGACCATATTGTGGGTAAACCTATCTTGATTTGGATGTCGTTGGAAGAGGATAAGTTAGGTGTGAGATGGAATCGTTTGTTTAATATGGTTCATCCAAGCAAATAAAATATGGGCATGAGACGTTGGTGTGTTTTGATATTTTTGTTCCTTGCATCTTTTGGTGTAAATGCACAATTGTTGATGAAAGACGAACCAGCCTTTAAGGAAGGCGAGGTTGCTACTTACAATGTGTATTACAATTTGGGATTTGTGTGGATTCATGCCGGAGATGTTGTCTTTTCTGTTAAGGCAAACACGGAGAAGGGCGCAAACTATTATCTATTGCAGGTGGCAGGATACACTATAAAGTCTTTTGATAATCTTTATTGCATTAGGGATACGTTCTCAGTTTCTGTGACAAAAGAGGATTTGATGCCATTCCGCTATAGGGAGGTAAAACACGAGGATACTTATTTTTGTGATAAGAAATACAAATTTGAGTTCTCTGACCTCTCTTCGATGGTATATTGGGACATCAATCGACGAGGTACTCTGACTTCCGATTCGTTGCAGATCGACAAGTCTGTCTTTGATTTATTGACCACCTGCTATCGTTTTCGAAGTCTGGATATGTCTAATGTGAAAGAAGGAGATTTGTTCCCTTTCAATATGTTGTATGATGATTCGGTTTATAACTTGGGCTTGAAGTTTCAGGGCAGAGAGACGATTAAATTGCGTAATAAATCAAAATACAATGCATTGAAGTTCACACCAAAGTTGATTACTGGAGATTTGTTTAAAAAGGAAGATGATATGGCCGTGTATGTTTCAGATGATGAAAACCATGTGCCTCTTTATATAGAAGCAAAAATTAAGGTTGGGTATGTGAAGGTGATGTTGGAGTCTGTGAAGAATACAAAATATCCTTTCTCCGCAGAAATTTTGAAAAAATAGGCAACAATACTTAAACGGATTGATATGGCTAAAATATTAATTATAGATGATGAGAGAAGTATCCGTAATGCACTGAAAGATGTGCTTGAATTTGAAGGATATGTTATCGAATTGGCAGAAGATGGATTGAAAGGTTTGGAGATGATAAAGTCTACCAAGTATGATATGATTTTCTGCGATATAAAAATGCCTCAGATGGATGGCGTAGAAGTGCTGTCTAAAATTAAGGAAGAGGTGCCAGATCAAACAGTTGTGATGATTTCAGGACACGGAACTGTGGATACTGCAGTGGAGTGCATTAAAAAAGGAGCTTTCGACTTCATAGAGAAGCCATTGGACCTAAATCGATTATTGGTTTGCGTCCGTAATGGATTGGATCATAAATCATTGGTTCAGGAGACAAAGGTTTTGAAGAAGAAAGTCGCGCAGAAGATGAAGATGGTTGGGGAGTCTCCTGCCATGTTGCATCTAAGAGATGTGATTAGTCGTGTTGCTCCTACAGATGCTCGTGTGTTAATCACTGGAGAGAATGGAACCGGAAAAGAGGTGGTGGCTCGAACCCTCTTTGAGATGAGTAATCGATCGTCAGCTCCATATGTTGAGGTAAATTGTGCTGCCATCCCATCCGAATTGATAGAAAGTGAGTTGTTTGGTCACGAGAAAGGTGCGTTTACATCGGCTATCAAACAAAGAATCGGAAAGTTCGAGCAGGCAGATGGTGGAACTATCTTCTTGGATGAGGTAGGCGACATGAGCTTGTCTGCCCAAACGAAGGTGCTACGAGTCTTGCAAGAAAAAGAGCTGACCCGAGTAGGTAGTGATAAAAGCATAAAAGTAGATGTTCGCGTTTTTGCTGCTACCAATAAGGATTTGAAGAAGGAAATAGAAAATGGTAATTTTAGAGAAGACCTTTATCATAGATTAAGTGTGATTCCTATTCATGTTCCACCATTACGAGAGCGTTTGGAAGATATTCCATTGTTGGTGGATCATTTTTGTAAGATGATTTGTGAAGAACAAGGAATACCAGTGAAAGAATTCGAGCCAGATGCTGTTGAGGCATTAAAACAGTTCTCTTGGAGTGGTAATATCAGAGAGTTGCGAAATGTGGTGGAGAGGGTTATTATCCTTTGTGGAAAGTCCATTACTTTAGAGGATATTAAAACATATGCATCTCCAAATTACTTATAGATCGGAATAAATTGTAGCGGTTATGGCGAATGTTGTGGAAACACCCTTGATGAAACAGTATTTTGAGATTAAGAAAAAACATCCAGATGCTGTTCTTCTATTTAGAGTTGGTGACTTTTACGAAACGTTTTTGGAGGATGCTATTGCTGCATCCGATATTTTGGGTATAACCCTTACTCGTAGAGCAAACGGGTCTGCTCAATCTGTGGAGTTGGCAGGGTTCCCACATCACGCATTGGATACCTATCTTCCTAAATTGGTACGCGCAGGAAAGCGTGTGGCTATCTGTGACCAATTGGAAGATCCTAAATTGACCAAGAAACTTGTTAAGAGAGGAATTACCGAGTTGGTTACGCCTGGTGTTTCTATCAATGATAATATTCTAAACTACAAAGAGAACAACTTCCTCGCAAGTGTTCATATGACTAAAAAAGGTGCGGGAGTTGCTTTCTTAGATATTTCGACTGGAGAGTTTTTGACGGCAGAAGGCACCTATGATTATGTAGATAAACTTCTAAATAGCATGTCTCCGAAGGAAGTGCTTTTCGAAAGAAGTAAAAGGTCCGAATTTGAGGAGCATTTTAATTCTAAATATTTCACTTTCGAGTTGGAAGACTGGGTCTATACGATTGAGTCTGCCACCGATCGCCTTTTGAAACATTTTGAAACGAAGAACCTTAAGGGGTTTGGCGTTCAAGATTTGACATTGGGTATTATCGCGTCTGGTGCTATTTTGTATTATCTGGATATGACGCAACATACTCAGATAGGACATATCACACACTTGTCAAGAATTGAAGAGGATCGATATGTTTGGTTGGATAGATTCACCATACGTAATTTGGAGCTTTACGGTTCCATGCACGAAGAGGGTAAAACATTGGCCGACATTATAGATAAGACGATAACTCCAATGGGAGCTCGTTTGTTGAAGCGATGGATAGCTTTCCCTTTGAAGGATGTGAAGCCAATAAATGAGCGATTGGAGATGGTAGAGTCCTTCTTCCGAGATCTGGAATTGAAGGATGTCTTGAAGACTCAAATGAGTATGATTGGAGATTTGGAACGACTCATCTCGAAGGTGGCTGTAGGTCGCATCTCTCCGAGAGAGGTGGTGCAACTGAAGAATGCATTGATGGCAGTTGCTCCAATAAAGGAATCTTGCCAATGCTCTAACAATGAAGGTTTGAGAAGAGTAGGTGAACAGTTGAATCCGTGTCCTACTATTAGTGATAAGATTGCTAAGACTATTTGCCCCGACCCTCCATCAGTGTTGAACAAGGGAGGCGTGATTGCAACAGGAGTCAATACGGAGTTGGATGAGCTTAGAAAAATAGCTTATTCTGGAAAGGATTATCTTTTGCAGATACAACAGAGGGAGTCGGAGTTGACAGGC
Source organism: Paludibacteraceae bacterium (assembly GCA_045600225.1). Taxonomy (GTDB): domain Bacteria; phylum Bacteroidota; class Bacteroidia; order Bacteroidales; family Paludibacteraceae; genus UBA1181. The sequence goes on from JAZRXL010000033.1 coordinate 28,362, forward strand.
ATTCCTAGTTTGAAGATCAGTTACAACAATGTCTTTGGTTATTACATTGAGGTGCGTAATACGCATAAGGATAAGGTGCCGGCAGATTGGATCCGAAAGCAGACTCTTACTGCTGCAGAACGATACATCACGCAAGAGTTGAAGGAGTATGAGGAGAAAATCTTAGGAGCAGAGGAGAAGATACTTGTGTTGGAACAACAATTGTTTAACGAGTTGGTGTTGCAATTGACGGAGTATATTCCTGCCATTCAAATGAACTCGAATTTGATTGCGCAATTGGATACTTTGTTGTCTTTTGCCTGCGTATCGGAGGAGAATAAATATGTTCGTCCAGTTGTCAACGACTCAGAAGTCATAGAGATCAAACAAGGAAGGCATCCTGTAATAGAAAAACAGTTGCCTATTGGAGAGAGCTATATTGCGAATGATCTCTTCTTGGATAGCAACTCTCAACAGATAATGATGATTACGGGTCCTAATATGGCAGGAAAATCAGCATTGTTGAGACAGACTGCGTTGATAGTCTTGATGGCTCAGATTGGATGTTTCGTTCCTGCTGATGCTGCATCGATAGGTGTTGTTGACAAAATCTTTACTCGTGTAGGTGCATCTGATAATATTTCCATGGGAGAGTCTACGTTTATGGTCGAGATGAACGAGGCTGCAGGTATCATTAATAATTTGTCGCAAAGAAGTTTGGTGCTGTTTGATGAGTTGGGAAGAGGAACAAGTACATACGATGGAATTTCTATAGCTTGGGCTATTGTGGAGCATATCCATGAAAATCCTAAGGCGAAGGCTAAGACTTTATTTGCCACTCATTACCATGAGTTGAATGAGATGGAAAAGCAATTTTCTCGAATAAAGAACTTTAATGTTTCAGTTAAAGAAGTGGATGGGAAGGTGATCTTTATGAGAAAGTTGGTTGAAGGTGGCAGTGAACATAGTTTTGGTATTCATGTAGCCAAACTAGCTGGTTTGCCAAGTAATGTGATCAACAGGGCAAATGAGATATTGGAACAGTTGGAAGAAGGAAGTGCCAAAAGTGTGGAGAAAGAAAAATCTTCAAAGAAGACAAAGTCAGTGAAAACAAAGTCGGAAGATGGTATGCAGTTGAGTTTCTTCCAATTGGATGATCCTGTGTTGTCGCAAGTCCGCAATGAAATACTCGATTTGGATGTGAACAATTTGACACCAATAGAGGCTTTGAATAAATTAAACGATATCAAGAGAATTATTACGGGTAAATGATTTTTCGAAAATGTCAATGAAAAAGATTTCGATAAGTTTGGCATTGCAAAAAAAATGACTTACATTTGCACCGCAATTTCGGGAGCGATATTGTTGCGTTTGAAAATGCGAAAATAGCTCAGTTGGTAGAGCACAACCTTGCCCTAAGGGTAAAAAAAGTTTTCCAACCTTGGCAAGGGTTTGACTGAAACGAACTAGTGAATGCAGAGTTTGAAAATGCGAAAATAGCTCAGTTGGTAGAGCACAACCTTGCCAAGGTTGGGGTCGCGGGTTCGAGTCCCGTTTTTCGCTCCAAGGATGCCGCAGTGGTGGAATCGGTAGACACGCAGGACTTAAAATCCTGTAATCATTGCGATTGTGCGGGTTCAAGTCCCGCCTGCGGTACTCACATTTAAAGCGGATTTTATCCGCTTTTTTTGTTTTTAATAAGAAACGAATTTTAAAGTATAATGATAAAAAGTATCATGAACAAATTTCTAATCGTCGTCACGCTTTTCTCTTTGTTTGTGAGTTGTGATGGAAATAAAACGAGTATGAGTCAAGAACTTCGTGTGTCCCCCTCTTCCTTTGGCCGAGTGGATCCTAAGACGGGTTGGATGGCCTTCCCTGGAACTAAATCGAGAATCTGTTTTAGTGGAAGTTGTAAGGTGGGAGTGGAGATCGAGGAACAACCGTTTAACAGCGAGACTGATTGTGATTGCATCTATCTGATTAGAGATGAAAAGGATACGGTTAAATGTCAGCTGACGAAGGGGAAGAACATGTATGAAGTGGGATTTTTTGGCGCTGGATTGCATAGTGTAGAGGTGATTAAGTTGACAGAGTCTCAGGTGGGAAAAATGAGGGTCGCATCTTTTGTTGTGGACAGTATGGGGGTGGATTTCACTGTGATGGAATCTGAATATGTGAGTGATTATACGATTGAGTTTATAGGGAACTCGATTACTTGCGGTTATGGTAATGAAGATACGACGAATATTGTTGGTTTTCATGCGATCCACCAAAATGTGATGAAGACATATGCAGCGTTGGTGGCAGAACATTATTCGGCAGATGCGTATTTCACTGCTTATTCAGGACGAGGTTTGGCTCGTAATTATGGAGGAAGTACAGAGGGGTTGATGCCTGAGTTTTATGAACGATGGATGCCGGATGAAGTGGATGCTCGAATAGAGGAGGGCGCTTTCTTGCCTGTAGATATGATTGTTGTGAATATAGGAACCAATGATATGAATTCTGAGATTACTACGGGAACTCCATTGGATACGACACTCTTTGTGAAACGATATGTGGACTTTATTTCTCGAATTCGTCAAATACATGGAAATGTTCCTGTGATATGCACTGTTGGACCTATGCTTAATGACGGTTATCCGCAAGGAGGACGATTTTTGAGTCGATGCGTGGATTATGTGAAAGAGGTGGTGTCTATCTCGAATAGAAATAGTGGAAATGTCTATTTCTTCGCTTATGCTCCTCAAACGGCTCCTTTTGGCGAGGATTTCCATCCGTCTGCTATTACTCATAGAAGAATGGCTGACGAATTAATAGCATTCATAGATTCGAATGTTATATCCGAAAAATAAAATAAAGAAAGAGAAAAGTTTTCTTTAACTTTGTCCAGAAGAATCTATTAGATAAAAACGACTTGATGAACATGGAATCATTAGTTAAACGCTTTATGAGGTATGTTTTGATAGAGACGACCTCTGATGAGACACAAACAAAGTCGCCAACCTCAAATGGCCAATTCGCTTTAGCTAATATGCTAAAGGTGGAGTTGGAAGAGATGGGGGCTGATGATGTGGTGGTGGATAACAATGGCTATTTAACAGCAACAATACCTGCAACTACGACGAAAGATGTTCCGACGATAGGGTTTATTGCCCACTTGGACACATGTCCTGATGCTTCTGGTGCGAACGTGAAACCTAGATGTGTCGTTTTTGATGGTCAAGATATTCTTTTGAATGAGGAGAAGAACTTGAAACTGTCTCCATCGGAATTTCCAGAAATGCTTAAGTATGTAGGTCAGGAGTTGGTTGTAACAGATGGCACCACCTTGTTGGGGGCTGATGATAAAGCGGGTGTTGCTGAGATAATGACGATGGCCGAGATCCTGTTGTCTGATACTTCGATTGAACACGGAACCATACGGATTGCATTCACGCCTGACGAGGAGATTGGAAGGGGAGCCGATTTGTTGAATATAGAGTCGTTTGGTGCAGATTGGGCGTATACGATGGATGGAGGAGAGATTGGGGAACTGGAATATGAAAATTTCAATGCCGCCTCGGCAGAATTGTCCATTCAGGGTAGAGGTATCCACCCTGGTTATGCGAAAGACAAAATGGTGAATGCCTCTCGTGTCGCTTGTGAGTATATGTCTCTGCTGCCATCAAAAGAGGTGCCGGAGAAGACGGAAGGATATGAAGGGTTCTATCATCTTCAAAGTTTTGAAGGTAATGTGGAGTCGGCGAAACTGAAATTTATCATTAGGGATCATGATTGGGATTCTTTTCAGAATAGGAAAGAGGTTATGAGAAAGATGATGGAAGTGGTCTCGGTGAAGCACGATGGTGTGAAGATGGATTTGGTCATCAAGGATCAGTATAGAAATATGATTGAAAAGATAAAGCCTGTCATGCATGTTGTGGAAATTGCAAAGAAGGCAATGGAGGAGTGTGATGTGACTCCGGTTGTTAGACCAATAAGAGGAGGAACAGATGGCGCAAATCTGTCGTTTAAGGGCTTGCCATGTCCAAATCTTTTTGCTGGAGGCCATAATTTTCATGGTTGTTTTGAATATGTTCCTGTCCCTTCTATGCAAAAAGCAGTGGAAGTAATGGTTGCTATTTGTAAAATTACAGCAAGGGATAAAAAATAATCCTTTGAAAATTAGGTATTTGATGATAGAAATGATATCTGATTGAAAAAAAACGACAAAATAGTTTGGAGTATAAAAAAAAACGCGTACCTTTGCATCGCTTTCGGGGAGAAATGCTTTGGTCTTATAGCTCAGCTGGTTCAGAGCACCTGCCTTACAAGCAGGGGGTCCTAGGTTCGAATCCTAGTGGGACCACAAGTTAAAGGTTCTTACTTATGTAAGGACCTTTTTTGTTTGATAAATTCCAATGGGAGGAACTTGCCATTTGATGTCTATGGTAATGGTACTCTTTTCAATCTTGAACTTAAATTTTAATTCTTTCGGTTCCATGTTCTATTGGGTGGATTTGTTGTGCCTGCAGCTCTGGAATTTGGTATTCAAAATATAACTTTTCCCTGTCTAATTTTTGTTTTTTCAAAAAGAAAACTAATTTTGCTATATGCAAAGATGAATTTTATTTGCTTTTTGGAAAACGAAACGAATCTTATGAATTAAACATTGTGATTTTAAGTCTAGTTGGTTTTAGAAGAATGAATAATCAATATGAAAGGGAAGGGAACCGGGAAATGGTTCCCTTATTTGACATTTTGATAGAGAAAATGAGTGCGATTTTTTATGTAAAGGTTGGACTTTCAGCAAGTTCCTATTTGCTTAAAAAATAAGTGATGAAATACTATTTCAATTCTTCATTTTGTTCTATTTTTGCATAAGAAAATTTGACGATGATGAAATTAAGAAAAACAAAATAAGAAACAAGAGAAAGACCAATGCGACTTTGGCTCGCGTTGGTCTTTCTTTTATTAAATCGTAACATATATGGCCTTTAAAAGTTTAGTTTCGATTACTGATTATTCCAAGGAAAAGATACTTCAGATCTTGGATAAGGCAGCAGAATTTGAGAAGAATCCGAATCAGAGGATTCTACAAGGAAAGGTGGTGGCAACCTTGTTTTTTGAGCCATCGACACGTACGCGTTTGAGTTTTGAAACCGCTGTTAATCGTTTGGGTGGTCGAATTATTGGTTTCGCGGATGCTTCTACGACAAGTGGTACCAAAGGAGAAACATTGAAGGATACAATCATAATGGTAAGCAACTATGCTGATTTGATTGTGATGCGTAATCCAATTGAAGGTGCTGCCCGTTATGCTTCGGAGGTGTCGAGTGTGCCAGTTGTAAACGCAGGCGATGGTGCCAACCAGCATCCTACACAGACAATCTTGGATCTCTATTCAATCAAGAAGACTCAGGGGCGTTTGGATAATTTGAAGATTTGTATGGTTGGAGATTTGAAATACGGACGTACCATTCACTCTTTGATTCAGGCAATGTCTCATTTCAATCCAACATTCTCGTTCATTGCACCAAAGGAATTAGAGTTGCCGGATGAGTATAAGATGTTCTGTAAAGAGCATAATATTCCTTTCGAAGAGCATACAGAATTAAACGAGGCAAATATTGCTGACGCAGATATTTTGTATATGACTCGTGTACAGAAAGAGCGTTTCACTGATTTGTTTGAATACGAAAAGGTGAAGGATGTTTATACACTTCGTAATAAGCTTTTGGAGAACACAAAACCTAATCTTCGTATCTTGCACCCACTTCCAAGAGTGAATGAGATCGATTATGATGTGGATAATAATGAGAAGGCATATTATTTCCAACAGGCTAAAAATGGCGTGTATGCACGTCAGGCAGTGATTTGTGATTTGTTAGGACTTTAATTGATTTTGAATATGGAAAAAGAATTAAAAGTAGCAGCGCTTCGAAATGGTACGGTAATAGACCATATTCCTTCAGAAAAGTTGTTTCAGGTTATCTCTCTATTGGGATTGGAGAGTGTGTCTAATCAAGTGACTTTCGGTTATAACTTGGAAAGTAAGAAATTGGGCAAGAAGGCCATTGTAAAGGTGTCTGATAAATATTTGAGTCAGGATGAGGTAAATAAGATTGCTGTGTTGGCTCCTAATGCAAAGATTAATATCATCAAAGAGTATGAGGTGTCAGAAAAGATGCAATTACAATTGCCGGATGAATATGTAGGTCTTCTAAAATGCAAGAACCCTAAATGTATTACTAACAATGAGCCAATGAAGACAAAGTTCCGTACATTGGACAAAGCAAAAGCCGTTTTCCAATGCTGCTATTGCGAGCGTATTGTTGAGGGTGAAAATGTAGTCATTTTATGAAGCGAACCTTTCGACCAGGAACGATGATATATCCTCTTCCTGCCGCATTGATTTCATGTGGTAAAACGGAAGATGAGTATAATATATTCACAGTGGCGTGGATTGGGACTATATGTTCTGATCCCGCTATGTGTTATATATCGGTTCGTCCTAGTCGTCATTCGTATGACATTATCAAACGCAACGAGGAGTTTGTTATTAACTTAACTAATGAAGATTTAGCCTTTGCCACAGATTGGTGTGGTGTTCGTTCTGGAAAAGATTACAACAAATTCAAGGAGATGAAACTAACGCCCTTGAAGACATCTGTTATTGATTCTGTTTTGATTGAAGAGTCTCCCTTGTCGATTGAATGTAAGGTGAAGCAAATTATCCCTTTGGGTTCTCACGATATGTTTATCGCAGAGGTTGTGAATGTCTTAGCTGATGAAAAATATATAGATAAAGAGACTGATGCCTTTAATCTTTCGGAAGCAAAATTAATTGCCTATAATCATGGTGGATATTATAAGCTAGGAGAGAAAATAGGAAAGTTTGGTTGGACAGTCCAAAAGAAAAAGTCTAGGAAGAAATAAAATAGGTTTGTTGCCTTTGATCCTTTTTATTTCTTTTTCTTCCTTCCCTTAGAAATTACTTTGTAGTAAAGAATGATAGTTACGGCAAGAATTGTTCCTTGTACCGTCAACATAATTAGTAATGCAGTCGTATTCATAGTTTTGAAGCAGTTCTTTGTTTGACAACTCTTTTCTTCCTGCGTATAGACGTGTGGTATACGATAGTCCAAAAGCCAATTAAAATAAGAAGCAAGTATAGTCGAGCACCATCAATATAGGCAATGTTAGGGTCTGTTGCTTCCATTCCTTTATGCATCAATTCACCTATAATGGAGGTGTTGTCCAGTTCCCATCCATGTATGCTGATGAGGCTCCAATCGTCGTTCATAGGTTTTATTAAAGCTGATATGAATATGATGATTAGCATTGTTGGGGTGACATACTTAAGAATGTGTTTAAATGCTTTGGGTATTCTTAGATCTGCATGGTTGGTGATAAGGGCCCAACCTTTTTCTACTCCCATAATCCAAGAGAAGGCGATAGCTTCTGCTGTGGCAAAAAGGAAGAGTGCTATTGTCCCTGCCCAGTAGTCATATTCATCAAAGACTCCGTTTTCAAAAAATAACACGCAAGGTAGTGCCATAAGGAAGATGGCAATTCCTGCGATGACAGAAGATTTCTTTTGGCTCCAATCGTAGCTTGTCGAAATATAGGCTACCGAAGGTTGGATGATAGACAATGTAGAAGTGATTCCCGAGAAGAAAAGTAGTCCGAAAAATGCGACTCCTGCTAATGTGGATAATACAGGTCCCCATTGCTCAAACAAGTAGGGCATGGATCTAAATCCTAATCCAAAACCTCCAGATTGGGTCATTTCTATGACCTTGTCAATTCCAAAATAGCCGATGGAAATAGGAATGATGATAGATCCCCCTAAAATAACTTCTGTGAACTCGTTTGTGAAGGCGGAAGTAAGAGAGCTTAGCGCTACGTCTTCCTGTCTATCCAGATAGGATGCGTAGGTTTGTATTGCACCCATGCCAAGTGACATTGTAAAAAAGACCTGACCTGCCGCCGCCAGCCATACTTTCGGGTTGGTTAGAGAATCGAATTGGGGTGTCCATAAGAAGTTGAGACCGACGGTTCCATCGAATATGGCTCCATTCTCTCCTGCTTTTAGTGTGAATGCTTTGTACACCAAGAAAATTCCAAAAAGGAAAAGCATAGGCATGCAAAATTTTGCAACGCGCTCAATTCCTCCCGATACCCCCTTGCTTAATATAAATACATTTAAAAGTAAGCAAAAGAGAAAGGATAAGAAAGTGTCGTAAGGTATGCCCGATACGGACGTAGACAAGTTAAGGTATTCATCGAACATCTGAGAGATTTGCATCTCGGTTAATCCGTTGAATGTGCCGAACAGAGAGTGTAACATATAGGAGAATATCCAACTCTCGATAAAGCAGTAGTAAGAAGAGATGACTGCGCTGGAGAATAACCCAATTGCACCAATGTATCTCCAAATCACATTGTCATCTAATCTTTGCATAATCATTGGGGAGGCATGATGACCCTTGGCTCCTCCAAATTTTCCTGTAGACCATTCAACCATGGAAAGGGGAAGTCCCAATAGAACAAAGGATACCAAGTAGGGGATGATAAATGCTCCGCCTCCGTTTTGAACTGCTTGAATTGGGAATCGAAGAAAGTTTCCTAATCCAACGGCGCTACCTGCCATTGCTAAGATTAATCCGATTCTTGATCCCCAAGCCTGCTTTTTTGCCATTTCGATTTTGTCTTAGATTGTTACCATCTGAAACGTAAACCTGCTTGTACAATACCCATTTGACCGAAACCACCTTCGATGAAACCACCGACATGGTTTCCAAATTCTAAACCAATAGGGGATACTTGAAAAGCAAATCTCACGTCATTCTTTATCTGATTTTCAAACTCATCGAAGAATCCGCCTGCATCTTCAGGCTTGTTGAAGAGGGATTTGTTTGTTGTTCTTTTCCACATGGCGCCAACTGCAACGCTTGAATAGAGAACAAAGTACTTGTTGTGTATCCACTCTCCTTTAAGGCGAGGCATGAAAGAAATGTAAAATACACTTTTGTCTGCGACTTTCATTCCATGACTTTGCCATTGTGATTTTGAGCCTGAGTAGTTTGCTTCAAAACCTAATCCCAAAATTGGGTTGAATCTGTGATTGTAAGTGAAGTTGATTGCCCCTGTAGTTGTTCCTTCAACTTCATTAAACCCATGAAATTCATCTACATCTTTTGATGATTCGATGACGTCAGAGTATGGGAATAACCCATAGCTGACTGCAATTTCATTCTTGGAGAGTTGTCTCTCTTTAACTGCGTAACTTGATACGCAAGCAATTAGACTAATTGCTAAAAAAATAAATTTTTTGTTCATATTCTTAATACCTTAAATTATGATGCGCAAAGTTAGTTTTTTTTCGAATGAAATGGTAAAGATGTATCTTGTTATTTCCAACTTGATTGTTTAAATTTGTTGATGTGTTCATGTTTATTGGAATATGACGACAAAATAGAATTTAATGAATCTAAATAGGCATTACTTATGAAATTAGCAGAAGCATTACAAGAGAGAGCCGATTTGAATCGCAAGATTCAACAATTGCAAAGTAGATTGAACAATAATGCTACGGTTCAGGAAGGAGAGGAACCAGCTGAGGATCCTAAGTCATTATTGAAGGAACTAAATGACAAGTTGGATCGCTTGCAATGGTTGATGGCTAAAATTAACTTGACTAATTGTCAGACTATAGTTGAAGGCCGTTCTTTGACAGAGATGATTGCCGAAAAAGATTGCCTCTCTTTGAAAATAGAGAAGTACCGTAATTTCTTAAATAATGCCAGTGCTTTGGCAAGTAGAGCTTCTCGTACTGAGATTAAGATATTAAGTACTGTGAATGTTCGTGAGTTGCAGAGTGCGTTGGATTTGATGTGCAAGCAATTGAGATTGGTTGACAATCGAATCCAGGAGTCTAATTGGAAAACAGATTTGAAAGAGTAATCGAGAATAAAACGACTGTCCAGGCGAATGTTACCCTCCGTAACTGAGGTTAATGAGTTACACCCTTTATAGTTGGAGAAGTGAGGATAACTTCATTGTAGTATTCAATAGTAATACTAATATCGTTATGTCCTGATAATGTACGATTGTATTGTTATCGCTTATTTTTATTACCAAACATTGATGGCAGTCTTTTTTTTGAATCGTATTGTTTGAGATATTATGTCATACAAGTTTTTTCAGAATAAGGAGTGCGAATATTTCCCGTGTCATGCTATAGGACAGGAAGAGGAGTTCAATTGCTTGTTCTGTTTTTGCCCGCTATATTTTAAAGGAGATGCTTGTGGTGGTAATTTTATCATGTTGCAAGATGGAACAAAAGATTGCAGTGGATGTGTTTTGCCCCATAAAAAAGACTCTGGTTATGACCGAATTATCGAGATACTAAAGAAGAAGGGCTAACCAATCTTTGCAGATGATCTTAGTTCTATTATCTCTAAATCACGGATGTTTGATCCATCTATAATGAATCGCATAAGTGTTCTAACCTTATGAAATCCGTATGTGCCAGCAGCGCCAGGGTTTAGACACATAACACGCAATTCGGGATCGTACATTGCTTTTAGAATATGAGAATGCCCGCATACAAATAGTTTGGGTTTCTCTTGGTAGATTAATTCTTTGATGCCTGGTGCATATTTTTTAGGGTATCCTCCTATATGAGTCATAAGGACTTTAACTCCTTCAATCATAAAAGAGATATGCTTTTGTTTGCCTAATCTTACGTCGTGACCGTCTATGTTTCCATAAACACATCGGAATGTTTTTTCTTTAACAAACTTTTCACAGATCTCTTGGGTGCCTACATCGCCTGCGTGCCATATCTCATCGCACTCTTTGAAATACTCCAAGTATCTATCATCCCAGCAACTGTGGGTGTCTGAAAGAAGTCCAATCTTTTTCATTAGATAGCATGTTTTTTTACAAGTTCCTTTACATAGTCGTAGAAGGGAATACCGTAAACTTCGCTAATCTTTTTGCCTAGAACTACTGTTTGTGCTATGCTCTTGAATTCACTTACAGAGATTAATGAGACAAATGACTTGTCTTCTTTTATTAATCTGAGGTCATAGATATATTCAGAAATCGTCTTTTCGAAAAATCCTCCGTAAGAGTAGTTGCTAGTTTGTTCGTATCTTTGAAAAGCAACATATTTGCAGTTGGGTTGAAAATCTTTCCATTTTCCCCACGACCATTTGAGAAATTTGCCACCTTCTCTGATTTGCTTAGTTTCTGGATTGAAAGAGAAAAAACGTTCAGTCCTGATAAGGAAAAATGCAGCCAAAAGTAGCAAAACGATTATAGGAAAATCGTGACTTAAAAAAATACTGAGTATTTGAGTCGCTTTTTCTAATGGACCTACTGTGTATAGGGGGCCTTTTATTCCAATTTCCCAATAAATAAAAGTAATCAGTATCGTTAGGGCGAAGAATATAAGGATAAATCCTACGATGGTAACCGCAAGGGGAAAGTAGGTACCCTTGTTGACTGTGATAATACCTTTTTGATCCATGCTAATGACTATTTAATGTCTTTGATTCTGTTGATTAGTTCGTTGCCCAGGGTCTCTTTCGCTTGGATGTGTTTTTGAACCTCAATTACGAAAGGATTCTTTTCGAATTGACCGCGAACACTTTCAAAGTCTTTTTGTTTTTGCTCTTCGCCACCATCGGCGCCAAATCCCGTTTTTGTGGTTAGGGTAAACTCTTTCTTTGCATCTTCGTAAAGAATTTTATCCAAAGTGATAACAGCGTCCTTCCACTTCTCTACAATTGACAAGATATCTTGGATGGTAAAGTCTTTGATCTCTTTTTCCATCTTTTTTTGCAATTTGTCTATTGCCCAAGTCCACTCGTATGTGTAGTAATTCTTGTGAATCTCTGCGAACTTTTTGTTGAGGTCGAATATGTTTTTGTATTTGCCGTTCTCAATGTCGTTGATGACATCAGAACCGATATGCATAGGAAGAATAAGACCTGCAACATCTATCCATTCGCCATGACCATCAGTTGTGTCAGGCTTAAGTCTCTCTCTGATTTGGTCGATGGAGGTGAATTTGGTTTCTTCTAAACGTTTAATGATCGAGTTGCCCAGAAACTTCCATATTCCCATCTCGTAGAGTTGTATTCCCTTGCGAAGAGAAGATACTTTTATTCTGGTGTTTTGATAGTAGTAGTTGCTACATTCGGCACCAGCAATTCTTTGTAGACCCTGTAGAATTTCAGTACCCGCCATCATCTTTTGTATGGTGTAGGGACTAAGTAGATTGAAGTTGATTTGGTCTAATTTATTGCTATCTTTTCTGTTGTCTCGTTTGGGCCACTTTTGTGCGTCTCTAATGGTTCCAACACTTTTAAGATTGGCGGCTGGCACTAAATGAGTCTCGTTGTTGTTCTCTATTAGGTATGAGAATGGCAAGTTGGTAGTGTCTGGATGGGAAGTGTGTCTGCCCATAATCAAAGTGAAAGCTCCAATCTTTGCTGGCCATAGAATGTAAGAGTCGCTTGTCGTTTTGGATCCTCTCTCTACCACACCTTGGTGGATTGGACCCAACTTGTACATGTGATTGCTTTGGTTGCTACCAGAACCTGCGTTTAGGAAGGAGAACATACCTGCAATCAAAAGACTGGATTTGTGATGCGTGACAGTGAAAGGTCCTGCAAAAACGGACGCAGCCTCTCCGTGGAATCCTTGACAGTTGCAGAAGAACAAAGTGTCTGTCGCAGAATATTGTTTGCCTATCTGGCAAGCTTGTCCAACAAAGCATCTGTCGATCATCGCTCCGTCTGTGACTTCGCTTCCTGAAGATATGATGAAGTCGTGTGCAATGACGCCAACACCTACTTGTACCGGAGCTTCTTGGTTACTATTGATGCTTCCGTTTTGAAGTGTTAAACATCCAGTGAGAGAAGCAAAATCTCCGACTTTTATGTTTTTGATGCATCCGCAGTTGCGAATGGTTACATTATTCCCGACATGTCCAAATTCGGAGGCAATCTCTTCACAATATTTGTCTACTAATTTTTGCAGTTGGTCGACCATTGTTGATCTGTGTCTGTATAGAGCCATCATGTAGGCCATGTGAGCAGACAACACATCGCAGATAGGAACCTCTCTACCTCCTCCTTCGTTCAATGCAGATACTAAAACTCCATTTCCGAAAGTGCTTTCCCCTGTTACCGCTAACATGTCTACATTCTCGATGTAGGTGTCGTCTCCAATGGCGTAATTAGCAATGTAATTGCCGATTTTCCCTATGTAGACATTATTGCCGATTTCACAGTTGTGAAGTGTGGCTTGCCTAATACCCGAGTGACGAGATACGCTTCCTTCAAGAGTGTAACTCTTTTCAAAATAGCCTAGTTTGATTTTTCCTGAGAAGTGACTGTTCGTTACATATTGAGCATCGAATTTTGAATGAACTTCAATATTCTCCCAGTTGTCTGCAGAACATTGTTGCTGGCGTAATTGCTCGACCTCTTGTGAAGTTAATTTTCTAAATGAATTCATTTTCTCGGGAATTTGTTTTTAATTAATCTCTTCTGCATTTTCATCATACTTTTGGTAGATGAAATCGTTATAAGGGAAACGGGTTACATGTATTTCCTTTACCTTCTTGTAGAGTAAATCTTTAAACTCGTCCAAATTGGTTTTGTTGTGTGCAGAGATAAAAATACAATTCTCTTGTAGCTTAGACATCCATGTCTTTTTTAATTCGTCAAGACTGATGTTTTCTCTTGTTACAGGAGTTAGGTCATCTTCCTCTTTTGGAGTGTATGTGAAAGCGTCAATTTTGTTGAAGACAAGCAATGTTGGTTTGTCTTCGGTATGTAGTTCTTGCAGCGTTTTTTCCACTACTGCAATTTGATCTTCGAAAGTTGGGTGGGAGATATCTACCACATGGACTAACAAATCGGCTTCTCTAACCTCGTCAAGGGTCGATTTGAATGATTCAACCAGGTCGTGAGGTAACTTGCGGATGAACCCAACCGTGTCTGACAATAGGAAAGGCAAATTCTCTATTGTCACCTTCCTAACGGTAGTGTCAAGTGTGGCGAATAGTTTGTTTTCTGCAAATACATCTGATTTGCTCAACATGTTCATTATGGTTGATTTACCCACATTGGTATATCCAACAAGGGCAACACGAACCATCTTTCCTCTGTTCTTCCTTTGGATGATCTTTTGGTTGTCAATGGCTTTTAGCTCCTCTTTCAGAAGGGAGATTTTAGATAAGATGATACGGCGGTCGGTTTCTATCTGGGTTTCTCCAGGACCTCTCATTCCAATACCACCTCGCTGTCTTTCCAAGTGGGTCCACATTCCCGTAAGACGAGGAAGTAAGTATTTGTATTGGGCTAACTCGACTTGGGTCTTTGCGTGCGCAGTTTGTGCTCTCTTGGCAAAAATGTCCAATATTAGGTTTGTTCTGTCTAATATTTTAATGCCCAACTCTTTCTCTATGTTTCTGATTTGTTTTGGGGACAACTCATCATCAAAGATGGCAATTCCGATTTCGTTCTCTTCCTCTTCTTGCTCTTTTATGTAGTTTTTGATCTCCTCTAGCTTACCTGGCCCCACAAAGAGTTTCGGATTAGGGTAGTCTAGTTTCTGCATAAAAATCTTTTGAGGGTAAGCACCAGCAGTTTCTGCCAAGAATGCTAATTCGTTTAGGTATTCAGTGGCTTTTTGTTCGTTCTGTTGAGGCGTTATAAGTCCGATGAGAATAGCCTTCTCCTCATAAATTTCAGTCTTTACTATTTGACTCATTCTGAATGTGAATTAAATGATGGGAGTTCTCCCTTGTCAGTCTCATATAAAAATAGGAAGGTGCAAGAATTGCTTACACAAAATCTTGCACCTTGTTTTGTTTATGGTTATACGGTAGCATTCTTTGCTGCTTCGCGTACTTTCTCTTCAATTTCGTTTGCCAATTCTGGGTTGTCGCGAAGAAGATCTTTTGTTGCATCTCTGCCTTGAGCCAATTTGGAATCGTTGTAGCTATACCAAGAACCACTCTTCTTGATGATGCCAAATTCAACACCCAAGTCGACGATCTCGCCCACATGAGACACTCCTTCGCCAAACATGATGTCAAACTCAGCCTTCTTGAATGGAGGTGCTACTTTATTCTTAACAACCTTTACTCGGGTTTGGTTTCCTATGACATTATCACCCTCTTTCAATTGGCCGGTTTTACGAATGTCAAGGCGAACTGATGCGTAAAATTTAAGAGCGTTACCACCAGTAGTTGTTTCTGGGTTTCCGAACATGACACCAATCTTCTCACGCAATTGGTTGATGAAGATGCAGCAGGTGTTAGTCTTGTTGATTGAACCTGTTAGCTTACGAAGGGCCTGAGACATCAAACGCGCTTGAAGTCCCATTTTGGAGTCTCCCATGTCACCTTCGATTTCAGCCTTTGGTGTTAGGGCGGCAACAGAGTCGACTACAACGATGTCAACGGCAGAAGAACGAATTAGTTGGTCTGCAATTTCCAATGCTTGTTCTCCATTGTCTGGTTGTGAGATAAGTAGGTTCTCTACGTCCACGCCTAATTTTTCTGCATAAAAGCGGTCGAATGCGTGTTCCGCATCTATGATTGCAGCGATACCTCCTGTTTTTTGTGCTTGAGCAATGGCGTGAATGGCCAATGTTGTTTTTCCTGAAGATTCAGGTCCGAATATTTCGATGACTCTTCCTCTTGGAAAACCTCCTACACCTAATGCGAGGTCTAATCCTAATGATCCACTTGGTATAACAGGAACTTCTTCGATCTTGTTGTCTCCCATTTTCATGATGGTACCCTTACCGTGATCTTTCTCGATTTTTTCCATAGCGAGTTGAAGTGCTTTCAACTTTTCGCTCGATGGTTTTGCTTTTTCTTCCATTTCTTATAATTGTATAATTTTTATGTTTATGCAAATGTAGCAGATAATTTTGAAATTTCGATTGATGCATGGATGAATTTCTCGATGAAATATTATTTTTCCTATAACAAAATGAGCAAAATCCAAAATAATTTTTACATTTGCAATTTGAAACATAGTATTGATTACGAACAAATTGCCGATTTTTTTCAGATTTGCTATGCCTATTGTGTGGTTTTTCTGAAATTTTACGAGGAAAGAGTGAGGATAAATGATGTTTTCACTTGAAGCTTAGAGTGTGGTTTGTTCCTCTGATTTTGATTGAACGAAACGAATAGTTATTGTATGAAACAAAGTAAGATGAATTTCTTTGCAGTTTGGGTGAAAAGGGTGGCCCTTACAATATTCTCTTTCCTTGCATTTGCCTATATGGCAGAAGCGGGTTATGTTGTTACATATCCAGATGGAAAAACGTCTGCCGATCCAGGTGATGTCGTAACCATTACATTTGATGAAGATATCTCTAGATATGAGTTCAACTTGGAGAAGTTGGAGGATTGTAATAATAATACTTTTCGTCTGTTTACTATTAATTGTGCTGAACCTACACCATGTCCACAGGGAACTATAGTAACTCCAGTGGTTGATGGAACAACAATCGAGGTTACGATTCCTTCTGAATACGATGGAAGTGTCTATTACTTGTACTATGGAACTAGAAATAGAGTTTCCTGGAATTTTTTTATTGTTTGTTATAAAAGTAATCAATATACATACGGAGGTCAGATTGCTATTGATGTTCATACGGATGATCCTGTTTTGAGATCCACAGAATCATGTGTTTGCCCATCCTCTTCAATTGTTATCAAAGCAGAAAATTTCAATCATACGACACTCTCTTGGTCTTATAGTGATGAGGATGGACATAGTGGAAGTCTTACAGTGGCTAGTAGTGATGATGGTTCTTATGACGTTGAGGTGCCAAGTAGCATAACTTCTGATTTTACAATCACGGCGAAGGGCGGAACTACTGAATCTGCCTCATTAAAGATTCCGTTGTGCATACCTGATATCCAAAATGCACCAGGTTGTGCACCTAATAATGGTCAGTTTACCTTTGAGGTAGTGAATGCCTGTCCGACGCTCTCTTACAAGTTCGATAATGTGACTTATTCAGGAGCTTCTTCTTATACAATGTCTGCTAAATTTACAGGGAATAATACGCCTCAGACATTTACTTTATACCAAGGAAATAAAGCAGTTAGATCGTTCACGGTCGTGAAGTGTGATGTGACGGTGACTTGTGCGGAGGATATTCCTTCATCTTTCGTCTTGGATGATAATTCTTGTGGCATAACCATTGATGACATCAAGGAACATATAAAACCTACGCAAAGTGGAGGTACATCTATAACCAACAAGGTATATTATTACAATGAAGATGGAGGTGACTTTAAGATTGTTTCACCTACGACAAAATTTGTTCCTGGAAAAACGTATGTGGTTCGTACCCAAGTTTATGTAGATGATGCCTTAATATCTTATTGTGATACTAAAGAGTTTACCGTGGTCGATAATACTAACCCTATTATCGCCGATAATTTGTTGCAAAATGCAATCGCATCATGTGACGAAAGTAGGGTTCCCGATTTGTCCGATTATGTTTTAGCCAATACAACAGATAATTGCGAAGTAACCTTTGTTAGTCAGACACCGGCTGTTAATGCTTTGATTACAGAGGATACGGATGTAACTGTCGTAGTAGAAGATGCTAGTGGTAATCAAACAACCGGAAAGGTTAAGGTCCTTTCTAATAAAACTCTCGTAAGTTATCACGTTGATACGACTGCGGTAGCATGTGATAAGTTCACATGGTATGGCACAGAGTATACAGAAAGTGGAAATTATCCAAAGGAATTTAAGACCAAAGCAGGATGTGACTCGATTGTAACCTTGCACTTGACGATCAACAATCACGTTGAGGAGGAAATCACAGAGATCGCTTGTGATGAATATAAGTGGAACGATCAAACATATACAGCGAGTGGAGATTATATCAAAAAGTTCACAGCAGTAAATGGTTGTGACTCTATCGTGACCTTGCACTTGACTATCAACAATCACGTTGAAAAGGAGATTACAGAAACTACTTGTGATGAATATAAGTGGAACGATCAAACATATACAGCGAGTGGAGATTATACCCAAACCTTCACGTCTGTTAACGCTTGCGACTCTATTGTAACTCTACACTTGACGATCAACAATCACGTTGAAAAGGAGATTACAGAAACTGCTTGTGATGAATATAAGTGGAACGATCAAACATATACAGCGAGTGGAGATTATATTCAAAAGTTCACGGCAGTAAATGGTTGTGACTCTATCGTGACCTTGCACTTGACGATCAACAATCATGTTGAAAAGGAGATTACAGAAACTGCTTGTGATTCGTATACATGGAACGATCAAACATATACAGCGAGTGGAGATTATATTCAAAAGTTCACAGCAGTAAATGGTTGTGACTCTATCGTGACCTTGCACTTGACGATCAACAATCACGTTGAGAAGGAGATTACAGAAGTTGCTTGTGATGAGTATACATGGAATACGGAAACTTACACTACAAGTGGAGACTATACACAGACCTTTACGGCCGCTAGTGGATGCGACTCTATTGTTACGCTTCATCTTACTGTTAGTAAATTGAAGTCCGTGGTTACATCGACTGAAAGTTTCTGCTACAATACTTCGGATGGTGTGATAGAAGGAACCATAGAAGGAGGAATCCTTCCTTATAGCATTGAATGGAGTGGGGCTGCAACAGGAAGTAAAGATAATGTGTCATCTATTTATGTTGATGACTTGCCAGATGGCGATTACATTGTAAAAGTGACAGATGCTAACGGTTGTGAGAATGAATTAGCTGCTACTATTGAGCAAATTCAAACAACGATTAAACTTATTGCTGAGAGTGATTCGAAAACATACGATGGTTTGCCTTTGACAAAGCCAACATATGTTCAAGAGGGTAGTTTCTTAGAAGGTGATGTGCTGACAAATGTGATTGTCTCAGGATCGATTGTAAATGCTGGTATTGAAGAAAATAAAGTGACATCTTATAAGGTGCTTAGAGGATCGGATGATGTTACTTGCTATTACAATATAGTAACAGAAAATGGCAAGTTGGAAATTGCTAAGCGCCCTGTGAAGTTCACCTCGGCAAGTTCTGATAAAGTATACGATGGTCGACCATTGGAGAACAATCTTGTGGAGACGGAAGGCCTATTGGATAACGAGCCGGTTTCATTTGATGTGACAGGATCACAAACAGAGGTTGGTTCTTCTGCTAACACGTTCGAATATACATTTGGAGAGGGTGTTTCTCTTGATAATTATGAGGTTAGCAAGGAAGAAGGAATCTTGACTGTAACTGAAGCCGAAATTACCTTGGTTTGCCCAAGTGGAGAAGATGTTATTAAGATTTACGATGGTGTGGCTTTGAATCCTGCTGCTATTGCAATTGTTGAGGGTCCTGTGGCGGCAACAGTTGAGTACAAAGTTGGTGAAGAAGAATGGAGCACAACCGTACCAAGTTTGAATAAAGTGGGTACGGAAATTGTAAATGTTCGTGCTACTGCACCTAATCATGCAGAAAAGAGTTGTATGTACGTATTAACAGTAACGCCACCAGATGGTGTTGTTGTAAAGATCATTGGACATTCGGAGACTTTCACTTATGATGGTACAGAGAAGAGTATTCATGGATATGATGTGGTGATCCTAAATAGTGAAAGTTATACAAAAGAGGATTTCATATTCGATGCAGATACGGTTGTGAAGGGTACCGATGTGGGAACCTACGAAATGGGATTGATAAATGGTTATGCTCATAATCAAAATCCAAATTATCCAAGTGTATCGTTTATGGTTATTGAAGGTAAATTAACAATCGAGCCAATTAAAAAAGAGATTGTTATTACTGCTAATAGTGCTAATAAGGTTTATGATGGAACTCCATTGGAGGATCCTGGATTCACATATACAGAAGATGTGTTGATTGAAGGTGATTCGTTGATTGTGGAAGTAAAGGGTTCTATCACAAATGTGGGATCTGCTCATAATGAGATTGTCTCTTACAAAGTAATGAGAGGCGATATTGATGTTACGGATAATTATAAGTTCGGTCGTTATGAGAACGGTTTGTTGGAAGTGACCAAGCGTGAAGTTATTCTCGCATCTGTTTCGGATGAGAAGGTCTATGATAAGACAGCATTGGAAAATAGTAAGGTGGAAATCCTTGGTGATGGATTTGCAGAGGGTGAAGGTGCTGATTTTATAGTGACAGGTTCACAAACGGAAGTGGGCTCTTCCATTAATAAGTTCGAGTATCAATTACACGAGAATACAATCGTTGATAATTACAATATTGTTAAGCAAGAAGGTTCTTTAACCGTATTGGAAAACAATACTGTTATCGTAACCATTACAGAGCACACGGGTTCTTATGTTTACAATGGACAAATAAGAACAGTGTCTGGTTTTGATGTAGACATAAATACACCAATGTATGATGAATCCGATTTCGATTTCGTGGGTGTTGATTCGGTACAAGGTCAAGCTGTTGGTAGTTATGGAATGGGTCTGAGAGAAAAGGATTTCGTCAATACTAATAAAAACTTTGGTAATGTGAAATTTAATATAGTGCACGACTCATTGTATATCTTGCCTATGGATGGAGTAGAGGTGACTATTACTGAAATCGGGGATACTGTAGTGTACGACGGACAAACGCATGTTGTAAGAGGCTTTTCATTCTATAGTAATGACAAGACGTATACGACAGATAATGCGTTGTTAAAGACAGAAGGAAAGGACAGTGTGTCTGCTATTAATGTTGGATCATATTCTATGAATCTTTCTGCTGAGGATTTTGAGAATATAAATCCGAACTTCACGAATGTTAAATTTTCTGTCGTTCACAAATATTTGGTTATCCTTCCTATTGATAGTGTAGAGGTTGTTGTCAAAGAGCATGGTGAGACATACACATACAATGGAGAGGTACAGAAAGTGACAGGATATGATATCATACCAAGTACTCCGCTTTATTCTGCAAAAGATTTCGAGTTCAGTGGTGATTCTGTTGTTTCGGGAGTTGAAACAGGTGCATACCCAATGAATTTAGATTCAACCAACTTCGAGAATGTAAGTGAAAACTTCACAAATGTTCATTTCGTTGTGGTCCACGATTCTATGGTTATTACCCCTGTGGGTGAGATTGTGGTTACGATTATTGAACATGCAGATACCTTCGATTTTGATGGAGGAGAAAAAATGGTTACTGGATATGATGTTCAAATCAGTAATCCTTTGTATCTACAAGAGTATATTAGTTTTACGGGCGTAGATACCGTTAGAGGAACTAATGTAGGAAAGTATAGCATGGGTCTAAAAGAGGAGGACTTCACAAATGAAAACTCTAATTTCGCTTCTGTTCGATTTGAGATTGTTCACGACTCAATGGTTATCAAGGCTATTAAGAAAACAACGATTATCGTGGCAATGAGAGGTGATACTTTAATGTATAATGGACAAGAGCAAAGTGTAACTGGTTTCGATGTGCTTTCAATTAGTAATCCATTGGTTTCTCCAGAAGAGATTCTTTATGTAGGACCTGGTAAGGATACGATCGTTTCTCGTACTACAGTAGGTGAGTCGGAGATGGATATTCGACAAAACAACTTCGTAGTCAATAATCCTAATATCGGAGAAATTGATATTATGTTGCTTCATAGGCCTTTGGTTATCGTACCAAGAACTGGTGTAGAGGTGGTTATAAAAGAGAATGCAGATACTTTTGTATACGATGGAGAGAATCATTCAGTCTTTGGATATAGTGTCTCAACAAACGATACGCTTTACACGGAGGGCGACTTTATGTTCACAGGTAAGGCGGAAATTTCTGGTACAACGGTAGGCCAATATTCTATGAACCTTCGTGTTGATCAGTTTGAAAATAAGAATCCTAATTTCGAAGATGTAACCTTTGTGATTGAACATGATTCTATGTCAATTCAACCAATTGAAGATGTTGTAGTTTACATCAAAGGAAAGTATGATACAGTAACTTATGATGGATCACGTCACACAATAAGAGGATATGTCGCAACTTGCGAACATCCAAACTATGATGTGTTTGAGGATCTGATGTATGTTGGATTGAATAAACAAGCAACAGGAATCCAGATCGGTTTCTATCCAATGGATTTAGATTCATTGGATTTCAGGAATATCAATCCAAACTATGCAAATGTTCATTTCGTTGTTGAAGACGGTTATTTGCAGATTGAGAAGTGTACGGATCCAATTGTTATTCGTGCCAATGACGATTATAAGGTATATGATGGAAGACCATTATGGAACGATGGCTTCTCTTATACCTCAGACAGATTGGATGAGATTGGGGATATCATTGTAGCTGTGATTGAAGGTTCGATTACTGAAGTTGGAACAATCAACAACCAAGTTGTTTCATACAAGATCTATGATAAGAATGGAGTGGATGTGACAAAGAACTATTCCAATGTAGAGTTGGTCGATGGTGTTCTTCAAGTTAATCCTCGAACTATCATATTGACATCTGCTTCTGATACCAAAGAGTATGATGGAGAACCATTGACAAACTTTGAAGTGTATGTGTCTGGTGATAGCTTGGCATTCTGTGATACACTTATCTTTAATGTGACAGGTTCTCAATTGGATTCCGGATCAAGTTTGAATGAGTTTACTTATGAGATGATAGGAAATGAATTCTTGTTGAATAACTATAAGATTGAAGTTGTGTATGGAGAACTTACAGTTGTTCCGAATTCAACTCCAATCGATATTGTGGCTGCAAGTGATAAGAAGTACTACGATAAGTTGCCATTGGAGAATGGTGGTTATACTTATACAGAAGATGTTTTGGCAAATGGCGATTCTTTGATCGTTATTGTTAAGGGATCTATTACAGATGTGGGTGTGACGGAGAATGTCATTGTTGACTATTATGTGATTAGAGATGGCGAGGACATTACATTTAACTATACTTTTGGAGATTTGATCGATGGTACTTTGGAAGTGCTTTACTCAGAACATCCGTATATGATCTATGGTGATGAAGATAAGATTGTCTTCAGAGATGTGTATGGTCCGGTTCGTGTATTCGATGTGTTAGGTAGAATAATGCAATTTAAGAATATGACTCCTGAATTCCGTGCAGAAGAGTACATGGAAGTAAAGGTAGATCGAAAAGGTACTTATTACGTAAGAGTCTTTGGTGAAACCATTAAGGTTTTGGTAAAGTAAAAGTAAACGGAATTTTACATATAGATACGATTCGTCAGAGCCTACTGATGAATCGTATTTTTTTTTGTCTCATGTATGAGTTTTGTCATAATCAATCTTTATCTTAGTAGTCTGATTTTAGAGTTCGGAGAGCTTGTACAGAAAGAATGGAATGAGAAAATAAAATCTGATTGACAATGACTCAAAAGGAAATTGATAAGATATACAAGAAGGTGCGTAATGCAATCGACCAGTTTGGCTTGATTGAAGAGGGAGATAAAATAATGGTGGGCCTTTCTGGCGGAAAAGATTCTTTGGCGTTGTTGGAGTTTCTAAGTCGAAAAAGGATGAGTGGACATCCGAAGTTTGATATCGTTGCGGTACACATCTCTATGGGAAACATACCGTATCAGGCAGATATTGAATATTTGAAGGATTTCACTTCTGCGTTGAATATAACTTTTATTCATGACGTAACAAGCTTTGACCCGACAACGGATAAGAGAAACTCGCCTTGTTTCCTTTGCTCATGGACGCGAAGGAAACGAATGTTTGCGTTGGCAAAGGAATTGAAATGCAATAAGATTGCCTTGGGACACCATTTGGACGATATGCTTCATACCCTTTTGATGAATCTAACTTTCCAAGGTTCCTTTAGTACTATGCCTCCATTGTTGAAAATGGATAAGTTTGATATGAAGATCATTCGCCCTCTATCTTTAGTGGAGGAGAAGGATTTGATTGAATATTCAAAATTCCGCGAATTTAAAAAACAACAGCATAATTGTCCTTACGAAACGGATTCTAATAGAACATCGGTTCAAGAAGTTTTAGACAAGATGATTGCCCTGAATCCTCATGCGAAAAGTTCTATGCTGAATGCCATGATGAATGTACAGGAGGATTATTTGCCAAAGAAGAAATAGAGGATAGAAAGCTCATGAAATGGGAGCAATAGGAGCAACATTTTCCATCGTTATTTTTTTCGCGTTGCCCTATCTTGATTGGCAGACTCTCTGCATTAGATGTCACGGCTTCCCCATTTAACTTTTCAAGAAAGGGATAGGATTGCAGAATTAGATTTTTTCTTAAAATAATTCTTTGTGCATTCGCAAAGCATTAGTTCCTCGTTACTGCGAGTGTTCCTCTTTTTGAGGGCCAAAAGAACGACGGAACTGCTCAGAAAAGCCAGTCTGAACATGCCGTTCTTGATTGAATTGCTAAGCCTTAAAATGTTTTTTGTTGTAATTTTCAATTACTTAAAAATCGATCTGTTGTAATTTTCTTTGTTTCGCTCAGTGCGTATCGCTTGGGGTAGGGTATTGTCGTGCGTTTTATTTTATGGGTAAACGAAAAAGTCGTGTCCTCCAAAAGAGAAGGGACAGCCCTTAGGCCATCCCTTCTCCTCTCGATCAAATATCTTTTTTCATAAATGACATCAGATCACTCCATCCACAAGACTTTTTGTTTGCCAACTATATAAACGCCTTCTGTCAAACCTTTCAATGCATCCGCACGACGGACTTGGTGTTTTATAACATATCCTTGGAGTGTGACAACATCCACTATGTCGTCTGGACTGTCAATTTGCACATCCTCCACATCTGTTGTCTTGTCAAACAGCGCCTTTATCTCCATGTCTTGGCTCACTAGCACATCACGCTCCTCCGCCAGTTCTCCATCGCTCCAACCCATGAATTTATAGCCATTCCGCGGAACTGCCTTGATTGTGGCAAAGTCTCCTCCGAAAAACTCACCAGCACCGTAGACTTGTCCCATAACCTCGTCGGTTGCAAGATTCAATCGATAACTTTTACGTGCCACCGTCAACTCAAGATTTTGGAAGGCCGACTTCAACTCTTCGTATGTGTCTGCATTCGCATCCTCCATCACCACTTTCAAATATTTTGTACCTTCAGGGATCACGGATGACTCCGAGATATTAGCGGTTAGCTTATATGCCTTAGTCGTGCTTCTTGTCATTTGCACATCCTCTGACTTCAAAGTGAAGGATCCTAACAACTCAGTACACGTTGAATCGGCATAACATTCAACCCTCACCTCGCTATCACTATTCTTCGCCACATCCACAGAAGCAGAGAATGCGACATGCTTCATTTGCTCTTCGTCCAATGACAAAGAGGAAAGGTCGATAATCATTGAAATTGCGTTCTTAACCGTATCCACCTCCACTGGCTCGTTGGCAAGGTTGTCACTCCATCCTCCAACTCTCTTGAAAATCGCCCAATAGGTCATCGTGTCTCTGCACACAACAGATCTCACACGAGAGGTCTCTCCATCACTCCAACGATCGAACACCGAGTTTTCGTAAGCCACCGCACGGAGAAGGGCAGTATCGCCCACTGTATAATAGCCTCCTCCACTGACATAACCCAAAGAATCATTCGTTGCAAAGGCCTTTACATAAACGCTATCTACCATAGGAGGAACCACAGCAGAAACTGTATCGTAGAAACATGCGATAATATTGATATATGACTCGCCTTGGCACACATACTTATATGGATTAGACGTCTCGATTCCATTTGTGCGCCAATACTTAAACTCATGACCCGATTCGGGATATGCGGTGAAAATTAGGGTGTCTCCTATCGACACTTCATATACTGTCATTCCATTCAATGTGTCATGTGTATTAGTAGAAAGATTGTCCACATATACAATATCCTTTATACCGTAATCGGTTGAATCATGCGATATGTTTCCGTGATATTCATACTCCCAAAAATAGTATGATTGCACTCTTACTTCACATACGACAGGTTCAAAATAGGCAACAATCGTATCGTGTCCCTGCACTTGGCTCAACGAATATCCTCTCAACGATTTCCACTCCTTGAACTTATATCCCATATTTGGAATAGCCTCTTTGGGTATCATGCTTCCAGCTGGCAACGAACCGCCACCTTTCACACTTCCCATTGTCGAATCAGACGAAATGAGGGTGATATTATACAGAGACTTCGCTGTAAAATAGGCTGTCAAAAAGAGGGTGTCTCCTGGTTTCATATTCGTAAATTCATTCTCATGCCTCTCCGATTTCGTAGAGCCATCACTCCAATGAGAGAATTCATAACCAAACTCTGGAATGGCATAAATGGTGAGGTTTGTGTCTCTTCCCACCATATATTCAAAATCCCCCACCAATGTATCTGAAATCCAACTATGATTATGATGACTTACATTAGCGTAGACCCTTCCCATCTTCTCATCTGATGCGGATAGTCTAACAGGCACAACATCCACACTATCTTCTCTATATGTTTGGAAGATGGCACGAGCCACTATACTTTTATCGTAAGATGTAGCACCACACACAAACATTTTAGGATTATCCGTTGATCCATCGGACCACTTCAGAAAACGATGACCTTCGTAAGGAATAGCAGTTGCCATCAATGTATCCCCCACAAGAGCATTCAGCGTGTCACCATACTTATAGATCGTCCTATTGTCTCTTGTATTCACAAAACGAATGGTGTCTAACAAAGAGATCGTTGTATCTTCTATCTGATTGCCACGATAATACTCAATTATACTTAAAAATGGATAGATGCCGCATGTATACTGCACCTCTCTGAACAATGCGACAAGTGTATCATTTCCCTCTGCATTTGTCAAAGAATAACCATTCGACGACTTCCAGGAATCAAACACATAACCGGATTTTGCTATCGCTTGTTTATAAATAGGATCACCAGCCTCATAATCACCTCCACCCAAGACTGTTCCCATTTCCGGATCAGAAGATCGCAACTCAATATGGTAGATAGGAATCACCTCCACTATGGCAGTCACATTCACCGCAGAAAGCGTGTCGAAGTACTCAGGTGGGAATAATCTATGCATACGAGGTTCTCCATCACTCCACCCAAGGAAGCGGAACCCTTGGTTGAGAAATATATCAACATAAACAGTCGAATCGGTAGAAGTATGGTAGTCAAAATCCCCAGAAAGTGTATCCGTCCTATAACCATGCTCCTCGCGATATTTGTAATTGTGGTTTACCTGTGTATAAATACTTCCTGCTGTGGAATCACTGAGTGTCAGGTGGAAAGGAATCACTCTGTCATCAGAAGCAGCGAAAGCTGCCTGGCCGCACAAGAACAACAATAACAACAAATTACCCCAAATTAAAAAAAGTCTTTTTTTCATACTATTATATATTAGCAATTGATTGTACAACATATTTACCAATACAAATATACACGGTTCTTTCATTTGAAACAAGAATTTTCTTCTTTTATTTTTGCATACCTTGGGTATTATGCGATTTTTCCAAGGAAAAATCTTTACATTCGCACACAGCGGTGCCGAAGCACCGCTCATTAGTGTTTCTCCTTTGAC
>JAZRXL010000034.1:0-4410 GCA_045600225.1 Paludibacteraceae bacterium
ACAGATAACCGTGAACCGATAGCCCATTGCTCTTTTCTCCGACTATGATTTTTCTTAAAGAATATAAACCTAAATAAACCCTCTCCCAGAATGTGATGCTTCTCTGAGCATTGGCGATTGCTTTCCTTGTCTGCTGGTAAGTAAACTTCCCGACAGCCAATCAAAACCAACCTCCACCATCCCCTCCGGTGATGGCTCCACATTCCGGTAGAGCAATAAACAAAGATAAACAGGCTTATATGAATTGATAATTGATAATGTAGAAATTTTAATTCGACGGAGTCAAACTTTCGTTCGACGGAGTCAATTGATAATGTAGAATTGAGAATTACTCTAAACTCTACACTCTACACTCTAAACTATATTTCTGTTTATGGCTTTGGAAGTCAGGGGAATCGCATAGCGATGCAGGTGGGATTGATGACAGAGATAGGAGCTAGCTCATAATATCTGGCAACAATTCCGACGGCAAGACTGACGAAGGAAGTCGACTGACTTACAAAGTGTTTATCTTGGTTTATTTTCAAAAAAAGAATAACTTTTGAACTTTTGCACTTTTGAACTTTTGCACTTTTATAACTTTTGCACTTTTATAACTTTTGCACTTTTATAACTTTTATAACTTTTATCGCTTATGGACGACAAGAAGAAAGAGACTTTGAGTCTCGTGATAAAAATCATCGTGGCCGTGCTGACTGGCCTTGCCAGTGCTCTTGGACTTGCCTCATGCATGTCGGCAGCAGGCATTCACGGCTTCCTTGCAAACCTTTGAACGTTTAGAACTTTCATATGCCACTGTCTATAATCACATTGAGGCGTACGTTTCGCTACGCACTGTCAACCAAAGGCGAGATGGAGATTGATGGCAAACGGATCTATACGCTCGAACCCACATGGCGCGACCTCGAACAAGGCGAACAGAAGGTGGCAGGCAAGACGGCCGTTCCTGCTGGTACGTACCGCATCACGTTGTACTACTCTCCGCGCCACCGTCGCACAGTACCGTTACTGCACGATGTACCGGGATTCAGTTATGTGGAGATTCACCCCGGCAATTATCCCGAAGATTCCGAAGGATGCATACTGCCAGGACTGGGTACGGTAGAGTGTGGTGGGTGCCACTGGGTAATGAGCAGTCTGAAAGCACTCTCCATCATCATGCAACATCTACGTCACGAACTGCGCAAGGGAAACTCCCTTGCCCTCGAAATCATCGATGATTTCTGAACCAACTTAAGGCTTCACTTCATTGTGGAGCCTTTGTTGATTGCAGAATCTCTTAAAAACTTGCAAATTCTTGGAAATTTTGCAAGTTTTAATAAAATTCTTGCAAGTTTGTGATAAATTTGCAAGTTTTTTTATATCTTTGCAGCGAAAATATGTAAGATATGATTGAACAAGCTCCAAAAACTAACATGAATGCATCGCAACGGACTATGGAAATACTCCAGAATCCAGATGTAATGAAAATTGTCGCAAAAGCAAATAGTGAATACTGGTATTGGTCGGATTTGAAATACAAAAGACGCCCCGAAGGAGTATCAGCTGAAGAATTATGGTCCGCTGTAAAATTTAGTCGAACCATGATAGGTGGGTGGCAACTAAATAAATTACATTTCATTCTTCCTGTCACTAATCGCATGCAAGAATTGTGCCATTATTTTGATATGAACTTTGGTGGTACATGGGGAAACACATCCATTATTCCAGATGACGGAAGGGAGATGTTTTTGGTGTCGTCCATCATTGAAGAAGCTATTTCTTCAAGTCAGATGGAAGGTGCCGCAACGACCAGGAAGGTAGCAAAGGACATGTTGCGTAAGAACATTTCCCCCAAAAACCGTTCTGATCAGATGATACGCAACAATTATGACTCAATTCGGTTTATATCCGAACATAAGAATGAGGAACTGACTCCAGAGCTGCTTCAACAAATCCATCGGATGATGACCAAAAAAACACTCGATGATGAAAACGATGCAGGAAGATTCCGTATTGCAGAAGATAACGTAGTAGTAGAAGACGGAATAACTCACGAAGTGGTTCACACACCACCTCCAGCAAAAGAACTCCCTGAATTAATCGAATTGCTATGTAAGTTTGCCAATTCAACCAGCAATGGAGAAGGCGCATTTATTCACCCCATATTAAAAGCTATATATTTGCATTTTATGGTTGCATACATGCATCCTTTTGTTGATGGCAATGGTAGAACTGCCCGCGCTATTTTCTATTGGTGTATGTTGCGCAATGGATACTGGCTGACGGAATACCTCTCTATTTCTAAAATAATATATAATAGCAAGTCGAGCTATGAACGTGCATTCCTTCAAACCGAATCTGATGATAATGACCTGGGGTACTTTGTCATATACCATTTGCATGTTCTGGATCTAGCTTTTAAAGAACTGAAAAATTATATCCAGAGAAAGATTATACAGAGACAGCAAAGTTTTGATTTTTATAATCTGGGGGGTATCAACGAAAGGCAAGCCATGATATTGTCATTGTTTAGGGACAATTCTCGTCTTATGTTGACCATCAAAGAATTAGAAAACAGGTTTAATGTATGCCACACAACAGCTCAGAATGATGTTGATGCTCTGGTAGTACGTGGATTACTGTGTAAGACTGCCGTTAATCGTGTCAAGTCTGTATATACAAAAGGCGATAAGTTTGATGAACTATGTACACCGATAGTTGACAAAGAAAACAAATAATCAAGAGATAAATCCAGTTACCTGATAGAATCTCTTAAAAACTTGCAAATTCGTGATAAATTTGCAAGTTTTTGTGTTTTTCTTGCAAGTTTTATCGCTACCATATATATGCACAAAATACAGTTATCAACAAACCCTCGCGATAGGATGCAGCATATTAATGTAGAATGTAGAATTGACAATGTATAATGTAGAATGTATAATTGACAATGTAGAAACTTCAGTTCGACGGAGTCAATGTATAATTGACAATGTATAATGTAGAATGTAGAATTGACAATGGATAATGTAGGCAATTCAATTATATCCTATGGATAATGATGACTCAATAATATAAGTTTTACCACTTTTCCTTTGTACTTCGCTCGATTTGCACTATCTTTCTACCGCGAGATAGGCTGCACTCGGAAGTAAAAATAAAAGTTTTTTAACTTTTATTTTGTATTTCGCTCGATTTGCACTATCTTTGCAATATGAATTTATATAAAAACAAAGGAATATGAAACGACTTGTTTATATCTTACTTCCTATGATTGTCATCCTCGTTGGATGCAGTGGAGGTGGTACGGAAAAGATGCTGTCTTCTGTTGACAGTCTGTGCATGACCAATCCCGACAGCGCCCTGAAAATCCTCGATGGAATCGACCGAAACGGACTTTCAGCACAAGAATTGGCTCACTATTGCTTTGTCTATACCAAGTCGCAGGACAAGGCAGACATCATCGTGAATGACGATTCGCTCATCCGCATTGCCTACGACTACTATCGCCAGCACAGCGATGAGCAACCTTATGCCCAGACGATGTACTACATGGGAAAGTACTATGCGAATCTCGACAGCACAAAACAAGCTGAAGATTGCTTGTTGGCATCCATCAAAGCAGCCAAAGAACGTGATGAATACTACACTGCTTATCTGGGATTAAGGAAATTAGGAGTATTATTAAGACCAAATAATCCTAGAAAAGCTATTCCATATATTAAAGAATCTCTGTTTTATTTCAAACAAATATCTCAACCTACTTTCAAAAATAATGAAGTTTATATATTAGATAATATTGGTAAATGTTATGTCTATTTAAATGAAAAAGATTCGGCAACAATATATTACAATCAAGCACAAAAGTTGGCATATTATTTAGAAGATACAACATCAATAATAAATACACTAACAGAAAAAGGATGGATGTATTTATCATTTAATGAACCGCAAAAAGCATTATATTGTGGACAAAAAGCATTGAACATGACATCTAGTCCTAATAATACATTACTATACCTTATTATGAATTGTTACAATACATTAGAGCAGTATGATGAGTCTATCGCATATTTTTCTCAAATAAATTTTAACAATGATAACAAGTTGTATTCCAAATATTTTTGGCTATTAAAAATAGCTTTACAACACAACGACAAAACACTTTCGATGATGTATGCAGATTCTTTAAATGTTTACGTTGATCGTATATATAATAAAAATATGGCATCTAACGGCGTTTTCATTGATGACAACATAAAAAAGAGTGAAGAGATTGACACGCTGAATAACAATATAAAGCAATTAACGATAGGAACAATACTATTGTTGTTAGTAGCAACAATCATCGGCTTGGTGTGGTATTACACCACAAAAATGAAGAAGCAGAAACTCGAAGCCGAAGCAAAGGAAATCAGGAAGGAATGCGAT
>JAZRXL010000035.1:0-11663 GCA_045600225.1 Paludibacteraceae bacterium
TGTGCTTACTCTTGCATATATCACTGCTCTCATAACTCTGACGGTTTAACCACGGCAAATATACAAAAAATATCCGTAACTATCTAAGCTAAAGCAGTTTAATCTAAAAAATATTTTTGATATGAAAAAGGGCTGTCAAAAATGGGGTGTGGAAAGATTATTTTGATACGGAAATCATTTTGATATGACGAAGTCTCCGAATGTCAAGGGATTCGAAAACATTTGGAGATTTCTGAATGCAGGACGAAGTGAAAGATGGAATCGGGATAGTGGATTGTATTCCAACTGGCAGCTATCCCGAAGTTCCATCAGTAATCGCCCCATCAGATTCGGTCCCACATAGAAATCCACCGGTCGTTTCACACCCCAAGTATAAGCCCAACTATTCTTAGTTAAAGTCCGAACAACGTCACGACCAGCCACAACAGACCGACAAACAGCAATGCCTCTACAAGGAATCCGAGAATACCTCCGACAAGTGCGAATGGAAGGGTTAAAATGTCCCAGAGCCTAACAAGAATGTCAAGCAGAATGGGACCGAAAAACTTGATTACGATCACCACAATCACGATTGTCAGTATTGTTGAAAGTATCATTTGTCCTTTTGTTTTAACGGGATAATCTTATTTGATTCTCCTTCTCACCGCTCTCAATATCTCCACCATCGCCCAGGTGTCGTGTTGGCAGTAGTGTTTCAGAGCTTCTCGACGCTCTGCTTTGGTCTTCATCACATTCTCTTTGTCGAAGGAGGTGGGTATTGGTGAGTCGTAGTTGATGTAGGCAATATATGCCTGTACGCCGTTGCCAACATCCATACCTTCATAAGTGAGCGATGGTACGAGTGCTGGCAATGTCTTCTTGATGGAATAACTGCCGGAGAGGTTTTTGTGATAGTAATTGAAGACATCGGCGTTTTCCATTTCTTTATACATTTCATTGTTCTTCAGCAGATGCATCAGGTCAGCAGACTTGCCACAGATGGCAAGCAGTTTGGCACTGTGTTCGGGGAAAAGTTTTGACAGTTCTTTGAGTCGTCCAATCTCAAAACTTGTGTTCTGAGCAAGCATAGTACCTTTGAGTGTGCCGTCATCGTTAAACTCGAAATGGTCAATGATGGCTTCAACCAACGCCTTACGTTCATCGTCAAAGCACTCTTCGTTGAGGAAAATGAAGTTGTCCTCCTCCTTGTCACAAACGCCTGGCTCACGCTCAATATGCAGCGAGAACTCAAACACCGACTGTCGGTACGGCTCTTCGCCACGGAAGCGAGGCAACGGACAGGCAAATGTCTCAAAGTCGAAGTGGTATATGGGATATTCGAGCTGGCCGAACCAATACTGCATCTTGTCCTTGTCAACATACTCCGAATCGTTGTCGTAGCAATCACGTTGGATTAGATGCTTTTCCTTTTCTAACCATTCCAGTGGCACATCCTCAAACTTGTAATACCCCTCGTTTATCAGCTGGTACTTGTCGGCGATATTGCCCAGTTTGAATCCATGAAAATCCACATACTTGTTTGCCGAATTTGTGTCAGGCACCTTGCGAAGATTTTGGAAACAATGTTTCCAGAACAGACATTCCGTGTTCTCTCCCCAAGCACAATGCTTGCCGACATTGACTTTCTTGGTTACATCGTGTGGAGTGGAAATGTAACTTTCAAGGCTGGCAATCTCCTTTAAGATTATCGTTTGATACGCTTTGGTGGTCTCGTTCAAGTCGAGAAATGTGACAATCTCCTGTTCATCAATATCGTGGTATAGACACTTGTCATTCTCGTCAACAGCACCGTCATACACATACTCACTGTTGAGCACGGCAAGGTAGAAGTTCACAGGGCGATTGTCACCTGCTTGACGGAGGGCGTGTTCGACGACATATCTCTGGAAGGCAAGATCGTGTGGATATTTTCCAACGTCACTATATCTGTTGAGCAGAGATTCCTTCTTCTGTTTGTATTTTTCCAGAGCATAGTCGTTCACCTTGCTGTCTGCCTCATTGAAGCGCCAGATGTTACCGTCCTTGACAAATAATGAATATGAGGTTCCTCCACGACTTGCATCCGAGAAAAACAGTCCTTTCTTCTCTCCCTTGTCATCTATCTTAAAGATGTACTTGCTGTTGGTGGTGGCCTTCACCTCGATGATGTTGATTTCCTGCTCGTTCTCATTGTAGATGTCCACATAGCAGCGGTAGGTGTGGCCATGTAACTCGTATTCGAAGAGTTTCTGGCTTTGAAAGGTACCGTGGAAATACTTCTTGGCTACCTTTAATGCCTCATCCTCTACCTGATTGTAGTAGGGGAGCAGGGCCTCAAGTTCAGGACGTGGCGTGGCATCAAACTGCTCATCTTCTTCCTCCGGAAATCCTGACGACGCCATACTTTCAGCCAATTCCTCCAGCATTTCCTTGCGGTGTTCTTGTTCGGCATCAATATCGCCTTTCCTCGTTGGGTTATGTTTCAATTCCATCGGGAAATACATTGGACAGCGTGTCCAGTTGATAAATCTTGATTTTGAAATGTGCATATTGTTGTTTTAAGGTGTTTAATTACAATTCAATTAAAATATAATCTCTGCCTGTTTGGTGAATGTTAAATTGCCCCGGATAAACATAGTTCATCATCTTTGTCAATTCGTCAGTCTGCAATGGTATGATGCTTTTTGGGGGATTAATACTACTCCATCTTCGTGATAGAAGATATGATTGTCCATTGATAACAAAGTCAATGTCGTCGTCAAACCAGCAAATAGGAGTTTTATCTTTTAAGGGGAAAGAATTATCCCAAAATATTCCATTCAAATTGAAGTGACCCTTAAGAGTGACTGCCACTCTGTGAGACGGATAGACAGAGAGATATGGTGCAAGCTTGTCAAGCAGCCCTTTCATATCAAGGAATTTGAACACTTCTTTAGCGAACCCACTTGGTGTATCTTCTCGCACAGCTATTCTCCCGGAATTCAAGAATGTTTTCAATTTGTTATAAGCAGAGTATTCGATTTGGCGAGAGCGTGGGTATGTCGGGTACAGCAGGTACTTATATTCTATGGCCGTTTTCTCTAACCTAATTAACAAACAGGATATATTGGCATAGTCTGCAATCAGAGTTCGGTAATCGTTCTTGTGATTATCAAATAGATAAGCACCGAATCCATACGCAGCATTACGCCCCTTGCACGCCTGTTTTGCTCTGACGAAATTCAAAGTGTATGTCAGTGCTTTGCCTGAATCTTGGGCAATGGCTGCTCCCGAAGATGACACACTGTCCAACACTACCAGACTTCCGAATTCTGCCATCGGTTCCTCTGCACATTGAATGGGATTACGAGTTCCGGTTCCAGTGTGGGAATAGAACGAATGGAAGTATTCGTGCAGCAGCACCTGTGCCATCAAGAACTTTGGGTCGCATGAAATCCTCTTGGCACATTCCTCAATGGCATCCAAATAAAGAATAACGATTGAATCGCCATAATTGTCGAAATATCTACCCAAGTATTCTCCTTGATTTTCATAGAGACCTGTGTTGTCTGTAGCACCATTCAACACCTCTAACTGCGCTTTCAGGAAATAAAGCAACGACAAATCCATTTCGGACAGTATGCTTTGCTCCAACTTTTCCTCAAGTTCTTTTATCAACGCACGCAGCTCACTCATTTCTTTTTCCAGCTTGTCAAGGTCGGAAGGGAACTTATCTCGTTCGATGCGCCTGCCGCTGAACACTAATTTAGTATGCCGCTGAAGGTCCTTGATTTGGAAAAACAGTGAATGTCCAAGAAACAATTTGTACTCCGCCAATGCCGTCAGGAAAGCCTCTTCCTTCGGAGTCAAACTGCGTGTTGAGTATTCTCCGTCGATGCTGTATTTTATACAGTCTTCTTTCCTTATGGTATTATCAAAATACTCATCGGTTAGATTACTTAAAATGCCCATATACTCGATTATTTAGGCGTTTTACTATTTTTCGGAAGTGTCAATGTAGTACCACATTTCATAATCTAACGCCAAATTGATCTCTTCATCATTCCAGGTCATTCTTTCCTCTTTTCTTGCCATAGGATTGATTCTTTTCACACTAGAGTCAAGACCCGTATTGTCGGTGATTTTTGCATCCCGGATACACACCAACCTTAAATTTGGGCAATTAACGAATGCAGCACCTATCTTTTTTACAGAGTCTGGGATAACAATGCCAGCAAGACTGGTGCAATCCTCAAACACACAGTTTCCAATCTCTGTTACCGATTTTCCTATATGTACGGAATTAAGACTTGTGCATTTATAGAAAGCATACTTTCCAATTTTTTTCACGGAGTCGGGGATTTCGATGTATTCAAGGCCAGTGCAACGACGGAATAATCCATCTGGAATCTCGGTTATCGTTTTACTTAACTTTACACGAGAAAGACCAGAACATCCATAAAATACGTTTTCTCCAATCTTAGTCACAGAATCGGGGATTGTGATTTCTTCAAGACCCTTGCAATTTCTAAAAGCTTCTTCTTGAATCTCTTTTACCGAATCAGGTATATCAATGGAGGTTAGCCCCGCGCAGCCATAGAATGCACCACTTCCTATTATCTTTACCGTTGGTGGCATAATTGTGTTTTGACATCCCAAAATAAGCGTATGACTCGTTTTCTCTATGATAGCATTACATCCATCAGGTG
Organism: Paludibacteraceae bacterium; assembly: GCA_045600225.1. Taxonomy (GTDB): domain Bacteria; phylum Bacteroidota; class Bacteroidia; order Bacteroidales; family Paludibacteraceae; genus UBA1181. Next base: position 4,668 of record JAZRXL010000035.1, read on the forward strand.
AGTAGTAAGCATTATTCTCTGGCGATATCGTAATATGAGTCAGTCTTGGACAGCTATCAAAGGCCCCAATGTCAATCTTTGTTACAGACGAAGGAATCTCAACACTCGTCAAGTTCTGGCAATTAAAAAATGCCTGAACTTGAATTTCCGTAACTGACGAAGGAATTACGATGCTTCGCAAATCATCGCAATTGCTAAAGTCTCCCACCTTAATAATTTTTTGCCATTTTGGGATTATTGCTTTCCCATCTATGATTTCATTTGCCATATTTTTTGTGATTTTATAAAAAAGCTCATTGTGATTATTCTATATTCTATCGCTGAAGTGGTATTCTCGAACCACTGGGGGATTCATATAAGACACTTTCTATCCCAGCATCACATACATAATCCTTAATACCAGTTACAAGCATCTGCTCAAAGTCATCAATTATACAATCTTCAGATACATCCACAAAGACTTCAAGTTTATCTTCATCCGACTTCATTCCCACGAAAGCAAATGTATTTCCATAAGCTATCTTGACCCATTGGTATGCTTCAGTAATGTCAGGGTGCTTCGAGAGTCTCTTGAAAGTATCATTGTATTTTACTTCATTAACCACTTCTTCGGGGAAAACACTCACTACTTCCAAGACAAAACCGTTGTCTATAAAGGAGTTTTCAATACTTTCTATGAGGCTGCTAATGTCTATTTTACCCATATCATTTTACTTTTGATTGTGACTATAATGCCGTACTTTGAATGGCAATATTTGTAACAATGTTCAGGGAGCCTATTTCTCCTCAACCTTGTTTAATTTAACTCCATCAAAATACAGATTACCTGCCTCAGGGGACTCAAGCCGATAGGTGTATTTTTCGTCGGAAAACTTTAACATCAGGCTATATCCGTCAAAATAGTCTGTTTCTTCACTTGGCGGAATATTGGCATACTCAATAAGCTTCTTGTAGAATGCAGACAAGTACTCATCCTCTCTGGCCATTTGATGGAGAGTGCCTTCTCCCACTTCAACAAACCTTGCATTTGTCAAAATATCCTCAATAGACGAAAAGTCAATCGCCCATTCTTTCCCTCTTTCAGTGACTTCACTTATTAAGATGTCTTTGCCGTCAACACAAACACCTACCGAGGCATTTTCAAAGAAATCACCTTCCGTTTGCTCATATAAATCACGGTACTCCGTGATGATTGCCTGTTTGATGAAGTACAACTTATCAATTCCCTGCACTTCTTCTGACCAGTTCCCCTTAGGGTCTCTAACTTGAATTGCTGACATAACTTTTGATTTTTGTTTGATTTTATTTGAAATTTAAGACAAGATATCCGTCTTCATCCTCCTTTTTTGTAAAATTAAGCAGGTTTTTATTATTATGTTCCTGAATAAAATCTGGTACGGTTTCATAAAGTTCTTTGAAAACATCGGGTTTGAAAGTACCGTAACGTATAGTGTCCAAACCGTCTTTATCAGACACGACTGTTATTGAATTGTCTTCTTTTTTGAAAGTTATTGATTTCAATGTTTCGTTGTAGTTTGAACCTATATGTTGTCCCCAACGATGGATTCCAATCCCCTTGTATCCAATTATTGAGAAGATACAACCGCGATATTTCTTCCAGAAGTCGACATACCATCCACAAGAAAAATAAACGGAATTGTCTTTTACAACAATATCTTTTTTTAATTTCTCATAAGGAACATCATGTCCAATACAAGATTCCTTCAACAGGTTTTCAATTTTTTCTTTACTCATAAATATATTGGTCTATATTAAATAACGGCAATTATAAATATCTTTGCAACCGTTGTCCAGCAAACAGGAGACATTGGCGTATTGTGCTATCAGATTGGAGGCCTCTTCCTTGTGATTTTCGTAAAGGCAGGCGCCGAATCCATAGCCAGCGGTATCCACCGAATGCTGTTGTTTGCTCTTGACAAAGCCCAATGCGTAGTTCAGCGCTTTCTCTGCATCTTTGGCTATGGGCGACCCCGATGACGCCACATTGTCCAACATCACCAGACTGCCGTATTCTGCCATTGGTTCTTCAATGCATTTCAGTGGATTACCCTCACCGGTTCCGGCGTGGAAATGGAAGGAATGGAAATATTCGTGTAGCAGAACCTTCCCCATCAGGAGCATCGTGTCATACGGATTGTGCTTGGCACGCTCCTCGATGGCGTCCACAAAAAGAACCACCTTGGACTCACTGCTTCTATTGTAATACACACCCATAGGAGTCGAATCCACACTCTTCCCAGGATTGTCCAACAATTCCTTCAGCTTCTCGTTCTGTCTCACCCACTCTTCTTCCCATATCTCGTACAAATCCCAGTTTTCTTCCGGTAATCTATCATCCCACAGCTTTTCCCGAAAATCTTCCAGCATCTTTGCCAGTTCAGTTAACTCCTTTTCGAGCACATCACGTTGGGGGAGTTTGGAATCCTTGAAACGACCACCATTCAGACTGAATACTAATCTGGTATGCCGCTGAAGGTCGGAAATCTGGAAGAACAACGACTTATCCAAACGCATTGTATAGCCTACCAAGGCGTTCAAGAAAGTCTTTTCCTCCGGGGTCAGGTCTCGGGGTTTGAATTTTTCGTCAAGACTATATTTCATAACCATATCATCTTCTCTTACGCTGTCATTGAAAGACTCTTCTGTCATATTCGTTAAAGCACCCATAATAAGCTATACGATTTTTGGTTCATTCAAATTTTCCTTCACTCCAATATCTCATTGGGGTCGAACACCATTTCGCCAACGTGGATGGTGAAAAGACTCTTACTGCTTAACTTGGCTATAGAGCAGAAATCGGTATCGTTTTCAACGGTATAGTAACGTCCGCTAATTTTTACCATAAACTCGGCGCAAGCAGGAAACCCTTCCAAAAGCTCGCCAACCGTGATGTTGTCCTTCTCCTCGCCTTTGTCGTAGCACAGGCAGAGTTTGCCATAGCACATCCGCAAACAATTCGCACGATATGCCCTCAACCCATTACCGTGCGACAATATTGGCACCACTGCGTAATCGAGGAATCCTTCCTCATCAATTTTTTTCACTTCGGTCTCTAACTGTTGCGTGGTGAGGAGCCGCACATCTCTGCCAGAATTTAACAAACTATAGCTTGTGTTTTCGGTACACCAGAAGATGGTGTCGCCTTCCTTTTTTTCCTTTGGTACGCCAAAACGCTTGAATAATGAATTTACCGGCTCGATGTCCAACAATCTCCATCCAATCTGCAACACCACCCCCGTCGATGCATCCATAGTGCGGAATGCCGACAGCAGTTGCATTGCAGTGGCCGCCTGGTTTCTTTTCGAGGTCGTTTCCAATATGGCAATGTCCTTTTGCAGCTTGACTCCTAACACATACCTTTCACTGGAATCGTCATCGCAATCGGAATCCCCCAAAAGGAGATACGGCCGCTTGGGCACAGTCAGCTCCAGGTCTTTTACGAACTGGCCTACAGTAGCATTCGGTTTCTGTAAAATTTTCATATTAATCGACTTTACAGTATCGCCATTCCGCCGACTCCCAATTGCGGACAAAAAAAGTTCATTTAAGACCACATAAAAAAGCGCGGGAATCCGAGTTTCATCGCTCATCCCGCTCTTGAAGGCTCTCGCATTGCCTTTGCCCAAGGATAAGCAATGCCGAAGCCCACGCTGTGTAAATTATAACGGATACACAAACCAAGGGGCATAGAACATTGCCTTATCTTGTGGGCTTTGTTGAATTTGCGAGATTCTCAAGAGCCGCAGATAAGACGTTGACTCAACGCCTTTATTATATGTCTGTCGCCCGCCTTCCGCCCGTTCGGACTTCGGAACGAACAACGTTGCAAATATACAAAATCTTTTTAGATGATAGGGCTAAAAAAATTACGAAAGTAAAAAAATGTGATAGTTCCTGCTTCGGTTGCAAAAGTGTTACCACGGATATTCGTATTTGTTCCATGTCGAATCAAAGTCGATTTTAAATACGTACTCTCGGATGAAGTCCTCCGACAAACCCTCGTGGAAGGAAACACCCCTCCAATCAACTTTGTCTTCGAATTCTCTTATAAAGTCTTCAGAAAACTTGTATTGGAAAGATACACCATTCCAATCTACGTAGTCCTTGAACTCTCGAATGAAGTCTTCGGACATTTCGTACTTGTAGGTTAACCCTTTCCAATCTACGTAGTCCTTGAATTCACGGATAAAGTCATCAGACAATTCATACTTTTTGGATATTTCTTTCCAATTAACGTAATCCTTGAATTCACGGATAAAACCATCAGACAGGTTGTACTTATGTGTAACCACCTTCCAATCAACGTAATCCTTGAATTCACGGATAAAGTATTCGGACAGTCTTTGGGATTTTGAAATACGACACCAATCCACCTTGTCCGAGAACCCCAGGATAAGGTTCCTTGGCAAGTTGCGTTTCTCTGATACTTTCCACCAACTAACCTTGTTCTCAAATTCACTGATGAAGTCTCTCGTCACATTTTGTCGGACTGCAATTTCACACCAATCGACCCTATCAACAAATTCTCTGATGAATTCCTCCGACAACCTTTGTTTTTCTGAAATCACAGACCAATTTACCTTGTTCTTGAACTCTCTGATGAAATCCTCTGATAATTTTTGTTTTTCTGAAATTCCGGACCAATCGACTTTGTTCTTGAACTCTCTGATGAAGTCTTCAGATAGTTTCTGTTTGCACGAAATCCACATCCAATGGACTTTTTTCTTGAACTCACAGATGAAATCTTCCGACAACTTTTGTTTTTCTGAAATTCCGGACCAATCGACTTTATTCTTGAACTCTCTGATGAAATCCTCCGACAATTTCTGTTTGCACGAAATCCATCTCCAATCGACTTTTCTCTGGAACTCACGGATAAAGTTCTCTGACAATTTTTGCTTAGACGATATCCTCCACCAGTCGACGTCGTCCTTAAATTCTCGAATGAAGTTCTCCGACAATTTCTGTTTTTCTGAAATCCACTCCCAGTCAAGGGTTTCAAGATTTGTACCCAACAGTTCATTCACTCTATCTAGTACTTGTTTTTTTCTTTTATTCATTATGTAAATATGATTTAAAATGAAACACTATGTTTTTCTTTCGTAAGAGAGTCATTTAGTGGTCTTACTGATATAAAGATAACAAAAAGGGAGGTCTTTGAAATACCAAAGTGATTTTTTTCAATCTCAAACAAGAGATATCTTTTTTTAAATGGCTTCGGGGGCGTTCCACGGTTGTTTCCCGGCAGGAGGAGTTGAGCGTATAGATTCACTTAACCGTTAAAGAAAAATACTATAAATAAAGATACTCCACCATCCCTCCTACCCATTTCCTAAACACACTCCCTACGTAAGCGTAGCGAGTAGGGAGTGTCGTTGGCGTCAGCCAACAAAGAATCAGTAAGTTCATTGTCTATCTTATTTCCTGAATAACTTTATGTGATACACCTATGAATCCTACCGCCATAACTCTTTCTAAAATCCTTTTACTCCTTCATTATATGGTGAATATATATATTCACATATAATAATATGAATATATTATTCATTGGTTAGAATGACACAGGCAGTATGTTAGAAAGACACACCTTATATAAAAAAATGAGTATGCTTGAAAGACACAGTCCAAGAACTCTCCCTATGTCTTTCTACTATACTCTTATGTGTCTTTCTACTATACTTGTTTTTAATCATCTATTCTGTAGAATGTGTTGTATGCTTGCTCGAGTTTGTTCCTATCTCTCCTGAATCGAGCGATTGTGGTTTCGCTCACCCCACAGAGGACAGCGTTTTCCGCCTTGGACTTCGATTCGTCATATTTCTCACAGAGGCCCAGGTAATTGGCGAATCTCGTTCCTTTGTTCCTCATCACGCTTTTCGTCGATTCGTCTATATGCTTCAGTCTTTCGGGCTCGATACAAAATTTCCTGTCGTCTTTCAGTCTCTCCAATGTTTCTTCTCTGCATTCCGTCTTCAGGATTCTTTCGGCAATTAGGGTCAGTATTTTCACATTTTCTTTGGTCGGGGTGAAAACATCCTTGTAGAGTTTCACGACATCGCCGAGGAAGCAAGCCATATGATATACCAGTTCCTCTTTGGTCTCCACCCCAATCATCTTCTGAAAGCGGCAGAAGAACGCCAGTTCCGTCACGACATCCTTTTTGTGGCGGTAGAATAACGTCTTCGGTTTCCCGTCTTTTTTCCTGTATTCCGTCGGGAACCTGAGCCACGTTCCTTCTGTGTTGAAGGCGTAGTAGTTCCTGAATTTTTTCGGACTCTCGTACATTGTCTGCTGGTATTTCATACTGAACCAAAACATCTGCTTTGTCTTCGGGTCTGTTTTCTCGTACATCAGTTCTCCTTTTATGGCTGATGCAAACCTTTTCCAATCGTTATCCATAGTGTAAAAAAAAGAAGTCCACCGGGTGAGTGGCGGCTCTGCCCGATGAACCTCATTGTTTCTTTCTTTGTATGAACCCGCCAGTTCTACATTGATATGATACCAACACTGTATTTATGAAAAGAGAAATCAGACCTTTTATGACCCTGCTCCATAGTATTTGTCTGTTTCCAAGATTTGAAGGAAACACTCCATACTTTCGCCTTAATTTCCTGTTGTTCAATAGAGAATGAGAAAAACCCGCTATTGTTCCTGACACTTTCAATTCAATTTGGGCGATTAGGACATCCTATTCAGCAATGCCACAAATATTCTCCATTCACCCCCAGTCTGGTCTGCATTCAGAAATCTCCAAATGTTTTCGAATCCCTTGACATTCGGAGACTCAACCGTATCAAAAGTCGGTTCATATCAATTTAATCTTTGTATTCGTCCTTTTGACAGCCCTTTTTCATATCAAAAATATTTTTTAGATTAAACTGCTTTAGCTTAGATAGTTACGGATATTTTTTGTATATTTGCCGTGGTTAAACCGTCAGAGTTATGAGAGCAGTGATATATGCAAGAGTAAGCACA
>JAZRXL010000036.1:0-9105 GCA_045600225.1 Paludibacteraceae bacterium
TAATCCTGACCGTTGGTGCTCACTCTGGCATATATCACTGCTCTCATAACTCTGATGTTTTATCCACGGCAAAGATACGAAAAATATCTATAACTATCTAAGCTAAAGCAGTTTAACCTAAAAAATATTTTTGACAGGAAAATGGGATGCCGGAAATGGGGGCGGCAAAGATTATTTTGATACGGGGCCAGTTTTGATACGACATCAATGCATTCGAAAACATTCGGGGCGGTCTGAATGCTGTCTGGACCGATGCCGAAACGGTTGCCGAAGGCAAATGGGGCGGGATGAGGGCCGGAAAAGATTGGCGGATGGGACCGGGGGTGCTGTTACAAGAATTGCAATTGCGAAAAAAAACACCCACCAGATGGTGAGTGTTGGAAAATTACTGTTAGAATGAGAGGGTCATCGTCGGAATTTTCTAAAATAAAGTGTTTAACGGTACCTCTTTATCCTTTTTACGACCACTTTTTTCCAACCAGAGAGTTTCAATTCCATCATCTTGTCGTTCAACGAGAAAAATTCATCCTTAACCGTCTCAATGAGGTTGTAAATTCTTCTGTAATCAGTGTTTGTGACAAATCTCACAGTGTTACTACTGTCGTCAAAACGGACACGAAACCAATCGTCATCCAGTGTATCAATAGTTACACGTACCGACAATACATTTACCCCAAAGGTGATTGTTTGCGTTTCCTCATCTACTTTTACAGAGTCAAAGAACCAGTCCTCTTTTGCGAATTTTGCAATTTTTTCTGCGATGGTTTTGGTGGAAGTGTTCTTACTTCCCTTGATTATTTTTGATACTTGCATAATTTAAATATTTATTGAACATCTATTTTCTCTAAATATAACAAATGGAAAGTGAAAAAAACGAAAAAGTGAAAAAAAATACGCCCACCGATAAGCGAGCGTTGAAGACATTGGACAATATTGGAGCTGAATGTCATATTTTGAATATTCTTCTCAATTTACGTAGGGTATTGATGCTCCGTCCCGTCTTGCTCCGAACTCGACGAAGCGAGAGTCCATCTCTCAATAGTTCAATCTCATCATAATACTCTATCCAATAGTCAAATTTGAATTTTGTGCGTCCCATAGTCACTCTTTTCTATACGACATATCCTATTATTATTCCGAAGTTATCTGTTTATATTCTCTTTCTTCCTTTTTTTTGAGCTCTTTGATGAGTGTATCTGCACCCACGATGGCATCAAACACGATACTTTCCCACGACCAATCGGAGTAGAGTTGGTTTGCAGTTTTGGCGGCGATGATTTGTGCCGCTGTATTCTCGTGCAAGCGGCGCCATTCTTCTTCTGTTCTTTGTTTCATACCCTTGTTGTTCTTAAATCCACGGCAAATATAATAAAAATTTCAACACAAAACAACGCTAACTATCTGTAGCTAAGATTTTTAGATTTTTCGAATTCCACATCAAAAAGAAACGCTCGCCTCTCGGTGAGCGTTTCATAAAAATGCCATAAAAATTCAACGATGAGGATTCCCCCCCTGTGTAATTCAAAACGGCAAGTCGTCACAGACAGGTTCAACAACGTACTCCCATCTGCTGTCATACGACCCCATTATCGAGTCGTGGAACGACCTGTTGATGATGTAGTCGTCATCGCTGCAGTCTGCAAACCGTAACGGAACCCATCCGGAGATGACAGCCACCTGTTGTGTGTCCAAATTGCACAACTCGACGAACTGGTCTGGTATTCCTTCGTAGCCCTTGACAAATGTGTACTTGCACGGGTCGTACTCCCACCAATCCTGAGACTCGTCTTCTTTAAGTATCCAGTGCTCTTTTTCTCTAAATTTGCATCCTTCATCGTTGTCCCACTTCTCCATAATAAGAAGACGGAGGTAGTCGGATTTGGCAGTGTCCGTTATCTCCTTTCCGTCCCCTCCGGCATACAATTTTCCAAACACGAGGTCTCCTTCTCTTAATACTGGCTCTGAAAATAATACTACTCTATGCATTTCTCCTAATTTGGTTTTTGTTTTTTCATTATCTGTAGTTCCAAATCAACCAGGCACCAGCAGACCAGCCCAGACAGCAGGCCGTCATAGTCGAATTTGAGCAAGCCGTTCGGCATCTTTTCTTCGGCCTTAATCTGTTTCAAAAAAGGAACCAAAATCTTGACGATGTAGTTCTTGATTTCATCCACCCCTTTCTCCTTGACGCTCTCCACGAATTTGTCATTGGTGTAGCCGTAGCGTTCCTTTAATTTGTCGACGGCTGTTCGGATGGCGGTCTCCCTTTGTGTTTTGCCCTCATTTAGAGATTGGACAAAAGTCTCGAAATTGTTGAATTTTTCCATACTTATAATTAGATTTTGTATCGCATATAATATTTATGGGACATACCTGTCAGATGGCCTCGAAAAAAGGCTCATTTGTAATAATATATAATAAAGGAAAGAAAGGGGAGAACGGAGAAAAACAGAAATAGACCATAAATACAGTATAATAAAATATTGAATATGAATACTTTGGTACTATTTGACAGACCTGTTGTTGTCCCGGATGACAACAACGAAAAACTTGAAATCTACGGTTTTGTAGCAGACAAAGAAAAGTGGAAGAGATGTCCATTTAAGACCGATTACATCTACTACGTGCTTGTCATTGCCGAATTGTTCAAGGAGGGAATCATCACTAAGTTCGGATACGATTTTGAAAAGGATGGCACCCCATTCTCCTATCGTGACCCCATCTGGAACGATTACGAATTAGATGTTATCCAGTCAGACATCGAATATGCTGTTGTGGAGGAAGTCGAACTTGATGAGAACGACTTCTTTGAGACGCACCTTACTAGCAGGAAGAGATGGTTGGAACTCGTTGAGAAAGGAGGGCTGAAATGGGTCTAATCACTATCCCAACCGTGATTTTCCGTGCCCCAATCCCCACCAATGAAGGATTCGACGTACAGGGTCTCCTGCTGGCTTTCGGCAAGTACAGGGAGGTCCCCGACCATCGGGAAGGAGATAAGAGACTGGGGGGAGCTGCACGGGACGTGGTACAAGATAGAATATTTTGTATCAGACAAAGTGGATGTCCGAATTTCGGAAAAACCTACTGTGAAGATAAAAGCCAAGAAAGAGGGTGAAGAAACTAATATATTATAATATGTTGGTTTTCAGTTAGTTTTGTATAAAACAGCCTTTCCTGGTCTCCGAATCCCCGATACGCCGTCCGAGAATCCAGGGATAACGCTCACGAGGCACTCATCAAAAGGATTCGGGTTTGTTATATTTACTATGGTCGGGGATGATTCCGACAACAATCATTAGACTTCATTACTGTCAGGGTCCATCTGACGAAACAAAAGTAAAAACAATATCCCTTGCACAGGTGTGGAATGGACCTCCCCCTGCGTGAGGGATTTCTATTTTGCAATTATGAAATACAAAGTTGAAAATGATTTCAGCGGAAGAATGAACATCTCATCCACCTATTACAACGAAAAACCCAAAGGGGACGAAATTGCAAAAATCCAGTTCAACCAGATGACAGTTTCCAACGATTTGTTATCGTCATTCATCAGCAGCGGATACTGTTATTGTCCCACGGACAGAAAACTGGATAGGGTTAGGGAGTCCGATTACATCTGTATAGACGTGGATGACAGCACGGTCGAGATGAATGAGTACGTGAGCACTCTCACGGACAAACCGACCCTTTATTACACCACCCCCTCGAACGGCAATGTCGAGAAGTCCCAACTGAAGTTCGGCGACGACAGACACATCTACCGATTCAGATTACTGTACGCACTGGACACCCCCACCTGCAACGCGACGGAATACGAGCAGGCGTTCAAGTACATCACCACGGCAAACAATATGACCTCTGTGGATTTCCGTAGGGCAAACCAATACTATAATGGTAGCAAGGGATGTGAGTTGCACAACACCCACAGAGTCTATTCCCTTCCAGACGAGTATAGGGATGTTGTTCTAGACAACGGGAAGGAAAAGGGCGGCAATCTCAAACCCAAGCAACCGGCGGGTGGTGTTAGTTCGGGCGGCGGCAGCGGCGGGACGACATTGGAGGCGGATGTCCTTTCGGCATTCCTCGACTGTGGCAAATATGAGGACTTCCTTTCGTAGTACAGCAGTATGTTCGGAGCTTCGACCCTTTTGAGGGAAACCCCTTACCTCCCTGACGAGGAGGATGAGCGAAAACTGGTCTGTGGCGACTACTACGTCATCCCCAAGAAGTATATCGGCTGGGACAAGGAGAACAAGACCAAGATTTACGGCAAATGGCTTGACGGCGAGGACCGGCACACCAAGATATATATCACCGGCATCATCCTTCGGAAACTAAACCCCACTGCGTCAGCGGACGACATCCTTCGGGAGATTGTGGCAATCCTAATGACTTACTACGACATCTGCAACCCCGACAGGAAGTTGAAGTTTAGCAAAAGGAACATCCTCCAACTCCTGGACTCCGTTATGAAGGCCGACTTAACAAAGGAACTCAAAGAGATTAAGCATCCTTCGTTTAAGGTGAGCAGTTCTTACTGTGATAGGAACAGAGTGAGTAAGAGAGCTGTGGTCAATGAAATACTTTCAGAGAAAAGAATGGAGAAGAAAGAAGAGAAGTATAAAGAGATAGACTTCTTTTTTGACCATAATCTTACTTGGAATAACGGAAGCAAGATAACGCAGAAACAGTGGATAGAAATACTTAAAGAAAATGGTATAGAGGTTAGCATAGCGACCTTTAAAAGATACCTCGAAGACAGAGGGTATTCTAAAAAAAGAAAGAAGGAAAGTATCATTACCAACACTAATACAAGAATATTCAATATAATTAGTTTTGGTGATGATACTTTTGAGGAGAAAGATGGGTATAACGAGTCCTATGTGTTGTACGAGAGAAGGTTTAAAGAGATTATAGGTAAAATCCACAGCACAGATGAGTTCAGGAGAAAGTGGGCGGTGTGATAGCATAGCTCACAGCACCAAATATCAACTACACCTTCAGAGTAATCCGTTGGGGTTTCTTTTTAGTGGAAAATATATTTTTTTTGAAAAGCACATTGAAAATAAATAAAAATGTGTACTTTTGCAGAAAAAATCAAATATGCTAAACTATCTTGAGAAATTCCACGAGTTGAGGATATTCACTTTGGACGAAGCGGCATCCATTGTCGGCAACAAGCATTCCGCTCTGGTGCTGTTGAACCGCTATGCTGGCGCGGGACTCGTCAAACGTGTCCGAAGGAACCTGTATGCAGCCGTCAATCTCGGGACAAAGGCGATGGAGGTCAACCGATTCCAGATAGTGTCCCACATCACCCCGACGGCGTGTGTGGCCTATCATTCCGCTTTCGAGTACTATGGTTTTGCACATCAGGTGTTCTTCACCACATACGTTGCAAGCGGCTCGCTTTTCAACGGGTTTGAATGTGACGGGATGACCTACCAATATTGCAGCGCCAAGTTGGACATCGGCGTGGAGGTGCCGCCGATGGATGCATTGGTACGGGTGACGGATTTGTCCCGTACCGTTGTTGACTGCATTGACCGGATTGACCGTTGTGGCGGATTGGAGGAATTGTGCCAGTGCCTGAACGCCATCCCTTATCTTGACGGCGAGATGATTATCCGTTATCTGGAAGCCTACGACAAACGGGCACTGTACAAGAAAGCGGGGTTTGTCCTGTCGCACTTTTTGGACAATCTCAAGGACGGGGAGGCGCTTTTGGATGTCTGCCGTGACCGTGGGGCGCAGGGCATAGACCGCATCCAGTCCGATTCACAGGACAGTGTATATCATAGGGAATGGGGTCTCTATGCACCCGACAATATCTTATCGTTTTTAGAACAAGGAAGTTATGCCGGTATTTGATAGGTTCCAATTGGAAAAACTGTCGCAGCAGACAGGATTTGTACGCGATAGCTTGGAGAAGGTGTATCGCTTGACGGAGATTTTGTCTTTCCTCAACCAAGATGAACGTGTCGGCCAGATTCTGGCCCTGAAAGGAGGAACGGCCATAAATTTGACCATATTCGATATGCCGCGTCTGTCTGTGGATATTGACTTGGACTACAACCGCCGCTGCACACGGGAGGAGATGCTGGAGGAGAGACCATTGATAACCGACACAATCCAGCGTTATATGTCGCTCAACGGCTACGCCCTCCACCCCGGCACCAAGAATCCACACTCACTGGACTCGTGGGTGTATATGTACACCAATGCAGGCGGCAACCGTGACAACATCAAGATAGAGATAAACTATATGATGCGTAACCACATCTTGCCAACGGTGGAGACCAGTGCTGCAATAGCAGGGCTACCCGCATTTACGGTCAGGACACTCCATCCGACAGAATTGTTCGCCAGCAAAATCAAGGCGTTTGTAGAGAGACATACGTGCAGAGACCTTTACGATGTGTACCAGATGGTGAACAGGGGATTGGCACAGGAGTTTGACCACGACCTACTCCGCAAGATGGTGCTGTTCTACTTGGCCGTGGGCGGTTCAGACCTGCCGCAAGTGAAGTACTACCTGTCTTTCTGTGACACGATAAATTATCCGCAGATTCGTGCAACTCTGGTTCCGATGCTTCGGAAGTCGGAAAAGTTCGATTTTGAAGAAGCCAAACGGGTGGTGTCGTTATTCCTGACAGAGTTGCTTGATTTCTCCGAGCAGGAGAAGCGGTTCGTGGAGGAATTCAATGCCGGACACTACACCCCAAGCCTGCTCTTTGACGATTCAAGCATCATCGGACGAGTGGAAAACCATCCGATGGCCTTGTGGAAGATGCAGCATTTGGCGAAAACTGACAGGTAATTTGATACCAAGGCGCAAGTCCGCACTGTCAAAAGGTTAAGGAACCTTCTAATGCGGAACCGAACGTGTGGTAGTGTGAGAGAAGACAAGTGAACACGAAAAGAGGTGAACATCACCGATTAGTGTTCACCTCATACTCAATTTAAGTGTTCAATATCAAGCTGTTTATGGCAACATTATGCCAAAAACATAAAATATAACACAATAAGTACAGCAACTCCCACCCCAATTAATATCATTGTCGTTTTTCGTTTTGCTAATTTTGAATTATAAATCTTCATTATTGGATGCTTGGGATACAATGCTTTTAAATATTCAAGACGGCTAAACATTGCTCCACTTATCCAACTGTCCGCTTTAGTCTCATTGTCCCCTTTTTCCTTGTCTGTCGAAAAGAATTTATCGGTTTTTCGTGCATTCTCGACCATATATTGAAGCATTTCTGTTAATTCAGGTTCTTCTTTCGGAATCTCAAACTGCTTTATGGTTTTGTTTATCAATGTTTTGTACTTTTCGCTAAGTGTTTTGAGATTTGAATCTCCCATTGTGATTGTTTTTTGGAGCACATACTCTTCTGACAAACTGTTTAATTGTTCCTGTAAACGAACACAAGCAGTTAGCGAATTATCTTTATCAATTATTTTTCTTTTTTCTTGTAATTCTTTGATTTTATCAGCGATTTCTTGACCATGCTTTTCTGAATACTCTCTCTTGGCTTGCATATCCCGATATTCTTCTTCCAAACGCTCCTTTTTCGCTTGGTCAATTCTGTCAACTACAAAATTTCCACCCGCTTTTAGTCCGCCACCTACTGCTTTAGCAGCACCAGCCGCAGCACCAGCCGCAAATCCCCAAAAACCAGAACCACCTCCAGAACCTTTATTAGATTGTTCTGTATATGATTGTTCCGTGGCAGGAGCAGACATTCTTTGAAAATGTTCTTCTTCTGTTTCCCAATAGTTTTCTGCACCTGCGAATTTGATTTCTCCAGGCTCACACCCTATTCTTTTTAGGGCTTCTTCGATGTCGTCTCTTTGAACTTGACTTGGATGTCCTATTCCGGGTACCACTGTAATCATCATACCCTTCTTTATTTGAGCACATTCAGGACCTTTGTAAAATAATGTTGGCATAATACATAATTTTTTAAGTGAAAATATACTAAAAATAAAAATCTATTGTCTTATCAGAGACTTTTGCATTATTTGATTAACCTCTTCTGGGGTTTCTTTTACCATAGCAGAATGATTGATGCCATTCTCGTCTGTCCACCACACCATTGTACCTGATTCATCACATACCCCTTCTGAACGAAAGTTATTCCAACCAACGCAAATTTCTTCGTTGGTCTTCCAAGAATGAAGAATGAATGTTTTTTCCATATATATCCGAAAAAAGTTTTGCATCTTTGGCTCAAGAGATGCTAACAACATATATGAAAGAAAGTGGAGCCTTTTTCAGCAACCTTATTTTCAATGGTAAGGTCTGGACTCCTTGTGTAGTAAAATAAAGTTTCACTGAAAATGCTCCACTGGGGTGTATCGTGAAGCATACGATGACACTACAATGGAAGCCTTCATTTGACTTTATTCCCACTACGTTTAGCGAATTGTCCAGATTCACCATTGAGGAATAAGGCGGCAAATGCGCTTTCTTATCTTTCTTTTCCTTTCAGAAAGATGCTGCAAAAATACAATTTTTTTTGAGTTGGCAATAAAATTCTTCATTTCAATTTATTACGCTGATAATCACGTTTGTTATCGATGATTGTATTGGCTCAGTTTTCTCCGACCTCACCCCTCCCCATCATCCCCCACACCAATCCCCACACCAATCCCCACCGGTCTCAACAGTTCCCCACCGTTCCGACCATTTTGCCTTTGTAAAGCCGGCAACCAATTCGGAGAGCAGGGGACTCGTGGTACCTTCGTGGAGCCGTTCCAAACCGGAGACCGGTGTGCAATGTCCACAATCACCCTTAAAGCATTCTGCATTCGGAGAACCAATTCGGAGAACTGGCCACCAATTCGGAGAGCAAGCAACTTTTTCGAAACCTTTGGACCCCGTGGAGCCGTCACCACCGTATCAAAATGATTTCCGTATCATTTTAATCTTTGTTGCACCCATTTTTGACAGCAGCATTTCCTGTCAAAAATATTTTTTAGGTTAAACTGCTTTAGCTTAGATAGTTATAGATATTTTTCGTATCTTTGCCGTGGATAAAACATCAGAGTTATGAGAGCAGTGATATATGCCAGAGTGAGCACCAACGGTCAGGATTA
>JAZRXL010000037.1:0-3356 GCA_045600225.1 Paludibacteraceae bacterium
ATGAAACTGGTCTCAACAGTTAAGCGGTCAAGACTTTTGCCCTGAGCACGTGTATGAAATTTTATAAATCTTAACTGTTGTAAAACTATAATCGCCGAACTCAGCCATCGCACTTGCACACCAACAAGTGCTTTCTTTCAGTTTGTCACGAGCTTCGAAATAGATGTTAAACGCCTGGAAACAGGCATATTATAGTATATTATTTACGTATGAAAGAAAAGAAAATTATAAAGTGCTTTATTGCATCTCCTGGAGATACACAAGCGGAAAGAGATACATGTGAAAAGGTTTTTGAGGATATCAATAACGGAATAGGTATTCCCTATGGATTTCAATTACAGTCATTAAGATGGGAAAAAGACGTTCATCCGGGAATTGGTGCTGATGGACAAGATGTAATTAATCGTCAAGTGGCCGATAAATATGATATGTTTATTGGAATTATGTATACTCGTTTTGGCGCTCCAACAAATAGAGCCGAGTCCGGAACCGTTGAGGAATTTGAGATTGCATATAAAAAAGCATTGGAACTTAAGAACATGGAGATCATGTTCTACTTTAACGATGAAGTAATTAACCCCAGCAAAATTGATTTAGTCCAATATCAAAAGGTCCGAGATTTTCGTGACAATGTTGTTGGACAGAAATGCATGTATTCTGTATATGAAGGTATAAGTGATTTTGAATCAAAATTGCGCAATCATCTGAACAAGTATTTCAATGATTGCTATGCGAGTGAAGACCCTAGTTCTGCAGAACATCTCACTAGAGTTCACTTTGTGTTAGAGGAGCGACTGAACAAGTCGTTAAAACTGTTTAGCGGTCAGCCTAGTATTTGGATAGACCCAATTATCAGCTCAAAAAGTGAAATTTCTAGTAATCCTGATGATAACACAACAGGCCATGTCAAAATTGAAGATATTGTCGACTCGCCTTCTTCGCTAGCAATTTCAGCTCCCCCTCAGTTCGGCCTTACGTGCCTATCCCACTATATGGTTCTTGAAGCTTGGAAAAAAGGTAAGTACTGGCTTTATATTGACTCAACAAGACTAAAAGCGCATAATGTAGAACAATATAGGAGTAAAGATTGTGCAGAGTTGGGACTTGACATCAATACTCATATCGAAGCTATTATTATAGATGAATGGTCTCCATCGGAAAATGGGGCAATAAAGAAACTAAAAGCTGTATGTGAAACATTTCCAAAAACGCCTATTTTATTAATGCGTACTGTTGAAGGAACAAAATTTCTAAAAGGCAAACAAGATGAAATAACTATAGATCGAGAATTCCGTCCTCTTACACTTTTGCCAATGACACGTAACCAGGTACGCTACGTGGTAACTGAGTATAATCGTTATGCAAAGATTGCAGATGACGAAACCTTATTAGAAAAGGTGGTAAGTGACATTACTACCCTTAATATTCATCGAACACCTCAAAATTGTTTTACTCTTTTAAAGGTTGATGAGAAAAAGTTCGACAATAATCCTGTAAATAGATGTCAAATGTTAGAAGATGTCCTATATGTCCTATTTGAATTTACAGAATTACCTAAATACAACACGACTCCTGATGTAAAAGATTGTCAATTTATCATGGGGTGTTTTTGTGAAATGTTGATACGAGAGAATCGTACAACCTTTAGTTATGATGAATTTTGCAAAAAATCTAATGAGTTCTGTGATAGTAATCTTATTAGGTTGGATGTAAAAAACTTATATGATATACTATATCAGAATAATATTTTGTTTGAATGGGATGGGTCGGTTTCATTCAAGTCTGGTTTTTGGCTATTATATTTTTCAGCTTTGAGGATGCATGCTAACAAGGACTTTGCTAATTATATTTTTGTATCAAAAAAATACTTAGATTATCCAGAAATAATAGAATTCTATATAGGCGTTGACAGAAATAGAACTGATGCGCTTCTGGTATTGCTTCAAGATATTAAAGCCACTTGCGACACGGTTTTTGCCAGAATGTCCATACCAGACACCTTTAATCCTTATCGTTTTGCAAAGTGGAATCCTGAACCACAACAAATTGAACGAATGCAACAAGAAGTTAGTGATATGGTATTGAGCTCTGGCTTACCTGTAGCAATCAAGGACAAATTTCAAGATAATCAATATAATCAGTTATCTCCTTATAATCAAAATATTGTTATTCATGAATTCTTCGAGGAATATTATGTATACAATTTGATGCAAGAGATTAAATCTTCATCTCGCGCTCTTCGAAATAGTGATTATGCTGATGCAAAAACAAAAAAGGAACTTCTCCAAGAGATATTTAGAGGATGGCTACAGATTGCAAAAGTTCTTTTTGCTTTAATTCCCGTTTTAGCTACAAAAGGACGAGCGGAGTATGGTGGTGCAGGTTTTTTGCTCTCTGATGATTTTGGTGAAACCGAAGAAGAACGATCTAAAAATATCTTGTTTGTAATATTGACAAACGTGGTTGGATTTTTTAAAGAAGATATTTATGCATCCAAAATCGCTCCTTTGTTATATGATGCATTTGAACATCCAGCAACTCCTTTAATAAAACAACAAATAGCTTTACTCTTAATAATATGTAGGCCTCCTAAATGGTATAATCTTATCGAGAGGTATATCATTGATCTACCTAAGGATTCATTTTTTCTGTTTGAGGTCTTGAACGAGATGAGGGCTCAATATCGTTTTGGATTTTTGGAGGAGACAGATATAAGAGTTTTTCCCAATCTGATAAAAAAATGCCTTGCAAAACATAGCTTGGGGGTAAAAAATCCAACACCAGGACAGATTAAAACAATTCCCTCTTCTTGGTTACCTAAGCGAGATGATAATGAATCTATTGACCAATAGTATTACGAGGCTGTGGAAAATGTATTACAGCCTCGTATTATTTTCTCTTTTGTAGCTTATATTCCTTGTCCTTTTCTATACATCTTTCTCGGATAGTGCTTGGCATGAGCGTACTGCATGGCTCGCCAAGCCCAATGTAGGTAGTCTTCGTCCTTTTCGCGCCAAGGCATGTCGCTTGTTGTTCCGCCACCGCCTGAGGTCTGAGCTACACTGGTTGCGCCATTGATGCCAGCCAGGAACACTTGCATACCGGTCTTCAGAACATCGTTCCATCGCAAGAAGTTGCGATCATCAATGAAGGTGTCTTCTGCCAGGGCTGTAGCATCACGCGACTCTCGACAAATCCTTGCTGCATCAGTCAACACTTGATCCAGGATGGAAGCCTTGAGCATGATGGAAACATGGTGATTGAGATAGTTCGTTATCAACTTGTCCGACTCAATAGCATCGTTCACCATCTCCATCTTTGAATCATAAGACTCCTTCAGATTGTCTATTTCTTGA
>JAZRXL010000038.1:0-6807 GCA_045600225.1 Paludibacteraceae bacterium
CGAATTTGCAAAGTATCAGGACTCTGGTCTTGATGTGTTCGGAATCTGTTACGAGCACCTTATCAAGATGTATGCCCTTAATTCTGGAACCAAGGGAGGTGAGTTCTACACACCTGCCGAGGTTAGTTTCCTTCTGGCGAAAATTGCTGCAAGCGGTCGTACATCAGTGAACAAGGTCTATGATCCTGCCTGTGGTAGTGGTTCGTTACTTCTGAAATTCAAGGAGATACTTGGAACGAAGAATGTCATTGATGGCTTCTTTGGTCAGGAAATCAACCTGAAGACCTACAATCTCTGCCGTATGAACATGTTCTTGCACAATGTCAACTATGACCATTTTGACATTCAGCAAGGCGATACCCTGAAGAATCCTCGTCACTCTGATGAAGAGCCATTTGATGCCATCGTGTCAAATCCTCCTTACTCTATACCTTGGGATGGTCCAAATGATCCAACCCTTATCAATGACCCTCGCTTCTCTCCTGCTGGTGTGCTTGCACCTGCCAGCAAAGCAGACCTCGCCTTTACAATGCACATGCTGTCATGGCTCTCAACTGAAGGTACAGCTGCTATCATCGAGTTCCCTGGTGTGCTTTATCGTGGAAGTGCAGAGCAGAAGATTCGCCAGTATTTGGTAAGCAACAACTATGTTGATACTGTCATCCAGCTCCCTCAGAACTTGTTCTTTGGTACTTCTATTGCTACTTGTATTATAGTTCTGAAGAAGAACAAACCAGACAATCGAGTATGCTTTATTGATGCAAGCAACGAGTTCATTCACGAAGGAAACAAGAACAAACTGAGCGATGAGAACATCGAGAAAATCTATGAAACTCAGTTTAATAAGTCTGAGATTGAATATTTTAGCAAGGTTGTCACAACAGCAGAAATTGAAGCAAACAATTTCAATATGTCAGTGTCAACCTATGTTGAGTTAGAGAATACTAATGTTGAAGTTGACATTGACGAACTCAATGATAGGATTGAACGCATAGTTGAACATCAATGTAGCTTAAGAGCTGAAATTAAAGAACTAATCAAAGGTCTGTAATATGGAATGCATAAAAGATATGATTAACCGACTTTGCCCTAATGGAGTAAAGCGCATAAAACTGGCTGACTGTTTGGAGTATGAACAGCCGACAAAGTATCAAGTATCTTCAAAGGATTATTTGGATAATGGTACTCCTGTTTTGACTGCTGGTCAAACTTTTATATTGGGCTACACAGATGAAACAAATGGAGTTTATCATGCATCTAAAGAACAACCAGTAATTATATTTGATGATTTTACAACATCATTCCACTGGGTTGATTTCGATTTCAAGGTTAAAAGTTCAGCTATGAAAATGTTGACTCCTTGCAACGAAGAAGCAAATTTTCGATTCATCTATTATGCGATGAAGTGTATTAAGTATGAGACATTGGAACATTCAAGACAGTGGATTTCAACATATTCTCAATTTGAGATTCCTCTTCCTCCTATGGAGATACAGAATCGCATTGTTGAAGTACTTGACAAAATGACTACGCTTACAGCGGAGCTGGAAGCGGAGCTGGAAGCGCGAAAGCAACAATACGAATACTATCGCAATAAGTTACTGACATTCAATGAAATAGGGGGGGTATTAGGCAGGTAACATGGATGAAAATCAATGAGATAGGAACCATTTATCGTGGCATTGCTTACTCAAAGAAAGACTTCACGGAAACTGGTACACCTTGTATTCATTATGGTCAGATATACACCAGATACGGAACTTTTGCCAATAAGACTTTTACCTATGTCAGCGAAGAGTTGGCTAATGGAAAAAGACTTGCTAAGAAGGGAGACCTTGTAATGGCAGTAACAAGTGAGAACATGGAAGATGTTGGAAAATGCCTTGCATGGCTTGGTGAGGATGATATTCTGGTTAGCAATCATGCTTGCTTCATCAGACACACCTTGAATCCAAAGTATCTTGCATATTTTTTACAGACTTCCTATTTCTTCAATTATAAGAAGAAGATAAGTAAGGGTGTAAAAGTAATCGACCTTGATTTGAATATGTTCGGTGATATGCTTATTCCAGTTCCCTCAATGGAGGAACAAGAGCGTATAGTTTCTATTCTCGACCGATTTGAAGCCCTAACTACCGATTTGCAGATTGGCTTGCCAGCTGAGATTGAGGCTCGCCGTCAGCAATACGAGTATTATCGCAACAAATTACTAACATTTGATCAAGCAGCATAATAAAGATGCAGTATAACATATTATCAGAAAACAACACCAGCACCGTTGTGGCTCACTATGAGCGTCCTGCAATGGTTGCTGATGATGGCTATCAGACCGAAGCCGACTTGGAGCGTTCACTTATCGAACAACTCCAGCGTCAGGGTTATGAATATGCCCAGATACACAATGAGGATGAACTCATTGCCAATCTGCGTGTTAAACTGGAGGAACTTAACAACTACCACTTCACAGATAATGAGTGGAGCAGTTTTTTCAAAACAGAAATAGCCTCTGAGGGCAAAGGAATCATTGACAAAACGAGGACAATCCAAACCGACTTTGTAAAGACATTGAAGTGCGACAATGGCGAGGAAAAGAACATCTATCTGATAAAGAAGGATGATGTTCATGCCAACCGCACACAGGTAATCAACCAGTACGAGGTGTGGAATGGTAAACGTCCGAACCGTTACGATGTCAGCATCCTTGTGAATGGTTTGCCATTGGTACACATCGAGTTAAAGAAGCGAGGTGTAAGCATCAAAGAGGCTTTCAACCAGATAAACCGATACGGTAGAGAATCTTTCTGGGCAGGAAATGGATTGTTTGAGTATGTTCAGATCTTTGTAGTGAGCAATGGCACACAGACAAAGTACTACAGCAATACGACCAGAGATAGCCATATCAATGAGATTAAAAAAGGAGGGAACAAAAATAAGCCTAAAACAAGCAACTCGTTTGAGTTTACAAGCTATTGGGCAGATGCCAGCAATCAGGTACTCAATGACCTTGTTGACTTTACGGCAACATTCTTCTCTCGCCATACCTTGCTGAATGTCCTCACACGCTTCTGTGTGCTGACTGAGCAAGACTTGTTGCTTGTGATGCGTCCGTACCAGATTGCTGCAACCGAGGCACTTCTGAACCAGATAGAACGTGCTCACAATATGAAGAAGCAAGGCACAATAGACGCTTGCGGATATGTGTGGCATACAACAGGTTCTGGTAAAACCCTGACCTCATTCAAGGCTGCACAGTTGGCTACCAAATACGACTTCATTGATAAGGTTGTGTTTGTGGTTGACCGAAAAGACCTTGACTATCAGACAATGAAGGAGTATGACCGCTTCCAGAAAGGTGCTGCTAACGGCAACGCATCGACTAAGATACTGGAAGGTCAGCTGAAGAATCCAAAGTGCAAGATTGTCATCACCACAATACAGAAACTCACATCGCTAATTAAGAGATTCCCAACACATGAGATCTTCGGCAAGAATGTGGTGATGGTGTTCGATGAGTGCCATCGTTCTCAGTTTGGCGATATGCATGCTGCTATCGTCAAAAAGTTCAAGAAATACTATATCTTTGGATTCACGGGTACACCTATCTTTGCCGAGAATGTTTCTGGCAGTCGTGGCAACCTCAGAACAACAGATGATGTCTTTGGCAGAAGACTTCATACCTATACTATTGTAGATGCTATTCGTGACCACAATGTACTCCCATTCCGTGTGACCTATGTCAGCACGATGAAGAGCAAGAAGAGTATCGAGAACGCTCAGGTCTGGGACATTGAGCGTGAAAAAGCTCTGATGTCAGCACAGCGCATTGGCAATGTCACAAGCTATATTCTGGAGCATTATGCCCAGCAGACAAAACAGGCAAGTTCTTACATCTTCAAGCAGTTGAATGATGTTGCTGACGTGGTGAAGCACTACGGAGAAAAGGACTATGAGGAAGTCAGGAAAAAGGCTAAACTCAGCGGTTTCAACTCCATGCTTGCGGTACAAAGCATTGATGCTGCCAAACTGTATTACAATGAGTTCCAGAAGCAAATGGTAGAATTGCCAGAGAACAAAAAGCTCAAAATAGCCACAATCTTCTCTTATGGTGTCAATGACGAGGTAGGCGAAGAAATTGAGGATGAAGATTCTGACAGCACAGAAGGCATGGATGAAAGCAGCCGTGACTTTTTGGAGCGTGCTATCGTGGACTATAACAAGATGTTCTCGACCAACTACGACACATCAGCAGATAAGTTCCCTAACTATTATAAAGATGTGTCTCTTCGCATGAAGAATCGTGAGATTGACATCCTTATTGTGGTGAACATGTTCCTGACTGGTTTCGATGCCACTACACTCAATACTCTGTGGGTAGATAAGAATCTGCGTTATCATGGTCTGATACAGTCTTATAGCCGTACAAACCGCATTCTGAACTCAGTGAAGAATGCCGGCAACATCGTATGCTTCCGCAATCTTGAAGACCAGACAAACAAGGCTCTGTCACTCTTTGGCGATGCTGATGCCAAGGGTACAGTGATACTCCGTCCGTTTGAAGACTACTTCAACGGCTATACAGACGAGAAGGGCAAGCACATTAAGGGCTATGTTGAGTTTGTTGAAGAATTGAAGGCTCTCGTCCCTCCTGGTACTATCCCTGTTGGAGAACAGAAGGAACGTGACTTCATCAAACTGTTTGGTACTGTTCTTCGCTTCATCAACCTTTTGAGCTGCTTTGATCAGTTCGCTGAACTCAATCCGCTTACAGCAAGAGAAATCCAAGACTATACAAGCGTTTACATTGACTTGCATGATTACTATCGTACTCACAACGATGGCGATAAGACTAATGTAAATGATGACATTGAGTTTGAAATGGAGCTCGTAAAGCAGGTGGAGGTAAACATTGATTACATCCTCTATCTGGTAAAGCAGTATCATGACAGCCATTGTCAGGATAGTGAGATTCATATACGTATTGTCAAGTCCATCGAGTCAAGTGCCGACTTGCGAGACAAGAAGGAGCTTATCGAACGCTTCATAGAAAGCATGACTGCAACAGGCGATGTCTATGAGGAATGGCAGACATATCTCAACGAACAGAAGAAGGCAGAGTTCGCTGAACTGGTTGCAGAAGAGCACCTGAAGAGTGACAAGGCTTTGGAGTTCATCGAAATGGCCTTTACTCGTGGCTATGTTCCTGAAGGTGGTCTGGAGCTTAACAACATTATGCCTCCAATCAACCCATTCGATCCAAATGCAAACCGCCAAGGCAAGGTAGAGCATGTTCTTGACAGACTAAAGGCATTCTTTACAAAGTACTTTGGATTTGCCAATGGTAAGTTTAATGACTAAATCAATAAGACTATACAAATGAAAAGATTAAACTATTTACTTGCGACTGTGGTATTGTCACTATTCGCATTTACATCCTGTGATAAGGATGAATTAGAAATCTCAACAGAGAATGTTTTAGGTAAATGGGTGGATGACTATTCCGCTTATCCATACTATGCCCCAGAAGGCGGCGAGACGTACACATTCAATGCAGACGGCACTGTTGATGTCCATTACTATGATGCATTTGCAGGCGATCATGATGTCCAGAGAACATACATAGTCGGTGCTTTTGAGACTACAACAGGAATGGAAAATGACATACTTTTACTTGATCCACACATGTCCGACTACTCTGGAGAAGGATTCAAGATCGTGAAGCTCACCAAGAACGAGATGGAATGGCAAAGGATCGGAACCACATTCCAGAAAGGCACGGTCGGCTCAGATTTCAAGCATTTTATTCGTAAAAAATAGATATTGTCCGTATTGCATAATGTTAAAATTTACAACCTTACAATTTGTATTTGTGTAATATAATAAACAAAATGACAATGAAAAATTTGATTAAAATACTGTCATTTTGTCAAATAATCATCTATCTAAGATTGATAACAACACAAGTAAACCCACTGATATTGAGCAGTAATGCAAAATGTCAGTGGGTTAATTGTTCCCGAATTGAATCCCACAAATCCAGTTGGGAACAACAGATGAATAGAAAGTTTCGTTACACTTGGCTATTGCCACAGCATTGACAAGAGGGAAAAGTAAATCCTGAGGTTACTTCCGCTTGCCAGACTTGGCTTTGTTCTTCGCCTCCTTTTTGCGCTCATTCATGTACTCACGATAGTCTTTGATAGGCATAGGCTTAAGATTCTCATCAGAGAACATGAGGTCGATACCTTCCAGCTCCATCATGACCTCTTCATTGTCGCTGAAGTATGCATGAACATAGCGATTTATGTTCTTCTCTTTCTGGAGAATTGCATTGTCTCGGGCGATGAATAACAGAAGTCCGATGCAAATCAGCCAGATAGACCATGCAATGGACTTAAAGAAACCTCGCACATGCTTGCTGGAATAGAAGCACTTGAAATAATACCAAGGGTACAGATACAACGAGTTCAGCAGAATGTGTCCGTTCTCATCCTTGAACTTTGGTTTCTCATAAGGACTAAGATTCACCCTGCCAAGAAGTTCACACAAAGCATCTGCAACAACCTTATATTGTTTTTTGATGACTCTGGTATTCTTGTTGAACTTGTTTATAGCATCAGCGTTGTTTTGGGTTGCCTTTTGGTAAGCTTCTAAAACAGTGCCAGGCTTACCTTCGGAACGGAGTTTCTCTTCTTTTTCCATTTGAGCCTGGTCTTCTTTCGTCAGATGCTCTTCAACAGCATCCTTGATAGCATCATAGACAACCTCACGAAGAGAATCCTTCTTTACATCCAGTTTGAAATTGTCAAG
>JAZRXL010000039.1:0-12859 GCA_045600225.1 Paludibacteraceae bacterium
TAAAATCAGGTTGTCAGTGGCGAATGCTTCCTAAAGATTTCCCTCCTTATAACACTGTGTTCTACTACTTCAGCAAGTGGAAAAACGAAGGCGTTTTCGAAGACTTGTTCATAAAGATACACATATACCTCAGAGTCTTGCTGGGTCGATGTGAGTGCCCAAGTCTCGGGCTTATAGATTCGCGTAGTGTGAAAACTTCACATCACGTTGACAAATGCAGAGGCTTATAGCAACTTTAGGATGCGATCTTGAGATTGTACTCAGACCTGATGAATGCCCTTCTAAATTCCAAGTCTTGCCCAAAAGATGGATTGTGGAACGCTCGTTTGCCTGGCTTGAAAATTTTAGAAGACTAACTATTGATTACGAATTTTACTCTGAGTCTTCTGTCGCAATGATACAATTAGCCTTCTGCTTTTTGATCCTTAACAAAATTTTCCACTAAAAATTAAACAGCTTCTAAAAATACGCAGTCTATTGAGTGTTTTTACTCAGTTCATTGAGTGATCAACAAGGTAGGGACTTCCAGACGCACGGATCGAGAGATCGTTTCCCCTTCTGATTTCCAATTTACGGATCGTTTTAGACCCTGAAAGGGTAACACTCCAACACCCTAGGTAAATAATAGGCGATGATGGGTTTCCGCCCTGAAAGGGCAAAAGCGCTTTGCTGTATGAATGTAATTCGTCAGAAACAACTAAATTTGCTTCTGATTTAATTACAAAAGAAACACACAGAGTCACATGGCAAAGCAAACCCACCCATATAGTATCTCTTTCTCAGCAGAGGATTTTACTTCTGACACCCAAAACAATATTGTTCAAGCCGTAGACTCAAAGGGGGAAACCATAGCTATAGACACTTGGAAATACGCTATTTATTTTTTCGAGAATATTCAGCGCAAGGATATTTCCAAGGATAGCATTTATCTCGACGGACTGCGGTTAGACAAGTTTATGGAGATTTTCATCAACAGCAATCACCATCAAAAGATTAGTCAATTCCTGACAGACGAGCGTTCATGCTGTCTCCATCAAGAGATGCTAGAAAAGCACGGTACATACATAAATTGGGTTGCGCTATACGGACTTTGCACCTATATTCGTGAGATAATCAATCGTCGATATGCGCTTCTTCTAAAACCTTCGCTCAAAGATACGGTTGAGGAAATCGGAGGCGTGACTAATTTGAATAGTGTAACATTCAACCTAAAGGATGGCAGCAAACATACTACCGACTTCAATGAGGTGAAAAAGTTGATAGTTAATGCTTTAGAAACCAGCGATCAACCCATGGTCGGCTTTCATAAAATAGAACGGAAAGTAGATGTCTACACAAAGGAATATGGCCAAATTGAGTTCGTTCGTTATCTATCCCAATTTTTACATACCTATTTCAGTTCGGTGAAAAGAAGAAAAAACAGCTATCTGACAGCCACCGAGCAAAAGATGGTATGTTATTTACTTAAGTTTTTTGATTTTTCACCCGAAGTAGTAACCGAATCGAGGTTCCGACAACTCTTCAGTAGCAAATACAATGCAGTAGACCATATCATGCCACTCTTTATACCAGGACTATTAGAGACCAACATCAAACTCTATCTAGAGTTTATTCCATACAGCATCTGGAAAAAAGGAGCCATCAATCCGCTCAAAGAGAAAGAATTGCACCACGATGCTATCATGAAGGACTTCACAATGAACATGGGAGAAATGCCCGACATATCTCAACTGATCTCTTTGATTGATGGCATAATCGGCTAAAGATTCATAAAGAGTCTGACACTAAGCCCGTAAATGTACGCAGTCAGTGTCTGAAAGACGTTAAGGGGAAAAAACTGTTTTTGGTGAACAACAGGTCAAAATTTCAGATAGAATATCAACCACAATCTTTTCGACATACCGTAACAATCACAAGTTTTTATATTTTTTTTTCGATATACCGAAAAGTGCTCAAATTCAAAAATTATCGGCAGTTAGATATTCATTATAAAAAAAGCCCGACATAACACAAATAATACTAAAAAGGTTGTCGAAATACACCTTTTTGCGCAATATCTTGCAGTTACACAACAAATAATTTGTACTTTTGCAACCAAAAAAGGTTGATACCATAAACCTTTTAATGTAATTTTTTGCAAAAATTGTATATATGAAGAGTGTAGAAGACGTAATGAACGAGTGGAATGCTTTGCAACCATTGTCTGACAGAGACAGGGAGATGCTCAGTCGCCGATTCACCATAGATTTCAACTACAACAGCAACCACATCGAGGGAAATACACTGACTTATGGACAGACAGAGATATTGCTCATGTTCGGAAAGATAGTTGGTGAAGCTGATGTTCGTGATGTACACGAAATGACTGCCAGCAATGTAGGGTTGAAGATGATGGAAGAGGAGGCGTTGCTTAAAGAAACTCCTTTGTCGCAGCATTTTATACGAACGTTGCATAAAACCCTCTTGCGAGAAGACTATACCATATATCGCACACTTCCTGGAGGTGTACAGACTAGCTATGTCATTCATGCCGGACAATACAAAACCCGTCCAAATTCAGTCATCACTCGTTATGGTGATCGATTCGAATATGCAACGCCCGAAGAGACTCCTGCATTGATGAGCGATTTAGTCGATTGGTACAACGATGCAGAAAGATCAGGAAAGTTCACTCCAATAGAACTTGCTGCGATATTCCACTATCGCTACATTCGTATTCATCCTTTTGAAGATGGGAACGGACGTATTGCCCGGTTGATGGTCAATTACATCCTCTCTCGCCATGATTATCCTATGATTGTGGTGCGCAGTCGAAAGAAGAAACAATATTTAGATGCATTACACCGTACAGACTTGACCGTCGGTGCAGCACCTTCACTTGGTGCACACGCATCAAAGCGCGACATTCAACAGTTTCTTACTTACTTTACGAAGCTCTTTATTGACGAGGTGTCATACGACATTCAGTTCTTGACTGAGCGTGGAGATAACGTATGGTGGTTTGATGGCGAACGAGTGAAGTTTCGTAGTGCAACAACCAGCATAATACTGAATCGCATGTACGAGCAGCCCAATAGTACTATCCCGCAATTGGCAGAGGCAGCAGGTATAAGCCTTACTGCAGTAAACAAACAGTTGCGACTCCTTACAGACAAAGGCTATATAGCTCGTACAGAAAAAGATAATTCTTGGAGATTGATTATAACTCCATCGTTGTAAAATTCAGATCAAACACAAATAAAGATCCCTTTCTGTTAATTATGGACGAGCGAAGGAAACTAACAGTTTGTTTCTTTCGCTTGTCGCTTTATGCGCGTAATTTTGAAACGTCGTTAAGGCAATTACTAACAAATTAAAAGAACAAATATTATGAACAGAATAAATCTAGATGATTATTTGAAAAAGAGTGGGAAACTTTATAGTGGCACAATAGCTCAAAGTAAACTCATTGATAAGCTAGAAATAGTAGGATTTGTCAACGCCTGCAAGGATGAGGACATGTACGAGGGTAGTATCAATCTCTTCCTGAATGGCATTTTTGATATGGAACCTAAATCTCAAATCATTTTATCGAACAACATCTATCAGGTTGTCACGCACTATAATGGAAGGGAAATGAGTAGATGCGGAAGGACTATTCCCGTATTCAACTCACTCGAAGTTTCAGAATCAGAGAGGCAATACAAAGTGGAAGATCTGTACATTCCTTCTTTGGTTGGAAACCAATTGTATCGCAAGATCAAATCACGCTTCGGGAGTGGGTATAAGGTCAGCGAGTCTGAATTGCGAAAAGGTAAATTTCCTTCCAATATAAAGGCTGTAGAAGAGATTGCCACACTGAATGCACCTGCCTCTCATGTTCAACTCCTAGACAAAGACGGAGTAACAAAGAGTATTGGAGAGAATATGATGGTAATTTGCCGCTATCTTC
Source organism: Paludibacteraceae bacterium (assembly GCA_045600225.1). GTDB lineage: Bacteria > Bacteroidota > Bacteroidia > Bacteroidales > Paludibacteraceae > UBA1181. Next base: position 3,932 of record JAZRXL010000039.1, read on the forward strand.
ATGCCGAAACGGGTGCAATGTGTTACACGCAATACAGTCTTAATGAAGTATTTATAGATGACGAAGATTGAGCATTTGGACGACAAATTCGACTTTGGAAAATTTAAGGGATGCACCTTTGCAGAAGTCGTAGAATATAATCCAGAATACATCCTATGGATAGTGGAAAATGTTGATTCTGAGATATGTATCTTTTGTGATTCTATCATAGAGGAACTTAGGTTGATATTTCCACGATTCGAAATCACTCCACAATTTGAATCATCTACAGTTCATGATATTTACGATGATTACAGCGAATACGATTACAGTGACAACTACGAGGATTACTCACAGGACTATGAAGGACCGACTTATGGTCGATACTCTGGTTCCTACGCCCAGGATGAGATGGGATATAGCGACGATGATATCGACACTATATTTGAGGGAGATCCAGATGCTTATTGGAATATAGACTAAATATTTAACAAAGAAAAAACAAAATTATGAGCGAAGGAATTAATATGGGACGTCAGTGTCCATGGAAAAAGGAAGAACTCCTTACAATTTATCGTAAAGTAGAGAATTACTCAAAGGCACTTTATGTTATTCTAAAAAAACAAGGAGACCCTGAAGCAGAAGACTCTTTGGCATCATACAACCTTTTTAAGCTACCGATAGTGTATGTGTTCATTCACTATCATTATGGTAGATTCGAAGATTTAGGCATGAGTCAAAGTGACATTTTTGCCTATATAGGGTTGTTTATGCCTGACCCAAGAAATTTTGCAAATAATCTTCTTGAAGGAATGCGAGAACAAAACGTATTCTACTATGACAATGAAAATGAGATAGCTCCTTGGCTTATCAAGGTATGCGAAGAAGTTCTCTACATATTGAATCACTAAGTCATACAATACCAATCGGCTCAAAATCAATGATTATTACCCATTTATCGGCTCAAAATGATCCGAAAAGTAGATGAATAGTCACTATTTTGAGCCGATTCTACGATGAATCTTGTTGACAACGTCTGAAAGACGTTACACTGGCAACCCTGTACATACTCTGATACGACATGAAGAGGATGTGCAGGGTGGATACAAGGATACGTGAAGTTACTGTGCGTCTGAAAGACGCTACCTCGGATGTGCGGGTTAAATCGTCTTACAGACGAACGTGCCACTCATAGTGTCCCTACCCAGCATATGTCTCTTCGTTCCATGTATAAGGGTGTAGCGTCTTAACGGACACTTGGTTTTAACTGACACTATATGAAATTATGTTTCTACTTTGTATCAAATTCCACATGATTCTCTATTTTTTAGTAATTTTGCAAGAAATTCAGAATTTTCTTTCTATGTGTAACATTATAAATGCAATAATAGAAGTTAAAAAATCTCCAAAACATAAACTAAAAGAGTATTCAACTTCTCACAATAGAGCAAACCAAATGGGTGCAGCTCTTGAGGATTATATAAAAGACATTTTTGCAGGGACGGTAGACGAAAAAGATGACAAGGTTAGGAATCGCAAGATTAGTGAAGTTTTCGCTTATCTTGGCAATCAGAACAATCCTCCTGATTCTATGCTGAAGGACGGAGGTGCAGCAATAGAAGTAAAGAAAATTGAGTCACCTAATTCTGTTCTTGCTCTAAATAGTAGTTATCCAAAAGCAAAATTGTACTCGGACAGTACAATGATAAGTACAGCTTGTCGCAATTGTGAAGAATGGATAGAAAGAGTCCATCTATTACAAAATAAAACAAATTATTTCTTCAACATAAACTGATACAACCTTTAGAGAAACAAGTTGCATGATACGATACCAATTCTTCCCTCGATCAAGAGGAGTAACAAAAGACATACAAGACGTGATTGATTGTTTTAAAACAGTTGAGAATGATATTGATTCTACGACAAAGAATCTTGTGTCAGATGACGTCCTTGCTGTAGTTCGTCCGTATCTTGAAAAACATGGCTATAAAGTAGAAATGGGCAAAAGTAATGAGGAAAAGATTGACGTTCCTGTGCTATTCGGTCAAGACAATCAGATTGATAAGTCGTTCCATGCCGATGCGCTTAGTGCAGATGGAAGAATTGTTATTGAAGTGGAAGCTGGACAAGCTACAGAAAATCATCGATTCTTGAAAGATATTTTCGAGGCGTGCATGATGTTTGATGTTGAATACCTTGTTCTTGCTGTAAGAAACATCTACAGGAAACACGATGATTTCCAACGTATATTTACATTTCTTGAAACACTTTATATTTCCAACCGACTTCAATTACCTTTGAAGGGAATCTTGCTTATTGGATACTAATGGGTAAATACTATATTACAACAGAATTTCTATATCGATCTTCCACTGAGATTCTTGCAGATTCAGCAGAAGAAGCAAAAGAAAAGTGGGAAAAAATGTCTTTAAAACAAATTGTAGGAAAAGATATTATTAACATTGGCGATTTAGAAGATGGACTCATTGTTGATATCGACGAAGAAAAAACAAGTAAAGTATGATAACAACAGACGAAATACGATCAATGTTACTGGACGTTGAGAATGACCGTGTTGAACGCACAATCTCTACGACTAATACGGATAAATTCGGTCAGGCGATTTGTGCCTTTGCCAACGACTTGCCTAATCATAGGCAGCCGGGGTATCTGTTCCTTGGAGTAACGGATGATGGCAATGTTTCAGGTATTAACGTGACAGACGAGTTGCTAAAGAACATTGCTGCCATCCGCACCGATGGTAACATACAACCACAGCCTTCGATGGTGGTGCAGAAGGTTCCAATGCCCGAGGGCGATATCATCATGGTAGAGGTGCAACCGCACGTATTTCCTCCTGTTCGTTACAAAGGCAGAGTGTGGATTCGCGTAGGTCCTCGCAAGGGAATAGCAAGCGAAGCCGACGAACGCATACTGATGGAGAAGCGTCGAACAAATGTAACTTCGTTTGATTCTATGCCTTGTTTGAATGCTACGCTTGATGACCTAGATACACGCTTGTTCAAATACTACTTCTTGCCAAAAGCAGTTGACGATGACGTGATTAAAGAAGACACTCGTGACATTCGTTATCAGATGAGTGCATTCGGATTCTACGATACTCATTACGATTGCCCTACAAACGCAGGCATGCTTTTCTTTGCCAAGAATCTCCGTCGCTTCATCGGTGGAGCGTACGTTCAGTATGTGAGGTTTGCAGGTAAGGATCGTGCTTCGGACATTCTCAGTGAGCATGAGTTCAAGGATAACCTTTGCACCATTTTGCCAGAGATAGACACTTTCATTAAGACCGCTATTACGAATCGTCGTCCTATTCCTGTAAGTTCTGCACGAGAGGAAAATGTGGTTGACTATCCAGACTGGGCAACCCGTGAGTTAGTGATGAATGCCATCTGCCATCGTGATTATGAGTCTAATGGTCCAATCCAGTTCTATCAGTATGCTGACCGCATAGAGATAGAGAATCACGGTGGTCTGTACGGCAGAGCCAACGAGCAGAATTTCCCGAACGTGAACGATTACCGCAACCTAATAGTCGCAGAAGGAATGAAGGTGCTTGGCTTCGTAAACCGACAGAGTCGTGGTGTGCTGAAAGTGCAACGAGAACTTCGTGAAAACGAAAATGGTGAGGCAATTTATGACTTCGGCTACCAGACTGCTATCCTTGTCTGCGAAAGAAAATCTCCTCGTGGTGAACGATTGAAAGAAGAAGCCATCAAGAATGGATGGATGACGGAAAGTGCACAAAAACCGTCAAATATGACGGAAAATGAGACGGAGAATTGTAAAAAACCGTCAAATATGACGGGAAACACCTCAAGAACCGTCAATGCGACGGAAAAACCCTCATTCCCAAACTTGATAGTTCAAAACGTATATCAAGCAATCAAGATGAATAGAAAGGCTAAGTATTCACAACTTGAGGATAATCTCGGCGTATCCGAAAGTACTATACTGCGTGCTATTGGTTGGCTCAAAGAGAATGGTTACATCAATTCGGAAAGGTCAAAAGTTAAGGGCGAATGGCAGTTGCTTTAATGTAAGGATCGTAACCGTGGTTGGTTAATTTAAACATAGAAGATTTCTAATCACACAATACAAATCGGCTCAAAATCAATGATTATTACCTATTTATCGGCTCAAAATGATCCGAAAAGTAGATGAATAGTCACTATTTTGAGCCGATTCTACGATGAATCTTGTTGACAACGTCTGAAAGACGTTACACGGGCAACCCCGTACATACTCTGATACGCAGGGAAGAGGATGTGCAGGGTGGAACAAGGATACGCGAAGTTACTGTGCGTCTGAAAGACAAGTGTCCCCTACCCCGTTCATGTCTCTTCGTTCCATGTCCAGGGTTACGGGTGTAGCGTCTTAACAGACGCTGTGCTAACTGCAGCTATTCAATTTGGTGAATAACGTAACTTTGTAGGGTCGAATAGTATATAATTTCCTGTTTTTATTTAGTAGGACAAACGCCACGAAGATATCCGACATGGCGAATTTGAACTGAGTCGGGGATCATAGGATGTTGAGAGTTCCAATGATCAAAAATCCAACCATAGGAGTAAAAGTTCAGTTCCTTTTCATCAAAAATAAGATCATAATACGAAATCTCTCCGACGCCAGTAAAATGAGATATGTCTTCAAATGAGCCTGTTCTGTAAATAGCAATCTCGTTTTCTTTGATCAATATGTCTCTGTCTTCGTATGTATACCAGGTTTCGGTGTCGTTCCAGTGATATTCACTTTCGACAGCCCATTTTGGTACAGTATCTTTGAAAAGATATTCAACCTCTTGATGTTTATGTTCAAAGCACCCTGTAGTAGGCAGGAATATCCAATTCCCGTTTTTTCCGGTAAACTTCCATCCATTCTTTCCGTTTATCGTACACCATTCTTTCTGGCAATACTCTAATAACTCCTCAAAATTGCAGTTGTTGGGTAATCTCCATGAACCTCCCATTGCTTTATGAATGGGATCAGTATCTATTCTAATGGTACTGTTTTCTATCCTGGTCCATAAATTACCTGCTTTAAGTTGTTTGTTTCTTGTACTGCCTAAATTAAGCTTCTGACCGTTGAGATCAATAATACCCGATTCTTCGACAGAAGTGGCATCAACATTCATGGTTGCCCATAAAATGCCGCTTGGAAGTCCTAGATCTACACAGTCATATCCATTGGAGTCTCCGAATGTTTCGCTTGCTTCTGAACAAATGTCATCTTCTGTACTGGTTTCATCCGAATGGCAATCGTCTTGCTGCTCATGATTATTAACTGGAATTTTGTTGTCGTCCTCTTTGTCTTCTTTGCATGAAAACGTGCAAAGAATGATGAATGGTAGTAAGAAAAATATTTTCTTCATGATGTTCTATTTTGTTAGATTAATATATTGCAAATATAGCTATTTTTTCGTAATGGCAAATTATACCTTTTGACCCCAAAGGATGAAAATGCCATCAGTGATGGCAGTGCTTTTGACCACATATAGAATCTTATTGGCAACGTCTGAAAGACGTTACACTAGCAACCCCGTACATACTCTGATACGCAGTGAAGAGGATGTGCAGGGTGGATACAAGGATACGTGAAGTTACTGTGCGTCTGAAAGACGCTACCTCGGATGCTCAAAAAAAATGGATTCTTATCAAACACCTAAAAACTTTTCAAAGTTATCTCGGTGAATGACTTCAAATGAGGAGGTATGTATAGGTAATTCCAAAAATATCGCCACTTTCTTGGAATCAATTCCGAAAATATCGCCTAACAGATAGTCGCCTATCGAATGAAATTAGTAGGATTCCACTCTTCACGCTGAGGCACATTGCCATCACCTGTTTGTATCTTCTTCAACATCCAAGCCATATTGTTGGCAAGGGTTCTCATGGTCTGCATACCCTCTGCATCCATGCCTGATTCGCCTTCTGAGCGACCATAGGCGATGTTCCAATACTGGGAAGTGACAACTGGCATATTGAGCATCAAGAAAGGCATCAACAAAGTCTGGTAGGCTGCAGTAGCACCACCTCTACGGCAGACAGTCACTGCTGCAACAGGTTTGCCATCCATCTTGGCACTGCTTGAATAACCCATTCTGTGAAGTAGGGATAGAATAGGACCTGTTGGCGTTCCGTAATAAACAGGCGAACCTACTACCAAGCCATCAGCTTCATTCATCTTTGCAATAATCTGATTGCAGATGTCATCGTCGAATATACATCTGCCCAATCCTTGCTCTTTGCATTTGCCACAAGCCACACAACCTCTTACGGGCTTGGTGCCTATCCATACGATCTCACTATCTACTCCTTGTGACTGAAGTTGCTTGGCAACCTCTTCCAACGCCCTGTTCGTATTGCCATGTTGGCGTGGACTTCCATTAATAAGTAATACCTTCATATTTTATCGTCTTGAAATAATATCCTCCACAATCTGTTCTACTTGCAATCTGTTTTCGCTAGCCAACTCCTCTGGATCATAACGGTCGTAGAAGGATTTCTTCAATCCTCTGACAAGCACCTTCATGTCTGAGTCGCTGTAATAGCGTGCTATCTTCTCTCCATATCCACCATCAATGATGCCATCCTCAAGAGTAACAACCAACGAGTGGTTCGTCTTAAGCTTATCCAATACCTCCTCATCAACACCCGTCAAATAGCGCGGATTGATAAGGGTAGCGTTGATACCTTTCTCCTTCAATAGGTCTGCTACTTTTACGCCACGACTATAAAAGTTTCCTACAGCAATGATGGCTACTTCCGAACCTTTTTGCTCCACATGGAATTTATTCAGCTGACTATAATCAGCATCAAACGTCACATCTTTTCTATGCTCTACTACCATTCCGGGTACGCGGATGGCAACAGGATGCACACGTTGCGCCACTGCCCAATCCAACATCTTTATATACTCCTCATAGCAGGTTGGTGCCAAGTAGACCATGTTTGGAATATTGGAAATCAACGGAATATCAAAAAGGCAAAGGTGAGTCACATCGTTCATTCCATACATACTGCACCAGAAGGTAAGAAATGTGGCAGGCGATTTGTTGACACACAGATCTTGCGACAACTGATCGTAAGTGCGTTGGAAGAAGGTTCCGTATGTACCCCAAACAGGTGATCCTCCGCGTGTGGCGATACCGCTAGCTAAGGCAACTGTATGCTCCTCTGCGATTCCTGTATCTACATATTGAGCACCTAACTGAGCTCGTCTGTCGGGTGTTAGTCCCATAGCCGAACAAGTACCTGCTGCCAATACTACCAATTCAGGATTCTCTTTAGCCTTCTTAAGAAGATACTCACCAGTTAGGTTGTTGTAACTCTCTGCATCACTTGGGTATCTCGGACTACCATCCTCTATGAGGAACGGACCTCCATAGTGCCATGCTTCCTTGTCTTTCTCTGCGTATGGGAGGCCCTTGCCTTTCAAAGTATTGATATGCACTACAATAGGACGAGTGCTATCTTTTACCTTTTCGAATGCTTGCGAAAGGGCATCAATGTTGTTTCCCTCCTTCACATACATATAGTCGAGCCCCTGAGCGCGGAACCAGTTGAGTTCTGCCTTTCCCTCCGTATCACGAAGTAATTGAAGATTCTTGTAGATACCTCCGTGATTTTCGGAGATAGACATCTGATTATCGTTGACGATGATGATGAAGTTACCCTCATATTCACCCGCATTGCTCAATCCTTCCAATGCCTCGCCACCCGAAAGCGAACCATCTCCGATGATGGCGATCACATTCTCCTTGCCGCCACACACATCACGACCCTTGGCTAATCCTAAAGCCAAAGAGATAGAGGTAGACGTGTGTCCGATATTGAAATTGTCATAAGGAGACTCCTCATGATTAGAATAGCCCGTCACATCATTATAGTGTTCGGGCGACAAGAAGGCTTGTACGCGTCCTGTCAGCATCTTATGGCAATAAGACTGGTGGCTCACATCGAATACAAAGCGATCTGTAGGAGAGTTGAACACACGGTGTAGAGCAATAGTCGGTTCCACGAAACCGAGGTTAGGACCCACGTGACCACCACGCACACTCAATTTTTCGATTAACACCTTACGAGCCTCGTCGGCCAATATATTCAACTGATCAAGGCTAAGAGCTTTGACATCAGCAGGTGACTGAATTTTTTCTATATACATAATTTGAATCTAATATTTTTCGTGTTAAAAACTTTTATCCAATTCGTTGGCAACCAATTCTAATGTACGTTCACAAACATTCTTGTCGTAGAACTTCTCTAGCACCTCAGCGAACACATCATTCGAAGACACTAAATTAAAAAGCGTCATACAGGAACGAACCTTCATTGCGTCTATCTCACCGAAGATATTGGTCGCCGAATCATTCAGTTCAAGCAAAGCACGCGTTATTTCATAAAGCCTGTTTCTCAACACCTCATTTTCAAAATAAGACTTAGACTCAGCTAACGACCTGATGCCATACATTTGTGATGTAGCACTCAGACTAAGTCCCACCATTTGAGGGAATATATACCAAATCCAATGAGATTGTTTTCTACCATCTTTTACTTCCTGAAGCGCTTTTTTGTACATATTATGATTATCTTGTGCTTTTATGAATCGGTCTAAATTAAATAACTCCATTCTGACAAGACAAAAAACGTTTTATAATAATATCAAACAGAAATCACTGCTGACTACAAAAGTATAAATTTTCTCAGAAAGAAATAGTTGCATATAAAAATAATTAATTGGATATAAAAAATAAGATTTTGGTTTAGAAAATCACCACAAAACTGACAGAGTGACTTATACTAGAAAAAGTTGTCACTTTGGGAACAAAGAAAGAAGTGACAATGAAACACAAGACAAGGACAGAACGTGTGTACAACGAAGCCACAGGTTGGTACGAGACACGCGAGGTGGAATTAAAAGGTTATGTGT
>JAZRXL010000040.1:0-68400 GCA_045600225.1 Paludibacteraceae bacterium
TCTCGCACTTATAGTCTGTGTCATAGGCGCATCCTCTACTCCCGTCCATTGGAACTTTCCTGTCAACATCAAGTGTGTACAGCGCTCTGCTCCAGCCACAGCCGGGTTCACCAAATAGTAATTGAAATGGTATTGATCACACACTATCTCATCTTGCGCATTCGCATTAAATAAGCACAAGCAAGAAGCAATAGCCAAACCTAATTTTTTTAAACCTCTCATTACAGATTCTACTTTAGTTCTAAAATTCAGTTTTTTCCCACTATAAAAATACTACATCCTTTCTGCTGAATGAGATTTATTTTGCAAATATATTAATCTTCCAAGAATCTAGGTACTTTATGTGAAGTTTTTTCAATTCTGTAAGACAACATAAGTTCTGTTGCATGAGCAGAGATAGCATTTGAGATATCACCCAAGCCCAACTCGTAAGCTACACCAAGACGGAATTTCTTCAATTCGAAACCTGCATTGAAATGAAGCATATTAGAAGAGAAGTTATCTGCACCATTCAAGTCAGGACGGTAAGTAACACCCCACCATACAAATCTATTATAGAACATCATAAGGTTAAGTTCTGCACGATTTGACTTATTACGGTGAGTATAAATCAAAGCTGGAGCCAAATCAATCTTATCAGAGCATGAGAACAAACCTCTCACATACCAGTTAAATTGACGACCAGGAATTGTTGTACTAACCAACTCTTCGTTATTTAATAAGTGATTTACAGATGCACCAAACATAAACTTAGGCATTGCCAACTCAACACCGAAATCCATATCAGGTTTCACCTCTGACAACTTATCACCCTTGTTCAAAGTGATACAGTTCAACTCTTCCGGATCCAAATAAGTATGTCTTTGAGGGTCCAAATAGTGATAAAGGATACCAGCTGACAAACCAAATGACATCAAGATACTCTCATTCAAGTTTAGGTGATATGCATAAGCAGCCTTAATGTTTAATGTACGGCTTGCAATACCCAAGTCGTCATAAGAAGCAGTAAAACCGATACCAGAACGAACTTTATCAAAATAGTTAGTGACATTCAACACACCTGACTTAGGGGCATTCTTCATTGTCATCCATTGCCAACGTCCAATCAAGAAGATATCAACATCATCCGTATTACCCGTAGCAGATGGGTTGACATTTACTCTTGAGAAAAATTGTTGAGAAAGCATCATATCTCTTTGAGCAAAAAGAGACATGCTTAAACACAATGCTAAAATCGAAAATATATATTTTTTCATTATAAATTCCTCCTATAATTATTCATCCAAAATTTTAATATCTACACGTCTGTTCTGCTCGTGCTCTGGCTCTGTTTGTGCATTTGGAATAACAGGTTCAGAGAAACTTCTACCGACAGCAACCAAATCTGAAGGACTCATACCTCTTTCGATCAACAACTCACGAACGTATTTAGCACGCTTGTCAGACAACTTTAAGTTGTAATCATAAGAACCACGGGAGTCGGTATGTCCACTGACCTCAAATTTAACACCAGGGAACTCCTTCATAGCACTAACCAACTCATCCAACTGAACCAAGTACTCTGGCAACATGACAGATTCGTTGAAGTTAAAGAAGAATAGCACCCAGTGGAATCCCTTAGGCTCTGCCAATGTTGCCTCTGGAGACAAATCAAAGTCTGGTTCAGCACGGAATGGTTGAGGAACATAGATATCATCCTTTCCTTTACCGCCTGCACGGTTTGACATTAGCATTACCAAATTTTTATTTCCAATGAAGTTATAATCGTTAGCGCTAGTATTATATGTAGTATCCATTGAAACAGGCTTAGTCCATACCTTTCTCGTTACCTTAACAGAATCATTCAATGTTGTATCCCAAACAGAGAACTCCATTGAACGATAATGAGAAACATACAAATCCAAACCTCCAAAACCACCAGGACGGTCGGAAGTAAGATACATGGTTGTATCGCCTACAATGAACGCATAGTCTTCACGTGAAGGGCTATTCAACTTCTCCACACTATCACTAGCATTTACAGGCATCTTCCACTCATAACCTGATTTTTCTGACTTATCTCTTTCTATGTACCAGATATCCTTTCCTCCGAAAGACTTCTTAGGAAAATCTCCAGTAAAGTAAATCTTATTACCACCTTCTGCAATAGTAGGATTATAGAAACCAGACACTCTATTATAACGATATGTCCATTGACCCATAACTGTAGAAGATCCTCTTACATCCTTTCTGATTTTCTCCAAACCTTCAATATTCATCAACTTTGGAGTTGAAAAATTACCACCTTGTAACTGAGCTTCATACAAATCTGAGTTACCCAATTCATCTACTCTTGCGAAATAAATAGTTCGACGACGAGGATCATAAGCAAATGTACCCCAAATTCCTAAACCACATAGTTCTGGACAAACTTCTACTTTCTCAAGATCGTTTGAACTACCGATTACGGCACTATAAGCTGAATCACCTACAAAAAACACAACCTTTCCATCCTTGTAGAAAGACATTGGTCTCTCCTGTTGAGATGAACTTGCTTGTGACGATGTAAACTCGTAACCCTCCCTATATTCTTCGTGGATAGCAAATGCATTTCCACCACATAGGGAAATCAGACATAAGAGCAAAAAATGCTTTACTTTTACTAACATAATACCTAACTATAATTAATCTATTTTTATTATTTCTATCGTACCTTTATGAATGGTTCCATCCTTCAATTGAACATTACAGTAGTACACTCCTGGATCTACTATAACGCCATTCTTAGTTCCATCCCAACCGTCATTTCCTTCAAACACCTTCATTCCATAACGATCGAATATAACCACATAGAATCCCTTCATAAACACATCGTTCATTCCATCTTGGATATGAGGAGTAATCGCAGTAGGGATAAGTACACCTATTTCGAGAGAAGAACTAGTTGACGGACAAACGCCATCCGAAGCAAATACCTTGTATTCTGCAGACGACTGAGGAAGATAACCAAGCAATTGGTTATAATCCGTAATTGCAAGAGAATTACCATTGATTGTCCATTCGAATGAGATTGGCTCTCCTTGAACAATTTCTGCCAAGAAATCAACTGTAGAACCGATTGTCACCTCTGGTTTAGATGCAATCAAGTTTATTACTGGCTGCTCATACACCTTAACTGGTCCTAACACGAAAGGAACATCAGGACAAACTCCATCAGATGCGATAACCGTATAAGAATATTCTCCAGGCAAAGCAGGAACATCTACCTTTGTCCATGGTTGATTAAACGGAATCTTATAATCTATAGATAAACCATACCAATCAAATGATGTAGGAGCACCTTGGTATACATTCTTCACAAAATGTACGGAATCACCCAAACATATGTTATACTCATTTGTTGGAATTGCAATGTCAAAGAGAATAGGCTGATGAATATCGATCACAATTCCACCATTAGCATCAAATGCGCCAGGACATACACCATCATATACAACAGCAACAAATCTCTTCATGTTGCTATTAGGTAAAACTTGCCAAGAGTACGACATATCCGAACTTTGAACACTACTCATAAGAATAGGATTTTCCGTAGTCCAATCATACAAGTCATATTGCAAAGGTTCTCCAGAATATGCGGTAGCAGTAATCGTTATTGGCAAACTCTCAGCTTGCTCACAGAACACATTCGTAGAAGAAGCCAAAGAAACAGTAACAGGTTCGTTAACCTTAACTGTTACAGTATCGGATTGTAACGGAGGGAATTTTTCTGTGCCGTAACAGATTCCATCCGATATGTTTGCAAAATAAGAATCATATCCTCTATAGGCTTCCGACCAGATTAAGGACTCATTAAGATTTCCTACAGAACCTGCTCCAACCTTTTGCCATGAGAACATCTTCAAAAAGTTCAATGCCTCTGCTGGCTCAACCGAAACAAAATCAACTCTAAAGATTTCGTTTGCACAAACATTAGAGTTCGAAACCTCAACATGAGCCTTAAATGGAGTCTGAATTACAACAGGGACAACATTAGACATTACTGGTCCACAAATATTTCCATCGTTTATTGTAACTGAATAGTACAATACAGATCCAGGAACAAATCCTTGATAATTATTCATGGTGTCAACCAACATCATTGGGTTTGGTTGATACAAATTCTTTACATTATACAAAGAATCATTCAATGCAGAATGGAACTCATAGGTATAATGAACGAACGAGTCTAACGCCTGCGTATTTGTAGAAACCAATGTTATCAAATCATTCTTAGAACATGCAAACGACTTATCCGTTACCAATGAGACTTCGTATGGAGTATTGATGCTCACATAATCAACAGCTGTCTCAGGAGATGCAGAGGAAACACAAATTCCATCAAAAGCAAACACCTCAAATTTCACTTGGTCGGCTGGTCTCATCCATCCTTCCAATGAAGTCACATCCAAGGTTGTCGACTCAGAAATATATTCCATTTCCTTGTCATTTGCAGTTCTTCTATAAATGAATCCAGGAATATGATTTATGGCATTTGCCGGATCAACAGAAACATTCAACTCCAACTTATCCCCTGGCTGGTAACAAACCGAATTAGAAGATGCAGAAAGGGACAAGCGGAATGGCTCATTCACATCAAAATGTAATGTGTCATTTGACATGGCTGAAGAACAAATGCTATCATCTGCCACAACAAATATCTTAAACGAATTTCCTGGAACAAATAGTTCAGGATGTTCTTGTTTAGACAATGTCAACTGAGATTCTGTTGCCTTACCAGCCAACAACAATCGAGTATTATTCAATGTGTCAATTGCATACCAACTATAACTCTTAATGTAAGCACGAGAAGATTCAGGAGTCACTACTGTCGAGATAACAGCGCTCTCTGTAGAACAAATCTTCTTAACAGGACATGTAATAGACAATGTGTAATTAATTGCAATATTAGATGTAAACTCATGTTCAACATCCGGACAAATACCATCCGAAGTTACTAATTTGAATGTACCCGTCATGCTTTGCTCTACTGGATAAGCATACGACAAACCAGTACCAATCAAAGGGGTTCCATTCAAAGACCAAGAGTAAGAGGCAATATGATTCACAGCATTTGCAGAATCAATTGTTGCCATAATATTGAAGTTATTTGACTCTGCAGTCAAACATGAATCTGGCTCATTGAATTTCCAATCATAAGCATTGTATTTTACAGAGATCTCGTTTGACTCATTCTCACTCTTACAAGTCATATCATAAACAGAGACCTTGTAGACTGCAGTATTTCCTGATTTGAAAATAGAAGGATAAGTTGCATCATCAAGAACAACCTTAAATGTCTCGTTCAACTCCGTCAACTCCTTTAATTTATTTCCATTCATATACAAATCAACCTTTTCTATATTCAGCAACGCTGTTGCTGGAGATATCGTGATTTGCAATTCTTGAGATCTTTGATTCAACAAACATACAGCATTGCTTGCATCCATAAACATAGAGAATCCACCTTCACGGATTTCTATACTTATCTCTGACGGAGCAGCATCATGCTCTATTGTCGCACAGACATCTGTTGTTGTTGCAGAGATATAAGCCATCAACTGATTAGCTTTAATTTGAGTCTTTTCCCCGTTCAACAAATCCAAATTAGTGAATGTCAACTCTTTTGTTGTAGTTACGGTATCCACAGAAGAACCATCAGAGAACTCAACATGCCACTTATACGATGTAATCTTCTGATCAATCTTTGCTGCCTCTTCTGCGCTTATCACGTCAGTCTTTACCTTAGCAGTCAAAACCAAAACCTCCGTGTCATAACTCCTCTCGTTGGTAGATACACAAACAGGATCCTTACTTGAAGTAATAGACATTGTGTAATGCCCATTGTGGATTGAATAAGGAACCTCTATTTGGTCTTGTAAGAAGCAATATTTATCATCTACATTTACCGGAGTAATCTTAACACTACCCTCAATCACAGAATATGCATTTAGATTGTCAGGCACAAAAGTTTGAGTAGTATCATCCACAACTTTCACTGTTCCCGGCACCGAAGACCAATCAAACACCAATGTTGGTTCAGTATAGTTTCTTACCACCTTCACTGTTGCAGAGTTGCAATCAACAATACTTGATGCTTCTGGAGCAATATTCAAATTCATCTTTGCATGAGTAACCACATTCTGATAGAATGAGCAACCTCCTTCATCGTTTCCTCTGAAGATCAAAGAATCCATCTTAGCAAATGGGAAGGTTCCCAAATCTGTTCCATCAGATGCCTTTACTGAAAATTCATTTCCTTCTAAAACTGTCAAGGTTAGAGTATCCTTAGATACACCTTTAACATCCTTAGTATATATCACAGTACTATCAGAAGCCAACCAAGACATTGTCCACTCATGGTCTGCAACAGTTAAAATTCTTTCGCCAGGAATTTGAACAACAGTTCCAGGAATATTACAAAATGCAACAGAATCTCTTGGAGCCATCTCTCCTCCGTAAGTATTTCGAATCGTGATATTCGTAGTCGCTTGGTGGAATGTAAACTCACATTCTGTCAATTCAGAAATCATTCCATCTGCCACTTTACGGATAACATCCTTATCATCGGAAACGATAACACGATACGAAACCTCTCCCCAGAAATTAGAATCTTTTGTCGACACAGAGGCTGAGTCTATACTCATCATTTCAGGATGACTTGAATAGTCAATCAAATCAACCCACTTTTTCTCAGTTCCAACCGTCTTCTCATATTGGAATATATAAAGAGGATTCTCCAAGTATGTACTGGTTTGGAATGCATGTAAAACGACCTCGTCGCCAGAGCAAGAAACAGCCTCGCTCTTCAAAGTGTCTCCGTGCATTGTTGCCAACAAACCTGCCTTAGGAATACATACAGAGAAGGTGATATCATCCAACAACATATCGTTTCCATCACCCGATTTACCATCATTATAAATAACCACCCACACATAAGGTGTTTTGTCTGCCAACTGAATGAACTCATCAATACGGGTCCAATCTTTTCCTGCAACAACATCTCCTGTTGTAACGCGACCCAACACATTAGGATCACCAGCATTTGGCAATGTTTTTGCATCATCATTGAACTCTTTCAACAAACAAATAGTTAAGTTCACAGGATTCTTAGACTCTGTAGAATCAACATTAGTTGCGTTTCGCACGCTCATACCGAAGTTGAATCGGTCTGCAGGACACGACAAAGAAGCTTTTTGTGCATAAATAGCTGCTTTAGAAACATCTGTTTGTCCAGCGTTCACAAACAACATTGCTCCATTTTTGTTTCCTGTATAATCCGAACATGCAATAAAATCTTTATGATTCTTGTTATGGTCACAGCTATCTGGAGAACTCACAATTGCATAGTAACCATCTTGCAAACGCAAAGATCCATCAGTACACCAAGTATCTTGCATATATTGGCTCAACATTGGATTCTCTGTCAAATACAAGTGTCCGTTAGTTCCCACAAACTGGTTGGCTCCATTTCCGTCTGGATTAATAAAGTTAGTTGCCGTAACCACACATCCATTAGGATCAGGAGCGACAAAGTGACGAATTGACATTGTATTCGGAGCAGACATATCTACCGACATCTTATCCCCTGCACTTGCACGAGCCGAATAGTAATCTCCCTTGTAAACGAAATCACCAGAAGTGAACTTGTCACCACTTGCATTCATCGTTACAGAAGTTGTATGATCAACATCAATCTTAGATTGATAAATCGCTTCATCTCTAACATAAACATTCTCAGCCATGAAGAATCCGAATGTTTCGTAGAACAAAGTCTTCATCTCCAATCCATCACAATATTGTTGGCTTGAACAATCTGGTTTTGGATAGAATAGGCCTTCCGACAAACCATTGTACTCAACCTTGTAGTAATAGTCGTTTTCTGCCCACACAGGAAGTTGATAAGTACTTTGGTCGTCTATATATACCCATGAAATAGAGTCCTTTGAATAGTACCATTTAAAAACAGGCTTCTCAATATCCTCTAACATCGCAGTTCCCACCGCCATCAATATGTTTGTATCTTGCAAACAAGAACTAATTGGAAATTTAGATGCGATAAAGAAAGAGCACTCCCTTGACTCCACGTCAACGCTTCCAACATAAAGCTCATCTGCATACAAGGAGTATGTAGTAGACTCTGTCGGCGAAACAGCGATGTAAGGTACATTTGTTATACCCACCACTTGATTATCAGCATCTCTCCACACATAGGAAGAGGCTCCTGTAAAGTTAGTATATAACGAATCGGAACCACCAAGACATGCATATCCACGCTTAGCAGACACAGTGAATCCACAATCCGACATAGGGGTCACCTCAACTTTTGCTGAAGCAACTTTCAATCCATCCGCGAAAACAGAAAAATTATAGATTCCTGATTTTTTCGGGGTTACAGATATTGAACTGGTTGTAGTTGATCCGTAATCATTCCCTAAATCATCCTTCCAAGAATAGGAAGTGCCACTAGTATAAGTCGTAGCCAAGTTAATTGCTTTACTCAAGCACACTTTTGTACCAGAGGTTGTCATAAAGAAACCGCAGTCCTCCAATGACGGACTAACTTCAATAGAACTAACAACAGTCTCACCTCCCGATTTTGCGACCACTTTCGAAATGAAAGTAACAGGTTTCAATGTTTCCATTGTATAGGAAATGCTTGTCTTATCAGCATATTGGGTCAACCAAGTAGTATCGGAAGCTGATTTCAAAACGCCCCAAGAGACATTATAAGAAGACAAATCCACATCAACAACGTATAGATTCGCATCAGCACCCAAACAAACACTCTCCTCATCAACAGTAATAGCACCCAAAGCGCCACCATCAATCACATAAACAGTCTGATTGGAAGGATCATACCTCATTGCTATCTTGCCATTCGCCTCGCCAGAAGTTTGGATCTTCATCTTGGTAGGATCAGAAGCATACACATAATTCTTAGAGAACATACTACTTTGAGAGTAGTCAACATTAAGAATTGTAACATCTCCGAACATCACTGTTCCATTAAACCCATTTGCATCGATTGTCACATAACGACCTGACACTTCAAGTGTAGCTGAACCATTCCATCTATCACCCACCTCACAAGTCATAGAAGAAACAGCACAAACATTAAAAACAAAAGAAACAACAGCTAAAAAGGTTCCTTTTATCCAATTATTTTTCACTAAAGTGTCTTTCATAACGTCGTAACAACTTAACTCTTAATACTTAGTCTCAAATTATTATGTAATAAAAATGGTCGATGCCAACATTCTTTGTGAGCACACTACGCACAAAAAACGAGCAAATATAAGAAAACCTAGTAAAAAAAGGAAGAATATATTAAAAAAAACTAAAACTAAGAATCTATTTTTTTTAGAAAGATTGCATTGAGTACAATTTTCGATATAAACCATCTTTCTTCAGAAGCTCATCATGAGTTCCTCTTTCCACAATCTCTCCTTCATGCAAAACGCAAATTTCATCAGCATTCTTGATTGTAGACAAACGATGGGCAATCACAATAGTTGTTCTTGATTTCATCAAATTCTCCAAAGCTTCTTGCACCAGCTTTTCCGATTCCGTATCCAACGCAGAGGTTGCCTCATCCAAAATTAAAATTGGTGGATTTTTCAAAATAGCCCTAGCTATACTTAATCGTTGACGTTGTCCTCCCGACAAACGACCACCTCTATCGCCAATATTCGTTTGGTAGCCATCTTCCATTGCCACAATAAACTCATGGGCATTAGCAATCTTTGCCGCTTCAATCACTTGTTCCTCTGTAGCATTTTCAACTCCAAATGTAATGTTATTAAATACGGTATCGTTAAACAGAATCGCCTCCTGATTCACATTACCCATGTAGGATCTTAAATCGTGCAAAGTCATATTCTTCACATTGACACCATCAATGGTAATCTCTCCTTCGTTCACATCATAGAAGCGAGGCAATAAATCGACCATTGTTGATTTTCCCGATCCTGATTGACCAACCAATGCCACCATCTTTCCCTTCTCTATGGTTAAGTCAATGTTTCTCAACACCCAATTATCCTCGTATTTGAAAGATACATTTTTATATTCAATCTTGTTTTCAAAAGGTTTGGGTGCCACAGGATTCTTAACCTCTTTTAAAGGGTTCACTGCTGTCAACACCATGTCTATACGATCCAAAGAGGCCTTACCTTTTTGAATGCTATACATCGCTTTGGAAAGTTCTTTAGCCGGATTAATAATACTATAAAATATAACTAAATAGTATATGAATTCAGCAGCAGACAACGAGCTGTTATCATTTAGAATGAGCATACCACCAAAGAACAAGACTACCGCAATGGTTGCTGTACCCAAGAATTCACTCATCGGGTGTGCTAACATATAGCGACGGTTCACCTTTGTTGTTGTCCTTCTCAAATTATCGTTTAAATGATGGAAATTCTTTCCTACCGATTTTTCTGCATTGAACGCTTTAATTACTCTCAAGCCCCCCAATGTCTCCTCTATTTGAGATAACAGTTGGCCAGATTGTTCTTGTGCTGTTTTCGACTGTCTCTTCAACGACTTACCCACTCTACCCATAACAAAGCCGGCGAATGGAAGCACAGCCAACACAAAAAGAGTGAGTTTCCAACTTAACAATAAGAGAATACATAGATAGATAACAATCATAATTGGGTTTTTGGACAACAATTCGATGGAACTCATAATAGAAGCTTCCACCTCATTCACATCCCCCATCATACGGGCCATAATATCGCCCTTCTTCTGTCTACTGAAGAACCCTAAATTCAGATCAACCACCTTCTCATAGAGTTGGTTACGCATATCGCGCACCAACCCTGTTCGAAGAGGTATGATAAAATAACTTGCCAAATAGGCAACTCCTGTTTTCAAAAATGTCGTAAACACCAAGAAGAAAGCCAAAAGCATCAATGTGCTTAAAGCTCCATGAACCTCAATATAATTTGCCACCCAACAATAGGCATTGTTCTTTATCACATCAAAGTTCCAAGAGAATGGCAAATAGGTATATGTAACACTTTTCGTCTTAAACAAGATCTCCAAAATTGGAACGATCAAAGCAAAAGAGAAAAGGCTAAATATGGTTGATAAAATGTTGCATAGAACATTTAGAATGACATTCTTCTTATAAGGTCCTACAAACCTTTTTATCAACCTAATGAACTGAGGTTCCGAAATATTCATTCGTATGGTATTACATTCCTGTATAATTGTGAGGAGTAATTGCTCTCAACTCGTTCTTTACAGACTCGCTTACATTCAAAGTCTCGATGAAATCCTTGATCGACTTCTCTGTGATACCTTCATTGGTACGGGTCAACGCCTTCAATGTCTCGTACGGATTTGGATAACCTTCGCGACGAAGAATGGTTTGAATACCCTCGGCTACTACAGCCCAACACTTATCCAAATCATTATACAAAGCCTTTTCATTCAACAACAGCTTGCCAATTCCCTTCAAAGAGCTTTGGATAGCAATGATGATATGTGAGAACGGAACACCAACGTTACGCAAAACGGTTGAATCGGTCAAGTCGCGTTGCAAACGAGAGATCGGCAACTTGATTGACAAGTGTTGAAGGATTGCACTTGCAATACCCAAGTTTCCTTCTGCATTCTCGAAATCGATAGGATTCACCTTATGAGGCATAGCGGAAGAGCCCACCTCGCCGGCCTTGATCTTCTGTTTGAAATACTCCATAGAGATGTATTGCCAGAAGTCGCGGTTCATATCGATCATGATCGTATTGATACGGGTCAAGCAATCGAAGATAGCACCCAAATTATCGTAGTTGGAAATTTGAGTCGTCCACTGCTCTCTTTGCAAACCAAGGATATCATTTACGAAATGGTTACCAAATGCCTTCCAATCGTTTTGAGGGTATGCCACGTGATGTGCATTGAAGTTACCCGTTGCACCACCAAACTTAGCCGGCAACTGCATCTGCTTCAACTGGTTCAACTGAACAGTCAGACGGTTGACGAAGACCATGATCTCCTTACCCAAACGGGTTGGAGATGCTGGTTGACCATGTGTCTTGGCCAACATGGCAATATCCTTCCACTCGTCTGCACGAGCCTGCAATTCGCTGATCAACTTCTCCAAATTAGGAACGTACACATTCTTGATAGCCTCCTTAATAGAATAAGGGATGGAAGTGTTGTTGATATCCTGAGAAGTCAATCCGAAGTGGATGAACTCCTTGAACTGCTGAAGGTTCAAGGCATCAAACTTTTCCTTGATGAAATACTCGACTGCCTTCACATCGTGATTAGTCACCTTCTCGATGTCCTTAATCTTTTGAGCATCTTCCAAAGAGAAGTTCTTGTAGATCTCTCTCAAAGCGGCGAACTTCGAAGAATCAAAATCCTTCAAGTTAGGGAGAGGCAAGTCGCACAATGCGATGAAATACTCTACCTCAACCAGCACCCTGTAACGGATAAGTGCGAATTCTGAAAAATACTCGGCCAAAGCCTCCGATTTGCTTCTGTATCTTCCGTCTACCGGAGAGATGGCAGTCAATGCATTCAATTCCATACTTATTATGTATTCTTTTTTAATTATTTTCTAATTGAAAGGGCAAATTTACAAAATCATTTGCAAAAAGCAAAAAAAGTGGACCATCCACAAAACGGTGGACCACTTTAGAAGTTGTCTAGAAGTTCACAAAAAAAACTTCTTATTTGACTTTCCTATTTGTCAAGAACAGCACGAATACTCAAGCCATAGTATCTCATATTGTGTACAATTTGAGCGTAATGACCTGCAGAACCTGGTTGCAACTTCATACTGCCTGCAACAATGGTACTCTCTTCCGACATGTCATTGGCCCAATAATATCCATATACTCCTACATAGTTATTGGTCGAAGTAGTACCAGTCATAGATGAACCTGCAGGGAAATATAACTTATTTCCGTTAGGTCCTACTGCAATATAAAGGTGGTTTGTTTCATCTCTTTCCCAAGTACACTCTTTTATCAACTCTTCAAAGTCAGCAATAGAAGGCATGTGCCACTGACCACCCATCTTTACTCGTGCCACATCATCCGTCAAAGACAAGGATGTTTTCTTGTCAGACGAATTATATTTGCTATATTCTCCCTTTGCTGAATCGTAAGAGTAAGCATAGTTTGATCGAGAGAAATCTGCATCTTTATCTTTTCCCGTATTGGTAGTTTCTCCCCATGAGAAATACTCTCCGTAGTCAGATGGCGAACTTGCACCTATATTCGCAGTTGCCCACTTCTTTCCACTTTTCAATCCTAGATCCACATACGCGTAACCATTGTAACGGCATGCGTTTGATGCATCGTCAATCTCTGCCTGAAGCCTTTCGTTCTCTGATTTCAACTTTGCATTTTCATCAGTCAAACTCTCGTTCTTTGTTTTTAGTTCCGAGCCCTCCGATTTCAACTGCTCATTTTCACTAGTCAAACTCTCATTCTTTGTTTTCAATTCTGAGTTCTCCGATTTCAACTTTGTATTTTCACTAGTCAGACTCTCATTTTTTGTTTTTAGTTCCGAGTTCTCTGGCTTCAATTGGTCATTCTCTGCTGTCAACGTAGAAATTTGCTTCTCGTATTCTGATTTGATCTGCTCGACTTCAGCAGATGATGTGCAATCATCATTTCCATACAGATCTTTTTCTGAAAATACCGGACGAACCATCATACCTATGTATTCCCAACCTTTCGTATCGTCAACTCCAGAAAACAAGCCTTTTGTCGTATATGAGTACGCAATATTTAAAGCATAACATTGGGTTGATGTCCAGTACATTCCGCATGGGAATTCGTCATAGTGTTTAATTTTAGGATTTTCTTCATCATCTTGTGGGGTATAAAAAGGGAAGAAGATAGAATTTCCGTTGATTTTAGATGTGTACAAGAATCCAGAAACCGATGACCCGTTGTAATTTTCGATCCACTCTTCAACACAATTATACATCAACTCTTCAAACTCTTCCTTCGTAGGCATTCTCCATGGTTTATCCAACGCACGTCTTGCATGATCACTCTTTCCTACCAATATTCCATTCTCAATATTAGGTTCGCCATGTGTTGAACAATAGTTAGCCTTATTGAACTTTCCTTCATGCGCCCAATTTTCTCCCCAAGCATACAATGTTCCTTTTTCGTAAGGACGAGAGGCCCACAGGTTACTAACTGCCCACTTCACACTTAATCCTAAATCCACATACCCCCATTGATCCAAGACAAATCCATTAGAGTCTTTACGCGGAACAAATCCTGTATAACTTGAACCTTCTTCGTAGGTAACACGTTTTACATTTTCCACAGAGAAAGTGACCTTCGTATTGTCAGAATTCTCTACTACCATCTGCGTATTAGCGGCAAACGCATTTACCAATGCAAATATCGCCAACACCGACATCACAATTTTTTTCATTATCTTATCTTTTAATTTTATTATTTACGAACGATTTTGAATGATAGAGTACCTATAGTCAAAACATAGACTCCCTTAGCCGATGGCAATTGTAGTGTTGCTTCTCCTTCTGCGTTTGCCTCTACCAATGCCAACGTAATTCCATTCACACTGAACAATGCGATCTTCTCCGACGCTTTTACATTTTTTATATTCACAATGTCTTCTTCCACATAAAACAAAACAGGGGCATCGCCAGAAACAATTTCCGACTTCACTGATCCTTGTGTTTCTTCTGTGAAACGATACTCCTTCACATCTGCAAAGGCATAAGATGTAGATGACTTCCCATTCACAACAAGTTGTGACTCATTGTAGGTAATCACAGGTTTTTCCGACAAGGCGAAATCAATTGTCTTGCCAGACTTTAACTCAATCGTCATGTATGTTGTAGCCTGACTAGCCGACAAACATCCACCCAAAAGAGTTAAAGCTAATAAATGTTTGAAATTCATATTTATAAATTTATGACTTATAATTTCTAATTTTTTTCGGTTGCAAAAATAACAAAAAATCCTATAAAATTACCCGGCATTTCTTGATTTACATCAAACAGTCAAAGACATTGCCACCGATTATACATAGGTATATTTCCCGTGGGCGTTACCATGGGCGAATGCAATTCGGTCCAATTGTGTACATTGTTTGCCACGGGCGAATGCAATTCACCCCTACCTAATTAACGCAAAATGTCCCGTATATTCCCTATCGATTTCTCTCAATTGGATGACATACCAATAATCTGTACTTGGCATCGGATGTCCGTTATAGGTTCCGTCCCAACCGTCGAACTCGTTATCTATCTCTATCAATAGTTTTCCGAAACGGTCGTAGATACTGACGGTATAGTAGTTGTAATAGTCCAAATTCTCCACCTCCCATAGGTCATTGACTCCGTCTCCATCTGGAGTCATTATCTCTGCCGGAATAATCTGAACCGCCAAAGAGACCACCGAGTCTGCCTGACAGCCCTTTGAATCCATCACCTTCACCAACATCGGCGCTGGAGAGAACTTGGTAGGATAGGTATTCTCCATCTGCCATGGTTCTGTTCTCCAGAAATATTGGTAACCTGGCGTTCCTCCACTCACCTCCATCGCCAACCATTGGAACGCATCCTCATAGTAGACCGTATCGATCCGAGGATTCTCCAACACGGCAACTTCCACCGTAAACGAATCTTCACACACCTCGTCTGTCACGTTCACCCTGTAGGTTATATCCGCCACGCCCGCCATGGACGGAGTACTCTCATTCGTTGAGCTTAGATATGCCGACGGTGTCCACGTATAGTGCAGATTCTCGCAACAGTTTGGCTTGAATCGATAGGTTTCTCCTTCGCATATCTCTACCGACACCTGCTCTTCCAATCCAAACTTCGGACGGGTATCTATACGCAACATTCGGATCGTATCATCCTTCAACGTACTCTCGTCGGTATAGTAGCCGTCACCAATGTAGCTTCCGCCTCGCCAATCTACATAATGGTCGGGACATGGATCCACAAACAACGTGTCGTAGGTAAAGACATGCAGACTCAAATGCAACAGACTATCGCAACCATAGATGGTTTGCTTCAAAAGTTCGTGCGTATAGTCACCCACATCCTTGTGAGTCAGGTTGAAGCCATGACGGGTAAAGAGGTCATTCACCTTGACCGTATCGATCAAATAAGTATCCTTGGTCTCATGGACCGTCAACTGCAACGTCACGATACTATCACAGCCATGGATCGTCTTCAACTCATCCACATACGTACCAGCCACCGTATATGGTTTGCCTCCAAAGATAAACTCTTCTCCGTCGCAGATTGTATCGTGTACAGTTACATGGAAGGTATCATGCACAGTCAAATACAACGTCACAATGCTATCACAACCATAAATGGTCTTTAGTTCGTCAACATAGCTACCTGCCTTCGTGTAAGGATTGCCTCCGAAGATATATTCATCTCCGTTGCAGATAGTGTCATAAACAGATACATGGAAGGTATCGTTTACAGTCAAATGCAACGTCACAATGCTATCGCAACCATAAATGGTCTTTAGTTCGTCAACATAGCTACCTGCCTTCGTGTAAGGTTTGCCTCCGAAAATATATTCATCTCCATTACAGATTGTATCCTTTACCGTCACATGGAAGGTATCATGGACTGTCAACTGCAACGTCACGATACTGTCGCAGCCGTGGATCGTTTTCAACTCATCTACATACGTACCTGCCACTGTATATGGCTTGCCTCCGAAGATATACTCGTCTCCATCACAGATTGTATCGAGTACGGTTATATGGAAGGTATCATGCACCGTCAAGTACAACGTCACGATACTGTCACAACCATGGATGGTCTTCAGTTCGTCCACATAGCTTCCTGCTACTGTGTATGGATTTCCTCCGAAGATATATTTCTCTCCGTTGCAGATGGTATCATAGACAGAGACGTGGAAAGTGTCGTGCACCGTCAAGTACAAGGTGACGATACTGTCGCAACCATAAATCGTTTTCAGTTCGTCAACATATTTGCCAGACGTCTTATAGGTCTTTCCACCAAAGATGTATCGCTCTCCGTTGCAGATCGTATCATAGACTGAGACGTGGAAGGTATCGTTCACCGTCAAATGTAACGTCACAATACTATCACAACCATAGATGGTCTTCAGTTCATCTACATATTTGCCTGATGTCTTATAAGTTTTTCCACCAAAGATGTATCGCTCTCCATTGCAGATAGTGTCATAAACAGACACGTGGAACGTATCATGCACAGTCAAATACAACGTCACAATACTATCGCAACCATAAATGGTCTTTAGTTCGTCAACATAGCTACCTGCCTTTGTGTAAGGTTTGCCTCCGAAGATATATTCATCTCCGTTGCAAATAGTGTCATAAACAGACACATGGAAGGTATCGTTCACCGTCAAATGCAACGTCACAATACTATCGCAACCATAAATGGTCTTCAATTCATCTACATATTTGCCCGACTTTTTATAAGTCTTTCCGCCAAAGATGTATTGTTCTCCATTGCAGATGGTGTCATAGACTGAGACGTGGAAGGTGTCCAATACGACCAACTCCAAGGTGACGATACTATCTCGTCCTGTGACAGACTTCAACTCATCCACGTAGGTATCCGCTTCAGTCAATTTCTTTCCTCCAAACAGATACTCTTCTCCCCTACAGATGGAGTCTACGATGGTCGTATCCAGTGGACCCAAAACATTCAGCGTCAGGCGTACTAGACTATCGCAACCGGCAGCTGTCTTGAGCGACAACTCATGCACATCGCTCGTAGTCTGGGAAGGCAGGTTGAATCCATGCTTCTTGTAGGTCTCTCCCATGCCAACAGAATCCATGATACCGACTTGATAGGTGGTGTCGACAGTCAGTGCCAACACTGTGGTATGTTTGCATCCGTTGCTACCCGTTGTCTCCACGCTATAGTAGTTCAGTCCGCAAGAGAGTCCGGCAGGAAGATCGAAGCCATGGCGTCCATACTCCTCCGTCTGGCAGATACGATCGCGCACAGTATCGCGGGTAAGTGGTAGGACATTCAAGGCAAGTGTCACCGTACTGTCGCATCCGAAAGCTGTGTTCAGATAGGCAGTGTCTTTGTAGACTCCCGCCGCCGTTGCCTTGATGGCGAAGCCGTTTTTATTGTAGTATTCCCCTTGGCAGACCTTGTCGGTCAGATTCGTCTTCTTATTGGGCATCACCACCAGTTGGAGGGTTGTGGTGACATCACACTCACCATTCTCACCTTTCAGTGTCTTTTTGTAGGTTCCGCTCCTTGTCGCCGAGAAACCGAACTTCTCGTAGGTATATCCTTCACAGATGGTATCCTTGATAACGGTTGGTGTGGAGGTATTGACAATGATGGTCTTCTCAGCCTTAGCCTGACAGCCATAGTTGTTGGTAGCAGTCACCTCGTAGGTAAAGGTTTTCTTTGCCTCCTCCACAATCACGCGGCTAGTAGCACCTGTGTTCCACTCATAGGAGATGGTCTCGTCGTACTCTGTATCATCAAAATCTTTTACCAAGAAGAATGAATTTTTCTCCCTTTGACTTACCGGCTCGAATATTTTCCAAGTTTGAGTATAGCACCAATTATAGCCACTCCCCGCCTCCGTACTCGTTTGAAAGTCATAATGTCCGAAAAGGAAATCAGCACTACCTCCCAAATAACCACGGTTGGCCAGCAAATGAAATATTTGCCCAACGGAAGGAACATACCAACCATTCTTGAGTGATGAAAAATAGGGGTATGCATTTTCATCCCCAGCCTCACGTAATGTCATCGAATTACCATACCCATCAAGATCACCCATCGCTTCTTCTAACGTTTCATAATCAGGTAAGGGGCTATTATTATTTTCCCTATTAGAGAAAGCCGCTTTCACAATAGGTTGCTGATCATTGAAGACCCATCCGCTATTGCCATCTTCACTAAGATAAAAAATAATACCAGATTCACCATTTTCAAAGAAATATCGCTCTCCTAAAAAATGTCTCGCATTCATAGAGGAACAAATGAACCATAAACTAATGACAAGGGCAATATGCTTACAATATGATTTGCTCATTTCTCAAAAATGTTTAAATTGACGAATGGTTAAAGGAACAGCATCCCCAAATAAAAAAGTATGGAAATTAGGAATATTTAGATAATGAAAATAAGAAGTATTTGGAGTAATGCTCGAGGCCATAAAATAGTTTTCCGAATCCACATACATTTCACCACCTATCATAGATAATGATTGATTAATCTTAGATAAATTTGCCATAACCGAATACATTTCACCTACTGCTGGAACATACCAACCATTATCAAAATCAACATCTTCAAATATATGGTATTTCAGACTTTTATAATATATATTATTTTCAATAATCTCCTGTAAAGTTGAAGACATCTTCTCCCCATCATTAAACGCGTCATTAAATAACGGTGCCGTGACGAGACCACCATGTAGATAAGAAAAAACCCGTTCAATGTATGGATTTCCCATTCCAGGATAAACACTTTTTGTAAGATTTGTGATTGCTCCATGTTCTCCCGTGTCATCCAAATAAACAACCACGCCTTCTGCAGTCTTGTTGCTTTTTGCAAATTCATCCGGATGGAGAATCGTTCCATCCGTACAATAAATGTCTCCCACCTTTATTCTATCATCCTCCTTTTTCTCGTAATCCAAACCTCCCTTGGCTGTCAGTTTTATCTCCTTGCCTTCACAAAGAACAGAGTCGCCATCCAAGTCAATACGCACCTTCACCTCGGGTGCCACTACAAGACTCAACACCACCAAACTATCACAACCATAGACGGTCTGCAAGTTTTTATTTCGAACGATTTTTCCCTCCTCGCTAAGCGTTCCCAAATTAAAACCATACTTCGAGTATTTTGTACCAATACAAACCGTATCGAAATAAACCTTTTTGTAATTCTCGTGTACATTTAACTTGACACTTTGCGTTTTGGAGTTACATCCATTACCCGCAGTCAACGAAATTGTTTTTGTACCACTATCCTCGAAATCGAGACTCAATGTAGGCGAATATGAAACATGTTCAACGCCACCTTCCTTCCACTTCCACTGATAAGTAGAAAGATCCTCACCACCCTTAGCAATGAACACAGCAGGCTCTCCTTCACAAACATTCAAAGGTCCCTCTATCGTAGGAAAAACGGGTAGTTGACTCACAGTCAGACGTAACGTATAATATTGAGGATAACTCTCTCTACATGTTGTACACGGCAACGTGTCATAATAAGTTCCGACTGCAGGTTTGATGTATCTAAAACCATACTCTTCAAAACTTTCGCCCTCACAAATACCTTTTGAAATTTGAATATACGGTTTTTTACTATCCAACTTAATTCGTATCTTCTTCCCCACCTTAAAGGCACAAGTGGCAGGGTCGTAATAATTCATGATTACCTCCCTAGCTGCATCCGTAGGCAAAACAATTCCATCCACTTCATAAGAATCACCTGTCGTCACTGTCACCTCGTAATCTTCTGCTTTGATATTAGAAAGGGAGGTTATCACTCCAACCAGCACGAACTCAGAGCCAGTAGCAGAACGGACAATACACGAAACAGAACTGTTCGTGGTATTCTTTGGAACTGTAGTGCTACGCTCCGTGGAACCGTTGCTCCACTTGTAAGAAGCAAAACCTTCTGGAGCTGAGAATGTCACTTTATCACTCTGACACCTTTCCACATAGAGTGTTTTCTCTATGCATTCTGCCGTAAAATAGGCGTATGCGAAATGCTCAAAAGCACCACAGTCGTAGGTGGAAATGCGTATTTGGACTTCTTGCCCCACTTTGGAAGATAAATCCACTCCCATGCTCGACCAATCACACCAAATAATACTGCTTCCCAGCTTTCCCTTTTGAGCAGATGTGTGAAAACCAGCGGCATTGGCGCTGGCATAGACGTCGTAACTAGAATTGTCATTGATCAATCTGCCACTCACATCCAACACCTGAAGGTTGAAGCGTGGCTGTTCGTCCTTGGCGTGCCCTGGATTCTCCATCACCACCGCATAGCGTAGCTTCAATATAGGATTATCGGCATTCACCCTGAAATGGTAGACCAACACGTCTGTCTCGGCCTCAGCCAAATCATTGCCCAAGCGAACCACACTCGTAGTTCCCTCTGGAAGCAACTTCAACTTGTTGTCTGTATAGGGATCTGTTCCTTGCGTGGAGATAACCGTGTGGCGACCCTCCACGACTCCCTTATCCTGCATCGGTTCCCAAGTACGACCGGTATATGCCTCTACATACGAGGCGCCCAAATTGGTCAAATCAGGACAACCATTATAGACCGTATATCCACTGGCCGAAAAAATAGTCGATAGTAATACTAATAAAACGAAAAACGTCCTTCTAAAATATGAAACCATAAAATCTCTTTAAAATAGTGAGAAGTGAGACATGTGAAATGCAAAACGAGTAATTTCTGACTTCTATCTTTTTCAGTTACAAATATAACAAAAAAAACTTTTAATTTACCCCCCCCATAATTCTTGATTTATATCAATGTAATTTACTCCTACAATGTGCATTGTTTACCATGGGCGAATGCAATTCACCCCTACTGTGCGCATTGTTCAACATGGGCGAATGCAATTCGCCTCTACTGTGCGCATTGTTCAACATGGGCGAATGCAATTCGCCCTGTGCGCATTGTTCAACATGGGCGAATGCAATTCGCCTCTACTGTGTGCATTGTTCAACATGGGCGAATGCAATTCGCCCCTACTGTGCGCATTGTTCAACATGGGCGAATGCAATTCGCCTCTACTGTGCGCATTGTTCAACATGGGCGAATGCAATTCGCCCCTACTGTGCGCATTGTTCAACATGGGCGAATGCAATTCGCCCCTACTGTGCGCATTGTTCAACATGGGCGAATGCAATTCGCCTCTACTGTGTGCATTGTTCAACATGGGCGAATGCAATTCGCCCCTACTCATTTCTAATTTCTAAATATTTTTCGATATTTTCCTCAAACCCCTTCACTCGTTTTTTGCTCTTATTCTTCTTAAACCATTCAGACACACGAATTCGTTCGGAAAACTTCTTTCCCGCATCAATCGAACGACAACCCAGTTCGTTTTTTACAAGTGTCACTCTGTCATATAGACCCTGATCCGCACCAAACGTTTCGAACAACAGCGAATCGCCCACAAAAGAGATGCGTTGATAGTATCTGTCGTCCGTTCCCCATTTATCCACATCACCCTTAAACTCCATGATGTAGTCCTTCTGAGAAGCATAGGAAACGACTCGCACGGGAGAATACTCATTGCCCAGCTTCATATTGCTCCGTGCATACACATGTTCATGGCCCTGTAATACCAAATCGACTTTATACTTCACAACCAAATCATCGAAATAGTAGCGTTGGAAAAGGTTATTCATCGTACCTTTGGTGGAATGCAACGGATGGTGAAGCACTACAATCTTCCATTTTTCGGCCGTTTTATCCAACTCAGTTTCCAACCATTCCCTCTGTTTGGGCAACTTCCAGAAATCCTTGTTGGAATCCAAGAAGAAGAAACGAGCATCTCCTTTTGCGAACGTGTAGAGCGCATTATCTGCATTTTGTTCCATTGTATTCAAGAAATAAGGGAACGTCAACGGAAAGCGTCGTTCCAACGTGCGTGTCACACCTTTCAAATATTCATGATTACCCGCAACTGCCAGAATTGGATATCTTGTTGCAAACGTATCCAACGAACGGAACACCACGTTCCAGTACTGATCCATCGGACGTTCGATCAGATCACCACCAAACAGCAAGAATGAGGACTCTGAATTCGCCGCCATCACCTTAGGCAACAGCGTGTCAAAACCGCCATCCAGATCATCCTGCACATCCCCGAAATAGAGGAATGAGAAATCCTTGTTGTTATTTTTTATGAAACAAAACCATTCCGTACTGTCCTTCTCCGAGCGTATTCGATAACACCAAACACCTTCTTCGTTTACATTCTTTATTTGCGCTCTATGAAATGCAGCCACGCCAGAACGAGAATGGTAAACCTCACACTCCGACGACAACGTAATCGTATCGGACGACCCTGGTCTTACATAATCCAGCCAACACGGATGCGGCAAGGAGTCATATTGCCATGTTACATATCTCGACTCCGAATCATCCCCCATGGTAAGCAGAACTCGTGACGGATGGTGCTGAACATCGTAAGTTGGCTCAGGAGGATTACCAAACCAAGTATTCCATCGAACGACACACAATACGACGATAGCGATCAATAAACACGCAAAAAAAATCTTCTTCTTCATAAACAAAAAAGAGACGAAATTTGCACTTCGTCTCATATATTAGATAGGAATTAATAACCTAAAATCTTCAACATAGATTTGAAGCTCTGCTCCTTAGCAAACAGTTTAGTATAATACTCACCATTCTCATCCACATCGATCACAACCAACTTAGGCGCAGGCAACAAGCAGTGTTTGATACCGCCGAATCCGCTCAACGCCTCCTGATAAGCACCCATATGGAAGAATCCGATGAATTGTTCTCTACCCTGCTGCATCTTCGGCAAGAAGATCGCATTGGAGTGGACCTCCGCATTATAGAAGTCCTCACTATCACAAGTCAAACCGCCCAAGTGAACGCGCTCATACTCTTGATCCCAGTTGTTGATAGCCAAGAACGGGAAGCGTTGGTTCAACGCCCAAGTATCCGGCATCGTATTGATGAACGAGCTATCGATCATATTCCACAACTCACGGTCGTTCTGCTGTTTCTGATTAACGATGGAATAGAGCATCGCACCGCTTTCGCTGACCGTATAAGAACCGAATTCGGTAAAGATGTTTGGCTCCGGAACGCCCTGTTGCATACAAGTGTTCTTGATCTGAGCCACGATCTCCTCCGCCATATACTCGTAGTCGTACGAGAAATCCATGTGACTCTGGAATGGGAAACCACCACCGATATCCAAGCAATCCAGATCCGGACAAATCTTACGAAGTTCGCAATACAGGTTGATTCCCTTGCTCAACTCATTCCAATAGTAAGAGGTATCTCTGATACCTGTATTCACAAAGAAGTGAAGCATTTTGAGCTTTACCTGCTTATTGTTTTGAATCTTTTCCTTGTAATAAGGTACGATATCCTTGAAGCGCATTCCCAATCGAGAGGTATAGAAATCGAACTTTGGTTCCTCTTCCGTAGCAATTCTGATACCTACATTAAATGGCTCATCAAAGTCCTTCAACATCATATCCAACTCCTCTTTGTTGTCCAAGATCGGAATTACATTGGTAAAACCTTGTTTAATTAAGGACTGGATATTCTCAATATATTGAGGTATTTTAAATCCATTACATAGCACAAAACGACTAGGATCCAAGTGACCTGAATCTCGCAAGCACTCCAACAAGTTTGCATCATAAGCAGACGAGATCTCCACATGCGTATCATGTTTCAAGACCTCTTCCATCACAAACGAGAAGTGAGAACTTTTGGTACAAAAACAATAGTTGTAAGTTGACTTATAATCCACCTTTGCCATTGCTACATTAAAAAGGCGTTTAGCCCTTTGAATATTTTGCGCAATCTTAGGCAGATAGGCGATTCTAAGAGGAGTACCATACTGTTTGATGACATCCATCAAGGGCACATCAAACCAGTGTAGATCATTGTCCACCACACTAAATTCCTCATTCGGAAACTCAAAAGATTGCTCGATAAGATCAACGTATTTATTCTTCATTTCTACAATAAAAATAAAACAATAAACAATAAGTTACCACCACTATTTTTTTTTAAAATTTCGCAACACTCTCACCATTAATCAACAAATCCAACTCACGCAGATTCACAAAAAAAATGCAATCCGAGTAAATCGGATTGCAAATTTATATACAAAAAATATATTATACAATAATATATTACATATTCATGCCACCGCAGCAGTGGATAACTTGACCAGACACATAAGACGACAAATCTGATGCCAAGAACAATGCTACATTTGCAACATCTTCTGGAGTACCACCTCTTCTCAATGGAATTTGTTTCTCCCACTCCTTACGTACTTCTTCAGATAATTGAGCAGTCATATCAGTAATGATGAAACCAGGAGCGATACAGTTTGCACGGATACCACGAGAACCAACCTCCTTGGCAATAGACTTAGCCAAACCAATCATACCAGCCTTTGAAGCTGAATAGTTACACTGCCCAGCATTTCCAGAAACACCAACAACAGAGCTCATGTTAATAATGCTACCTGCCTTTTGACGCATCATGATTGGAGTACAAGCATGAACGAAGTTGAAAGCCGACTTCAAGTTAACTGTCAAAACAGCATCCCATTGAGCCTCACTCATACGCATCATCAAACCATCTTTTGTGATTCCCGCATTGTTAACCAAGATATCTATAGAGCCAAATTCTTTTTGAATTTCTTCAACAACTTTATGAGTCTCCTCGAAATCTGCGGCATTTGAAGCATATCCTTTTGCCTTCACACCCATAGCAGCAATCTCCTGCTCTGTTGCCTTAGCCAAATCATCAATTCTCAAATCAGTAAAAGCGATATTTGCACCTTCACTCGCAAACTTCAAAGCAATTGCCTTTCCAATTCCTCTTGCGGCACCTGTAATCAAAGCCGTCTTTCCTGTTAATAATCCCATAGAATTAATATTAAATGAATATTTCGAAAATTGTTGCAAAGATAATGCTTGAAATTAAGAATTAAGAAGAAAGTAACAAGAATTACACATTGGGTTCTTTTTCTACACACCTTATATATAATACATGTGCTGAAACCTTCTGCCATTTTGTCACGAACAAAGACACGTACCATGCCACGACTGTCACCAAACACGCAGTTTTACACTTTGGCATAGATTATGATGTACTAATTATGGTCGCGAACAGAAAGGAGCGTGACAAAAAAGATGAAACTAATAATATAAACTAATAAAATCAAACAAACAATGAACATTAAACCATTAGCAGACAGAGTTTTAGTAAAACCTGCAGCAGCAGAATCTAAAACTGCAAGTGGAATCATTATTCCAGATTCAGCAAAAGAGAAACCATTAAAAGGTGAAGTTCTTGCCATTGGTAACGGAACAAAGGATGAGGAAATGGTAGTTAAGGTAGGCGACACTGTCCTTTATGGTAAGTATGCAGGAACAGAGTTGGAACTTGACGGAGAAAAATACCTTATCATGCGCCAAAGCGACATTCTTGCAATCATTTAATTCAAATTAATTAACTCTATCAAAAAAAACGATTAAGAGCAAAGAAATCAATTCATAATTCTCACCTCTTAATTCTCAATTAATCAAACTATGGCTAAAGAAATAAAATTCGATACAGATGCTCGCGACCTTTTGAAGAAAGGTGTTGACGAGTTGGCTAACGCAGTAAAAGTAACTCTTGGTCCTAAGGGACGCAACGTAATCATCGAGAAGAAGTTCGGTGCTCCTCACATTACTAAAGATGGTGTATCAGTTGCAAAAGAGATCGAGCTATCTGATCCATACGAAAACATGGGTGCTCAAATCGTAAAGGAAGTTGCATCTAAGACAGGAGACGATGCAGGTGACGGAACAACAACTGCAACTGTTTTGGCTCAATCTATCATCACAGTTGGTTTGAAGAACGTGGCTGCAGGTGCCAACCCAATGGATTTGAAGCGTGGTATCGACAAGGCTGTTGCCAAAGTAGTTGCAAGCATCAAGTCTCAAGCACAAGAGGTAGGTGACGACTACAACAAGATCAAGCAAGTAGCTACTATCTCTGCAAACAACGATGCTGAAATCGGAACTTTGATCGCCGACGCAATGGCAAAGGTTAAGAAAGAGGGTGTTATCACAGTAGAAGAGGCTAAGAGCATGGATACTACAGTTGATGTGGTTGAAGGTATGCAATTCGACCGTGGTTACCTTTCTCCATACTTCGTAACGAACACAGAGAAGATGGAAGTTGAATTCGACAACCCATTCATCTTGATCCACGACAAGAAGATCTCTTCTTTGAAAGACATCCTTCCTATTTTGGAAGCAACAGCTCAAACTGGCCGTCCTCTTCTAATCATCGCAGAGGATATCGACGGTGAGGCTCTTACCACTTTGGTTGTTAACCGTTTGAGAGGTGCATTGAAGATTGCAGCTGTTAAGGCTCCAGGCTTCGGCGATCGTCGTAAAGAGATGTTGGAAGATATCGCTATCCTTACTGGTGGTTTGGTCATCTCAGAGGAGAAGGGCATCAAGTTGGAAAGCGCATCTATCGAAATGTTGGGTACTGCAGAAAAAGTTACAATCAACAAAGACAATACAACTATCGTTAATGGTGCTGGCGACAAGGCAAACATTGCTGATCGCGTAAACCAAATCAAGGCTCAAATCGAAGTTACAAAGAGCAGCTACGACAAAGAGAAGTTGCAAGAGCGTTTGGCTAAATTGGCTGGCGGTGTTGCAGTTCTTTATGTTGGAGCGCCTTCTGAAGTTGAGATGAAAGAGAAGAAAGACCGCGTAGACGATGCTTTGTGTGCAACTCGCGCCGCAGTTGAAGAGGGTATCGTTCCTGGTGGTGGTGTTACATACATCCGCGCTATCGAATCATTGGAAGGAATGAAGGGCGACAACCAAGACGAGACAACTGGTATCGAGATCATCAAGCGTGCTATCGAAGAGCCACTTCGCCAAATCATTGCCAATGCAGGCAAAGAAGGTGCTGTTTACGTACAAAAGGTAAAAGAGAGCAAGGGTGATTACGGATACAATGCCCGCAGCGACAAGTTTGAAAACTTCTTCGAGGCTGGTGTTATCGACCCAGCAAAGGTTACTCGTGTAGCTTTGGAGAACGCTGCTTCTATCGCAGGCATGATGTTGACTACAGAATGTGTCATCGCAGAAAAGAAGGAAGACAAGGCTGCTCCTGCTATGCCTCCAATGGGTGGCGGAATGGGCGGAATGATGTAATTCCAACTTTACAACCATATGAAATGGGAGACTGAAGAGGTCTCCCATTTTTGTTTTCACACCACCCCACTTTGTTTGATTTCTCTACAACATTTTCCTATATTTGTAGTAATAAAAACAATCAGATTAACTACTCATATGAAATATCAAATATCCATCATAACTGGTTCTGTTAAGGATGGTCTTATCTCTTTCAAGAAAGAGATTGAGACAAACACCATACAAGGCGCCTTAGAATCTTATTTCGGACCGAACAACTTATCCATTATCGAGTGTGATGAAGAAAAAATATCTTGTACACTAACAACTAGTGCAAGCCCGGAAGAGACCATCGCCACTGTAGCCAGCAGAATCATCGAAACCTACCCTCAGATCAAAGGAGCAAGTCCCATACATCGTACAGGAGATGATTATCAAATGTTGCTAGGTTCTACCATTACTATAAAAGCGACCATCGTTGAGACAACAAGACACGACAAAGCTCAACTAAACACGCTTCTTTCCGACATCGACGCCCTCATTGGATGGGAATCTTTCAAAGAGTACGCTCACGAATCTGCAAGATTTGCAGACAAGATAGAATTTCATAAGACACATAGTTGCTTCTGCTCTCAAAGTTACCTTTTCTCCATCAACGATGGTTGCGGATTGACGAACGGGATCAAACTGCTTACCCTTTTGGGCGTCCACATGGGGGCTTTCTCTCAAAAATACTATTTTGAATATATCCTTTCAAGCGAAAGAATCGGTTCCAAGATATCCATTAAAGAGTTTTTGGAAGTAATCAGCAACCAAGACAATTTCGGATGCTTGGTATGTTTGGACATCAGTGAATTCATTGAAAAATCAAAACAAGGCGAGCTGAAAGACCTGCTTAAAGAGTTGGCTCACTACACAGAGTACTATAATTTCGTTTTCAGAGTGCCTTATATCGAGCCTCACGAACTAAAGCAAGTGGAGAACATATTGTCTGACATTCTATTCATCAGAACTTTCGCCATTCCTCCTTTCACTGATACACAATTAGAGATGTATGCAGATCAGAAACTTGCACAATACGGATTCTCAATGAACGAAGGGGCAAAGAAGATCTTCCACTCTCGTGTAAGAGAGGAGAAAAGCGATGGCCGCTTCTACGGACTTCGCACCATTGGCAAGATCACAGACGAAATTATCTTATTGAAACATAAAGCAGATTCAGAAAGAGACGATGATCATTCTTCCACCAACAACTACATCATCAGCGAAAGCGACATAGAGACTCTCTCTAAGCAGGAAGACATTGCAGAAATAGATGCCTTCGAAGAGCTGAACGAGATGATTGGAATGGAGAAGGTTTGTGAACGAATAAGAGAGATTGTAGCTCAAGTGAAAGTTTCCATCCAAAACGACAAAATAGAACGTCCTTGTATGCATATGCGCTTTTTGGGCGCACCCGGAACCGGAAAAACCACAGTTGCCCGTATCGTCGGAAAGATATTCACCCAGAATGGTATTCTTTCAAACGGTTATTTCTTCGAATATGGAGCAAGAGACTTCTGTGGACAATATGTAGGCCAAACTGCACCGAAAACAGCAGCCATTTGTCGAGACGCATACGGTTCCGTTCTATTCATTGACGAAGCTTACGACCTGTACCGTGGAGGTTTTGGTTCCGAGAATGATTTTGGGAAAGAGGCTCTAACCACCCTTATTGCAGAGATGGAGAACCACCGAAACAATCTGGTAGTCATTATGGCAGGATACAAAGAACCTATGGAGAAACTAATGGATGGCAACATGGGATTAAAGAGCCGCATGCCTTTCGTAATAGAGTTCCCGTCATACACAAAGGAACAGTTAACCAACATATTCATGCAGATGACGCAAAAGCATTTTCCTATTAAGGAAGACCTTCGTCCTGCTGTTGCAGAATACTTCCAATCTGCTCCTCAGGAATTTATCGATTCGGAAGACTTCCCTAATGCACGTTTCGTTAGAAATCTATACGAACGCACTTGGTCAAAAGCAGCAATGAGAGTACAACTCAACGAATTACCAGAAATTGAGATCATGGCAGAAGATTTCAAAGCTGCAACTGCCGAAAAGGAGTTTGCTTTCCACATTCCTACCACAAGGAAGAGAGTTGGTTTCTAAATAAAACAAATATCAAATACAAGGCAGTCTTCAATTAAGGGCTGCCTTATCTATTTTCTCCATAATTCCATTCAAAAAGTACTACCCTATTTTATTTGCCTATTATCGACAATAGCTCTACCTTTCCACCATCAAAAAAACAACAAAATTATTTACAATTATGAAGAAAATTATTTATTTCAGATTAGCATTGAGCTTAGCGCTCTCTATGCTACTAATCGATGGAGCTTGTGTGGAATACAACAACTCCGTTAAGTGGGAAGAGTTACCTACGAAAAGCCTCTCATTCATCCAACAGAACTTTCCGGAAGATGAAGTTTCATCTGCTTTTGTCGAGCGAGAGTTCTTGGAAGTTCATTACAATGTGCTTCTGTCGGACAACACTCACATTGAGTTCTACAAAAATGGAGAATGGAAAGAGATCAATTGTAGGAATACGTCAGTACCAAGAAGCCTTATCCCAGATGAGATACTTGCGAAAGTAGACCAAATGTACTCCGACGCAATGATTGTAGAAATCGACAGAGACAATCAGGAATACGACATCAAACTCTCCAACGGAGTCGAGATGACATTTGACAAGAGGTATAACCTTACCGACATCGACGACTAAACAACTTAATTTTTTTTACAATATGAAGAAAGTATTTATCATGAGCGCATTGTTCTTGGTAGCGATGCTATCAAATGCGCAAGAGTCTAAAAAAGGAACCTATTCAATGGGCATCACCTATGGTGCAGGTTACTCTATGATGCGAATGGATGACCCTAACGACATCTTAGACACAAAAGGCATTACAAACATCCAAGGTGGTTTGGCCGTCGATTATTGGTTCACCGACCATATTTTCATGGAAACAAGTCTCACTTATCAAAGAAGAGGCTGGAGGATGAATGGCATTGGATATGAAAAAGACGGACAATTCGAAATTGACCAAGAGGTTAAGTCCTGCCTTCACTACATTGTCATTCCAATGACCTACAACTACTGGTACAAACTAAAAAGAATCGGCATGGTGTATGAATTCGGCCCCTATTTTGGCATTGGATTGGGTGGCAAACACAAAAGCACTTATGAATTGGAGGTTGAAGATTCAAACTTCCTAACACTCGCCAATAGCATATTGAAAGAGTTGGAAAACGAATCAGAGACAGATGTATTTGACGGAGATGACACAAAGCGATTTGACTTTGGTTTACGGTTTGGTTTAGGTGTCACATTTGGCAAAAGAATGAAGTTTATGGCCGGTTATGACTTAGGTCTACTCGATCTATACCGAGGAGGTGAACAAGACAAAAAATCCAAGAACGGAACTGTTTATGGGGCTCTTACTGTTTACATTAAATAAACCTATTTCAATTTTCTCTCTTGCAATCGTCACTTCCCCATAGGTGACGATTGTTTTTTTTACAAACTCTTTTTACTTCGAACCACAAAATAGGCTACGACAACCAGCGTACCCGTAACAACCCAAGAAATGGGATAGACAACCATCAGCCATTGAAAAGTGTGATGTGCAGGCACTATCACATTAACCCACCACAATCGAAGCACGCAAGTGCCCACCACAGTCAAAGCCGCAGGTAAAGAAGAATATCCCAACCCCCTTAACGCACCACCTGCCACTTCATAGCTACTTGCAATAAACTGAAAGAAAAGCACCCATTCCAAACGAATATAGGCAAACTCATGAACTTGAGGATCCGTATTAAACAAATTGACAAAGAAAGTCTCTTGCCAAGTAAACAGAAAATTAAAAGAGGCACAACAAACCACGCTGAGCCACATGGTGTGAAACAACACCCGTCTACATCTGTCATACTTCCCTGCCGCATAGTTTTGTCCCGTAAAGGTAACCGCCGCATTGGCAAAAGAAGCAATAATAAAATAGCAAAAGTGTTCGAAATTAAGTGCAGCAGCAGAACCAGACATTGCCTCCGAACCAAAACTGTTGATAGAAGATTGGATGGTCACATTGGAAATGGCAAAAACCATCCCCTGCATACCAGTAGGCAATCCGATTGAAACAATCGTGTTCAGCTCCGCTCTATAGACACCCAACTGCTTCAAGTTTAAATTATACGGAGCGGGTTCACAAAGAAGAATTCGGATGATCATAATTGCA
The DNA here is from genome assembly GCA_045600225.1 of Paludibacteraceae bacterium. Taxonomy (GTDB): domain Bacteria; phylum Bacteroidota; class Bacteroidia; order Bacteroidales; family Paludibacteraceae; genus UBA1181. The sequence continues at coordinate 32,235 of JAZRXL010000040.1, forward strand.
CAGATCGCATTTGCCACCGAAGTTGCCACACCAACACCCACCACTCCTAAATCGAAGCCCACAACCAAAATTACATTCAATATTGCATTAATCAGCCCAGAATAGAGCAAACAATAGAGCGGTCGCTTCGTATCTCCTTGTGCACGAAGAACGGCAGAGCCAAAATTGAAAATCATGATAAAAGGGATACCAACAAAATAGATTTGAAGATAGACTGTCGAAAGACCTATCACATCTTCTGGTGTATCAATCCACTCTAAAATAGGACGAGCTAACGCAATACCCAACACCAATAGAAGAAGGCCACTCACAAGAGTGACATTTGCAATAGTAGAAATGGATCGCTTAACACCTTCTTCGCTACCCTCACCTATACGATTGGCGACGACCACGTTAGCACCGACAGAAAGTCCCACAAAAAGAGAAACAACCAAATTGATAACAGCGCTATTACTACCCACTGCAGCCAAGGCTTCCTTTCCGGCAAAATGTCCAACCACAGCCATATCGACAGAATTAAACAGTTGCTGCAACAAACTGCTGAATGCTAACGGCAAGGCAAACAAAATTATCTTGTCAAGCAAACTACCATTCAGCATATCCATGCCAGTACCTTCGTTTCTCATCACTTCTATTTTTCTGCAAAGTTACAAAATGCAAAGGTTAGAATGGAATCAAAAGTTGTCAAGGCAGAGATTTTTTATAAAGAGACATTCTGCAAATTTCACATCCTAGTCTTATATTCACCAAATCAATCTAAATAAACAACCTTGTCTCCTTACGATATTGCGCATAGTCTGGTTTGTTTTTCATCTGACGGCTCTCCATCAATGGAATACTAACACAAAGAAAAAGCAATGTGTTAAGAATTGCTCCTGCAATGGTCCAATCAACAGGCATGACGAGTGATTGTACCCAAACACCCCACCACATTAGGATCTCACCAAAATAGTTAGGGTGGCGACCATGTTTCCACAAACCAACACGACAAACCTCTCCTGGATGTTCCTTACGAAATTGGTGGGCACTTGTGTCTGCCAAATGTTGAATAAAGACCGCCCAAAGCGACATGGCACCTCCCACCCATGTAAAAATTGTCGCACTTGGTGCTTCTTCCAAAATACGGAAGGCTGGTGTCATCACACCAAACACAACAATGGTTGGGACTAGATTAAGTCCAAAGAAATTTACCAACTGAAACAAGACGGGATGCAAAGAGCAACGGAACTTGGTGTAGCGCCAATCCTCATAGCGTAAACCCATAAAGGTTACCGCCCAGTTACCCGTCAGGCGAATAGCCCATACAAACACCGTGCACAACATCACACACGCAGGCAAGGAAATCTGGTCCATCAACAAAGCATAAAGCGAGAGCATGACAGGTGGTGCCACACTCCAATAAGGATCGTAGACCGACACATTACGGTAGAAACAACCCACACCCCATGTAAACACAGTGGCAACAAAATCTGCCAAGAAAAGTGCCCATAGAGCAGTGAGATGAGGTGTACAATAGAGATAAGTGGCAACGCCTAATAACGTAGCCACAAGATAGACAACCGCTATGATGATAAAACTGGTTGTTCGTGATTGAGGAATATTCATGTTGTTTTTCTTTTACAATAGTTTCTGTTGAAATCACATGCAAATATACAAGAAAAAACGCACTAGTATCACTCTCGAATATAAAACATCAGCTCGCCTTTTATAAATAAAGTCCCGAAAGATTTTCCACTTCCGGGACTTCAAACGAAGAGATGCATAGGTCTTACCTATTCTGAAGTTTATCGACAAGCTTGGCACATTCAATCTCTGTGAGTCCACAATCGATCACATATTCGTGAGCAGCCTTTTGAAGATCAACAGAAGCAGGGTCAACATTGTTCCAATCAATCACCTCACCATCTTGAATTGATTTGTAGTTAGCCAGCAACCAGACCATTCTATCAACAGACAATTTACGTCTCATATCATATTCAACACTTCCTTTTTTTATTAAATAGAAGTTAGACATTGTCACCATATAGTCGTCGGCTACCTCCGTATAAGAAGCTCCAGCCAAGGCTTCAAGTAAAAGAGAAACGAATCCGCATCTATCCTTTCCCTCATTGCAGTGCACTAGGTAGGGGGCTGAATGATCAACCATAAACAAAAGACCGCGACGCAACTTCGTCTTAAATGTCTCAGAGAAGACAGAAGCGTCAAGAGCGAGACATACCATATTGCCAGTTCTATACAATTCAGGGCAATATGTAGCAGAGAATCCATCATACATCATATACTCCTCGATTTTCGCATCAGTATCAGACAAATCAATTTCTGTCTGAATACCAGCCATTCGAGCCAATTGATCGGCATAAACATACCTCACGGAATTGTTTTTCAGATTGATCGGGTTACTAGATCTGTACAATACGCCCTTTGCCATGCCAGAGGTAGTGACCTCCCTGAAGTTGGCGAATTGTGCATCTGTACCATACTTATTCCTATCTGTATCATAAACAGAGTGCATAATCTTATAGAGGTCCTTGTATCCACCTTTCTTACTCAAAGTAACGACTATTGGATCGCCCACCTTTCCTCCAATATTGTTTTGGAAATTCTCATGTAGTTTAGCGAAGCCGAAAGAGATACCTAAGGCGTTGTAATCACACAAGCACACGTCAAAAACTCCAATCTCGTTAAAGCTAGTGACAAAAGGAATATCCTTCAAGAAGATATCATCACCAATTTGCACGTTGATCAAGTCGGCATAGTCAAAACCTTTTCTTTTCATCTCATCCACCGAAAATGTCGGAATCAGCATACCATAGCTGTCAAAGTCAGACACTCTGCCTGAAATTTCAACCTTCGATAAACTATCAGATTCTATTGTTTGTGCTTCATCCTTATCGTACTCGTCCTTAAGCTCATCTTCGCAGCTTACGAAAAACAATGAAGCCAATGAAATCAAAATCAAAAAAGGGTACTTGAAAAATTTTGTATTCATAATATTCAGATTTTAATTATTTGAAATCTAGTTTTTGCCATCATCGGGTGATTGTTTGTTCCCGTTGACAATGCAAAGTTAGATCAGGTTTCAGGAGCGCAACGAACAAGAAAGGAAAAAAGAACGGACAGATTGAGAACTTCATATTTTGTACATTTTTCACGAATTGTACATCTTTATAAATTACTGTATATAAAATAGATAAGATAAAAACCGGCAATAAAACAAAGATAAAAAAAATCCTAACACATTCATTTCCGAACATGTTAGGATTAAAATTTCGTGGAGATGCAGGGGTTCGAACCCTGGTCCAAACGAGGAAATCATAAGCTTTCTACATGCTTATTCCTGCCTAGATTTTCGTACGATAGCAAGACCAGGACCACCAACTACCGTCTTATCCTCTAAAATTTCATTTAGATATCGAGGCCTACCTAAACTATTCCTGAATTTTCCGCTCCTCCGTATCCGACCGCCTCAGGACTTAGCATCGGGGAGAAGTCTTGTCCAAACACCCGTGTCTGGATTAAGCCAGTAATCTACTATTATTCGATTAGGCAGCAAGAGCAAAGTTATTCTCGCCAGTTAAATTTTTGGTCTCCAAGATTATAGTGCTAGCCACCAGCGCACTGCATGCTTACTTACCACTTCTGCCCGCTGTCAAATCCAGTCATCCCCAAACTTGACACGTAACATGGTATCATCTAACCGCTGTCAAATGGATTGCAAATATAGCGCAAAAAGCAATTACTTTCATCTATTATTAGTTAAAAATAAATAAAAGTTTGTTCCACTCTCTTTTATCAGCACCTTCTTGAATTCGCAACAATAGTAATATTTTGGGCAAGTATATACTTTTTGACCCCAAGGAATGAAAATACTATCAATGATGGCTGTGTTTTTAGGGATTATGTAGAATTTATTTGTTGAATATCGTGACTTAGTAGGGTCTAATAGTATATAGACCCAAAAGAAAAGCAAGAGGATTACTAGGTTCCTCTTGCTTTCGTATTCATTTCTGTCAGTCTTGAGATTACTTAGCGAAACTTACCGCTCTTGTCTCACGAATAACTGTGATCTTCACTTGTCCTGGGTAAGTCATCTCATCTTGAATCTTCTTAGCGATGTCATATGACAATGTTTCTATCTCCTTGTCATCAATCTTATCAGCACCAACAATCACACGAAGCTCACGACCTGCTTGAATAGCATATGTCTTCACAACTCCCGGATATGAAAGAGCCAACTTCTCCAAGTCATTCAAACGCTTGATGTAAGCCTCAACGATTTCGCGACGAGCACCTGGGCGAGCACCTGAGATAGCATCACAAGCTTGCACGATAGGAGACAATAGGCTATCCATTTCGATTTCATCGTGGTGTGCACCAATAGCATTGCAGATTTCAGGTTTCTCCTTATACTTCTCTGCCAACTTCATACCTAAAATTGCGTGTGGCAATTCTGGCTCATCATCAGGCACCTTACCAATATCGTGTAACAAACCTGCACGTTTAGCCTTCTTTGCATTCAAGCCCAACTCAGTTGCCATGATAGCACAAAGGTTAGCCGTTTCACGAGCATGTTGCAATAGGTTTTGTCCGTATGAAGAACGATACTTCATCTTTCCGATCAAACGAATCAAATCCGGATGCAAACCATGGATACCCAAATCGATAGTAGTACGCTTACCTGTTTCAACGATCTCTTCCTCCACTTGCTTCTTCACCTTAGCAACCACCTCCTCGATACGGGCAGGGTGGATACGACCATCTGTCACCAATTGGTGAAGTGCCAAACGAGCCACCTCGCGACGAACAGGATCAAAAGCAGAAAGCACGATAGCTTCTGGAGTATCATCTACGATAATCTCAACACCAGTTGCTGCTTCCAAGGCACGAATGTTACGGCCTTCACGACCAATAATTCTACCCTTTATCTCGTCAGAATCGATATTAAATACAGTTACAGAGTTCTCGATAGCCGCCTCTGTTGCTACACGTTGAATAGTTTGAACAACAATACGCTTTGCCTCTTTGTTTGCGGACATCTTGGCCTCTTCCATGATTTCATTCACATAAGACATAGCGTCAGTCTTTGCCTCCTCTTTCAAAGATTCGATCAAACTAGCTTTTGCCTCTTGAGCAGACAAACCAGAGATAGTTTCCAAACGCTCATTAGCCATTCGGTTCAACTTCTCCAACTCCATTTTTCTGGAATTTACAATGTCTAATTGGTTGTTGAGGTTTTCCTTTACACTCTCATTCTCAGCTCTACCCCTTTGCACCTCTGATTGCATCTGATTAAGTTGCATCTCACGTTGCTTCAACTTAGACTCGAACTGCTGCATCTTCGCATTACGTTGATTACACTGAGCCTCATACTCATTCTTCAACGTTAAATATTTCTCCTTCACCTCCAGCATCTTCTTGTCTCGCTGGTTTTGCGCCTCTGCCTCAGCCTCCTTAAGGATATTGGCAGTACGGGACTTGAGCATGGTGTTCATCACCAACCAAGTAACTAATCCGCCCACCACGAAGGCTGCTATAACTAGTAAGATATTCATAAAATATAAAAAATTAATATATAAAAAAACGCTCCCCTCCTCCGAGCCATACGGAGAAAGATCGCGGAAATTACATGTAAAAAAATTGTAGGAAAAACAACTAATTCAAAGCTTCGTCAACATCCTTTTCCAGTTGTTCCAAACTCTTCATTAGTTCTGTATCTGTAGCTTCTTTCTTTTTTAGTCTTACACCAAAATCCAAAGCCACAAGTTTTAGATAGGTTTCAATTTTAAAATCGTTGTTTGCTGAAGAAAATCGTTTTGTGTATTCCTGATACGTTTTCTCTATTAATTTAACAGCCTGTCTAAAATATTCCTCATCCGATCTCCTTACTGGAAATTTAAACTCAGATCCGAGCACCTTAACGGTTATGGTGAATACTTCATCAGGGTTCGGCATATTACTCATTTAAAAGTGAAATACATTTTTCTACTTCCCGCTCCAATTTCAACATACGATTGCGCAACCGCTTAGCCTCCTCTTCTGTCACCTGAGACGCTTTCACGCATGCAAGACTCTCCAATCTCTTGCGGCAATTTTCCAATTCACTTTGATTTTCAGAAAGTTGCTGTTTCAAAGACTCTATTTTCTTCGATAATGCAGCATTTTCCAACTTCAAGCCATTACACACCACAATAAGTCTGTGTACCTTAGCCTCAACTTTCTTTTCCAAACTTTCTGTACTCTCCGAAGTGGCCATATTGTCGAAATTCTATGCAAAAATAGCAATCTACATTGAATAAAAAAAGATTTTTTGCAAAAATAAAATCAAAATAGAATGTCATTTAAGAGTGGTCCCACTCATTTTTTTTATCTTTGTGAGGCTAAACAAGAGTATTCATTGAAACGATCAACAAAAAACATACTTAATTGTTTAAAGCCCAACCTAAAATGGGCCATACTCTCCCCCATTCTCGTTGGAATGGAGGTTTGTGCCGAATTGGCTCAACCCTACCTAATGTCTGAAATCGTCAACCAAGGCGTACTTGGACAACATGCCGAAATCATACTGCCTCTCGGTCTAAGGATGCTGCTCATCACCTTTATCGGAATGATCGGCGGAGTCCTCTCCATTTTTGCCGCGGGACATGTTGCTTATAGTTTCGGGGCGGATATGCGCCAAACCTTATTCGGTCGAATCACACAATTCTCTTTTCGTAGGATCGACCAACTGCAAACAGGATCTCTCATCACCCGCATAACAAGTGATGTTCACAAAGTGCAGAGTGTAATTCAATCGTCCATGCGACTACTTTTCCGATCCCCCTTCTTGTTTGTCGGATCGGTCGTAATGGTGCTAACCATTAGCAAACAACTATCTACAGTTCTGCTAATCACGCTCCCCATTCTTCTCATAAGCGTAACATTGGTCGTGAGAAGCGCATACCCCATCTTTAAAAAGATCCAAGAGAAGATCGACCGACTCAACACCGTGGTGCAAGAATCCATCGCTGGTATTCGCGTAGTGAAAGCCTACACACAGGAGGAGAAAGAGCAAAAGAGATTTCAAGAGGCCAACGACAACCTTATCGAGCACAACCTTCAAATCAGCAAACTTATCGTTGTCTTGGGTCCTATAATGTCTCTCATTCTCAATATAGGAATCGCCTTTGTCGTCTATATTGGAGCAAAGTTGATCGATAAAGGTTCATCTGTCAATGTGGGAGAGATAATGGCAGTCACCAACTACCTAACCCAAATACTAATGTCCTTAATGATGGCTCAAAGAATCATACTGTCGATTACCGAGGCCCAAGCCTCCATGGGCCGCATCAGCGAGGTTCTTGACACCGAATGCAGAGCTGACATGACCCGCATTTCCCCAAAAGACACAAACGCCAAGGAAGGAAAAATCCGTTTCGAGAATGTTTATTTTAGATATAACGAACCCGTGGAGAACGCCAAGGACAATTATGTACTAAAAGGAATTAGTTTTTCAGTCGACACAAGAGAAACAATAGGCATTATCGGAGGAACTGGATCAGGAAAGAGTTCCTTAGCTCAGCTAATACTTAGGTGCTACACAACCAATCAAGGACACATATACATCAACGACAAAGAGATCAACAACTACAATTCAGAAGATCTCCATCATTTGGTTGGATTGGCCATGCAAAACATCCAACTCTTCTCTGGCACCATAGCCGAGAACCTTCGTTGGGGAAAGTCTAACGCCTCGGTAGAAGAGATAAAAGAGGCTTGCAAGAAAGCTCAGATTGATGACTTCATAAACAGTTTGGAGAAGGGATACGATTACGAAATCAAACAGGGAGGCGTCAACCTGTCCGGCGGACAAAAGCAACGAATCTCCCTCGCGCGTACACTTATCGGAGCGCCTGCCATTTTAGTTTTGGACGATTGTCTCAACGCTGTCGATCTAAAAACAGAAGCGGCTCTCAACAAAGCTTTGAAAGAGATGGAGTGTACAAAAATCATCATCTCTCAACGAGTCAGTACTATTAAAGACGCAGACCGGATCTTACTTCTAGAAGACGGTGTCATTATCGGAGAGGGAACCCATCAACAACTGATGGAAAGCAATAGTGTTTACCAAGAGATTTGTCGTTCTCAACTAGAATAGCGATGAGCAAGGGACTTACAGCAAACGCAGGGCAAAAGAGAATGGTTGCCATGGGCAGCACCGCAGAGAAAGCCAAAGACATTCGCGGTACTGTTGTTCGTCTGTTGTCCTATTGGAAAGATCACAGAGTTCTTCTTATCACAGTCTCTCTCCTATCCATTGTCGGAGTGGGATGTTCTCTACTAGGTCCGTACATTTTAGGATTAGCGATCGACCAATGCATCTCCGACGCACTCTCTATCGACAATCATATAAATTTTGGAGAACTCACAAAAATGTTAGGTTTATTCCTCGGTATACACCTATTCTCTGCCTTCTGCACCTGGTTTCAAGAATACGGCATGATGTACGCCACCCAAAAGATTGTGAAAAGACTGAGAGAAGAGTTAATTCAAAAGCTACAAACGCTTAGTTTGCGCTTCTACGACAACAATTTGAGAGGTAACCTGATGAGCTACTTCACAAACGACATAGACCTCATCAAAGAGGCGATGGGTGCATCCCTCATTCAACTAATCACCAGCGTTTTATCTCTGATTGGCACCATCATTATCATGGCAAGACTCAGTCCGATTCTAATGGTAGTAACCTGTCTTACTGTTCCGTTAACCATCTTGTTGAGCAAGTTTGTGATGAAACGGACAAGAAAGCACTTCACTCAACAGCAGATTGCCTTAGGAAACCTAAATGGCATGGTGGAAGAATCTGTCAGTGGAATGAAAGTAATCCAAACCTTCGGACAAGAGGAAGATCAGAAGAAAAAGTTTAAAGAACTGAACGTTCAAGTGAGAGAGACTGGCGTTCGTGCACAAATATACAGTGGAATTCTAATGCCGTTAATGAGAGTATTGGATAACTGCAGTTACATCCTTGTAACCATCGCAGGAGGAATCTTAGCAACCAAAGGATCCATATCCGTCGGTACCATACAATCCTTCCTCCTTTACACTAAAAACTTTCAAAGGCCAATCAATGCCATTGCGACCCAGCTCAACTCCATCCAATCGGCTATTGCGGGTGCAGAAAGGATCTTTCATTTATTAGACGAAAATCCCGAGATAACCGATTCCGAGAATGCCATCCAACTCGAAAACATTCAGGGAGAAATCGAGTTTGAAAATGTTCATTTTGCGTACAACCTAGAGAAACCAGTACTGAAAGGGATCTCATTCACAGTCAAACCGAACGAAATGGTGGCCATTGTAGGGACAACCGGTGCTGGGAAAACAACCATCATCAACCTTCTCACTCGATTCTACGACGCAAAAGAGGGATCAATCAGAATCGATGGCATCGACATTCAAAAGGTATCCCAAAGAAGTCTAAGACAAAACATAGGCATTGTGCTTCAAGACCCGTACCTCTTCTCCGAAAGCATTCGTTACAACATCGGTTACGGGAAAGAAACATATGATGAACAAGAGATTATTCAGGCTGCACAATCGTCCAACTGCGAAAGTTTCATTTCAAAGTTGCCAATGCAATACGAACAACCTATCACAGAGCAAGGTGGTGGCATCAGTCATGGGCAAAAGCAACTACTTACCATTGCAAGAGCCATACTCTCACAAGCACCCATTCTGGTATTAGACGAAGCCACCAGTAACATCGACACCAGAACGGAAATCCTTATCCAACAAGCCATCCAAAGGTTATCCGTAGGGAAAACGTGCATCGTAATTGCTCATAGACTAAGCACCATCAAGAACGCAGATAAAATCATCGTAATAGACGATGGTAAAATTGTAGAGAGTGGCAAGCACCAAGAGTTATTAGACAAAGGAGGAGTATACCATCAAATCTACCATAGTCAATTTGCCTCATAAGAGATGAAGACAAAAAGCAGATTAGCCATAGTGGATGCTCGCTGTCATCCCGGAATAATCGAGAGATTGCAAGATTATGCAGAGATCGTTTTCCCTTTCCGAAGTTCAGGCATCACTTACGAGTCTATCTCTTGTCATCCCGACATCTTTTTATACCAAGACGCAACACATCTAATCGTTGCTCCCAATGCTCCAAAAGAACTTTTCCTAGCTCTAGAGGAAAGCAAGATTGAATACGAGAAAGGGGAATCTGGAATAGGTTCGGAATTAAGCAATTCATGTTTCTACAATTGCGTATCTACACAAGAGAACTTTTTCCATAGAGAAGGTTATTCGGACACATCCGTATTAAAGGCGAACGAAAGGAAAAAATTTGTGCCACTTCCTCAATCCTACACACGCTGCTCTATGCTCCCATTAAGCAAGGATTCATTTATCACATCCGATCAGGGCATACACAAAACATTGCAGCAACATGGTTTTAACAGTTTCTGCTTTTCACCCGAGGAAATAACCATTAAAGTGCACAGAAACGGTTTTTTAGGTGGAACCTGTGGCTTATTGGGGAAGCAGATATTCTTTTTAGGCAATCCGTTACTTCACAAAGATGGGAAAGATCTTTATGAATTTATCGAAAATTCCGGGTTTGAAATCATAACATTGCACGATCAGAAACTATACGACGGAGGTGGCGTTTTCTTCTTATAAAGAAAGAAGGCGCCACAACCATGACGCCTTCATATTCATTACTTATATCTAATCGGATTATCCTACACGAGAACCGTTTGCCACCTTCTTAGACACGGAAGTTACAACCAACTTACCATCCTTATCTACGGCAGACATGATCATACCTTGACTCTCAATACCCATCATCTTACGAGGAGGGAAGTTTGCCACAAATAGAATTTGCAAACCTACCAGTTCTTCTGGATTTGGATATGATTTTGCAATACCCGAAAGAATAGTTCTTCCACCCATTCCATCATCAATCTTGAATTGCAATAACTTATCAGACTTAGGCACCTTTTGGCACTCCAAGATTGTTCCAACACGAATATCCAACTTAGCGAAATCATCGATAGTGCTTTCTCCTTCGATTGGTTCTGGTTGCCAGTTGTTCTTCTCATTCTCCTTCTTGATATCAGTCAAACGCTTGATTTGCGCATCAATAGCGTCGTCTTCAATCTTCTCGAACAACAACTCTGCAGTTCCCAACTGAGCACCTTCAGCAAGAAGATCAACTTTACCCAAGTTCTCCCAAGAGAAGGTTGTCATGTTCAACATCTTACGGAGTTTCTCCGAAGAGAATGGAAGGAATGGTTCGAAAGCGATTGCCAAATTTGCCGCAATTTGCAAAGCAATATGCAAAATAGACGCTGTGCGATCCATATCAGTCTTTGCCAATTTCCAAGGCTCTGTCTCTGCCAAGTATTTGTTTCCGATGCGAGCCAAGTTCATAGCCTCTTTCTGAGCATCACGGAACTTAAAGTTATCCAACAACTGCTCTACACGAACCTTCACATCTGCGAACTCTTGTAAAGTTTCCTTATCATAGTCAGTCAAGCCTTTCAATGCAGGCACCTTACCATCAAAATATTTATTAGTAAGCACCAATGCTCTATTCACGAAGTTTCCGTAGATAGCCACCAACTCACTATTGTTTCTTGCTTGGAAATCTTTCCATGTAAAGTCGTTATCTTTTGTTTCTGGAGCGTTGGCAGTCAACACATAACGCAATGTATCTTGCTTTCCTGGGAAATCAACCAAATACTCATTCAACCATACTGCCCAGTTACGAGAAGTAGAAATCTTATCACCTTCCAAGTTCAAGAACTCATTACTTGGCACATTGTCTGGCAAGATATAGCTACCTTCAGCCTTCAACATAGCTGGGAATACAATACAGTGGAATACAATATTATCCTTACCGATAAAATGGATCAAACGAGTATCAGAGTCTTTCCACCACTTCTCCCAATTACCATATTTAGGATTTGCGTCACAAAGTTCCTTTGTATTACTGATATATCCAATTGGAGCATCAAACCAAACATACAACACCTTACCCTCGGCACCTTCTACTGGCACTGGAATTCCCCATTCCAAGTCGCGAGTTACTGCACGAGGCATCAAGTCCATATCCAACCAGCTCTTACATTGTCCATATACATTTGGTCTCCACTCTTTATGATCTTCCAAGATCCATTTCTTCAACCAATCCTGATGCTTGTTCAACGGCAAGAACCAGTGTTTTGTAGGACGTTTTACTGGTTTAGAACCAGACAACTTACTTACAGGGTTGATCAACTCCTCTGGAGAAAGAGTGCTACCGCACTTCTCACATTGATCTCCGTATGCACCTTGTGCATGACAACGAGGACACTCACCCACAATGTATCTGTCGGCCAAGAATTGCTTAGCTTCTTCATCGTAGTATTGCTCGCTTGTTTGCTCTACAAACTCGTTCTTGTCATACAAAGTACGGAAGAAATCAGAAGCCAACTTATGGTGAGTGTCTGAAGTAGTTCTTGAATATACATCAAATGAGATACCAAATTCAGAGAAAGAGTCCTTAATGATCTTGTGATAACGATCCACCACATCTTGAGGAGTAACACCTTCTTTCCTTGCACGGATAGTTACAGGCACACCGTGTTCGTCAGAACCACCAATGAAAAGCACCTCTTCTCCCTTCAAACGAAGGTATCTTACATAAATATCTGCGGGAACATATACTCCTGCCAAGTGTCCGATATGCACGGGACCATTGGCATATGGCAAAGCGGATGTTACCGTCGTACGCTTAAATTTCTTATCCATATATATTGTTTTTATTATTTTCAAGAAAACATTCGCAAAGATAAACTTTTTCGTGTGTTTTGTAATGCTCCAAAAGTAATTATTTCGCCTTACTTTTATTTACCACCGCAACACCGACGAATACCAATATGGCCGCACAAACCTTTTGCCAAGTAATCACATCCATACCTAAATAGATGCTCAAACACGACGCCACGATAGGCTGCACATAAGAATAAAGACTAACCAAGGTAGGCCTCAACTGCTTCTGCGCATAAGACACCAACAGATAGGCAACAAAAGTGGAGAAGAACACAACGCCAAGGACTGTCAGAGTCAACTGCCATGTGAATTCCGAATAGTGAAGAGAGATCAACTCCTTTGCATCAATTGTCAGTCCCACAAGTGCCGAAAAAGTAAACATCCACTTCATAAAGGTCACAACACTATACTTGGCAATAATCGGTCGAAAGATTCCCAAATAAGAAGCGAAGAACAATGCATTCAAAACAATCAAGAACAATCCTAATGTCGTAGACGACTCCACTCCATTAGTGGACGACACAGAGTTCAATATCAAATAAATAACACCTCCGAAACTCAACAACACGCCTGCCACTTTCTTTATTGTGATGGGTTCTTTCAAAAAAATAGCAGAGATAAACATCGTAAAGATCGGAGTTAACGAAGCGACCACAGAGCAATCCACGGGTGTTGTCTCCTTAATGGCAATCAAAAAGGACAACTGAGTAAGGAACAAACCCAACATCGATGCAAAAAAGATCTGTATCAGATCCTTTTTATCTACAACTTCTTTTGGTTGAGTAAGCGAAAGAAGCGAAAAAAGAAGAGCTGCCCCTGTTGCTCTAAAGCAGAACAATGCAAGAGGAGGTACCAAACCAGACAGAGCGATATTGCGACAAGCCACTATATTAAAGCCGAAAATCAGATAACAAAAAAAGGCTGCCAAGTGACCTGTAACAGAGGATTTTGTACTATTCGTCATAAGAGCTTATTTACACGCATAATAAAAAAAGCGCCAAAACCTTTCGATTTCGGCGCTTGGTGATCGAGGAGGGATTCGAACCCTCGACCCACAGCTTAGAAGGCTGTTGCTCTATCCAACTGAGCTACCCGACCATCCTTTTTTGCGACTGCAAAGATAGAACTATTTTTTTTCAATGCAAAATTTTTGCAATAAAAAAAGGAAGTCATTTTTGACCTCCTCTTGTAGCGGGATCGAGAATTGAACTCGAGACCTCCGGGTTATGAATCCGACGCTCTAACCAACCGAGCTCTCCCGCCATCACATTCATTTCTGAATTGCGGTGCAAAGATATACTTTTTTTTGAATTTCAAAAAATCTTTTAGTATTTTTGTATCGTTTCCTGAAAGAAAATGTTCATGAAAAAGTTATTGTACATAATTATATTGCTAACATTGTGCAGTTTACACATACACGGAGAATCCTCTAGATTTTCCATATATCAGTCACAATCGTATGTACCCTACAGTAATATCAATGATATGTTGGAGGACTCTTATGGTTTCTTGTGGATTGCAACCGAAAACGGATTGATAAAATTCAACGGATACGACTATGTACAATACCAACAAAACAAAGACATTAGCAATTCCCTACCCAACAACAACTGTCGTACATTAATCGAGGATTCTCAAAACAGATTGTGGATCGGCACTGATAACGGAATAGCCATCTACAACAGAGAGAACGACGGATTCGACAGAATAAAACTATCAGGACTCACCAGCTACAACTTTGTGGGTATACAAGAAGACTCTGACGGCAGTTTATGGGCGCTATCTTTCCAAGAACTAATAAAACTTTCTCCCGAAGGCGAATTGCAACAAATCTATTCTTATCCTAACGCAGTATGCATGCACCTTGACGGCGACCAAATATGGCTGGGTTCCCTAATTTATGGACTACACTCTTTCAACAAGGAAGATGCTTCCATCAAAAAACTTGAGATTAAGGATCTGCCAGACGAGCAAGGCCTTCATGTTCGCTGTATAAAAAAAGCCTCCAATGGAGATCTTCTAATCGGAACAAGAGACTTGGGACTGGTCATCTACCATCCAGAAACCCATACGTCCGAAGCTCACTACTCTAACAACCATCCTGACGTGTTTATTAGTGATTATGTTCTAAGCATATACGAAGATCACAAACACAAAATATGGATCGGATCTGTCAACGGACAATTAATCGAATACGACCCTCAAAAGGACAAGTTCACCGTTCCTGTCTTTAAACACCCTTCCGGAGTAAAGCAACTCACCATCGGTTGCATCATGGAAGACAAGCGACAAGACATCTGGGTGGGAACTCACCACTATTGGATTTATCAATGCAATCGAAGCATAAACGCATTCGAACTTCATCAACAAAAAGATCAGCAGGGAAGCCTTTCTCACAATGCCATCACCTGCTTCTCCGACAACCCTGAGAAAGTACTCATCGGAACCGATGGTGGAGGTTTGAACATATACGACAAGGCATCTGGACAATTTGCAACGGACACCCGATTCGGGAAGATCATCTTGGACATCAAGAAAGGAAACAAGGAAGGCGAATATTGGATCAGCACTTGGGGAAATAGTCAAATGGGGCTTATTCAATACAATATCCTAACAAAAGAGTTCAAAAAGCACGAATACAACGTAAACGACTCTTCGTCAATCACTTCAAATCTGCTTCGTGCCATTTTGGTCGACGGCCCTTATGTATGGGTATCAACCGACGGTGCCGGACTTTGTAGATTAAACACAAACACAGGCCGCATAGACAATAAATACAATTGCGAGGAACCTATATTCTCCGTAAAAAACCCACAGTGGGTTAACCATTTAATGCGCGACAAGAAAGGCAGATTATGGTTATGTTCCAGTGAGGGTATCATCTTGTACGACAACAATCAATGCAAGAGACTTCGTATCAACCTGATAAGTAACGAAAACCTTCAAAATGAGGTTAAGATGTCTATTGAGGATTCCGATGGCAAAATTTTGTTTGTCACAGCAAGCAACGGATTAATCCAATACAACGAATCCGACAGCACATTCATCAACCTAAGCAAGACATACAACATACCAACGAACTTGAGTTCACTATGCGAGGATGACGAGAAGAACCTATGGATCATATCCGCAGAGGAGATCATCCGATTGAATAGGAAGGAAAATATCGTCCATAATTTCAATATGAGAAACGACTTGAATGGTAATCCATTCACGCCTAATGCCATATTCAAATCCGGAGACGATCTGTATGTGGGTTCCAACAATGGTTTTTTCAAATTCAATGTTAAAACGTTGAGTTTCTCCGATTCTAATCCAAGAATCTATCTGAACGATCTATTTGTTTGGGGAGAAAAGCAGAAGGTGGAGGAGAACGGCATCCTTACCAAAGCCTTGGTGATGACAGATACCTTAACCCTCACCCACCACAACAACTCCATCAGTATCGATTTCTTTGCGATTGATTACGAACACGCAGACCAGATCAACTATCTATACAAGATGGACGGCTTTCAAGATGGCTGGGTGAACACTGGGAAAACAAGACAGGCTTACTTTACCAACCTATCACCAGGGACCTACACATTCCAAGTAAAAACAATCAGTTTGGATAATAACACAGAAGTCTATTCCAAACCTCTTACCATTATCATACTACCACCATGGTGGCGTACCTGGTGGTTTAGAATTGTCAGTGGCTTATCTATCTTATTGGCGCTTAACCTATTCCTTTCGTTAAGGGAAAAAGGGCACAAAAAGAAACAAGCCGAATTGGAGAACCTTGTTGCCATAAGAACCGAAGAGCTTCGATTGATAAACAAAGAGGTACAAGACCAAAAGGAAAGTCTTGAGATTCAAAACAAGCGTCTTGACGAATCCTTGAACACTAAGAACAAAATTCTTTCTGTCATCGCACACGACCTAAGGAATCCGTTGACCGCCATCGTAGGCAACCTTTCCCTAATGAGCGAAGAGAATGAATGCGACCGTATCAAGCAGGTATGCAAATCTGCTAAGAACCTACAAACACAGATGGAGAATCTTTTGGATTGGGCTAGAATCCAAAATCAAAGCATCTTGTACTCTCCCAAAAACCATTTCTTGGATGCTTTAACCAAAGAGTGCATCACCCTACTCCAAGGTTTGGTCGAAGAGAAAAACATACAGTTATCATTCCACAATCAATGTCAAACATCGGCATTCATAGACCAAAGAATGATCAGTACGGTTTGCCGAAACCTATTGAATAACGCCATTAAGTTTACAAACGAAAATGGACATATTGACATTGACATAAAACAAGAAGACGACCATATCCGTTGGCAAATAAAGGATGACGGTGTGGGAATGACACAGGAACAAAAAGAGAAGTTGTTTGACAAAACGACCACATCCACAACATTTGGAACCAAAAACGAGAAAGGTTCCGGATTAGGACTGAAGATATGTCAAGAATTCATATCCTATAACAAAGGAAAGTTCCTAATCGAAAGTGAGAAAGGGAACGGAACCACAATCTCTCTACTACTTCCTATCGGAACAGAGACCCAAGAGAGCAAAGAGGAGAACTCTGCAATTATCGAAAGCAAGAATGAAGCAAACCACGAGAACAAGAAACACCTTCTCATTGTAGATGACAATGCAGAGATTCTTAGTTTCGTATGCGACCTTCTTCGCCCTTACTATCACATAGACAGTGCGAACAACGGAGAGGACGCCCTGCAAATAGCAAGGAAGGAGATTCCCGACCTGATCATATCGGACATCGTCATGCCAAAGATGGATGGAAGGGAGCTTTGCCACTGCATTAAAGAGGATGCTTTAACGCGACATATACCGGTAATACTTCTCACTTCAGAAGACACCGTGGAGGATCAAGTTCAAGGCCTCAACATTGGTGCAGACGATTATATCACGAAACCATTCAATGCAGAGATATTGAAAGCAAAGATCGTCACTCTACTCAAAAACAAAGAGTTACAAAGAGAGCATCTACGCACACGCATACTTCGCATGCCAGAATTGGAGATACCAGAAAGTATCGATGATGCTTTCATTTCTAAAATCAATGCAGTCATTAAGAAGAACATTGGAGATAGCAATCTGACCGTCGAATTCTTAGCATCCGAAACTGCATTCAGTCGCGTACAGTTATTCAGGAAGATGAAGGCAATCACTGGTTGCTCTCCTTCTGAATACATCAAGGCAATGAGACTTGAACATGCGGCAGAGATATTAGTACAAAGTAAACAAAGCATTGCGGATGTTGCCTACATGGTGGGATTCTCCGATCCTAAATATTTCAGCAACTGCTTCTCCGAGAAGTTTGGTGCAACACCATCTCAATACATAAAAGAGAACAAAGGGTAAACTTTCTTCCCTTCTACACTCCTCTACCAGTAAATACGGTTTTAATTGTGTAGATCAAAATCTTCACATCAATCAGTAAAGAAAGATTCTCCAAATAGATTATATCATACTTTAATCGTTCAATCATCTTATCAACGGAATCTGCGTAACCATACTTAACCATTCCCCAAGATGTGATTCCCGGACGCACCTTATGGATTACTCGATAATAAGGCACCTTCTCCTCTATTTTTTCTACGAAATATGGCCTTTCTGGGCGAGGACCTACCAACGACATATCCCCTTTCAGTACATTTATAAATTGTGGAATTTCATCGATTCTATACTTCCTTAAGAATTTTCCAACACGCGTAACTCTGCGATCATCTCTCGATGCAAGTTGAGGAACCGATCCTTCCGAATCATGCGCCATTGTTCGGAACTTATATATCTTAAACAATTTTCCTTTCAAACCTACTCTTTCCTGTTGGTAAATCACAGGTCCCTCTGATGTGAATCTCACCAAGAGAGAAACAACAAGCAACAAAGGAGACAATAGGACTAAAAACAGCAAAGAGGAAGTGACATCAAAGAAGCGCTTTACATTTTTATCATGTTCTGAAAATCTGACATCAAAGAAATTCACCAAAGGAGCTCCATAAATAGATGACAATCGGACGCCTCCAGCAAACAAATCGTACAAACGAGGCGTAACCCTCACCTCCACATCATGTTCCACCAAACTGCTTACCAAATCATAGAAACATTTCTTATCATCGCTATCCATCGCAACAATCACCTCTTCCACCTTATGATCGCTTAGTAGTTTTTCCAAGTCAGTCAAACCACCCAAGACCATATCACTCGGAACTGAGCATGGAGAGGAATCCACAGATACAAAACCTTCGATTATATGTCCCGAAGACTGTTCCTGAGACTGCAACTCTTTATATAGCTCCATTGCCTTATTACCCGTTCCTATAATCAATGTGTTAAAGCCCCAAACTCGATGATGAATATTATAAGTGGTTATTCGGGTTAAAGTATACCTTCCAATGTAAACAACAACAAAATAGATCAAGAAAAGGACACCAAAGGCCAAATAGTAATCGGTATATTGTCCTACAGGATCATTCAATAGGAGCACGAAGAAAAGTCCCAACGAACCTAAGAATATACTGGCAACAGTTTGAGACAACTCCTCCAATCTGGATTTCCTAAATGGCAGATTATAGTAGCCCGACAACCAAAAGACGAAGAACCAATAAAGAGGGATACCCAATACTAACTTTTCAAAATTATAGATGGGAGAAAACAGATCAAAATTTTGCGTCGATGAAGATTCAATCTCCAATCGACGGAAAACAAAGAAAAGAAACCACGCGATCAGGACACATAGCATATCCACAACCACATATTTCAAACGTTGCTTCCTTCGTTTCTGCGTTAAACTCTCCATTCGCTCTCCCCTATAGTTACTCTCTTATGATCTTAACCAAACCACCTTTCTCCAATTTGATAATTGAAGAAGGAGTCGCCTTAGACTTATCGTCCTGTCTGTATTTTACTATATAGTCCACACCTTTCTTTATCTCTTCCGAAATTTCAGAAAAATTCTGTGCAGAAGGCTGTCCACTAATATTAGCAGACGTAGAGACTATTGGCATACGGAAAGCCTCACAAAGTGCCTTAGAGAAGTTCTCTTTTGTAAGTCTGATTCCCACGCTACCATCTTCTGCAATAAGGTTAGGAGCTAGATTTTTCGCTCCAGAATATATTATAGTCAATGGTTTTTCGCTCAAATCTATCAGGTCGTACGCTACTTCAGGGACCTCCTCCACTATTCGTTCCAATTTTGCAATGTGATCTGTCAAGACCAACAAAGACTTGCTATCTGGGCGTTGCTTTAACGCATATATTTTTTTCACTGCCTCCTCGTTAGTAGCATCACATCCCAATCCCCAAATCGTATCTGTAGGATACAAGATAATGCCACCTGCACGCAAAACCTTAACAGCCTCACGTATATCATCTCTGAAATCTGGCATTGCAACCGTATTATTTCTTTTATTATCACTCATAGTTTCTCTCTTTTATTCACTCATCTTTTCTTTCAAGAAACGACCCGTGTAAGATCTTTCACATTTCGACAACTCCTCTGGCGTACCTGCAAATACCAGTTCACCACCAGCATTACCGCCTTCTGGACCTATATCAATCACATGATCGGCAGCCTTCACCACATCCAAATCATGCTCTACGATTACTACGGTATGACCATTTGCAATCAAAGCATTAAACGCTTTTAGCAATGTCTTTACATCATGGAAATGCAATCCTGTTGTAGGCTCATCAAAGATAAACAATGTTGGTTCTGGTTTCTCTGCACCTAAGATGGCCGCCAACTTCACACGCTGACTTTCACCGCCCGACAATGTATCTGAGGATTGTCCCAACTTCACATATCCAAGACCTACATCTTGCAGAGTTTTCAATCTTCGGGTTATCTTCTTTTCCAATGTACCCGTTGCTTCAGAGAAAAACTCGACAGCTTGGTTGACAGTCATCTCCAAAACATCAAAAATCGAGTTGCCCCTATAAAGAACCTCAAGCACATCATTCTTAAAGCGCTTACCTTGGCAAGACTCACAAGGGAGAACCAAATCGGCCATAAACTGCATCTCAACAGTTACAGTTCCTTCACCCTGGCACTCTTCACATCGGCCACCCTCTACATTAAAAGAGAAGAAGGCTGGGGAATAACCCATCTGTTTTGCCAAAGGCTGTTCTGAGAATAGCTTACGTATATCATCATACGCTTTCACGTATGTTACCGGGTTAGATCGGGAAGACTTTCCTATAGGATTCTGATCTACAAAATCTACACCATGAAGCATATTGATACTACCTTTTATCTCCCTAAACGATCCCGGTTTCTCTGCCACCTCGTCAAACTCTCGCTTCAAAGCATTGTAGAACACATCATATACCAAAGAGGATTTTCCAGAACCACTAACACCTGTAACAACCGTCATCACATTAAGAGGGAACTTCACATCAAATCCTTTAAGGTTGTTATGACAAACGCCTGTCAATTCTATATAGTTTGTCCACTTTCTACGAAAAGCAGGAACTTCTATTTTTTCTAATCCATTTAAATATTTTAGGGTATAACTCTCCTCACATAGCTTCTTATCTTTTAGAATTTCAGGAGACAATGCGCCTTGAAACACTACATTACCACCCAAACGACCAGCATTAGGTCCTATATCCACAATATAATCAGCTGCTCGCATAAATGCCTCTTCATGCTCAACCACCACAACAGTATTTCCCAGCTGTTGTAACTTACGAAGAACATTAATCAACAAATGGGTGTCACGAGGATGTAATCCAATGCTTGGCTCATCCAACACATAAAGAGAGCCTACTAAACTGCTGCCCAAAGATGTGACCAAATTGATTCGTTGGCTCTCTCCTCCGGAAAGCGTATTAGACAAACGGTTGAGGGTCAAATATCCCAGTCCCACATCCTGCAAGAACTGTATGCGATTACGAATCTCTGTCAACAATCGTTTTGCAACCTTCTCCTCCGATTCCGTAAAATCAAGTGAATTGAAAAAAGCTGCGAGGTCCGTAATAGGCAACGATACCAATTCCGTGATTGTCTTTCCACCCACTTTCACATAGCTAGCATCTTTTCTCAACCGTGTTCCATTGCAATCAGGGCAAGTGGTCTTTCCTCGGTAACGAGCAAGCATCACCCTATACTGTATCTTATATTGATTCTCTTTTACAAAATCGAAAAACGCATCAATTCCCTGTATCTTATGATTGCCATGCCACAAAATAGATTTCTCTTCTTCTGTAAGATTCATATAGGGTTGATGAATCGGGAACTTCACGCTTGCTGCGTGCATAACGAAATATTGAAGCCATTCAGACATCTTCTCTCCTTTCCAACACACCACAGCACCATCGTAGACCGATCTCGTCTTATCAGGAACCACCAAATCTTCATCAATACCCATTACCTTTCCAAACCCTTCACAAGTAGGGCAAGCGCCATACGGTGTATTGAAACTAAACATCAAATCAGAAGGCTCCTCAAAAAGCATTCCATCCGCCTCAAATTTCTTCGAGAAGGTTCTCTCTTCTTCCTTCCCTTCTGGCAAATACATTCTAACCAAACAAGAATCATCTGCTTCAGCAAACGCAGTTTGAATAGAGTCAGAAAGACGGTTTTTCGTATCTCGGTCGTCACGAACCACAAAACGATCTATCACCAGGCGAACCGCAGAGGAAGCGGTCAAAGAATCTTCAGACAAAACCTCTTCGATCTTCTTGAATACGCCATCAACTTCTACCCTACTATAACCCTGTTGTTGGAATATGGCCAGTTGTTCAACCATCGATCTTCCCTTACTCAACAAGAATGGAGAGAAAAGGACGCCCTTAGTTCCCTCCGGATATGAGAAAATGAAATCAACAACATCACTCAATTGATGTTTCTTCACCTCTGCTCCAGAAATCGGAGAATAGGTCTTACCTACACGGGCAAAGAGCAACTTAAGATATTCATAAATCTCAGTGGAAGTACCAACGGTAGAACGAGGGTTGCGAGTGTTCACCTTCTGTTGGATGGCAATTGCTGGGGGGATACCCTTTATATAATCGACTTCCGGCTTGCTCATTCTACCCAAGAACTGACGCGCATAAGAAGAGAGACTCTCCACATAACGACGTTGTCCCTCTGCATAGAGCGTATCAAAAGCCAAAGAGGATTTTCCAGAACCTGAAAGTCCTGTAACCACCACCAATTTGTTTCGAGGAATCGTCACATCCACCCCTTTTAAATTATGGACATGAGCATTCTTTATTGTTATTTCACCAACACTTGACATAAACTACTTTGTAAGAATGCAAATTTAGTCATAAAAACGGAGATTGCATTTTAGCAGACGGCAATAAATAACAAAACAAGACGAAAAAAACAATGTTTTTTATCTTTATAAATGATCCGTATTATCCCAATCCAAAACACACCAAACACCATCTCGTTTTTCTACGATGCACAAACCTGTAGAGTGAGGATGAGGTGCATTAGCGATATCATGTATCGGTTGATATTTCAAGTAAGTATAAAGTATTTTTAGCAAAGCACCATGGGTGACCACCAACACATTCTCCCCTTGATGTTTCTTTGCGGCTTCTTCAATAAACGAGGAAGCCCGGTCGCGTACTTGCTGATAAGTCTCACAAGTAGGACGAGAAAAACTTTCCGGATGATGATAAAAGACATCCAGTTCTTCCTTGTATTTTTCTTCCAAGTCAGACACTAACCAACCTTGCCAATCCCCCATAAGAATCTCCTTTAATTCATCGGCGAATATTGGTTCCAAGCCAAATCCATCAGCAAGGAGTTCGGCGGTGCGACGTGTACGTCGAAGAGGACTAACATAAAGAGCAGAGAAAGAAACATCTTTCAACTTTTTATTCAAAGCAATGGCCTGCTGTTCACCCTCTGGCGTCAGATCAGATTCCATCTGTCCTTGGATACGATGCTCCACATTGAAGAAGGTCTGTCCGTGTCTTACTAAATAAAAACGAGTCATATACAAACAAGAAATGAGGAAAACCCGAAGATTTTCCTCTTATCTTTTGATTTTTTAATCAAGGAAATTAAACTGCAGCTTCTTTCTCTACAGCAACCATTCCGCGGTAGTAGCCACACTCGCCACATACACGGTGGTACAAATACAATGCACCGCAGTTAGGGCATACTGCCAATGTAGGAGCCTCTGCCTTGTAGTGAGTTCTTCTCTTTGCTCCTCTTGATTTTCCTTGTCTTCGCTTAGGATGTGCCATTTTGTTTTTATTTTAAATTAGTTATTATCTTTTATTATTTACTTTGTTTCTTCCTTATCCAACAATCCTCGAAGTCCTTCCCAGCGAGGATCAACATAATCAGAATCAGAATTTGCATCTTCCTCCTCTTCTGTTCGCTCTCCAATCAAATAACTATTCAACTGAGTCATCATCTCTTCTGAGCATTCACCCTCTGGATGCACATGCTGTACCGGAATATCCAATGCGATAAATTCATACATATACCACGAAAGATCAATCTCTCCGGGATATTCTGGCACCACAACCAAAGTGTCATCAACCTCCTCAAACTCATCACCAAATTTTACAACCAACTGATTCTCTGCTTCAATCTCCTGCTTCATATCCTCCAAGCATCGGTCACATGGAATATACACATAACCACTCAACTCAAAGTTGAACTCAAAAGAGTGGGCCGACTTCTTTAAAGAAACATTAACCGCAACATCTCCTCGTTGAACTTCAGGAGCCTCTATCCTCTCGAAGAACGCATCCTCTAAACGGAACTCATACTCATGCGTTCCCAAAGGCAAGTCCTTCAGTTGTATGACATAGGTCTCTTTATTATCCATCAGCATGGTCTTCAAAAACTCCGCAAAATTACAAAATTTACCAATACAAAATCCTATCGGATTGGCATTTTTTCAAAAAAAATATCAACAATAAAACTATATTCCTAAAAATCAAACAGTTAAACACAACAACAGCAATAAAATCAAACTCATGTCTGTGAAAGATTTTTCCCATCAATTCTCTCTAACATAATCCTGAAAGTTGTACCCTTCCCTATCTCTGATTTTTTTACAAATATTTTTCCGTGATGATACTCCTCAACAATTCGCTTGACCAAAGAAAGTCCCAATCCCCAACCTCTTTTCTTGGTCGTAAAACCAGGATTAAAGACGGTCGAAAACTTCGACTTCGGAATTCCCTTACCCGAATCCTGGACATCAATCAACACATCTCCACCATCCACGGAGACAAAGGCCGTTATCGTCCCCTCCTTCGATATTGCATCAATTGCATTCTTGCATAGGTTCTCAATCACCCAAGCGAACAATGGTTTGTTCATCTTCACAAAGACAGTCTCTTCTGTCTCATACACGGAAGAGATAACAATCCTGCTCGACGTCCTTTTTTGCATATAACCGAGAGTATTATCCAACACATCCCTCAGTGGTGTCGGCGTCAATTCCGGCACAGAGCCTATTTTCGAAAATCGTTCCGCAATGACTTGCAAACGATCCACATCTTTCTGCATCTCCGGGATCATTTCAGCTGGCACATTTCCCTCTTTTATGATCTCCATCCAAGCCATAAGGGAGGAGATGGGAGTACCCAACTGATGAGCTGTTTCTTTTGAAAGTCCAACCCACAATCGATTCTGTTCCGATTTCTTTGCACTTGCGAAGAAGAAAAACAAGACACAGAAAAAGACTACAATTATAACTGCTTGTATATACGGATAATAGGCCAGTTTTTTTAACAACAGAGAGTCATCATAATAAAGGTATTGGTACAAGTTTTCATCCAACTGCATTTCAATTGGCGTATGCACCTCTTTTAAATCCTTTAGTTTATTCTGCAAAAACGAAAGCGTATCACTTTCCTTTATCTCAATATTACGATAGGTTATCACCTCATCATCAGCATCGGCTATCATCACAGGTATGGTGTTATTATCCTCAATCACTTTCAGTATAAAAGTAAAGTCTGAACCCGATACATCCGTCACCAAAAGCTTCGTAGCCTCTGCCCAGAGTTCAATGCGGCGATGTTCCTCTTGTGCCATATCGTCAGCCAACTTATCCGTAAAATAGACGGACAGGGCGACAATACATACTGCCACCAACGAAAAGAAATACTTTACATACCGAAAATTATCAAATGTGATCTGCACTGCCTATCGATATTTTCCTTCTTCACAATCTTCCAACACACTCAAATAGCTGTTATAGCGTGACTCGCTAATCAAATGATTTTCCAAAGCTGCACGCACCGCACATCCTGGCTCATGTATATGGGTACAGTTGCCGAACTTACAATCTGCCGAATGCTTGAATATTTCAGGAAAGTAGTGTCCTACTTCTTCCTTTTGAAAATCTATCGTGCCAAAACCTTTGATTCCTGGAGTATCTATCAGATAGCCATCTCCATCCACCTCAAACATTTCGGAGAATGTTGTAGTGTGCATTCCCTTATTATGAATATCAGAAATCACACCAGTTTTTGTCACAACAGAAGAGGACACTGCATTTATTAGAGATGATTTGCCCACACCAGAATTACCCGACAACAATGTAGTCTTATTCATAAGCATAGAACGTAACTCCTCCACCCCAGCTCCTTCCTTAGCCGACACGCACGAAACCTTGTATCCAATAGATTCATACAAATACTTAAGTGCATTCATATACTCTAGTTCCTCCTCCGTATACAAATCTATCTTATTAATCACAATGGTGGCAGGAACTCTATACGCTTCGGCTGTCGCCAACACACGATCAATAAACACCGTCGATGTCTCAGGATGGTTGATCGTAACAATAAGCATCAACAGATCGACATTCGCAGCTATAATGTGCAGCTGCTTTGAGAGGTTCGTAGGACGGCGGACTATATAGTTTCTCCTATCTTCGATATTGGTAATCCAACCAGTGCCATCCGCCATCACATCAAAAGAAACCCGATCGCCTACGGCAACCGGGTTTGTACTTTTTATGCCTTTAATACGGAAATTGCCTTTGACTCTACACTCAACAAAGTTACAATCCGGTGTTTTCACCAAGTAACTACTTCCCGTATTTCTAACAATTAATCCAACCATTAGACAAGACTAGACTGTCATGATTTCCTTTTCTTTTGCAGCCAAAAGTTCGTCAACCTTCTTAATGTAACGATCGTGAATCTTTTGGATCTCTGCCTCTGCATCTTTCTCCACATCTTCAGAAAGTCCATTCTTTATCTCTTTCTTCAAACCCTCAATAGCATCACGACGAGCATTACGAACACTTACCTTTGCATCTTCTCCCTCGCCACGTGCTTGCTTTACCAAGACTTTACGACGATCTTCTGTCAATGGAGGAATACAAAGACGAATCAACTCACCATTGTTTTCTGGAGTGATACCCACCTCTGAATTCATGATTGCTCTTTCAATCTCAGAGATCATTTTCTTCTCCCATGGTTGAATGGCAATTGTTCTTGCATCAGGAGTTGTAATTGTAGCCACACCCGACAAAGGAACGATACTTCCATAATAATCAACACGGACAGGATCCAAAATACGGACATTCGCCTTTCCAGCACGAATGTGCGCTAATGAATCATCCAAGTGAGCAACAGCCTGAGACATTTTATCTTCTGCTGCTTTGTAATATTCTTTTACTTCTGCCATAATTTCAATACCTAATAATTTGTAAAAATATAATCCTCGTAAAATAGAGACGCAAAAATAAAATTTTTATTCTATCTCAACAAATTGTGACCAAACAAATTAAGATTTCACTCAACCGTCACACTATCCTTACCCAAAGGAATCCACTTCACTTGTCTTGTTTCTCCTCCGATTATGGATTTACCAGAAGCATCAACCACACCTCGTTTTCCTGCCACCTTTACCGAGAACATTCCATCTCCATTATATTTCAAATCATCATACAAACAAGGCACCACAATATTTCCCTGGCAGTCGATTACTCCCCAACGATTCACAATCTTCAATGGGGCGTAGCCATTCTCAAAATCTCCAATATGATCAAAGATGCAAGATGTCAAGATTGCTCCCTTCTCATCCAATAGTCCGTAAAGTCCATTCTTCTCCACCACCTGAGATGCACAGACAGCCTCACTATCCTCAGAGATGTTTCGACTAGGTTTCTCCACACCCTTCGCATCCAAAATATATTTCACCCCACCACGAGTCACAATGGCAAATCCTTTTCGGAAAGTGGAAGCCTTCTCATATTGACAAGGAATGACCTGTTCTCCTTTCTCGTTAACAAATCCATACTTTCCATCTTTCTGGACTCTCGCCAAACCATTTGTAGCAAATGCCAAAGCATCTTCATACTGGCATAAGATTACCTCCTTACCCAAACGATCTATGAATCCAAACTTGCCTTCTTTCGAAACTGGTATCAAGTTTGATTTCGACCATCGATAAGACCATTTCTCCCTGACATCCGAGAAAGAGTAGTCGTATTTGAACGAGGAGATTGGTTTCATTTCTTCATTCACGAAACCCCACTTGCCCTTTTTCTTAACAGGACATACACCATTGCAGAAAGTCAATATCTCATCATACTCGGGAGTTGAAACGATTTCTCCCTTTTGGTTCATAAAGTTCCACACCAACTTATCCTTTTTCCTTATAACGACACCTGTCACCGAGGAGTTAAAAGGAGCAAGATCTTCATATTGGCAAGGGATCTTCAAGGTTCCATTTTTATCTGCGAATCCCTTCAAACCATCTTTTTGAACCATAATCATCTCCGACCCTTCCGAGAATACCTTATCGTATTCGCATGCCAACAAAGGAGTTCCGTCCGTTTTCACTGCTCCAATCTTGCCACCTCTCTCTACGACGAAATAGGTTACTGCAGATGTGAATGGACCCTCAATCTGATCATATTCGCAAGGGACAACCATCAAACCTTTTGTATTTAACACACCATATTGTTTCTTTCCATTTTTGTTCTTTTGCATAACTACAGCAAATCCATTTTGGAATGACAAAAGCTCATCAAATGGAGTTGGCGCCTGATTATAAATCTCCAAACTCCTCAACTTATCCAACTGAGATCGCTCAATACTCGTTTTTCTCTCCACCTTTGTCACAACATCAAATCGCTCACCTTTTTTATTGATAGAAAAGGCCGTTCCAATCTTACGAACCGAACATAAAGAATCGACAAATGCTATTTCATCCAAACGATCGTAGTAATAAGGGATCACCAACAATCCAAATGGATCTATAAATCCGACAGAGTCTTTTTCATCCACTACAGCAGCCATTTGCGATGAGAATGGATAGGCAAATTTGAAAGAGGGCTCAACCATCATTTCCCCTTGTTTATCCACATATCCCCACACTCCGTTTACCTTTACAGCAGCCATTCCATCGGAAAAATCCTGAGCATCTTCATATTGGCAGGCAATCACCTCTGTGGCCGATCCATCGATGAAGCCGTACTTTCCGTTTTTCACAACTCTCATCATTCCATCTCGGAATTCATAATTGACAGGATATTTAGAGTTGGATTTATCCTTATCATAGGTTGGTGCCAGTATCAATTCCCCATCCAAAGAAAGGAATCCACACTTATCACTTGTCCATACTGGCAAAAGATTCCCTTGAGGAAGACTCACTTCTGCGTAACGCTGAGTTGCCACCCTCATACCCAAAGTAACGGGTACACTCTTCTGTGCAAACATAGCCGACTGAGAACAAATGGCTAACGCACCCAATATCAAATGTAACTTTTTCATACTTTCTATATATTTAAACAATTGACAAGGCAAATATACAGCAAAATTAGGAATGATTCGTTGCCTTTCTTGTTTTTACGCCATCATCATCGAAAATTCACAATATACACAAACAAGAATAAGAGAAGCCAAACCAATGACTTCTCTTATTGTCGAAACAGGGAGCTCTCTACACGATCCGCTTTGTTTCAATCACCCTATCTCCTCCTCCTATGAATTTAATCACTTTTTCCTTTGACAACCCTCTTAGTTCCAATCTTCGAACTCCTGAATTAGCTGCTGGATCTTCCAATTGGTTAAGTACCTTAGCGGCAAATTTACAGTTGAGTACCGCATCATCCGCTTTAGTCTCCATCTTGGCAATAGCGTCTGACTTTGGCGTGGCAATGACTTTTACTGTGACAGGTGAATTACCAAACTGCTTAGTCATTTTATATTTCTTATACTTAACGATACGTGGTTCTCCATTTTTATTGCATTCGGTAATCTCTTCCGTTTTGTTCATATCATCAAGCACTTCAACGATCTCCTCGCCTTGATATTCGTAGGTAGCTTTGAGAACATAAAAATCAGCTATGTCCTCGGCAATGTCTGCATAAACATCAATTACCTTGGTGTCTGCTCGTTTTGAGTTTTGGACATATTCTGACATATTGTCGAGTTCCTCCATTTCTTCGTTCTTACAAGAAACACAGAAGAAATTTGTAGTTGCAGTTAAAAGAAGAGTTGCTACTGGGAAAAAGAATTTTGTATTCATAATATTTAAATTTTGACTGTTAGTAATCTTGTTTCGTTTTTATCATCGGGTTGTCTTATCTTTTCTATTCGTCTACTAAATAGATAGGCAAGCCAACAAAAATATCACAACGTAAGCGACGCCCATCGCTATCATGACTTTACGTGTCTTAGGATCTTTCATATCCTTTTCCATTTGGGGAACATCTACTGAATAAAATAAGTAGTTAACATCATTCGTATACATAATCTTAAATTTTAATTGTTAATAATCTTTTCCGTTTGTGTCATTGGGTTGTCGTTTGTTCCCGTTGACAATGCAAAGGTAGGGTGACTTTCAGGGGGACGACGGACAGTTCAGGAAAAGCATACGGACAAGTTGTGAAGTTCTCATTTTGTACATTTTCACAGATTGTACATATATGTAAACCATTATAAATAAAGCACATACAAAAAGAGTGTATCAAAACTCTTCATTTTGACACACCCTATCTTCTTTTGAAAAAGTTGAAGGAGATTTATCTTAAAACGTAAAATTTTCTGTTTTTTCGGGATCTGATGTATTTTTTCGGAAGAATAATATTTCATCCATTTCACTTAACCACGACTCGATAAGGACGATCATTCACCACTACCCAATAAACTCCTTGCTGTTGCACGAAAAACTGCGACTCGTTTCCGTTCGCACGCTTCTGTCCTTGCTTTGCCCCTTTGGCATCATATAGGCAAAGAGTCTTCCCTTTTGCATTTGTGACATGGATTGTGTTTCCGACAACATAAAGAGACACCGCATCATTCGTCACGCCTTCGATAGGCAGGTCGGTTGACTGTTCGACCGAAAGTATTTCCTCCTCATACGAGGAACAATTGTCAATGGTACAAACACGTCTTCGCAAACCCGTTTCTTCGAAAGTAGCGACTCGAGTCGTGTCCCACGGACCATACGCATGAAGATGTGATGAGAGAAGCAGCTTTTTATTCCCTAGAATACCATCATTATCGAAACGGACAGTCGGATTGGCACCCTTCTCGTAAGCCTCTTCGCTTTCATAGAGAGAAAGCAACACAGAAACGCACTTCTCAGTCGGAGCAACAGATTCAAACAAAAACTCCTTCGCCATTTCATCCTTGAACGTCCCTTTCGGGATAGAAATCGCACTTCCAAACTGGAAAATCGTCTCACCCGTAGAGTCAGCCCACTCGGCTACCAGATAAAGATCAAAGAAGCATGGCGCAACGCCTGTGTTTTTCACGGTAAGTCTTAACGTATTGGTGGATGTTTGCTCTTCCGTCACAGTCAGAAGATCCGCGCTTAAAATTCTAAAATTATAACCGATCACTTTGGTCATGGAATCCACCGCCGACTTGTTATCATTATAAAACCGGTAGCCCGCATCACTGTCCTGATCCAGCACATAATAGGTCAAGTGAGCCGTAGTGATAACATTCTTCCAACGTTCCAAAGTCCACTTCAAGTAACCACCAGGGATCACATCGTTGTAGGTAAGCATCGTCGCATAACCTGCCAGATTCTCCCCTATTGTAGGCAGATTGGCCTCATAAGCAGGGATCAACGTCTCTTCTCGCTTAGGAGTCGCAATCAGTCCGTCATCCCGTTTAGTGATACCAAGACTCAACGCATGCTCATAAACGACACCCGAGCCACTGGATGGCAAGACTAACTGCGTTTTATGGAAAATGGAGGCGTAATAGGTCAGCATATCCATTTGCACCTCTTCCGAGGGCATCTGAGTACCATTAAAGTGAGAGACATGCCACTCGCCCCAGTTGCCAAAACTGCGAACATCAATATATTCAATACGAGGGTCTCCATCATACTTTTCAGCCAGGGCAGCAGCGAACTCTTTATGGGCTTCCAAGTAAAGAGAATCATCCCAGACAGGGACAGCCAGAGTGTAGACTGTACCATTGACAGGAAGCGTGGCATAGGTTTTCTTAGCACCTGATTCATAGACGAACGAAGGAGTCCAGTCGTAATCCTGCTCAACGGTGTAGTTATTTTTTTGTCCCATTGACGAGGAGTACGGAAAGACACGCAGAGCATATCCCATTCCATGTTTTTCGCACGCATCCAATAGTTTATCGAGATCTTTCCAATCATAGACGCCTTTCTCGGGGTTCAACTTATCCCAACGCTGATAACCCGAACCATAGGTCACCACGTTCCACGCCTGGTTATTCTTCGACCCAACCGGACTATACTCCCACTCAGGAACGAAACACCATGTGCCTCCTGTAGGAAACGTAAAACCCTTATGAGGATTAGCCAACGGTCCGTCGAAAGGCTTCATATCATAACTGTTTTTCACCGCACAAACCGTATTCGTTTGCGCGAATAAGGATGGAACGAAGAAGACTGTCACAAAGATTGAGACAACACACCTTACACAACAATTAACATACAACACTCTTTCAAGCAGAGATATTCCCCGGTTCTGCAAAAGACTCTGATCGTTTTTCATAACACAAATTTTGAAAGTGGAAAAATAACGCTTTTTTCACGATTCGCCAAACACTCCATCTAAGTCCCGAAAGCGACAATTTCAAAAGATGAAATAGATGAGGTGTCATACTGGACGCTTGGTTCAATCCAATTACCATAAAAAAAGAGCCTCGGAAGTATCTTTCCTCCGAGGCTCTTTACATTATTTCTCACCGATTCGTACTATTACTCTACATCTTTTGCCTGATACTTATCGATGCTGATTTCGATACGTCGGTTCAACTTACGGTTCGCCTCCGAAGTATTAGGAACCAATGGTTGATTAGGACCCATTCCGACCGTTTCAATATTAGCTGGATTGATACCCTTCATAACGAGAGCAGCCTTCATCGCTTCCGCACGTTGCTTACTCAACTTGACGTTTTTCTCATAAGCACCCAAGTCACACGTATGACCCGTAACCACTAAAACACGATCTGGGTTGGAGTTCAAGAATTTCCTGATAAACTCAAGGTTTTCCTCCACTTCCGGAGTAAAGATAATATCAGCCTTACCCAAAGCGAAGTTCGCACGAATGTTCTTGCTCAACCATTGAACAGTCTCTTGTGCCTTCTGCAACTCAGCCTCTTTTTCTTTAGCTAGTCTTTCGGCCTCTTCTCTAGCAATACGTTCTTGCTCCTCACGTGCCAGACGCTCTTGTTCGGCCTGCGCAGCTGCGATACTATCGTTGATACGTTTCTCCTCGGCCAGACGGGCCTCCTCAGCTGCTATGCGTTCAGCAATAATGGCACTACTATCAATCTTAGGGAATCCAATGGTGATACCGATCTTGACACCCGCAGATAATGTTCTAGCCTTGTCCTCCATATCAGAAGAGATGACTCCGATATAATTATTCGATTCTGGCTCATAAAGAGGCGTTGTTGACTCTTTAATCATGTTGGTGAATCGATATGCCACGTACGCACCTAAGTAGAGCGACACATTATCTTTCAATACTCTTGTAAACGCCAAATCCAAGTAAGCAGAAGCACCAGCAGGGCGTAACGTCGCACGGCCTGCGAAATAGTCCTGCACATAGAAATTATGTTGCGGCAACTTCTCGTACTCGATATTGGTATAGTCTTCAAAGAAACCTTTTGTTTCGAGAGTACCATCCACAATCTTGAACTTATTCCAGAAAGGAAGGTTAAACTTCACACCAAACCCGGTCAGGAAGTTCCACTTCTCGTTGACCTCAGTAGTGTAATAGAATCCGAAAGGAATCTCAAGATCCAACATTCTCTGTACCTCGTCCCACTCGTCGAACGTAGCAGAGTGTGAATAAGTGTGACCATTCTCAGGGTGAACGATCATCTTCTCTATGCGCAAGCTGTCATATTTACTGTGCGCATTGTAGAAGCCTAACCCGATACCGGTACCGATACCCCAATGTTTGCTAAAGTTGTAACGGTACAACAGGTTGAAATTAGCACCTATTCCAGGCTTGTGGTCGCCACCCTGATCGGGGTTGAACTGAATAGACTGCAAACCACCACCTGCAGTAATATCCAAATTATGAACATATATATCCGCTGCTTGCAATGAGACGGCACTCATCAAGAGCGACATAAAAAATGAAAACGTTTTTTTCATAACTACCTTTTTCATAAACGTAGGTGTACCCTGCATCAGAGTACACCCTTGTTGTTATTATCTCTTAATCTCTTTAACAGTTAAACCATCTACGTTTACCACATACGCACCGGTTGGATAAGAAGACATATTGATATCTCTCTTCACACCAGTGAATGTCGTTTCGAACATTAGAACACCTAATTCATTAACTACAGTCAACTTGTGCTCTTCACCATTATCGAAACTCAATTCAACCACTGCATAATCTGAAGTTGGATTTGGATAAACCATTAGAGAAATATTCTCCTTGGTATCACCAAAGAACTTAGGACATGTACGTAAGCGTCTGTTATCAACTGTAAGTACCTCCATGAAGTAGTAACCGGTCAATCCATCTCTCTCGCAGTAGTAAGGCATTGTAGCACCTTCCAACTTCTCATCATTGTGATACCATTGGTACTCTAAGAATCTGTTCTCAACATTGACAGCTGAAACAACGTCTGTCCAGATGTCTACCATGTAGCGAGTTGACAAGTAAACATTCATTACAATGTCAAATTTCTCGGATACAGAGTTATCAATGTTTCTGAATTGAACCTTAGCCGTATACTTGCCTGCATCACAATAAGGGATGTACAAAGGCAACTCTCCTACTGTTTGGATCATAGTGAACTCAACATTCTCAAATCCTGCCTCAATTGCTTTTTCATCAAATGTGATACTATACTCAACTGGAGCCCCATCGCCTACTGCTGTATATCTGATGATATTTTCAGATTCAGGACAGAATCCTGTACCATTCATCTCTAATCCTGAGATAGTGTACTTCTTAGCTACGAATGAGACGTTCAATACTTCGTCCTTACCATTGATAGTAATTGGAAGTAACTTATCCCATCCAACAAAGTCGTAACCCTTTTTTGTAGGAACGAAACCAATGTTCTTGTCTGTTATAGTTTCACCATCCTTAACCTTTACAACCTTCAATGTCTCTTCTCCATCAAGGATAGTAACATTGTAATAGTCGATTGGTGCGATAGTCCATTCTACAGAAGCATCTTTTGGCAACTTATAATTCTTATTGTTCAAAGCAGTTGCAATAGCTTTATAAGTTCCTTCTTCCGTCTTTTTGTTTTCAGTATAGGTTGAAACCTTTACATCATCACCTTTGACTGCTCCATTAACAGTAGCTTCCACATTCTTCTCAGTACCATCGTACTTGAAATAAGTTTCACTCCATGTCAAAGTGACCTCCTTAGGCTCGATGTCGAACTTCTTATCAGTAGGCTCGAATGAGTAGTTACCACCATCCACTGGTTTGATAGTAACGGTAGCCTCACCTGCGTTTACATTGTCTATGTACTCAACTGTGTAGTCTGTATCCTCTACCAATGTCTTGTCGCCGACCTTAACAACTGGAGCAGGTGTTTGTGCCTCACCGTTGTAAGTCAATGCGTCAGCAGGAAGAGTGATTGTGATCTCGCCAGCAGGCTTGATTGTCCAGTCCTTAGAAGCATCTGCAGGCAACTTGTAGTTGCTATCGCTCAACTCAATAGCAGTAGCCTTGTACTCACCAGCGTCAGTCTTCTTGTTGTCTGTGTAAGTTGTAACTGTTACATCGTCGCCCTCAACAGCTCCTTCAACGGTAGCTGTGATAGTTTTCTCAGTACCATCGTAAGTGAACTCTGAAGTACCCCAAGCAAGAGTGATCTCCTTAGGTTCGATGTCGAACTTCTTGTCGGTAGCCTCGAACGAGTAGTCGCTGCCATCAACTGGTTTGATGGTTACGGTAGCCTCGCCTGCGTTCACATTGTCTTT
>JAZRXL010000041.1:0-17917 GCA_045600225.1 Paludibacteraceae bacterium
ACCAATGTCTGTTGTCTCTACTTCCTTAACCACGGACATCTTAAACGTCATACTGTAGTCTTTCTGCGTCCGTTTAACATAAACTCTTTCTTTCTCTTCCATAACATTACTTTTTTTGTAACGCTATTTCAGGACTAGACACATAGTAAACATAAAAGAGGTTGGCGAATAGCCAACCTCTTTTTATTTGTATTTCAAATACTTATGAAGCATCTTAAATAAAAGTGTGAAATTCACACAAATTAATTTCTTTAGATCAAAAATTCACCCTATCTTTGTCGTGTAAAAATTACACAAATTATGGATAATAACCAATATACATACAGATACCCTCACCCTGCAGTAACAACAGACTGTGTTATCTTCAGTTTTGACGGGATAGACCTAAAGGTTTTACTTATCCAACGAGGGAATGAACCTTACAAGGGTTATTGGGCATTTCCAGGTGGATTTTTGAAAATGGACGAAAACGCAGAAGAGGGTGCTTTACGAGAATTGAGGGAAGAAACAGGATTGACTCCGAATCATATAGAACAATTTTATACATTCACTGATGTTAACAGGGATCCAAGAGAGCG
The DNA here is from genome assembly GCA_045600225.1 of Paludibacteraceae bacterium. Classification (GTDB taxonomy): domain Bacteria; phylum Bacteroidota; class Bacteroidia; order Bacteroidales; family Paludibacteraceae; genus UBA1181. Next base: position 579 of record JAZRXL010000041.1, read on the forward strand.
TGTCATTTCAATCGCATTTATTGCATTGGTAAAAACATCTAGCGTAATCGGAGGAGATGACGCTTGCGATGCTCAATGGTTCAAAATCAAAGACATTCCAAGATTGGCATTCGATCATGATTATATCTTTCGAATTGCGCAAAGAACCCTTAAAGAAAGGATTTATTTTGAATCAATAGGATTTGATCTACTAGGCGAAACATTCACAATCCCAGAACTTCAAAGACTATATGAAGCAATTCTTGAAGTAAAATTTGATAGAAGAAATTTCCAAAAGAAAATCTTACAAATGAACATTCTGGAAGAGGTTGATTATGAGGATTCGTTTTTGGATAGTGAAGTTGTTGGAGGACTAGTAAGAAAGAATATTCATAAGTTATTCATTAGCAACGCTCTCAACAACATAGTCGATGAAGATACCTTATACGACACTCGGTCTATTCAGCAAGAAGGGGGTTGGGATCCTGACACAAGTTCCAACCGAGGTCGGAAAGCGAAAAAATATAAGTTCAATCGGGAACGTTATGAACAAATGAAAGATGGAGGAAAATTTAAATTAGAATTTTAATAACAACTTAAAAATTATAACTATGGTAAATATATTTGACAAAACAAAAGGTGAAAATTTCAAATTTTGTAAAATGCAGCAGAGAAGATACTTTTTTCGACAGAGAAAGGCATATGGCGAACCAATCCGTACAATTTTATGACAAAGAGACATGGGAAGAAAATGTAGAGAAGGTTTAAGTCCCCTACTAATTACCCAAATGTTTTCTATTTATAATCAACAACCAAAAATTAGATTAACAAGATGTTAGGAGCAATGATTGGAGATTCGGTGGGTTCCGTATACGAGTTCAATAATATTAAAACGACAGACTTCTCTTTGTTTTCTGCTCGTTGTAATTATACTGATGATAGTGTAATGACATTTGCTGTAGCCCAATGGTTACTAAATGATCAAAATCTTTCTCAAAAAGGGTTAGAAAAGCACATGGTTTCTGTAGCAAACAACTACACCTGCCCTATGGGTGGATATGGAGATGGTTTTTATAGATGGTTATTTACAAGCAATGAACGACGTCCCTACAACTCTTGGGGAAATGGTTCAGCCATGAGAGTCTCTTCAGTTGGTTGGTTCTTCTCTTCTTTAGAAGAAACTGAGAGAGTGGCAAAAATATCTGCGGAAATAACTCACAACCACCCAGAAGGCATAAAAGGAGCACAAGCAACTGCAGCTGCCATATATCTTGCAAGGACAGGGAAAGGGAAAGCAGAAATAAAAGAATACATTGAAAATAAATACAAATACAATCTCGATAGAACTTGCAATGAGATCCGTCCATCCTATCAATTTAACGAAAGTTGTCAGGGAACCGTCCCTGAAGCTATCATTGCCTTTTTAGAAAGCACAGATTTCGAGAGTGCCATCCGTTTAGGAGTATCACTCGGTGGCGATAGCGATACCCTCTGTTGTATTACAGGAGCAATCGCAGAAGCATTCTATAAAGAGATCCCTCAATTTATAGTGAACGAAATGGTTAAATTACTCCCAACCGATTTCATTCACACTTTAAACATTATGAAAGAAAAAACATATTATTCCATTATGAAACATAATCTTTCTCGAATAACACCTGACTTCATAACAGACTTGAAAGCAAACGAGATCTTCGTGTTTGGAAGTAATCTCGCAGGAAGACACGGAGGAGGAGCTGCCAGAACAGCTGTTCTACACTTCGGAGCTATAATGGGACAAGGAGTTGGTCTACAAGGTCAAAGCTATGCTATTCCTACAATGCAAGGAGGCATCGAAACAATTCGACCTTATGTCAATGAATTTATTGAATTCGCAAAGAAGCATCCCGATTTGAAGTTCTATGTTACAAAAATAGGATGTGGGATAGCAGGATTCTCAGAATCAGACATATCCCCTCTTTTTGAAACAGCTCATAATGTGGAGAATATCTGGTTACCGTTGGGATGGTAACACCACGTTCATGTATCAAACATTAAAGGGTCGATAATTACACATCGGCCCTTTTGTTTTTAACCCCAATTTCACTTCTTACACTTTCCTTTATTAATTATAATCACTACATTTGCAGTAATGAAAGAGACATTCGACTACATAATTAAATTTTTATTGCACGGCAACGAACCATTGGCAGAAAAGGTAGGATACACAAACGACCCTTCTCTTTTCTCCCAGTTTAATGTAGTGATTGTCCGCTCCAAATTCTTCGACGAAGATGTTTACGGCACCCAAAAGTCGGAACCGCAACTACCACTAAAGGAAATTTCTGGAACTCCTTTCTTATTTGGAGATTCTATTATCGAACAACAAGGGAAAACAAAGATCATCTATGCAGATATCATTGCCAGCACCTTTTATCTTATCAGTAGATACGAGGAGATGATCCATCCTTTAGACATGAGAGATTCTCATGGACGATTTCAAGGAAAACTATCCATATCCTTTCGAGCCGGATTTCTTCATCGCCCTATTGTCGATGAATATAGCCGTCTGTTACTCAACTGGTTGTCTGAAAGCAACAAAGTAACATTCCCTTTAGAAAAAATAGATAAGGTTTACCTCACCCACGACATTGACTGCATAGCCTACTATCGTAATCTTCGTGGATTTTTAGGTGGAGTTAAAAGGAATCTTCTCAATAGAGAAGGGTTAAAGCAAGTTTTTAAATCATTAAACAAACTGACAAAAGACCCAGCTTATACTTTTAATTGGATGTTGGAAGAAGACAACTCTGTTCCACAAGCAAAGAAACTCTATTTTATCAAATCTCCAATTCAAAAACATCGATGTGACAATCCTTCCTATTCCTTATCAGGAAAAGACTTTCAACAACTGATAAGCCTATTAAAGGATAACGGATGTTCCTTAGGATTACATACTAGTTATTTCTCAGGAGAAAATTGTTCCATTATTTCAAAAGAGAAAGAGCAATTAGAAAAGGTTTTGAACACTACCATCACAAAAAACCGATGGCACTTCCTTCGCACCTTATGCCCTACTGATTTTGAACATATAAGAGAATCTGGCATAACGGACGATTTTTCTATGGGCTATGCAGACATATCCGGATTTCGTCTTGGTACATCAAGATGCGTGAATTGGATCAACCCTTCCAACTTTAATGTTACAAGTCTTAGACTACATCCATTAATTGCAATGGATTGTTCATTCAGCAATAGTTACTATATGAATTTAACAGAGGAACAAGCATTTAATTACATACTAGGACTATTGAGTCAGGTGAAGAAACATAATGGAGAAGCTGTTCTTCTATGGCATAACACCATATTCTCTTCCATAGAGAATACATACCATAAATCTTTATATAACAATATAATAAAGGTTCTTAAAAGATGAAAATCCTTACAATTATAGGGGCTCGTCCTCAATTCATAAAAGCAACAGTCATAAGTAGAGCTATTCGTCTTCATAATGAAGCATCCAATGTCTCTATTGAAGAAAAGATACTTCATACCGGACAACATTATGACCACAACATGAGCCAGATCTTCTTTGATGATCTTGGCATTCCAAGACCTACTTGGCAACTCGATTGTTGTTCAATGGCACCTTTCCCAATGTCTGAAAAAATAATTCAATCCATTGGAGACGAGTCATTCGATTGCGTAATCCTTTACGGCGATACCAACTCAACGCTTGCAGGAGCACTTACCGCAGAAAAACTTCATATACCTATTGCTCATATCGAAGCTGGGTTAAGAAGTTTCAACAACCTTATGCCTGAAGAGCATAATAGGATAGAAACAGACAAGCGCTCCAAATGGCTTTTCTGTCCCACTCAAACAGCAGTAAAAAACCTTCAAAATGAGGGAGTAACAGAAAATGTGCATCTGGTAGGAGATGTAATGTATGACACAGCCTTGCTGTTTGGCGAAACAGCAGAATGCAAATCGAATATTTGTAATCAACTTCAATTAAAAAAGAAAGGTTTCTATCTGGCTACAATTCACAGAGCAGAGAATATAAATGTACAGAATCTATTCAATATTCTAACTGCCTTCTCTTCTATTGCCTCAGAACAAAAGAAGATTGTTATGCCATTGCACCCTCATACAAGATCATTTATCTCTCAAAATGAGACATTACAAAACTTATGCAACAACCCTAACCTTCTAATCATATCTCCTGCTAATTATTTGGATATGATAATGTTGGAGAAATCGGCAGACATAATTTTAACAGACTCTGGAGGAATACAAAAAGAGGCCTATTTCCACGAGACGCCATGTATCACACTTAGGAATGAGACAGAATGGATAGAGACTGTCGAGACGGGATGGAATGTGTTAGTAGGAACAAATGTGGAGAAAATTAAAGATGCTATCCACTATCCTTTTACATACAAACCTATCCCTGATTATGGAACGGGAGATAGTTCTCAAAAAATCGTACAAATCTTATGCTCGGATTTAAGCAAATAAACTTACCTTTGCGACCAACATAAGTAAATTCTCTCATGCATAAAAGATTATTGATAGTATGTGATTCTTTCCCCCCAAATTTTGCACCTAGGGTTGGTAACCTGTGTAAATTTTTGAGCGATGAGTATGACATTTCAATCATAACAGAAGAGTCCAACAGAAAGTCATGGCCTATAGAGATCAACCGAGAGAATTTACATCTGCATTCTATCAAATTATCCTCAAACAACAAATACGCAGATGCCCTATACAAAGTGGGAGATTATCTCTTTAGTCTTAACGACATTCGTCTATTCAGGAAGTCAGTTAATCTATTAAAGGGCAACTCCTACGACTTAGTATTCTGCGCAAGTTACTACATATTTCCTCTTCTTTGCGGAAAGAAACTTGCAAAACGCCTTAACATACCATTGCATATCGATCTTCGAGATATAATGGAACAGAATGCAAAAGCTAAGGGTATAACCAACAACATCAAACAATTTTTCAAGCTCCGTTGGTTAAACCAATGGAGACGAAACAGAATTCTAAAACAAGCAAGTACTGTCACTACCGTATCTCCCTGGCATGTTAACACTCTAAAAAGATATAATGACAATGTGCATCTGATCTATAATGGTTACGATAGTGACAAGTTCTTCTTCGAGAAAATAGAAACAGAAAAATTTATCATTTCTTATACAGGTAGATTGCTTGACATTACCCTACGAGATCCCAGTCTTTTCTTTGAGGCAATACGAGAGTTAGTAACAGATTCTGAATTTGCCCAAGATTTAGAAATTCAGTGGTATGTTGACAATAGTAGCAAGAAGGAGGTTGAGACAATGACGAAGGAATATGGTATCTATAAATACAATAAGATTCACGAGACAATATCATCCGACAAGATGCCAAACATACTTAACAAATCTTCGATTGCTCTTGTACTTTCCAACATAGCAACAGAAGATGGTCCTCATGGTATTATGACAACCAAATTCTACGAAGCCTTAGGGTGTGAGAGGCCTGTCTTATGCGTAAGAAGCGACGAGGATTGTTTAGCAAACACCATCCAACTCACAAATGCGGGAGTTGCAGCTTCAAATTTAGAGGGAACAAAGAAATTCATACTTGAAAAGTACCAAGAGTGGAAAGAAAACCATTTCACACACCAGATAGTAAACCAAGAAGAGAAGGCAAAATTCACACGACAGATACAAGCTCAACAATTTGAGGCACTATTCAACAAAAAATGCTGAATACATACAGTATCCAGCATTTATATAACTAATTAAAAGATTTTACTTTTTCCACTGATCATCCCTCTTCTTATAGATCCTTTCTATAATATCAATCACCTTCAAGCCTTCCAAGACATTGGTTGTGATGCTTCCACATTCATTCAACTTCTCAACCACATTCTGAATAACATAGTGATGGTTCTGTGCAGAACCTTTGTATGCGCCATAATCATTAGGAGGACTACTTGGCGCCAATTCCGGCATTTCGTAATCTTTAATATGACAGTATACCACTTCATTCATATACTGACCAGCAACTTTGATAGTACCCATCTCTCCTACGATTGTGATACTACTCTCCAAGTTAGTGTCCCACACAGAAGTTGAGTAATTCAAGCAACCCATGCCTCCATTGACAAAATCAAACGATACGACTCCACTATCTTCGAAATCAGTAAGCTGCTGATGGTTGAAATCTTTGAAGTTACCTCGTATGTTGGTAATATCACCAAACAGCCAATACATTATATCAATAAAGTGAGAGAATTGCGTAAAGAGAGTTCCTCCATCAAGTTTAGCATCTCCATGCCAATTACCTTTTTTATAATATCGTTCATCTCTATTCCAGAAGCAGTTTAGTTGCACCATAAAGATCTTTCCTAATCTATTTTGGGAAACAACCTCTTTCAACCAAACGGAAGGAGGAGAATAACGGTTTTGCATCACACAAAACACATGTTTCGAAACTTCCAAAGACTTAAAAACGACCTTTTCAGCGTCATTCTTTGTCAATGCAATAGGTTTCTCCAACACAACATGGTATTTATGCTCTAATGCTTTTATTGCATATTCAGCATGAAATGCATTGGGAGTACAGATGTTTACCACATCCAAATCCAAATCTGCATTCAACAACTCATCTATGGAACGGAAGTAAGGGACCTCTATATCAGACAACCCGACTTCCTCTTTGGGTAATATATCACAGACAGCCACCAATTCTGCATCTGCATTGCGGCGAATCATCTCCGCATGACGCTTTCCTATATGACCTTGTCCAATTACTGCAAATCTAATCTTTTTCATATACTTTTATTATTCCACTCGTGTTACCGAGTCATTTTGAAAAAAATAACGCTGTCCTGTTTCTGGACAAATTGCATAACCTTCCTTATCAAAATTCAACCTCATACCATTCTCACTAACCCATCCTATTTGTTTTGCCGGATTACCAACAACCAATGCATAAGGTTTTACATCTTTTGTTACTACAGTTCCTGCTCCTACCATGGCATAAGCACCTATCTCATGTCCACATACTATTGTTGCATTGGCTCCAATGGAAGCTCCTTTTCGTATGATGGTTTCTTTGAACTCACTCTTCCTGGAAACGAAACTTCTTGGATTGATCACATTAGTGAAAACCATAGAAGGTCCCAAGAATACATCTTCTTCACATACCACACCAGTATAAACAGAAACATTATTCTGTATCTTAACATTCCTACCCAATACAACACGAGGCGATATCACCACATTTTGACCTATATTGCAATCTTCCCCTATCTCACATCCTGACATAATATGCGTAAAGTGCCAAATCTTTGTTCCCTTACCAATAGAACAAGGTTCATCAATCACAGATGTTTCATGAACAAAATACTCTTTCATTTCAAAAAGAATTCTTTAATTGATTCTACAATATACTGCAACTGATCCTCGTCCAACTCTGTATGCATTGGAAGAGACAAGACACAACTAGACAACATTTCCGCATTAGGGAAATCTCCTATTGAATATTTGCCATTACTATAAGCCTTCTGCAAATGAAGTGGTATAGGATAATACACCATGGATGGGATTTTCTTCTCTTTCAGATAACACTGCAAGTCATCTCTTCTTCCATCTTTAACCAACAATGTATATTGATGAAACACATGGGTTGTATTATCTCCACGCTTAGGCAATACCAAACCATCTATATTAGATAGTTCTTCATCATAATACTTTGCGGCATGCTGACGAGATTTCGTATACTCATCCAAGTAACGAAGTTTCACATCTAACACCGCAGCCTGAATACTATCCAAACGGGAATTTACACCCACTCTATCATGATGGTACCTAACAGTCATTCCATGATTGGCAATACTTCTCATCTCGGCTGCAAGACCATCATCGTTTGTAAATATGGCACCTCCATCCCCATAGCATCCCAAATTCTTGGAAGGAAAGAATGATGTGCATCCTATATGTCCCATACAACCAGAAAAAGATTGCCTACCATCAGAGAAAGTGTAACGTGAGCCTATCGATTGGCAAGCGTCTTCAATAACATATAAACTACTTTTCCCCGCAATATCAAGAATCTTCTCCATCTCCGCATTTTGGCCAAACAAATGCACAGGGATAATCGCTTTGGTTCTCGGCGTAATTAATCTTTTCAGTGATTCGACACAGATACAGAATGTTTCAGGATTCACATCGGCAAACACAGGCGTTAAACCTAGCAAAGAAACGACTTCCGCAGTTGCAATAAAAGTAAAAGATGGAACGATTACCTCATCTCCTGGCTTCAGATCTAATGCCATCAAAGATATTTGAAGTGCATCCGTCCCATTTCCTACAGGGATGACATGTTTCACATTTAAATATGATTCCAAGTGCTGTTGAAACTCAACAACCTTCCCTCCTTTTACAAACGCAGCAGAATCGATTACTGATTGTATCGATTCATCCACCTCCTGCTTGATATGTAAATACTGACCCCGAAGGTCAACCATCTCTATCTTCTGCATAATGAATCACATTATTCATTTGTAAAGATAGCAGTTTGAAAGTTCTTTTTAAAATTTTTTCAGGAAAAAGTATGACGCGAACAACTAATACTCCACATCAACCAAGAAAAGCCCTTGAGCTGGCACTGACATGCCAGCGGCACATCGATTTTTCTTCTCTATAATCTCACAGAACTGATCCACAGAAAGCTTACCCTTACCCACTTCTACCAGTGTACCAACAATAGCACGAACCATGTTCCTCAAAAAACGATTTGCCTTTATCGTAAAGACCATCCCCTCTTCCGTCTTTTCCCAATATGCACAATAGATAATACAATTATTGGTCTTGACATCTGTGTGAACCTTTGAGAAACTTGTGAAATCGGTATAATCAAGCAATTTTCGAGCTGCATCATTCATTGCTTCCATATCCAAATGGAAAGTAAAACGAGCAGACATCTCATTCAAGAAGGGATTTTTTTTGTTAGCAACATAGTACTTGTATGTACGAGACTTAGCACTAAAACGAGCGTGTAAATCCGCATCTACCATATAAACAGAGTCTACCGAAATATCAGGAGGCAATATGCTATTTAACTTATTCACAACCAAGCCCGGATCTTCCACTTTATTCTCCACATCAAAATGTGCAAACATACATTTCGCATGAACTCCAGCGTCTGTTCTACCAGCTCCTACTAATTCTATAGGGGTACGCAAAACTCTTGAGATAGCCTCAGTCAACACAGATTGGACAGAAACATCATTTGGCTGTTCCTGCCACCCATGGTAATTAGTTCCTTTATATGAAAACTTTATAAAATAACGCAAACCAATATGATTAAAAAGAAAGTCCGTCAGACTCACATCCAACGGACTTCTATCTTGTTAACACTTTACATTCAAACCTTTAAGGACATCGCGAATCTTTTCGTATGTAACCATTCGCGTTGGAACCAAAGGAAGTCGCAATTTGTTTTTAATGTAGCCCATCAAAGACAACATACATTTTGCACCTGCAGGATTTCCGTCAACGAACAACAAATCAAATAGATCAGTAAACTTTTGGTGAATAACTCGAGCTGACTCATAATCACCCTGAAGAGACAAACGAACCATACGGCCAAACTCTTTCGGGAATGCATTTCCAATCACGGAAATCACACCTTGTGCACCCATTGTAATCAATGGATAGGTGATTCCATCATCACCAGAGATTACCATAAAGTTTTTAGGTTTGCTCTTAATGATATCATTGATTTGATCCATATTACCACAAGCCTCCTTGATTGCAATGATATTTTCAAATTCACGAGCCAATCTGATAGTTGTTTCAGGCAACATATTAACACCCGTTCTGCCTGGCACATTATAAAGGATTACAGGAACCTTTGAAGCCTCTGCAATTGCTTTGTAGTGTTGATAAATTCCCTCTTGAGATGGTTTGTTGTAATAAGGAACAACAGAAAGGATCGCATCAATACCTGTGAAATCATCATGTTTCAACTTCTCAACAATCGCTCTTGTGTTGTTACCTCCCAAACCAAGTACGATAGGTACTCTGCCATTAACCTTATTTAGCACAAATTGGATTACAGACTTCTTCTCCTCCTCAGACAATGTAGGGGTCTCTGCTGTTGTACCCAGCACTACGAGGTAATCAATGCCGTTCTGGAGTTGATAATCCAAAAGATTACCGAGAGCATCAAAATCGATGCTTTCATCTTCTTTAAATGGAGTAATTAGGGCAATTCCTAATCCTGTAAATTTTGTCTGTGTCATTTTGTTAAAAATCTACCTGAATTTTTACGAAATGCAAAATTATAAAAATTTTCTACGCATTCCCTATTTTTTAGATTTAATCGTATTTAGATAGAATAAAATTTGATCTAATAAATCAACCTTAGAAAGTTTCTGGCTGGAACTTATTTCTAAATCATACAAAGAGTATCCCTCTTTTTTCATTCCACATCTGCAATATGCCGTAGAAGTGCCAGCAAGGAATTTTAACGGAAGAGATTCTTTTAATGTTAAATCAATTAATATGTCCGAATCGTTTTTCATAAACTTTCCGGCCATAATTTTATTCGGTTTCGACAACATTGAGACCGATTTGGGATTAAAATAGGTTACCTGATCTGAATCTTGTCTAACAAAATTACTTTGGGATAAATAGCAAAACACACTAACATCTTTTCCCGATAACTTATCCAATATCGTATCGATTTCAGCATTATTAGGCATATCGTATGCAACCAACACTATGACACTAGTTACATCTTCCCAATTAAGGAATTGCTTCTCTCTTTTGTATTTCTTCTGTGAAGCAAGACTCTTTATCTGCCAATTAATGTATTTTCTCTTTAACTTTTCGAACATTCTGTTTTATTTTATCATATTCTCGAATTCATCTTCTGTGATCATCTTCACATTCAACTTCTGAGCCTTCTCCAATTTAGCAGGACCCATATTCTCTCCCGCAACCAGATAATCGGTTTTAGCAGAGATTGAGGATACATTCTTACCTCCATTCTGTTCTATCAATGACTTTATCTCATCTCTTGAATATTTTTGGAATGTACCACTAATCACAATGGATAGTCCTGCCAACTTATCTGTTCTATTCTTAAGTTGCGACTCATCCAATTTAAATTGAAGTCCAGCCTCTTTTAGTCGTCGCAAAATCTCTTTGTTTTCCTCCGATGAGAAATAATCCAAGATACTTTGCGCAATACGCTCTCCCACCTCCTCAACTGCTTGTAAATCAGAGAACGATGCGTTTTCAATATTTTCTATCGATTTTAAAGTATTTGCTAGTTTCTTCGCCGTTGTTGCTCCTACATATCTTATTCCCAATGCAAATAATACTCGTTCGAAAGGGACGCTCTTGGATTTCTCCAAACTCTCCATCACCTTTTTTGCGCTGGTCTCTCCCCATCGGTCTAAACCAGACAATTCATGAACATTCAAATCATACAAATCTGCAATGTTCTTTATCATTCCTTTTTGGTAGAGCAAGTTCACATTCTCCTCTCCCAAATTAATATCCATCGCCTTCCTACCTACGAAATGCTCTATCTTTCCTTTTATTTGAGGAGGACAAGCCATCTCGTTAGGACAATAATGGGCAGCCTCGCCATCAATACGAATCAACGAAGATCCGCACTCAGGGCACTCTGAGACAAACTGAACTTCAGGACCTACTCCTGCTCCTCTTTGGTCATAATCAACTCCAACGATCTTTGGTATAATCTCACCTCCTTTTTCTACATATACCATATCTCCAATATGTAGATCCAACGAGCGAATTATATCCGCATTATGTAATGAGGCTCGCTTCACAATGGTTCCTGACAACTGCACAGGATCCAGATTTGCTACCGGTGTAACCGCTCCTGTTCTTCCAACTTGGAATGAAACAGAGTTTAATCTTGTACATGCGCGCTCGGCTTGAAATTTATACGCAATAGCCCATCTTGGCGATTTGGCAGTAAAACCCAGTTGCTCTTGTTGTGCAATCGAGTTTACCTTCAACACAATTCCATCTGTAGCTACGGGTAGGTTCTTGCGCTCCACATCCCAATAGTTGATGAATTCAAATATCTCATCCACAGAATGGCACACCTTCATCGCATCTGAAATCTTAAAGCCCCACTTTCGAGCTTCTTCCAAATTGCCGTAATGCGTATCTGCCGGATTATTATCACCAAGTAGGTAGTATAGATATGCATCCAATTTTCTTTTTGCAACTTCCCTCGAATTCTGTGTCTTGATTGTACCTGAAGCTGCATTTCTCGGATTCGCGAACAAAGGTTCCTCTTGAGAAGCTCTCTCCTCATTTAATTTTTCAAACACACTCCAAGGCATCAACACTTCACCCCTTATTTCAAACTCATCAGGGTAATCTCCGTGAAGCACCAATGGTATTGTGCGGATCGTACGAACATTATCGGTAACATCATCTCCTTTCTCTCCATCCCCTCTCGTCACAGCACGAACCAAGTTTCCTTGCTCATAAGTTAGGGAGATGGATGTTCCATCGTACTTTAATTCACAAACGATTTCAAATTTCTCTCCATCCAAACCTTTTAATACCCTTTGGTAAAAATCAGATACTTCCTCTTTCGAGTAAGTGTTTCCCAAAGAGAGCATTGGATATTTGTGTTCAACCTGCTTAAAGTCCTTCGAAATATCACTTCCCACCCTTTGAGTAGGAGAAGAGGGATCGAAAGCCTCTGGATGTTGTTTCTCCAAAGCAATCAACTCAGCCATCATCTGGTCAAACTCAAAATCGGAGATCGTCGGGGTTGAGAGAACATAATAGTTGTAATTATGTTGATTCAACTCCTTTCTTAGGACTTCTATTCTATTCAAATCTGAATTCATTTGTTTTCTTTACTTATAGTAGGGATATATGCTACAATCCTTGTTCCAACAAATAGCGTTCTGCATCCTTTGCTGCCTTACAACCACTTGCCGCTGCTGTAATAGCCTGTCTGTAGGAAGGATCTGCCACATCACCTGCCGCATATACGCTTGGCATAGATGTTTGTGCAGACGCTCCTTTGGTTTTAATATAACCTTCGAAATCTACATCTATATAATCGGAGAACAAACCTGAATTTGGATGATGACCAATTGCCAAGAACAAACCATCTACTGGAATACTATACTCTTCTTGGTCGGCTTCTCCTCTATTCTTCATCAACAATGCCGATTGTACTCCATCCTCTCCATCCAAACCGATCACCTCATGCTTGTATAAGATTTCGATCTTCTCATTGCTAATGACTCTCTCTTGCATCACATTAGATGCTCTCAACTTATCTTTTCTAACCGCCAAATACACCTTAGCACACATTCTAGAAAGGTACATTGCATCCTCACAAGCAGTATCTCCACCACCTACTACCACAACCGTTTTCTTACGATAAAAGAATCCATCACAAGTAGCACAAGCAGAGACACCCATTCCTGCGTACTTCTTTTCATCTGCCAACCCTAAATATTTAGCAGAAGCACCTGTCGAAATAATCAATGTCGTTGCCTCTATCTGCTTCTCTCCATCTATTGTGATGATATGATGATTGGGTTTCAACTCCGCTTTTGTAGCGATTCCAATGCGAATGTCTGCACCAAAACGGATTGCTTGTTTACGAATATCCTCCATCATCTCTGCTCCTGAGATTCCTTCTGGATAACCAGGAAAATTTTCAATCTCAGTTGTAGTAGTCAACTGACCGCCAGGCAATATACCCTCATATAAAACTGGAGAAAGGTTTGCTCTTGCTGCATAAATAGCAGCAGTATAACCTGCAGGACCTGACCCTATAATCAAGCAACGTACTTTTTCTATTTCAGCCATTTCTTATGGTTTTTGTGTTAATATTATCATTATCTTAAATCAACCACCTCTACCTTAGGGTATTTCTTTGTGTCAAAAACAAAAGTTTCATCTCCTAATGTTTTCAACACCTCAGTTTTGGTTATGTAGAATTGTGTAGTTATTCCATTCTTTCCTCTTAAAGAAATAGTATTCAACATATTATTATCTTTTTCAATCAACAAAGTAACAATAGAATACTTGCATTTTAGGTCGTTGGGATACAACTCTATTTTTTCCATTGCCTTGCCTTCAACCTTAACTAATCCTAAATACCTCATCTTATAATCAGACGCACAAGATTTCATCAACAAGATAGGATTAATCTCTTTCAACTCTTCCTTATCAGGGTTACTTATGGTTACCTCTCCCTCCTTGGTCATATATACACTTTGGGTTTTTCCATCAAAGAAGGTTGTAACATCCTGTAACTGCAATTTAAACTTCTCTCCTTTCAAGTAAATCTTACCGGGATAAGATTCCTCTTTCCCATTTTTTGCATTCTCCACTTTTATCATAAAATCAGCCAAAAGGCTTTTTTTAGAGTCAAATGATGCTATCGTCTTATCCAATATAGACTTTGCCTTAGGATCTACCGCCTCTTCTTGTGCGTATCCCAAAAAAGGCAATAAAAAAGTTAGCCATACTAAAATCTGCTTTTTCATCTTCTTCAAAATTTAAAGTTAAACTTATAAAGAATTCAATATTGAATCTAACTGTGCCATATCTGAAATCAATACCTGACGAGGTTTACTACCTTGTGCAGGACCAACAATTCCAGCAGCTTCCAATTGATCCATAATTCGACCAGCTCTGTTAAACCCGATCGAAAATTTTCTTTGTATCATTGAGGTAGAACCCATTTGTTCTGCCACTACTAATTCAGCCACCTCGTTGAACATAGAGTCCTTCTTAGAAAGATCCACATCCTTTGCCTCTGATGCTTCATTTTCATCCTCATATTCTGGCAAAATAAAGGCTGTTGGATAGCCTTGCTGATTTGAGATGTGTCGAGCTATACGTTCCACTTCTGGTGTATCAACCAAAGCACACTGTACACGATCCAAATCGTTACCCGCACTAATTAACATATCTCCTCGACCTATCAACTGATCCGCACCTGCCGTATCCAAAATCACACGCGACTCCAAACCTGTAGACACGCGGAACGCAAAACGCGCAGGGAAGTTGGCTCGAATCACACCCGTAATGATATTAGCAGAAGGACGCTGCGTAGCAAGAATCATATGAATACCCACGGCTCTCGCCTTTTGCGCGATACGAGCGATAGGCGTTTCTACCTCTTTACCCACCTGCATTATCAAATCGGCAAACTCATCAATAACCACCACAATGTAAGGCATAAAATGATGACCCTTTTCTGGATTCAATTTGCGATTGACAAACTTCTCGTTATACTCTTTTACCTGTCGAACAGAAGCATCTTTCAATAGTTCATAACGATTATCCATCTCAACACAAAGAGAATTCAAGGTCTGAACCACCTTCTTTACATCCGTAATAATGGCATCCTGTGCATCAGGCATCTTTGCAAGGAAGTGCTTCTCAATAGGTGCATACATGCTAAACTCCACCATCTTCGGATCCACCATAACAAACTTCAACTCAGATGGATGTTTCTTATACAACAACGACGTAATAATCGCATTCAATCCAACCGACTTTCCTTGTCCTGTAGCACCTGCAACCAACACGTGAGGCATCTTACAAAGATCAAGCATAAAGACCTCATTCGTGATTGTTTTTCCCAATGCTATTGGAAGTTCGAACTTGGACTCCTGGAATTTCTTACTTCCTATGATTTCAGCCATTGGAACCACCACGGGCTTTGCATTTGGAACCTCAATACCAATCGTTCCCTTTCCTGGTATTGGAGCAATGATACGGATTCCTTTCGCAGCAATAGACAACGCAATATCATCACCAAGGTTCTTAATCTTACTAATACGAACACCCTCTGCAGGTGTAACCTCATACAATGTAACTGTTGGTCCTACAGTCGCTTTAATAGAAGAAATCTCAACACCAAAACTACGCAAAACATCCACAATCCTGTTTTTGTTTTGATTCTGCTCCTCCTCATCAATATTCTGTTGTACCTCATGCTCGTCAAACAAATCCATTGTCGGCTTTTTGTAGTACTCCAAATCTTTTGTTGGATCATACAAATTAGAGTCCTCTTTTTCCGCCATCTCAACCGTAGTCTGTTGAATGGTAAATTTAATATCACCCACATTCTCATCCTCCAGAGTTGATGTGTTATTCATCTCATTCTCTGCAAATTGAGGCACATCCTCAATCGACTGTGAGCCCGAACTAGCCTCTTCCGGATCATCAGCCTCAACCGATGAAACATCAGGTGTATCAATGCTAAACGGAATATTTATAGGATTCGACAAACCCGTTTCTGGGGTAACCTCAACTTCAGTTTTTGTATTTAAAACAACTTGCTGAGGTTCTTCAACTACACTATCTTCTTGTTGACTAGGCTCAACCAAACTTGTGTTCTCCTCTTCTGCTCTCTTTTCTTCCTCCTTGACCTCTTCCTCTAGAACAGAAACAACACTTACACCTGCTGGATTGTCCACCACTGGAATAGGTTTTGGTTTGAACAGATTAATAAATCCCTCATACACACCTTCAAAAGCGTAGAACGAGAACATCAGCAGTAGCAAGATAAGCATCAAAACGACTCCTGCACGACCTATATTAGCCCTCAATATCAGATTCATTCGATATCCGTGTTCACCTCCCAAAAACAAGAAAGACGAATCGTAATTTTCTATGAAAGAACCCATGAGCAAAGACCCCCATATCGTCAAAAAAGAACAGATGAAAAAAACACGTAGCATCTTTCCTTGGAATGGTCTAACATTGATCAACCAAAAACCGACCAAAAACCAATAAGCCAAATATGCAAGGACTGGGATTCCAAATGTTCTGTTAATACAAAAATCAGAAACTCTTGCTCCCAACAAACCGGTCCAGTTCTTTATGTTTTCCGACAAATACTCTGCAGGGAAGTCTCCTTGCAACAAGCTTTGATCTTCCCATCCCGTAAAGAAAAACGAAAAAAATGCAAGAGTCAAGTACAAACCTGACACAATAAAAATCACACCGAGTGCAACTTGCACCGGCTCCTTTGTCAACATTGCTTTAATGTTCGAAAGAAATCCTTTTCCTTTCACTTCCCCTTCTTGTTTCTCTTTATCCTTTTCTTTTCCCATATTATAATTTCTTTAAAGGGCAAATTTACAAATAAAATCATTCCTTATGAAACCTATTTTGTGTTATTTTCCCCTCTTGTCACAACCTAAAACACGGTTCTTTCATTTGAAACAAAAATTTTCTTCTTTTATTTTTGCATACCTTGGGTATTATGCGGTTTTTCCAAGGAAAATCTATACATTTGCACACAGCAGTGCCGAAGCACCGCTCGTTAGTGTTTCTCCTTTG
>JAZRXL010000042.1:0-6195 GCA_045600225.1 Paludibacteraceae bacterium
TCCACAGCCCCGGTGAACTACTTGGGTGAAGTTGACTTCTTTCATCTTGTTTCCTTAATCTTTGGTTCGATGGCAAAGTTAAGGATAATCCCATTTTCATCCTCGTGGACGAGTTGTAAAAGTCATGGATGTTTCATATTGCAATTTTGTCTCAGTGGTAAAACTTAGATGAATAGGCCATGCAAAATAATTGTGAAAGAAGAATGTATCTCTATCCACGTTCCCTTGATAATTCTTGTACTGTAACGACATGTCACTGAAAAGCTCTGTATAGCCATCTCGTCTTAAATCTCCACCATATACCATATTAGCACCTGCAATTAGCAAATGTCGTGATAGTTCAATGGTCAAGTCTCGTATCATATCTGTCCCATAGCCCAGTACATCTGAATCCGGAGCTTCAGAAACAGAAATTGCTATGCTCTTTCCTTTAAGATTTACTGTTTGTGCCAATAATTGCATCGGTGTAAGGAATTGCTTGTCTTTACCAGCAATTTTCTTCAGTACATCTAGCTCGTCCTTTGTAAGAGGTGGTTCGGGATATATAATATTCGAGGCAAGTTCATCGTAAACATATGAATAAGCTTCAGGTGAAAATGGTAATACCTTAAATGTGCTTCTGTCTGGTTCTTCCATTTCCTTACGAAGGTTCTCCAAATACTGTGCTTGACAATATTGATCTAATGCTGTTCGTAATATCAGTATCAGAACATCTACCCAGTTGTCGTTGAAACGGATATACGGTATGTTAGAAATGTATGGAAAGCAACGTTTCACTTCACCATCAAGTAGGCTCACTGCTATTGCAGGTATCTTATTACTCTTTGCAAGGAGGACCTCCTTTTGGCACCATTCTCTTTCAGAATAGGTATTTGAATTCAAGATGACGAGTAGTGATTGTTCTCCTGCTGCATTGTTCTTTATTTGATTTTCAAAGTCCTGCCCATCGAGAATATCACTAGCATCAAAGAATGAATCCAACTTTGTTTTTGAGCGAATGAAATCTCTGAATTCTATTGCACGTTTTTGACCAATTTTATTCTCATCTTTCTTTGAGTGACTGATAAAAATCTTTAGTTTTGTCAGTTCTTTTCTGATAATAAAGCGGATAATGTTGTCAAATAATCGTATCTGAAATTCCTCCCAATTATCTCGTATAGAGAATGACTTCAAGCGTATAAACTGTTTGTCAGATAGACCATGACCGATGTCAAAGGCACATTTGCTCAATTCGACACAAACAATCTGTACCTTATCAGGATTATCATGTTCTAGTGCCACCACTTCTTCTAAATACTTTTTCCACACATCACTACAATACATTTCGTCATCTACTAATAGTAAGATAAATGTTTTGTCTGTATTATCCAAACTGATTGACTTTATATCGCTCATCTTCTCGTCATCTCCAGTTCGCAGATAAACAGGGATGTCTAAGCCGTCCTCAAAAGGATGGTTTGCATCACGGCAAAGAAGTTTATAGATGTCACTGTAAGTGGCTTTACCTTGCTCATACTGAGTATGAAACAATACGTAAACGGCTAAATTCTTTTTCATGCGTAAGAATCCATTATTTTGTTTAATACATGAGTTGAATTACTTTCGGAGAACGACCTATTTTCTAATATTAGCTGGTCTCTGTTGGTTCTCCTAATACTTGCTATCAAATTGTTTAGTTGATAAATACTCATCACGGTATTTACTACCTTCAAATACTCTGGCAGTTTTGCTTTATCTACGCCTTTTAAACGGAGAACATTCAGCGTGATAACTGAATTGTAAGCATATCCTATTTCCCAAGGCACCCACATAGAACCATATGTGTTGGGAGAGAATAATACTAACATATGACTACTATTCTCAATTCCTTTCTTAATTGCACTAACCACCGATTGTGGGTCGGATCTGTTGATACTATTGTCATATTGGTCAAAGTACACATCGATACCAGCGTCCTGAAGATAGTCGGCAATAGCTTTCGCTGCATCGGAGTCTTTCTTCTGATGACTAATAAAGACTCTCGGTTTCTCCAACGTAGGGCGCGGGAGTACACCGTTATAACGATCTCTTAGATAATAATAGTTTAAGCCTTTATCCATATTATAAAGATTGTTTATTTATTTGAGGAATAATTTTTTTCAACTCATCCAATCGTTCAAGAAGTTTCTTTTTACGAATTATTTCTTCTTGAGAAATTAGATTGTTGGTTTGAGCCGCTTTCATTGATGCAAGGTATTTGTTCAAGTCGTCATAATCATTCAAGATTTTGGCGACTTTGTAAAACTCTGGAATGTCACCTAACACATCATTAAGTCGGAGCAGCCTATACTCTTTATCTTTTGCACTAGCAAAGCCGACCTCCCATGGCACCCAATTTGATTCTAACGTCTTTTTTGACAAGACTATAATCATATGGGTGGATTTTCCCAAACCTTTCTTGATTGCATTAACAACTTCGTCAGGCGATTTGTGTTCTTTAGAAAGTATTGGATCGTTTTCGTCAAAATAGACGTTGATTCCTCTTTCCATGATGTAGTCAGAAAGGTGTCTTGCGAAATTTGCATCATCTTTCTTGTGACTTATAAATACACAAGGCCGTAAAGCCGAGGAAGAAAATAATCTCCTCTCGCTCTCATTCAAAGCTA
This sequence comes from Paludibacteraceae bacterium, assembly GCA_045600225.1. Lineage (GTDB taxonomy): Bacteria > Bacteroidota > Bacteroidia > Bacteroidales > Paludibacteraceae > UBA1181. The sequence goes on from JAZRXL010000042.1 coordinate 2,646, forward strand.
AATAATTGCATCCTCTTTCCATTTTATCTCAAATGTTAATTGTAAATTGGTAAGATGTTAATTCCTGTTCATCACACTTTCAGCCAACAGATACACTCGTGTTCCGAGAGTCTGTGGCCAGCGGTCTGCTGGATTCTTGTCCAATGCTTTTGCTCGTTCTATTGCTTCCTCAACATGGGCAATCAGCATTTGGGCATCGTATGCAGCCTCGTGATAAGCACCCATCTCTTGACGCAATCGCATCTTTAGATATGGGTCTGTCCTCCTCGAAGTTCGACGATTCTCCAACCATTGTTGTTGCTCTTCGGGAGACAGCGAAGTGACATCTACCAAATGCAACAGCAACCAGAGTTCGATGCAAGGGTTACTCAAAGCCATGTGCATGTATTCATCTTGTGTACATTCCGTAGCTACACGAGATAGCATTGCCTCTGTCCAACGGTCTTTGTCAATGACAAGCCAGAGTTCATCGTCGGCTTCCAAAGCATATTGTTCCTTGTAGTCGTTCAACTGCTTCAAGACGTGTTCTGGACTGGAGTTGTTCTGCTCTGCTTCACTCCGTTCCAAGATATGCACATGCACACGGGGATTGGTATATTCCTTGGCCAATGCCTTGAAATATATCCGCTCCGTGTCCTTGCCCTCGGAGGCTATGACTATCAGGCGGGCGTCTCGAAATGCTTCGCGACGTTCACGTATCAAACTATTCCTACTTCGCATCGTCCCAATGAATATTATTCAGTTCGCCAAAGAACGGAATCGCTCCATAGCGACCATTCAGATAACCTTTCTGCACATTTTCCCTCGGCTTATACTCGCAGAGTGAAGACAAATGGCTTTCTCCTTTCTTGTCTTTTTCTACAAACCAGACTTCATCCTGACGGATAGGGGCGGTAGAAAGAAGATTGGACTCGTGTGTAGTGCATATTAGCTGCATTTGCGAATCGCTTTTAAGCAGGCTGTTGTACATCTCCAATAATTTCAATGTCAACATTGGATGCAAACTCCTATCGACCTCGTCAATCACATAGACCGCATCATTTGCACGCATATCTATAAGCATTGGAATGAAGTCGAACAAACGTGACGTTCCATCAGATTCTTCGAACATTTCGAATATATAGTCTGAGTTGCTGTCTTCCTTCTTGTGGATGGTTTTCAGCTCATGCCACTTCAGATTCTTCGACTTATCTTTTTCTGCAAAGATGAAGCGGTTCTCATTGTGAATCACCACACCTGTTTCGGAGCCTTTGCCTTCAAGACTTTCCTCAATCTTTTGACGGATTTCGTCGGGAATGCCCAATTCTTCAGGTTTAGACTCTACGCGACGAAGGTCTGCGATACCTGTTCCAAAATAATTTAGCAGTTCGCGCATTACAGTTCTGAACTGGGTGTCGTTCACGACTCGGAATGGGAAATCTGTTCTATGTGTATTGGGGAAGATGATATTCAGATTCTCAAACCATTTACGAGCAGATTTAATCGTATCTATTCCCTTTCCGTTACGCTTGATATACTCACTTAAGAAAGTACCCTTGGTAGGTGTGCCGTCAATCAGGAACTTCAAGAATTGTCCATCCTCATCTTTTAGGAACTGAGGTGCAATAGTATTATCCCAACTGTCACCATTACGTTTACGCTCAAAGATCATGGTGTCATTGCGGCTGCCAGTCTTATATAGCCATTCCTCAAGCAAACCGCCTTTAGAGAAAGCTATTCCGTAAGCAAAGAACTGGTTGTCTGCCTTAAACTCCAATTCGATACTCGAACGCTCTTGGGGTTCATCCGTCATCTTGAAGTAATTATATTTGAGGTTGCTCCAACCATTCAAGGCAAACTCCTTGATAATAGCCAAACATTTTATGATGTTTGACTTTCCGGAAGCATTGGCACCATAAATCAATCCCATACGGAGCACGGATATATCATCCCGTTTCTCCGCACGTGACACTTGCAACGGCAATTGGTCGCTCTTGCTGGCTGTGAACAAGATACGTGTTTCCTCGTTAAACGAGTAAATGTTTTCAAATTTGGCTGACAATAACATAATGACGTCTGATATTTCGTGAAATTTCGTTGCAAAGATAACAAATTATTTCAGAACTCTGACAATTGTCTGCGTTAAATATGTATAAATACGACAAAAATTACGTTATTCATTGTCATTTTGTCGGTTATTGGCACAATTTTGTCATAAATTCGACTCTGACTTAATATTTGCATGGATAATATAAAGCACTATGACATGTTTGTCAAAACTGGGCGTAGAAAGGAGGTGTAACAGATGGGCAAGAACCAACATGTTGTTCCTGCTGGAGATAAGTGGGGCATTAAGGGCGAAGGCAATTCAAGACTGACTTCAACATTTGATAGGCAGTCCGATGCAATTGCTGCCGCTCGTCAAATTTCCAAGAACCAGCATTCCGAACTATTTATTCACGGTCGTAATGGACAGATTCGAGAAAGAGACTCTCATGGTAAGGATCCATTTCCTCCAAGAGGATAAATCTCTCAGCATTCTCTCCGTTTAGAGAAGAGCCCTAATACCACAGGGGCAGGTTGTGGTAGAGTAAAGATGTGCCATGGCGAAATTCGCTGTGGCTTTTTCTTTTTAGTCGAATCAGATATAACGATTTTTTTGCCATCTACAATTGACATTTTTTGTTTCCAGCCCTATTTAATAAAGTTAAAAACGTTAAATCTTCCCATTTCTGACTCTTCATAGAATCCACGCAATCACTTTTCTACCGTTTAATATGTAAATAATTGATAGTAAAAGACTTGAAAATACTATGGTTGTATAGGCTTAACCTATATTGAAATCCCGAACAGCGTGACGAACATAGAAGCTGGAGCATTCGGAGGTTGCTTAGGATTGACCTCAATTGAAATTCCCAACAGTGTGACGAGCATTGAAGCTGGAGTATTCAAAGGCTGCACAGGCTTGGCATCCATAGAAATCCCCAACAGTGTGATCGGGATTGGCTGGAGCGCATTCGAAGGCTGCTCAGGCTTGAAATCTGTTGTACTTCCCAATAGCATAAAAAGTATAGGAAAGTGTGCTTTCAAAGGCTGCACAGGCTTGACATCCATAGAAATACCCAACAGCGTGGTCGGGATTGGATGGAACGTATTCGAAGACTGCTCAGCATTGGTTTCAATTCAAATTCCAAGTAGTGTCAAAAATATTGGATATGAAGCTTTCAAAGGTTGTACAAGCTTGAAATCTATTGAAATCCCCAACAGTGTAACGCACATTTACACTGGTGCATTCTCCCACTGCACCGGCTTGACCTCTGTAGTAATTTCCAACAGTGTAACGGAAATCAACGAACAGACATTCCTTGATTGCAAATTCAAGAAACTGGGTATACCTGATAAAGCAAAATTAAATGGATGTTCAATTTGCAAATAGGGTGTCCAATTTGTTGATTTTATTCTGAAAGTTTTTTGTGACTTCTTTAGATGTATTTTACAGATATTTAGACCGTTGGATAGGTGTTATTTGATGTAACGCTGTGATAGGTTGTATTCTCTAATTTTTTCTGGC
>JAZRXL010000043.1:0-43899 GCA_045600225.1 Paludibacteraceae bacterium
AACCCTAAAATAGAAAAAAATAGCCTTTTCTTGAAATGCCAACTTATTGTGTTTCAAATAATTGAAAATCGCAGTTCCCCATTAACCATGGGTAAGGGGAGTTGTGCACTTTATCAGAGGGGTAAATGAAAGAGCCGTGTAAATTTACCATTTTTCTTCCTTTTTTTATTTGAGGAATTTATTGTGACACAGTAATTTTGTAACCATAAAAAAAGAGGATAAAGATGCTTATTCCTTATTATTGAACTGAAAACATAAAGCTGTCTTGTGAATTTCTTTGTGGCAGAATGGGCATTGATAAATTCTATAGATGGTTTCTAAAATAAGACATAAACCCTAAACCGTAACAACACAATAGAGAGGTGAATGGCGCCTAATCATTCACCTCTTATTTTTTTATATTCCCAACATTTTTCTGATTTGAGGAACTACGTAATCGCGAACAGTTTCGTCTGTTGGGAAGTGTCTTCCTGGCATACTATAACATTGAGAATAATGTTTTTTAAACCAATGACAAGCTAATCTTGTGTATAAATCCCAAGTAGCAAAACAACCAACAGTGAGTTGTTCCTCTTCTTTGGTTATATTTTCAAATTGATGGTGTTCCAATTCCTTGTAGTCAGAACAGATCTTATCTGTAACTGTAAAGTAGGGACATCCATCGTAACGGTCGTGTTTGTACTTGTTCTTACCCTTGAATAGTTTGAAGAATGTTGTTCCTAAGCATGAATTCACCATTACCTTCTTATAGCCTCTATATTTTTGAGCCATGAATCCACCTAACGAATGACCCACTATGACATCCACCTTGTTTTCCTTTAAAATCTTATCAATTTGAGGAAAAGCAATGTTGGGATCAATAGATAGATCGGGTATTAAAACTTCTGCTTCTGGAATATATTTTCTTATGGAATTACCTATGGCAGAATCGTGGCTTGATGCCATTCCGTGAAGATATAAAATAATCATATATCAATTATATTATAAAGAAGATTTTGAGAATCGATGGTAAGTAGTTTCTTGCAAAGGGGTGTCCCACATTGAGTAATAATTTTAATAACCTCCATTGCTTCGATAGAGCCAATAATCCCAGGAAGCGGTCCTAAAACGCCTTTGGGTAAGCTGTAGTTGCATGGAATCGTCTCTTTAGGGAAAAGCTGGGAGAAGCGTCCTGCATCCTTATGATTGAAAACAGATACCATGCCCGCATATTCCCCTATGCTTCCGAATACATAAGGAATATTCAGTTTGTGGGAGAGTTCGTCAATTAGATAGCGTGTTTCAAAATTATCACAACCATCTACAATTATATCGTATTGTTTGATAATCTCCTCTGCATTGTTTTGTTCCAATCTCTCGTAGTAGGCATTGATCTTTGTAGTGTTATTAAGAGCTTTCAATCTTTTTTTTGCACAGTCAACCTTAGGTAATCCTACCTCATCTTCTGTATATAAAACTTGTCTCTGCAGATTTGAGACAGAAACAACATCCGCATCGATAAGGCCCAAGTATCCGACACCGGCACCTGCCAGGTAGAGGGAGATGGGAGATCCGAGACCTCCTACTCCAACTATCAATACTTTTGCATTTTGCAATAGACTCTGTCCTTCTGTACCGAAGTCGGGTAACATTGTCTGTCTTGCATATCGGTCATCCATACGAATCATTTAGTTTAATGCTTGATCCCAGTCCTTCCAAACTGGTTCTCTTCCTATGCGTTTCAATGCAGCTTCCACTTCCTTGGCGGTACGGTCATCGTTCACATGGAATTGTTCCAATGTTTGTGGATATGAATAGTACCCGCCAGGTTCTGTATGACTTTCGGCACTCATTGTAGTAACGCCAAGAGTTGCCATATTGTCACGGATATACTGAGGCTCTCTAGTAGAGAAACTTATATCCACATCGTGGTCGAAGATTCTGAAAGCAAATGTTAGCTGAGCTAATTCTTTATCGCTCATTACTACATTAGGTTGGAAACCCCCATTCTCACTTGGTCTCATTCGAGGGAAGTTGACACTATATTTAGTCTTCCAATAGTGCTTCTGTAGGTAGCGAAGGTGAGTTGCCATCATTGTGATATCGGTTCTCCACTCTTCAAGACCGATTAATACACCCATGCCAATGCTATGAACGCCAGCTTGACCCATACGATCGAATCCGTTAACTCTCCATTCGAACTTCGATTTCATTCCTCTTGGATGGTAAATCTTGTAGTTCGCTTTGTTATAAGTTTCTTGGAAACAAACAACTCCGTTAAGACCGTGGTTGGTTAACTCCTTATACTCTTCCATTTTGAGAGGCATTACTTCGATCTTTAGGTTGGCAAAGTAATTCTTTGCAATATCCAAAGCATTAGCAATATAGTCCACTCCAGCCAAGGCTGGATTCTCTCCTGTAACTAGAAGAATATTCTCGAATGGGCCTAATTTCTTTATGGCTTTGTATTCGTTTTCAATCTCTGTTGGAGTAAGAATGGTGCGTTTCATAGGATTGCTAATGTGAAATCCACAGTATACGCAAGAGTTGGTGCAAGAGTTGGTTAGATAGAGAGGGATAAACATGGATATGGTTTTGCCAAAACGCTCCATTGTATAGTGCTGGCTAAGTTGAGCCATCTCTTCCAAGAATGGTGCAGCGGCAGGAGAGATAAGGGCCATAAAGTCCTCTACATCGCAATGTTCCTTACTCAATGCACGACGCACATCTGCCTCTGTTTTAGAGTATATTTTTTTCGTGGTTTCATCCCACGAAATCTTTTCTAACTCATCTGAAAACATTTGTTTGTCATTTGTAGGATAGTTATATCCTGGTTGATGTTTTATCGTTAATTTAATCCAAGAAAGATGTTAATGGAGATGATGCTTTTGCCTCCATATTCTTTGCTACACTTCCAAGTCCAGCCTCATAAGCTCTTCTTCCTGCTATAACGGCCTCTTTGAATGCAATAGCCATCTCTACGGGATTGCCAGCAATAGCAACCGCAGTATTAACAAGGACTGCATCAGCTCCCATTTCCATTGCAGCAGCAGCATGGCTTGGGGCACCGATACCGGCATCTACCACTACGGGTACATTAGATTGCTCGATGATGATGCGAAGAAAGTCTTCTGTTCTTAAACCCTTGTTTGTGCCAATAGGAGCAGCCAAAGGCATAACTGTTGCAGCGCCAGCCTCCTCAAGATGCTTGCAAAGTACTGGGTCTGCTTGACAGTAAGGTAATACAATAAATCCTAGTTTTACCAACTCCTCAGTTGCTTTAAGTGTTTCGATTGAATCAGGCAATAGATAACGAGGATCTGGGTGAACCTCCAATTTCAACCAGTTTGTGCCAAATGCTTCTCTTCCCATCTGGGCTGCAAATACTGCCTCTTTTGCGTCACGAGCACCACTTGTATTGGGTAGTAACTGAATGTTCTTATGAAGAATGTGTTGAAGCATATCATCTTCTTTGTCATCCAAATCGATACGCTTCATCGCTACTGTAACCATTTCGGTATCAGAAGCCAATATGGATTGAGCCATCAATTCGTTGGAACTGAACTTTCCTGTTCCTAAGAATAGTCGAGAATCAAATTCTCTGTCTGCAATTTTTAATTTCTCCATCGTATTATTGTATTATCGTATTACTATTAATTCGTATTAATGAGCTTACCACTTTTTTTCGATTTTATGCAAGAATCGATCTGTCTCTTTGATAGGATCTTCTGCATTTAAGATAGCACCGGAAATAGCGATACCATTCAACCCTGACTCAATGATTTCGGGGACATCATTAAGCGTGATACCACCGATAGCAACAATCGGTACAGTAATGTTATTTTCAATGCAATCGCAAATGATGCTTTGGTATCCTTCAATACCTAAAACTGGGGCAAGTTTCTTTTTGGTTTGCGTGAAACGAAATGGTCCACAACCGATATAATCAACATATGGGGCTACCTTTTCAATGTCTTCAAAGGTATTGCATGTACCTCCTATGATGAAATCGTCTCCTAAGATCTTTCGTGCTTCTGCAGGGTCCATATCTAGCTTTCCGAGGTGAACTCCATCGGCACCTACCTTCTTGCAAAGTTCAACATGGTCGTCTAAGATGAAAACAGCATTCTTCTCTTTGCAAAGAGGAATTAGCTGAAGTGCTACTCTTTCCACTTCCTCTATGGCTGCCTCTTTCATTCGAAGTTGTATCCAACGACATCCTCCATTTAATGCTAACTCTGCTGATTTCAGATAATCATAACGATCATTGGTATGAGTAATGAATTGAAGTTTGAAAGCGTTTTTTTGTAGGATATTCATTGCATTAAAAATTTTTGTTTACGTAACAAAGAGTTTGTCGAAACATTTCTATATTAAAGTTTTTCCATATAGCTCCCAACATAGCAACACCACCAAAGCCAATGGTTGGAAGATTGGTGCAATTTTTGCAATCAATGCCTCCAAGTGCAATTACTTTTGACGTGATTCTTCCACACTCATGTTGTTTGATAAGTTCTTCTTTTGAGAAGGCAGAACTATATCCTTGTTTTGAGATACTATCGAAGATAGGACTTAAAGTTACATATTCAAACTCATCAATATGATTCAATTCGTCAAAGGTGTGGCAAGATTTACTTAATCGGATACTTCTTGATCCATCGTAGGTTTTATTTCTTGAATTAAGATGAACACCACCAATGGCATATTGTTCAGTTAATCTGAAATGATTGTGGATGGTTATCCTGGAATGAAATTCGGAAGGAATGGTTTTAAGTAGATCTTCAACCTCTTGGTATGTGGCGTGTGGTTTGCGAAGATGAAGGTGTTGTAGTCCATTAGTAAACAAATCAATGATCTGCTTACTCTCATCTGAGAAGAAATCTGGTTGTGTGAAAACTAATAGACGTCCCATATCAGGTTATCCTCCACAAACAGCCTTGATGATGATGATCTTGGCTTGGTCTGCTACTGCAGTCTCTTGCCATTTTGCTCGTGGTACGATTTGATTATCGATTGCAAGGGCAATACCGAAAGCTGGGAATTCTAATTCTACAGCCAATTCGTTTAGGTTGGTTGCACTCTTCACCTCATAGGGCTTATCATTTACATATACTGTCATAAGACGCAATTAATTAGAAGTATATAACTTCAGTTCGACAATATATCGAATGTGCAGGAATGATATGTAGGAAAATCCCTCTACAGCATTACCTGTGCAGGTTCGATGGGTATAATCTCAGCCCTAAATGGGCACCCCTTTATATATTGCAAAGATAAAAAAAAAATAATAACCTTGATAGGGTTGGCTTTTTTTTGTCTGATAATAAAAGTTATGATATACAACAAAAAAAAGGCGGTCTAGACCGCCTTTTTAATATGATTGTTTGTGAATTATAGGTTCAAAGACTTCTTAATAGCTTCAACCTTCACATTTGCTGCATCGCATGCTGCTTTGTAGTCAGCTGCACTCTTCATCTCTCCCTTAACCTCTACATAGAACTTGATCTTTGGTTCTGTTCCAGAAGGACGAACACTGACCTTAGTTCCATCTTCAGTAAAGAATTGAAGTACATTAGCAGTATCAGGCATTTGGATATCCTCAACCTTGCCACACTTGATGCAAGTTTGTTTCAAAGATTTGAAATCCTTCATAATCTTTACAGGAGAGCCAGCCAACTCTTTAGGAGGATTCTGACGGAAGTTCTCCATCATAGCTTTGATCTCGTCTGCACCACTCTTACCTGGCTTAACAACACTGATAGCGCTCTCTTTTTGGAATCCGTATTCCATATAGATCTTCATCAACAACTCGTATAGTGACATGCCATTGTCCTTAGCCCAAGCTGCGATTTCACAGATCAAGCAGATTGAAGCCGGAGAATCTTTATCTCTAACCTTATCATAAGGCAAGAAGCCAAATGATTCCTCTCCACCTCCAATGTACTTAGACTTACCTTCGTTCTCACGGATTCTATAAGCAATCCACTTAAATCCAGTATATTCGTCGTATAGTTTTACATTATTCTTATCAGCGATCTCACGAATCAACTCAGAAGTTACGATAGTCTTAACCAAGAATTCATTTCCTTTCAACTTGCCAAGTTTCTTCATGTTTGTGATGATGTAGTAGCAGAACATCATACAAGTTTGGTTTCCATTGATAATAACCCACTCTCCCTTATCATCGCGACACACAATTGCCAAACGGTCGGCATCAGGGTCTGAAGCAATAACCAAGTCAGCGCCTAATTTTGTTCCAAGGTTCATACCCATAGTCATAGCCTCTGAATTCTCTGGATTTGGAGACTTAACTGTAGGGAAGTTTCCATCGATAACCATTTGCTCAGGAACAACATTGATGTTTTGGAATCCCCAAGAGCGTAAGCACAAAGGAATAATAACACGACCTGTTCCGTGTAGTGGAGAATAAACAATGTTCAAATCTTTTTGGCGAAGGATCACATCTTGGTCTACCATAGCTTCTTTAACAGCCATCATATAGTCATAATCCATCTCACCACCGATGATAGTGATCAAATCCTTGTTAGGAGTGAACTTAACATCGTCGATTTGTACCTTATTTACCTCATCAATAATACCTTTGTCATGTGGAGCCAATACTTGTGCACCATCTTCCCAATATGCCTTGTATCCGTTGTATTCTTTAGGGTTGTGAGATGCAGTAATGTTTACACCACTTTGACAACCTAATTGACGGATTGCAAAAGAGATCTCTGGTGTTGGACGAAGGCTTTCGAACAAATATGCGCGAATACCATTTGCAGAGAAAATATCTGCAACGATTTCTGCGAAAAGACGAGAGTTGTTACGGCAATCGTGTCCTACAACTACACTAATCTCCTTCTTTCCTGCAAAAGCCTTCTTCAAGTAGTTAGCCAAACCTTGTGTTGCCATACCAACAACATACTTGTTCATACGGTTTGTACCAACACCCATAATACCACGCAAACCACCAGTTCCGAACTCCAGATTTTGGTAGAATGCATCAATCAAATCCGTTTTATCAGCATTGTCCAACAAACGTTGAACCTCTTCTTTTGTTTCAGCATCGAAGTTACCATTTAACCAAGCATTTGCTTTGGCTGTAACATCTTGCAATAAAGCGTTATCCATAAGTTTTTAAATTATAATATATTATCTTTTTCAATGTCTTTAAAATAGCGATATGTGGCTACCTTTAACTCGAAGGTAGACAGTTCATCACAAACAATGATACCATTGCTATGAAGTTGTAGTGCACTTAGTGTACACATTTGACAAATACCCCCTTCAATGGCTTGTTGCAATGCACGTGCTTTATTATATCCACTAACCAATATCATTACCTCCTTAGCATCCATAATGGTTCCTACCCCGACGGTTAGTGCAGATGTCGGAACTTTTGTTATGTCATTGTCAAAAAATCTTGAATTAGCAATGATTGTGTCCGTGGTTAAGTGTTTCAATCGGGTGCGTGAAGTTAGAGAAGATCCCGGTTCGTTAAAAGCAATGTGACCGTCAGGGCCAATCCCTCCAACGAATAGTTGAATGCCGCCTACTGCTTTAATTCTTGCTTCATAGTCTGCGCATTCCTTCTCTAAATCTGCAGCATTACCATTAAGAATGTTTACTTGTTCTGCAGGAATATCAATGTGTCTGAAGAAAGTATTCCACATAAAAGAGTAGTAACTCTCTGGGTGCTCTTTGGGAAGGTTCACATACTCATCCATATTGAATGTGATAACATTCTTGAAAGAGACTCTGCCCTCTTTATTCATCTTGATTAGTTCCCGATACATTCCTATTGGAGAAGATCCTGTTGGAAGACCTAAAACAAACTTTCTATCGGCTGTTGGCTGAAACTTGTTAATAGAATCCGCCACATGTTTTGCAGCCCATTTTGAAACGGATGTATAATCTGATTGAATTAAAACTCTCATAAATATTACTCCTTGGTCAATTTTAGATACTCTCCTTCTGCCTTCATTTGAGAGTATGACTTATAGAATAAATAGAAGCCCCACACGATTAGAGGTATACTTAAAATCTGACCCATATTTAGGATCATATCCTCTTCGAATGCTTCCTGACTGTTTTTTATAAACTCTAACAAGAAACGAGTCAAGAAGATGCCCTGCAAAAACACAGCAAAGATGAAGCCTTCAAACTTGCGTGCGTTGGTTCTCCAGTATAAGAACATAACAACTGCAAAAGTACATAGGCAGTAAAGAACCTCATAAATTTGGGTTGGGTGACTTGGTTCCGAGAAAATTGGTTCAGCACCACGTTGCCACATGTGAATATTGGTAATGAAACGGAAAGCCCAAGGAACATCTGTCGCATGTCCGTAGATTTCATGGTTCATTAAATTACCAAAGCGTATGCAAGCTCCACAGAAGGCCACTGACAATACGATACGGTCCATTACCCAGATAAAATTCTTGTGTACAACTTTGCGACTGAATATCCATAACGCCGTCAAGATTCCACATGCACCACCATGGCTTGAAAGACCTCCTTGCCAGATATAAAGGACTTCTTTTAAATGAGATGAGTAATATGGGAAATCATAGAAGAAACAATGTCCTATACGAGCTCCGATAACTGTTCCTATAAGCATATACATAAACAGCATCTCTGATTGCTCTTCCGGAATGGATTCCCTTTCGTACACTTTTAGAACGATTTGATATCCAATAAGGAATCCTATAGCCCACATTAATCCATACCAGCGTACAGTTAACGGACCTATAGGACCAAAAGGTCCTATAGAAAATAGATCCGGATCAACAGTCCAAGTGATGAAATCTAGCATAACCTAATAAAGATTATAAATCTTTTCCGTGACAATGTTTAAACTTCTTACCTGAACCACAAGGACATGGGTCATTGCGACCGATTTTTGGTTCAGAACGAACAGGCTCAACACGTCTCTCTTGCTGTTGAGGTTGTTGCGAAGATTCGCCGCGGTTTGAAGAATATTTAGAGTAATCGTCTTTCTTCTCAGGCGCAGCTTCTTGCACCTCTTCTGGAGCACGTTGTTGCACAGGGATCTGACCACGCATCAAGATTGATACTGCTTGGCGGTTAGTTTCGTCCAACATGTGTTTGAACAATTGGAATGACTCTAACTTATAGATCAAAAGAGGATCCTTTTGCTCATAACTTGCATTCTGTACGGAATCACGCAATTCGTCCATCTTACGCAAGTTCTCTTTCCAATTATCATCCATAATATGGAGAAGAATCATCTTTTCGAATATCTTTACCACCTCTTTACTTTCAGACTCATATGCAGCCTTCAAGTTTACTGGAATGTTAAACATTCTCCTTCCGTCAGTAATAGGGATAAGAATGTTTTGATATTGAGCACCTTGAGTTTCATATACTTGCTTGATTACAGGGTTTGCTATTTCAGCAATGTGTTCCATCTTACGTTTGAATGAATCCATTGCCGCTTCAAATAACTTCTCTGTAATATCATCAGCCTTCATCTCTTTAAACTCTTCTTCAGAGATAGGAGCATCGATGGCAAACAATACCATTGTCTCCTCAACAAAGATGTCGTATGCATAGATAGGCTTTGATTTTTCAACAATTGTTTGTGCTGTATCATAAATCATGTTCATGATATTCACACCTAAGCGTTCTCCCATTAAGGTTTGGCGGCGTCTGCGATATACCACCTCACGTTGTGCATTCATTACATCGTCGTATTCCAACAAACGCTTACGAATACCGAAATGGTTCTCTTCCACCTTCTTTTGAGCACGTTCAATTGATTTAGATATCATAGGATGTTCAATTACCTCACCTTCGGTAAATCCTAATCTATCCATGATGTTTGTGATCTTTTCGGATCCAAATAGACGCATCAAGTTATCTTCCAAAGAAACATAGAAAATTGATGATCCTGGATCTCCTTGACGACCAGCACGACCTCTTAACTGACGGTCAACACGACGAGATTCATGTCTTTCTGTACCAATAATTGCCAAACCTCCAGCTGCCTTAACCTCATCAGAAAGTTTGATATCGGTACCACGACCAGCCATATTGGTTGCGATTGTTACTATTCTTCCCTTTCCTGCCTCAGCAACGATGTCAGCCTCTTTTTGATGCAACTTAGCATTCAATACATTATGCTCAATTTTTCTCATGGTCAGCATCTTGCTTAACAACTCAGAGATTTCAACTGAAGTTGTACCTACCAAAACAGGACGTCCATGATCAACAAGTCTACAGATTTCATCGATTACCGCATTGTACTTTTCACGTTTAGTACGATAAACTCGATCATCCATATCGTTACGGGCAATCTTCTTGTTTGTAGGGATAACGACAACATCAAGCTTGTAGATGTTCCAAAACTCACCTGCTTCAGTTTCAGCAGTACCAGTCATACCAGCAAGTTTGTGGTACATACGGAAATAGTTTTGAAGAGTAATGGTTGCAAAAGTTTGAGTAGCCGCTTCTACCTTTACTCTTTCCTTTGCTTCGATTGCTTGGTGTAGACCATCAGAGTAACGACGGCCTTCCATAATACGTCCAGTCTGTTCATCAACGATCTTTACCTTTCCATCTATGATGACATATTCTTGATCCTTTTCGAATAAGGTATATGCCTTTAATAATTGGTTGATGGTATGAACGCGTTCCAACTTAATTGAGTAGTTCTGCATCAACTCATCTTTTTTCGCTTGTTTCTCCTCTTTAGATAGAGATTCAACCTCAAGTTCTGATAATTGAGAAGCAATATCTGGCAATACGAAGAACTCTGGATCTTCAGATGCACCTGTTAATGCATCAATACCCTTATCGGTTAATTCAATTGATCTGTTCTTTTCATCAATAACGAAATAAAGTGGATCGGTAGCGATATGCATATTCTTATTCTGCTCCTGCATATAATACTCCTCTGTAGATAATAAGATAGCCTTATTACCTTGTTCACTTAAGAACTTAATAAGAGGTGTATTTTTAGGAAGGGCTTTGTAAGAACGGAACAATGCTAAAGCACCGGCTTCCTGATCTTTTTTGTCAGATGATTTAAGCAACTGCTTTGCTTCAGACAAATAGTTGGTTGCCATATTGCGTTGCAATGCATACAATTTCTCCACACGAGGACAAAGAGCCTCGAATTGTTGATCATCACCTTTTGCAACAGGACCCGAAATAATCAATGGAGTACGAGCATCGTCAATCAAAACGGAGTCAACCTCATCGACAATGGCAAAGTTATGTTTGCGTTGCACCAAATCTTCGGGAGAAGTGGCCATATTATCACGTAGGTAGTCGAAACCAAACTCGTTGTTTGTACCAAATGTGATATCAGCCATGTATGCTTTACGGCGTTCTGGAGAATTTGGTCTGTGCTTATCAATACAATCCACAGACAAACCATGGAATTGGTATAAAGGACCCATCCACTCAGAGTCACGTTTTGACAAGTAATCATTTACAGTAATAACATGAACACCATTACCAGTTAAGGCATTTAAGAAAACAGGCAATGTGGCAACCAATGTTTTACCCTCACCAGTCGCCATTTCGGCAATTCTACCTTTATGTAATACGACTCCTCCAAAAACTTGAACATCGTAGTGAACCATGTTCCAAAGAAGATCGTTACCTCCGGCAATCCAGTGATTGTGATAGATGGCCTTGTCACCGTCGATTTCAACAAAATCTTTTGTGGTTGCCAAATCACGGTCCATATCAGTTGCAGTAACCTCAACAGTCTCGCTTGAAGAGAAACGACGTGCGGTATCACGTACTATTGCAAAAACTTCAGGAAGAACTTCCTCTAATACTTGTTCGTATTTCTCCGTAACGGTTTTGTCAAGCAAATCAATTTGCTCGTATGTGCGTTCACGTTCTTCAATCTCTTGACCTTCTATTTGAGCACGAAGTTCCTCGATTTGAGCCACCTCGGCAGCGACGTACATTTTTATCTTAGCACGTATTTGATTGGTTTTAGCACGTAGTTCATCATTTGTCAACTTCTCCATTTCAGGAGCTAAACTCCGTACTTTCTCCACATACGGCTTAATTTCGCGCATATCTCTCTGCGCCTTGTTACCTCCAAATAGTTTGGATAAAAAACTATTAATACCCATAAAACAAAATTTTGTAATATTGGGTACAAATTTATAAAAAAAAAGTGAGTTCTTTTATCTAAAATGCAATAAACTTCACAAGTTTTATTATATATTTGCATTCCGTTCGATAAAGATTGTGATTATAGCTTAGAACAAGTAATAATGAGGACAGAGAAACAACAGCAACATGCAAGCTCAATAAGAATGCTTGTAGCCTTAGGAGATTTCATATGGGTGAATCTCTCTTTTTTGCTAATGGTTTACCTATACAAGAGTAATTTCTCTGGTATAGATTGGGGGCAGTTGAAGTACGATATGTTGATTGTGAATTTTGCATATGCAATAAGCATATTTAAGTTTGGTATCATTTTGGATAAACGAGTGGTCTTTTCTGAAAAAATTCTTGCTTTGGTTACACAAACTGTAGCCCTTTTTGCAGTGATAGTTCTTGCCGCATTCTCTGTCCTTGGTAATTTTGTTTTTTCTACACCATATTGGGTCTCATTTATTCTCCTTTCATTCATTTTGGTAGCTACATGGAGGATTTCGTTCAGATTCTTTCTTAAATCATACCGAAGAAGGGGTGGAAATACCCGTAATATCATTATTTTGGGCGCTGGTCGTGTTGCCAATCAGGTATATAACAGCAATATCACTAATGTCGTTTATGGTTACAAGTTTTTAGGCTTCTTTGATGATAGAGCTCCGGAGGAATATCGTGTAGATCCAAATCTGGTAAAGGGAACATTAGGTGATGTTGAGAAATTTGTAAGTCAGAATAGTGTTGATGAGATTATATGTGCGCTTCCTGCTGGAGATGATAGAAAAGCAGTGCCTATTATGAAATATGCCGAGAATAATTTAATACGATTTATGATTGTGCCTGATTTCATGCGATTTATTTCTCGTTCGGTATCTTTGTCATTCCTCGATGATTCAATTCCTATTGTTTCGTTGCGAGAAGAACCACTTAGAAAAGGATACAACAAACTACTTAAAAGAGCGTTTGACATTCTTGTTTCGTTCATTTTTACCATTACAATATTCCCTATTTTGTTCATAATATTGGCTCCTCTAATTAAGTTTACATCTAAAGGACCAATCTTCTTTAAACAAAAGAGAACGGGTGAGAATGGTGTGGATTTCGATTGCCTAAAATTTAGAACAATGAAGGTAAATGCAAACGCCGATTCTGTACAAGCAACAAAAGGTGATGCACGAATCACGAAAATAGGTGCCTTTATGAGGAAGACCAATTTGGATGAGATGCCACAGTTCTTAAATGTACTGAAAGGTGATATGTCTATTGTTGGTCCTCGACCTCATATGCTGAAACATACTGAAATGTACTCCCAATTGATAGACAAGTATATGGTAAGGCATTTCGCCAAACCAGGTATTACCGGATGGGCTCAGGTGACAGGTTTCCGTGGTGAGACGAAAGAACTTTCAGAGATGGAGGGACGCGTTAAGCAAGATGTGTGGTACATCGAAAACTGGACCTTCTGGTTGGATATAAAGATTATCTTTAAGACAGTAAAAAATATGATAAAAGGAGAAGAGAAAGCTTATTAATGCTTTCTCTTTTTTGATTTTGGGGAAATAGAGATAAGACAATTGGGGAAGCTAATATTTTGAAGACTATGAAACGACTCGGATTATAGGATTCATACATGATGAAAAAATAAACATTCCACAACATGGACAATGTCATTTTGCTGATTTTCATTATTTTATAAATAAAATTTAGGTCGAGGGTTATTTGTAAATTTTTTATAAATTTGTTTGGATTTCTATAAAAATTAGATAGCTTTGTAAACTTTTGGAAATCATAAGATTATCTGCATTAAAAAACATATTGAATTATGTCGAAATATAAAAGATTGCCTTTGTTTGTGATGTGTTGGCTTATGTCCTTTTCTTTGTCTATGGCAAAAAGGATCACTGTTGGAACAGCAAATGCAACATACACAAATATATCTGATGCCATTAATATGGCAGCATCCGGAGATACACTCCTTCTTCTCAATGATATAGATTTGGATGATGCACTTAGTATAGCAAAAACCATTACTATTATGTCTGAGGATGGTTATTCTATCAAAAAAGCAAGAAACAATGGAATGTATAACCCTGTTGGAATAACTGTTAATTCAGGACATACGCTTAACCTTGTAAATGTTAACTTAGATGCAAATAAAAAAACTAGTTACGCATCCTCCTCTAATGTGTATAGTTTCTTTGTTTCTGTGAATCAACAGGCCACATTGAGCATGGATTACAGATCTGCTATCATAAATTGTACGAATGGAGCCGTTCTGAATGTTTCTGGCACTGTTATTGGTGGTGTTGTGAGAAACAATTCTAGTACTTCTACAGAAGTTGGTGTTGTCAATATGACATCGGGAGGTACGTTAGTTAATATGCTTATTCATTCCAACAATCTTGGAGCTGGAGTTCCATGTGTGAAAATGAGTGGTGGTTCGTTAATCAACTGTACTATTACCAATAATTATGAAATTTTAGACCTTATCGCAAGTATCCATTTAACCAACAGATATGCTGTGGGTACAACAGGTACAGATTGTAAAATTTATAACTGTATCATATACAACAACTCAAATTACATGACAGGTAACGCCCCTACTGTTAAAAATTCGTGTATCCAAGGAACAAGAGTGGTTGCAGGTGAGGGCAATATCAATATTAATCCACAATTTAATGCAGACTACAGTCTTCCAAAATTATCGCCTTGCGTGAATAAAGGTAACACTTCATTTGTGGAGTCTTACACTTCTGTTGATATTGAAGGAAATAGACGTGTTCGCGAATCATCGGTCGATATGGGTTGTTATGAATTCCAACCTGAATATTTTAAAATGTTTGATACTCATTACTCATGTGGGGAACCTTTTGTTTGGATTGATGGAAATACCTATACGGAGACTACCACTGAACCAAGAGATACAGTTTTTGGAGGTGTGAATTGTGATACAATTAAAATTTTAGATCTAACCGTTTATCAACCAACTGATTTTTCTTCTCTTTCATCTACGGATCTTACAAAGACGGAATGTACTGGTAATAGCGTAACCTTTGCATATACGTCTTCCGATGAAGACAGAAATCAATTCAGGTGGATTGATGAAAATGAAATTGTTGTATCGAATAGTAATACGTATTCACCTATTATCAGTAATACGGATAAACAGTATAGACTTATTGTCTCATTAGAAAGTGGTTTGTGTCCAGACACTATTTCATTTACTGCTGCACTTAATCGCTCTCTTTCTATTTCAAATTCCATTTTAACAATTGAGAAGGCGATGTCTGAATCGTCCTGCTCACTTTCAGAGTTAGATTTGTCTGCATATAAGCCTATATTTTCTTATTGTTCTGCATATAAGAGCTCTGAGTTTTATTATCAATTAAACGAAGGTGAATGGATTAGTTTATCAGACTCCCCTATTCTTTCCAATGTTTTGAATAATTCTGAAATTAGGTGGAAACTTAGTTTGCTATTAGAGGATGACGATACTATTGAAAAAGAGACTGATGATGTTCAAACTGTTGTTCTTAATGATGAAACATCTCCTGTATGGAGTGTAAATGAGATAAATTTTAGTGTTCCTGTTCTTGATTCAGTCACTGGACTTGCCTCTATTTCTATTTCCGAAGGTGAAATCATTAAGAATATTTCAGATAATTGCTCTTCTGAACTAAGTCTGTACATCAGTGAAGATGGCGTTTCTTTCTCTTCTTTTGACTCTTACACTGTCACTCTAAATGCGTATGAGTCGATCTCCAATACATTGTATTGCAAAGCAATCGACAATGAAGGGAATGTGTCTGATATCGTATCCTTTATTTTTAAAGTAGAAAAGGAAACTGAGTTGAATGGAGCGATGTATGCAATCGTTAGAGACACGGTTGTTTGTATGGGTGAACTACCATTCTTATGGCACTCTAATGAGTTTACATACAATGGAGAATCTGCGGTTATAGGAGAATCTCACATGACAATTCGTGTTGATAGTAGTTTCCTTACGAATGAAGAAATAATATCTTCTGAACCGATCATTTGGCGTGATGGGAAAAGATATGATAAAGATACGGTAGTATATGATTTCCACACGGAGAATATAGGCGCGTGCGATAGTATTTATAACCTAATATTTACGCTAGAGGATGTCAGTGTAGATACACTTCGTTTAGATACTATGGTGTGTATGGGTTCTCTTCCATTGGAATGGAGAGGTCATGAATTCAAATTCGATGGGGAGGTTGATACTGTTGATGCTAATATCCTTACAATCCATGTAGATAGTTCCTTCCTGAAAAATGAGACAATTGTTTCTTCCGAGCCGTTTATCTGGCGTGATGGAGTGACATACGACAAGGACACTGTAGTATATAATTTCCATATGGAGAATATAGGCGCATGCGATAGTATCTACAACCTTAATTTTGTGTTTGAAAAGATTATTCCTGATACAATCGAGATAGATACAACCGTGTGTGTCGGATCTATGCCTATTACTTGGAGAGGACATGAATTTAATCTTGACGGAGAAATAGACACAGTTGAGAATTATATCCTATACATCCATGTTGATAGTTCCTATATCAAATATGATACACTTGTTGCTTGTGCAGATAATCGAAACAACTATACTTGGATAGATAATGTCACTTATAAAGGAGATAAATCATATGATATTGTATATAATAAGCCGAATGAAGGAGGCGTTTGTGATTCTATCATATACATGCATTTGGTTATCAATAGAGGGTTCAAGAAACCAGTTGAAGATACTGTAACTTACACTGGTTGTGGTTGGCTAAACTACTATACATTCGGATATGCGGTAAATAGTACCCATTCTGTATACAAATGGTATGAAGAGGGTGAATATGTACCAGAATGGGATGGTAAGACAACACTTAACCTTCAACTGAATGGTCGAGACAACTATCAGTACATGCTGATTACTAACACTCCTGATGGACACTGTCCTGACACCACCATTTATATAACAAACTCTATCCACGATATTGAAACGGGCGATTTAAAAGAGATGATTTTAGAGGCGGGAGATTCTTGTAAGGCATCCGTTCGTGTTAGAGATTACATGCCAGATTTTAATGATCATTGTTCCGTGGAGTTTGTTGATACAGTTTGTTATTATAATGTAAATGGCAAGGGTAATGTTCGTGCCGAAAGAGATCACTATTATACTTTTGAAGACGGTGATGAGGTAAGATGGACTGCAGGAATCTTGGCATCCGACGGACAAGAGTATACTGTAACATCTTCTTCCTATTATCAGACTGTGTCTGTGATAGACATGACGGCTCCTCAATCTGATTCATTAGGCATATCTAATGGAAATAGAGTGCAATCGATTACTGATTCTATCTCAGGTGTTGTGACATTCACTGTTCCTACAACTGATGTTATTGATCACATATTCGATAACTGTGATAACAAAGAGGACATTACGGTTCTTTATGGACCAGATACTACTGCTCTATTGCCTCTTGCTGAAAAACAATATGTATTAAATGTATTCGATCAGCCTTCAAAGCTTGTCTACTACCAATTGATAGATACAAAGGGTAACATCTCTTTAGATTCTGTAATTTATGAAGTGGAGAGAAAGGAGATTGTTGGAACGGATTCTTTTGCAATAGTTCGTGACACAATGATATGCCCTACAGATTTGCCATTTGAATGGCATGGTGCTATTTTTGAGGAACCTGGTGATTTTGCCATTGTAGGTGCAGCATACTTGACTCTATCTATCGATAGTTCGATGTTCAAAACAGAAACAATTGTTACTTACGATTCATTAACTTGGAGAGATGGTAATACTTACAAATTGAGCACAAATAAGCCGGTTTATCATCTTTCAAATGGAGAAGGTCAATGTGATTCAATCATCAACTTAAATTTGACTATATATTATACTACTTATACAACAGAATCTATTACTGTGTGTGAGAATGATTTGCCTTATCAATGGAATGGTTTTGAGCTGATAGGTGATACGACATTCGTTCTAAAGAATGTTGATAATCACGATTCTGTCGTTATCGTTGATATGAAGATTCTGCCTATTGTCACTGAATCTATTGAGGCCTCTTCTTGTGTAAGCTATACTCTTAATGGGGAAACCTATACTGAGAGTGGTGTTTACGAACAGCATCTTACTTCCATGGTTACAGGTTGTGATTCTATTCTCACTTTGAATTTGATCATTTTTGAACCAACAGAAGGATTTGAGAACATCAATGTATGTAAGACAGA
Source organism: Paludibacteraceae bacterium (assembly GCA_045600225.1). GTDB lineage: Bacteria > Bacteroidota > Bacteroidia > Bacteroidales > Paludibacteraceae > UBA1181. Next base: position 18,391 of record JAZRXL010000043.1, read on the forward strand.
TTTGCCATATCAATGGAATGGTTTTGACATGATGAATGATACAACCATTATTCTTCAGAATCAGAATGGATGTGATTCAATACTTACCTTGAATTTGAATGTACTTAATGAGGTTGAGGAAACAATAACATATACTGCATGTTCTTCTTATACATTAAACGGAGAAACCTATACGGAAAGTGGTGTTTATAAACAAAACTTTACTTCTTTGGTTACAGGTTGTGACTCCATTCTCATCTTGGATTTGACAATTCTTCAACCTTCAGTGGGAAATGAATCAGTAACCGTATGCGAATCATCATTGCCTTACACATGGAACGGATTTGAAGTAGATTCAGACACAACCATTGTACTTCAAAACCTGGTTGGATGCGATTCTATTGTTACGCTTAAATTGAACATTTTACCATCTATCGAGGAACAATTAGAGGTATCTTCATGTATCAGTTACACTCTTAACGGAGAGACTTATACGGAGAGTGGCGTTTATAATCAACAGTTCACTTCTCAAGTAACAGGTTGTGATTCTACCCTTGTCTTAAAATTAACCATTCTTCCAAGTAGTGAGAATACCGAAATCATTTCAATCTGTTCTTCTGAATTGCCTTACCGTTGGAATGGTTTTGACATGATGAATGATACTATAATCACTCTTCAAAATGCAGAGGGATGTGACTCTATTCTAACCTTGAAGCTGAATGTTCTTCCAATTCTTACAGAAACGATTGAAGAAAAGTCATGTGTGAGCTATTCAATCAATGGGGAAACATTTACAGAGACTGGTATTTACGAGCAACATCTCACTTCTACAGTTTCTGGTTGTGATTCTATTCTGGTTTTGGATTTAACCATTCTTCAACCAACAGAAGGAGAAGAAACCATTTCGGTATGTAGAAGTGAATTGCCATATCAATGGAATGGTTTTGATGTGACAGGTGATACAACTATTATTCTACAAAATAGTGTTGGATGTGACTCTACACTATCATTACATCTAAACATATTATCATCTGTTTCCGAGTCAATTTCAGCAACAGCATGTGTTAGTTTCACGTTAAATGGCGAAACATATACAGAGAGTGGAACATACGAGCAATTTTTTACATCAGTAGCGACTGGTTGTGATTCTACATTGGTGTTAAATCTAACCATCCTTTCGCCTACAGAAGGAAGCGAAACGATAAGCATCTGTAAAAGCGAACTACCATACCGTTGGAATGGATTTGATGTAATGGGTGATACAACCATTTTGCTAACAAATGAAGCAGGATGTGATTCTATCGTTACTTTAGTCATTGATGAACTTCCTAGCATTACAGAGGTGTTGAATAAGAGTGTGTGCGAATCGTATACGTTAAATGGAGAGACATACATGGAAAGTGGCACCTACGAGCAACATCTTACCTCACTTGTTACGGGTTGCGATTCTGTTCTTATAATCAACTTGAAAGTTTTACAAGCAAGCGAGAAGACAGATGAAGTGACAATTTGTAGTAGTGAGCTTCCATATCGTTGGAATGGATTTGATATGAAGAATGACACTACTATTGTTCTTCAGAATGTTGCTGGTTGTGACTCAACGGTGTATTTGAAATTGAATGTATTGCCTGTTGTTTCAGAAACTATTTCTGAAACGGCTTGTGTAAGTTATACACTAAACGGAGAGACATACACAGAAAGTGGCGTTTACGAACAACATCTTACCTCCATGCTAACCGGTTGTGATTCCACCCTAATTCTTCATTTGAAAATAAACCCTACTACCTATGGAGAGGTGATTTATCCATTATGTGACAAAGAACCATATCTATCTTGGAACGATCTTAATATTTATGATGATACCATAGTTACAATAACCAATTCAGCTGGTTGCGACTCCATCTTAACTATAAAGATTAATAGACTTCCATACAATGCAACCGACTTCACGGAAGTCGCTTGTAGTTCATACAAATGGAAAGACTCTGTATATACTCGTTCGGGCGTATATCATAGAAAATATGAAAGTGAAACAGGTTGCGATTCATTCGTAATCTTAAATCTTACTATTGTATATCCAGTTGAAGGATATGCAGAAGAGACTGCTGTCGGCTTCTACGAATGGAACGATGTGCTATATGAAAAATCGGGCATCTACCAACAAACATTGACAGCAGCAAATGGATGTGACTCTATTGCGACACTGAACCTTACAATTCTTCCTATGGTTGGAGTAATAGACTCTCTATCGTATGTGACTTGTGAGAGCGATCTTCCATACCATTGGAAAGATACTTTGTTAGACAAGAAGATAAATGTCTTTAATTATAAAGATAGATACGGAAGAGATTCGACTTTTATAGTTAAACTAAACATTATCCCTACTGTAATCTCACAAGAGAGTGTGGATGCGTGCGAATCGTACATTTGGAGAGGAATGATTATCACAGAAAGTGGCGTTTATTCCGATACATTGAAAGCATCAAATGGTTGCGATAGTATTTGTCAGGTGAATGTGACAATCCATCATAATATATCTCGTGATGTTAATCTCACTACTTGCAGACATGAGTTACCATTGACTTGGGATAAATATCAGTTGATGGGAGATACAACCCTATCCCTTACTTCTACCTATGGATGCGATTCAATTGTGAATGTTAAATTGACAATCAACGAAGATGTTATTGCAAAGGTGGAGATGTTGGAAACGTGCGATAGCATAATTGAGTGGAATGGTCATACATTTATCGAATCTGGTATTTATGTAGACACTCTATCAACAATAAATGGCTGTGACTCTATCGTGACATTGAATCTGGTAATGCATCCAAGTTATCGAATTGAATTGAGCGACTCCGCTATCTTTGGTGTTGCCTACGATAAATATGGATTCAATATTGTTCCTGACGAGTTAGGTTGGAATAACTATACATTGGAACTTGCAACTGCAAATCATTGCGATAGTATTATTCATTTATCTTTGTATGTAGAAGGACGGGATATTTACTCTGAGATCACGTCTATTACAGGAGGTGAAACTATAAAAAAGAATGGCGTTGAGATTACGAATAGATTCTGCTCTTCAACAGAAATTATTTTGAACTATCAGGTAGAGAAAGGTTATCCAGATACGTATGTAATAACATTTGACACTAATGCGTCTGCACAAGGATTTAGTACAGTGGTTGGACAATTGACAGACCCTATGGGTGAGATTAGAGTTCCTATCCCTGCTCGTGCAAATGCCGGAACATACAATGTATCGTTACAGTTGAGAGGAGAAGGTGTTGAGGGTAATATCTCAACAGCATCGTTTATCATTGGTTTAAGTCCTGAGAAGATCGATAACCAGTGGAGCAATGTTGTATATTGTAAAGATGATTTCTACAAGTCATATGAGTGGTACAAGAATGGAGATAAACTGGATAATGCAAATGAACAATCGTACAGAGAACCTACTAATCAAGGAGGTAAATATTCACTTGAGGTAGTACTTCCAAACGGAGATTCTTCGTATATATGTGGCAAGCAGATTGAAATCAGTTATGCAGAGTTCTCAATTTGGGCATCGCCTTCATATATGGATGGAGGCAGGTCTATATTGTATATCGAGGGTGTGACGGAAGTACAACTTATCGATGCGACACTTTACATATATTATCCAAATGGAGTTTTATACTACCAAAGAGGCAATTTGGAATTTTTGAATGAACTACAACTGCCTCAAGGCATGTATGTATGTTTGGTGAAATTAACCGATGGTAACTACGCTTCATGCAAGGTGGTTAGTCACGGATATTTTAGAGGCAAGTCAATGGAATAATGTAAAACCACATTCTACAGAAGAGGGCATCAAGAAACAGATGTCCTTTTTTGTTTCATTATTTCCCCATTTAAAATTTTTATGTAATTTAGTAGCAGATTTACGCAACTGTAAATGTTTATACATCAATCTTATTAATTAATTAGAATATCTTTCGGGGTATTCATATAATGAATTTGTAACTTATGGGACTATTAGACAATGTGATTTCAACCATCTCCACTGTGGCAGGAGAGGCGTTAAAGAATGATTCTGTAAAGGAAATAATCAGTTCATTGAATAATGGAAGTGCAGGCAATGGAGGTTCAATTGATATCGCCTCAGGTTTGAAGGAAGCATTGAGAATTGGTATAGAGACTGCGGCAAAGAACCTAAGTAAGGAAGATGGATTCTTAGCAGATGCTGCTGTAAGAATTGGTTTGCCAAAAGAGGCATTAAGTGCATTTAATGCTGTTCAATCTATTTCTCAAAACCCTACATTCAACTCACTTTTGAATGCTACCGGTGTTACTATTCCAACAGCAGACACAATCATTACCCTATTCAACCGTGCAGCGGAGAATGCAGCACCTCAGTCTGTTGGTATATTCACTGACGCTATTACTGGAATGTCTATTGGAGATGCAAAACAAATTCTTTTTGGAGCAGACAATGCAGCAACAACTTATTTGAAAGACAATACTCAAACCCAACTTCAATCTGCGTTTATTCCTTCAATTACACAATCATTGAGTGCAGTTAAGATTGGTAATATGACACCGAATGATGCTTGGAATACATATGCATCATATAATAACAAGATTGTTGAGATGTTGGATAACAAGACTGTCAAGACTGGATTGGAGCTTGTTCGTATGACAGGTCTTTTGAGTGATGAATACTTCGAAAAGATCCGTAACCTATCAGAGGTTAAAGGCGACTTGTCTGAATATATCACAGGTGAGGCATTGAATGGTCTATTCTTAAAAGTATCAGAGAAAGAGGCAGATATCAGACATAACACAGGTGCTCGTGTTAACGATGTACTAAAAAGCGTTTTTGGAATGTTACAAAACTAGTATAGTCTGTTTCAATAATATCAAATCGGAGTTCATTTATGCAAATGGACTCCGATTTTGTATATATAGTGCATATTTATTTGTTATATTCATTATTTACAACTTGACTAACCTATTATTTTGAAAATAAATACATTTCTATTGGTATCTTTGGGCATAATTTATTAATTTTGCAATCAGTAGGTTAGATTCAAGACAATATTTGAACTAAATAAAGTAATAAAATATAAAAGACCAGTATTAGTATGGCTAAAATTGAAGATTTGGACCAAGTGGTGGTTCGCTTTTCCGGTGATTCTGGTGATGGAATGCAATTAGCAGGAAACATTTTCTCTACCATTTCTGCTACAGTTGGTAATGACATCTGTACTTTCCCAGATTATCCTGCAGATATTCGCGCCCCACAGGGATCATTAACAGGAGTGTCAGGTTTCCAAGTACATATTGGAGCAAACAAGGTGTTTACACCAGGTGATAAATGTGATGTTTTGGTTGCAATGAACCCTGCAGCGTTAAAGACTCAATACAAATTCTGTAAGCCAACCTCTTGTATTATCATTGATACAGATAGTTTCAAAGAGGCTGATTTGAAGAAGGCCAATTTCGAGACTCTAGATGCAATTGCAGAGATGGGAATCAAGAACGATGTTATCGCAGCTCCTATCACTCAAATGGTAAAAGATTGTTTGGCAGATTCAGGAATGGATCCAAAAGCAGTTTTGAAGTGCCGTAATATGTTTGCTTTAGGTTTGGTTTGCTGGTTGTTCAACCGCGACACAAACATTGCTGCAAATATGTTGAAAGAGAAGTTTGCAAAGAAACCAGGTGTTGCTGAGTCAAACATCAAGGTAATTCAAGCAGGTTACGACTACGGACAAAACACTCACTCTTCAGTTGCGCATACATATACAGTTGAGACTAAATGTGCAAAGAAGGGTATCTATATGGATATCAACGGTAATAAGGCTACTTCTTATGGATTGATCGCTGCTGCTGAGAAAGCAGGATTAAAACTATATTTAGGATCATACCCTATCACTCCTGCAACTGATGTCCTTCACGAGTTGTCAAAGCACAAGTCTTTGGGTGTAACAACAGTTCAATGTGAGGACGAGATCGCAGGTTGTGCTTCTGCCGTTGGAGCATCATTCGCTGGTGCTTTGGCTTGTACTTCTACTTCAGGTCCTGGTATCTGTTTGAAGTCTGAGGCAATGAACTTGGCAGTTATCATGGAGTTACCTTTGGTGGTTTTGGATGTACAACGCGGTGGTCCTGCAACAGGTCTTCCTACAAAGTCAGAGCAAACAGATCTTCTTCAATGTCTATTTGGTCGTAATGGAGAGTCTCCAATGCCAGTTATTGCAGCTACTTCTCCAACAGACTGTTTCGATGCTGCATATATGTCATGTAAAATCGCTTTGGAGCACATGACTCCAGTTGTTTTGATGACCGATGCTTATGTTGCAAATGGTTCTGGTGCATTTAAGTTGCCAAACTTGGATGAGTTCCCAGCAATCAATCCTCCATACGTTCCTGAGTCAATGAAAGGTACTTGGACTCCATATATGCGTAATGAGGCAGGTTCTCGTTATTGGGCAGTTCCTGGTCGTCAAGGCTTTGAGCACATCTTAGGCGGTTTGGAGAAGGATAATCAAACAGGTGCTATCTCAACAAACCCTGAGAATCACGATTTGATGACTCGTCTTCGTCAATCTAAGATCGATAAGATCGAGGTGCCAGATGTAGTTGTTGAGGGTGATGAGAAGGATGCTGAGTTGTTGATCGTTGGTTTCGGTGGTACATACGGACACCTACATGCTGCAATGGATGAGATGAGAGCTGCTGGTAAGAAGGTTGCTTTGGCTCACTTCAAATACATCAACCCACTTCCAAAGAATACCGCTTCTGTTATGAAGAAGTACAAGAAAGTTGTTGTAGCAGAGCAAAATATGGGTCAGTTCGCAGGTTGGTTGCGTATGAAGGTGGATGGATTTGCTCCATACCAATTCAACGAAGTGAAGGGTCAACCATTTATGGTTGCAGACTTGGTAAAATCATTCAACGAGATCTACAATAAATAAGTAATAACCGATATAAACGAAATATAATTATGAGCGAGTTAAGCGCAAAAGATTTCAAGAAAGGACAACCTCGTTGGTGTCCAGGTTGTGGAGACCACTTTTTCTTGGCTTCACTTCAGAAAGCAATGGCAGAAATTGGTGTTGCACCTCAAGATACAGCTGTAATTTCTGGTATCGGTTGTTCAAGCCGTTTGCCTCACTATATGGCTACTTATGGTATGAATACAATCCACGGTCGTGCCGCTGCAATTGCAACAGGTGCTAAGGTGGCTAATCCAAACCTAACAGTATGGCAAATCTCAGGTGATGGCGATGGTCTTGCTATTGGTGGTAACCATTTCATTCATGCAAATCGTCGTAACATCGACCTAAATATGATTCTTTTGAATAACCGTATCTATGGTTTGACAAAGGGACAATACTCTCCTACTTCTCCTCGTGGATTTGTCAGCAAGTCGTCTCCTTACGGAACTGTAGAGGATCCATTCCGTCCTGCAGAGTTGTGCTTTGGTGCTCGTGGACACTTCTTCGCTCGTGCAGTTGCCACAGATGCTCCAGGTACAATCGAGATTTTGAAGGCAGCACAAGCACACAAGGGTGCTTCAGTTTGTGAGATTCTTCAAAACTGTGTTGTGTTCAACGACGGTATCCACGAAAGCGTGTATAGCGCAGAGGGTCGTAAGAAGAATGCAATCTACTTGCAACATGGCAAACCAATGATCTTTGGCGAGAACAACGAGTTTGGTTTGATGCAGGATGGTTTCAACATCAAGGTAGTTAAGTTGGGTGAGAATGGCATTACTGAGAAAGATATCCTTGTTCACGATGCACATTGTGAAGATAACACACTTCAATTGAAGCTTGCGTTGATGGAAGGTCCTGACTTCCCAGTTGCATTAGGTGTTATCCGTGATGTAGAAGCTCCAACTTATGACGAAGCAGTTGCAGAGCAAATCGAAGATGTTAAGAGCAAGAAGAAGTATCACAACTTCCAAGAGCTTTTGATGACTAACGATACTTGGGAAGTAAAATAATAGAATCCCAGTTTTAGACTTAGTTTATTTAGGATAAATAATAGTACTTTTTAGAAGATTGTTGCAGGACTAGTCCTGTAACAATCTTCTTTTTTGTATTTTTCTATCTTCACTCTTCTTAGAGTGCGCATTTTCGCTAGAAACATCCTTTTACAACCACCTCCTTTTGAGTGATTATTTTTAGATATTTTTTTGTTACGAAGACGAATTTAGGGTAACTTTGTAGAGTAGAAAGACAGTGTAAAAGATTATTTTACAACAAGATACTGAATGTGATGCATTCCGTATTATATTACAAATTACAATACACAAAAAAGGAAGATTGAGATGCTAACAACGGAACAGATACTTACCTACAAGTCCCTAATTGGGATAGGAACAAGGTCTATTTTATTATTAAACACCTATTCCTGCATAAACCATATTCAACTGAAGAACACGAAAGACATGTTAGATCTGCTTCACCTTCTAATCGGTAAGAAAATCATAAAAAGAGTTTCTTCATTGGATTATGATCAATCCCTTATGGATAGATCTTTTGAGTATGCCCAGAAAATAATTGAGGATTCATGTAAGTTGGGTATTCAAACGATTGGTTACAATGACGAGTATTATCCCTTGAAACTTCGTAGCATAATTGATGAAAATGGGAATAGTGCTGCTCCTATTGTTTTATTTGTCAAAGGAAACATAGAACACTTGAACGATAAAGGTATTGCCATTGTTGGTACGCGCACCCCATCTCAGTCAGGCATCGATGATGCACACTTTTATGCATCCAAATTTGCAGAGAGAGGTTTCAATATTATCTCTGGTCTTGCTTCCGGTTGTGACACCGCAGCTCATAAAGGTGCTATGTCTGTGAGAGGGATCACCACCGCATTCCTTGCCTACGGATTAGATCAACCTATTTTCCCTGAAGAAAATGCAAAATTGGCAGAAGATATACTTTCAAACGATGGACTGTTGATTTCAGAATACCCTATTAGAACTCCTTTCTCAAAACAAAATTTTATAGAAAGGGACAGATTGCAGAGTGGATTGGCCGATGCAACTTTAGTGGTACAAACATCTCTCAATGGAGGCACAATGCATGCAGTGAATGCCACATTACACAATAAGAAACCTCTATATGCCCTAATGTACGAGGCAGAGAAATCGAATGAAAATATACAAGGAAATATCAGCTTAATAAATAGGAGGAAGGCTTTTTTACTGAACAAAGAGAATTTAGAAACTACCATAACAGAGATAATATCCCCTAATAATAAAAAGAAGCAAGAGCCTTTACAACTAGGATTTGAATTTTAGCGTCATACATAACTCAAATGTCTTTCAGACGTTGCCTACATAGGCTGGTGTCATTCATATAAATTGGTATCAAATTCTACATAGGCCCTAAATGCACTGCCATCATTGATAGTATTTTCATCCCTTGGGGTCAAAAGGTATATACTTGCCTATTTTTAATGTGATTTTGTCCTATACATATTATACTTCGTGCTCAAATCTAACAATAGTATCGTATTATTAAAAAATAACTTGTATTTTTGCAGAAATTATCTTGTAACGAAAGTTGTAAATATAATATGAAGCCTACTTTATTAGTATTAGCGGCTGGAATGGGAAGCCGATACGGAGGTCTTAAGCAACTAGATGGACTTGGACCTAACGGAGAAACCATTATGGACTACTCCATTTATGATGCAATACGCGCAGGATTTGGAAAGGTAGTTTTTGTTATTAGACGCGCTTTTGAAGCTGATTTCAGAGAGAAAATCATCACAAAATATGATAAGGCAATCCAAGTGGAATTTGTATTCCAAGAGTTGGATTCACTACCAGAAGGTTTTTCACTTCCTGCCGATAGAGTTAAACCATGGGGAACCAACCATGCCATTATGATGGGTGCCAGTGCGGTTCACGAGCCATTTGCTGTAATTAATGCGGATGACTTCTATGGCAAGGAGAGTTTTCAAATCCTTTGCGATGCTCTAAAAGCAATGGAAGGAAAAAAGAATGACTATTGTATGGTAGGTTACCGTTTGGGTAATACATTGTCTGAGAGCGGACATGTCTCAAGAGGTGTCTGCAGTACCGACAAAAACAACTGCCTTACTACTGTTGTCGAACACTACGAAGTACAAAGAAAAGGAAATACCGTTATCTTCAAAGATCAGGAAACTGAAGAATACAAAGAGATTGACGAGAACCTTCCTGTATCAATGAATATGTGGGGATTCACAACAGACTATTTCGAGCACTCAGACGCTGATTTCAAAGAGTTCTTAAAAGCCAACGTAGGCAACATCAAAGCTGAGTATGGCATACCAACAATGGTAAACAAACTGATCCAATCTAAGACTGCAACAATCAAAGTATTAGATACTCCTTGCAAATGGTTCGGTGTCACTTATAAAGAAGACCGTCCTTCTGTTGTAGCTAAGATTCAACAATTAATCCAATCAGGAGTTTACCCTTCAAAACTATTCTAATTAAGACAATGGGAAAAGGAAAGATATTAATCACAGGTGGAACTGGTTATATCGGATCTCACACAGTTGTTGAACTATGTAATGCTGGGTATGAACCTATCATCATCGACAACTTATCCAACTCAAACATAGGCGTTTTGGATGGTATCAAAGCCATCACAGGACATCCTGTTGTATACGAAAACATCGACTGTAAAGATTATAACTCACTCTCTCTCTTTATGGAGAAGCATCCCGAAATTGTTGCTATCGCACATTTCGCAGCCTCTAAGTCAGTTGGTGAGTCTATAGGAAATCCGTTGCTTTACTATCGTAACAACATTGTTTCCTTAATCAATCTTTTACAACTAATGCCTAAGTTTGGCATTAAAAATATCGTTTTTTCATCTTCTTGTACTGTATATGGACAACCTGATCAGTTGCCTGTTACAGAGAAGTCTCCTATTCAACCCGCCACTTCTCCTTATGGAAGTACAAAACAAATGTGCGAGACGATCTTACGCGACGCTACCGTGGCAAACAAGGATTTGAACGTTATTCTACTTCGCTATTTCAATCCTATTGGAGCTCACCCAAGTGCAGAAATAGGAGAATTGCCAAATGGAATTCCTAACAACCTTCTTCCTTATATCACTCAAACAGCAGCCGGAATCCGTAAGGAATTGAGCGTATTCGGAGATGATTACGATACTCCTGATGGCAGTTGCATCCGTGATTACATCAATGTGGTCGACTTGGCAAAAGCCCATGTTGTTGCACTAAACAGAATGGTTGAGGGTAAGAACAAGAAAAACATTGAGGTTTTCAACCTTGGAACTGGATCCGGAGTTTCTGTTCTTGAAATCATCAAGACCTTTGAAAAAGCAACTGGTGTTAAGGTGCCATACAAGATAGCACCAAGACGCGCAGGTGATATAGAGAAGGTTTGGGCCGACACCTCCTATGCAAACAAAGAATTAGGATGGGAAGCCAAAGAGACCCTGGAAGACACGCTCCTATCGGCATGGAAATGGCAGCAAAAACTATCAGAAAAAAATACAGGGAACTAATCAGTTCCCTTTTTCCTTTTATAGAGTATGGCAAAAGAGCAAACATCCGTTAAAGAGAGAACCCGAACACAAATTCAGGAACCTCATCAGTATAAGGTCATTTTTCATAATGACAACTTTACCACATACGATTTTGTCGTAAAGGTACTGATGGTGGTTTTTCATAAGTCTGAAGAGGAAGCAAATCTATTGACTATCAAGGTAGATAAAGAGGGATATGCAGTTGTAGGCATCTACACTCTCGATATGGCTGTTACAAAAACAGAAAAGGCAACCCGTATGGCAAGAGAGGAAAACTTCCCTCTTCGCATTAGCTACGAACAAGCCTAATCATGGACAACAACTTACACTAAACAATATACAATATGGATTCGGATAACATACAATTTGACAAGGAATGTGACAAGGTTTTGAAAAAGGGTTTTGATATTTGTGTTAAATATAAGAACGAATACATCACCCCAGAGCACTGCCTCTTAGCATTATGCAATAACAAAAGATTTGAGCAAAGTACGAAATATCATTTCGACCTTCGAAAATTGAAGGCTGAACTGAGGGATCATATCCAAAACAATATGGAGCAGGTAGAAGGATTAGACATCGACATGATGGAATTATCTGCTCAAGGAGTAGAACTATACTCAAGTATGCTTAACAATGCATATTTGGCTCATGCAAAACATGTTACGCTCTCGTTCCTATTCCAAGCCATCTACAACCTCGAAGATTCAACAGCATCTTACCTGCTTAAGAAAAACGAGGTCGGTTCTTTTGGTGAAGCTCTTACATCACTAATTTTATCAGAAGAGATAAAATATAAGAAGAGCCCAGCAGATCAGAACGACGGAGAGAATCCATTCGACTTCAATATGGAAGAAGGATCGGATTATTTTGATTATCCCGACCAAGAAGAGTATGCCATGGCAGAGGAGATAGGTATCACCTGTATCAATGACAATACCTCTAAACATGTGCCTCTTGTGGGTCGTAAGGAAGAATTGGAAAGAACCATTCAAATATTATGCAGAAGGGATAAAAACAATCCTCTTCACATAGGAGAACCTGGAGTGGGGAAAACCGCCTTGGTTTACGGTCTGGCGGATATGATAAACCGCGGCGAAGTACCTGCCCGATTGAAAGATCATAAGATTTACGAGCTCAATGTGTTCGCTCTATTAGCTGGTGCCCAATTTCGAGGTCAGTTCGAGGAGAGATTGAGAAACTCAATGGAAAGAATCATCCAAAAAGGAAAATCAATTGTATACATTGATGAGTTTCACACCCTTTCTGGAGCTGGTGCAAGCACAGAAAACAATGTGGATGCAACCAATATTCTCAAACCATATTTTGAGGATGATCGCGTGCAATTTATCGGTAGCACAAACTACGATAGCTTCAACAAGACAATTGCAAATAATAAGAGCATACTTCGCTGCTTTCATCAGATAGATATCCATGAACCTTCTATCGAAGATTCCATCAAAATCCTTAAACAAAGGAAGAGCAAATACGAGGAGTATCACAATGTCTCCTATACCGACGATGCAATAGAGTATGCAGTGCGCGCAAGTGCCCAATACATTACCAATAGATACTTGCCTGATAAGGCCATCGATCTTATTGACGAGGCAGGCGCATTCACACAAACGAAAACAAAGAAGGCAACCGAACCCACGGTTATTGACAAAGATAAAATCAACAGCATACTCTACAAAGTATGTAAAATAGAGGCTAAAATCCTTAAGGACGAGAGCGACAACCATTTACTTGAGTCATTGGAGCAGAATATCCTATCTCAGATTTATGGACAGGATGTGGCAGTAAAACAGCTGGTAGAGGCAATACAAATGTCAAAAGCTGGTTTGTTGGACGAAAACAAACCAATATCAAGCCTACTTTTTGTAGGTCCAACTGGTGTTGGTAAAACTGAACTCTGCAAAGTGTTAGCCGAACAGATGGGTATATCTCTCGTTCGTTTCGATATGAGTGAATACACTGAAAAACACACAGTTGCAAAACTTATTGGTTCGCCAGCAGGATATGTTGGATACGATGATGGTGGATTGTTAACCAAAGCCATCTCTAACACACCGAATTGTGTTCTTTTGTTGGATGAAATTGAGAAGGCTCATTCCGATATCTTCAACATCCTACTACAAGTGATGGACTATGCAAGTCTTACAGACAGCAAGGGACATAAAACCGATTTCCGCCATGTTGTTTTGGTAATGACGTCCAATGCAGGTGCTCAGTTCGCACATCAGGCAAGCATCGGATTCGGTTCTCGCGTTACTGCGGGAACAGCAATGATGGCACAAGTAAAAAAAACCTTCAAACCAGAATTTATCAATCGTCTGAACGATATTGTCGTATTCAACGATATGGATGAAAGAATGGCAGAATTGATAATGGAGAAGAAGGTTAAGATATTGCAGAAGAAGTTGGAAGCCAAGAAGATTAAATTGTCGTTGACAAAAGAGGCAAAAGCATTCCTTCTTTCCAAAGGCTTCTCGAAGGAGTATGGTGCAAGAGAGATGGATAGAGCCATCCACTCAAATCTTACGACCCTTCTTACAAAAGAGATGTTGTTTGGTTCGTTGAAAAATCCAGGCAAAGCAAAGATTGTTGTCAAAGAAGACAAGTTGCAGATAAAGACTACCCCAATTGAATAAAGGAAACTATGATATTTAAGTTAGGAAAAAAATTAGAGTTCCCTGATCCCCATTATGGAGATGAAGATGGGTTGATTGCCGTGGGCGGTGATTTATCAATCGACAGATTGCTGTTGGCCTACTCCAACGGCATCTTCCCTTGGTACTCTTTTAGAGACACTCCCATCCTATGGTATTGTCCCTTACAGCGCTTTGTCATCTTTCCTAATGAGGTTCATATTTCCCACTCGATGAGAACGCTGATAAACAAGCAAGAGTATGAGATGTCTATCGGACAAGATTTTGAGGGGGTGATACACCATTGCAGTGAACTTAGAATAAAAGAGGAAGGTGCATGGTTGGGAGAAGAGATGATCCAAGCATACACTGCCCTACACGAACAAGGATTTGCAACAAGCGTGGAAGTATGGAAGGGAGAGAAACTTGTCGGAGGCTTGTATGGCGTTATCTTAGGAAGATGCTTTTTCGGAGAGAGCATGTTCTCTCTCGTTCCCAGTGCATCAAAGCTAGCCCTAATCTTTCTGGCACAAACACTCGAACAAAATGGAGGCGTGATGATTGATTGTCAGTTCGAAACCCCTCATCTCAAAACAATGGGCGGAAGATACATTCCTTATGAGGAATATATGAAATATGTAAAGATGGAATAGAATTAGATTTGCTATTTTGTCCTAAAGTATCTTTTATCTATTTTTGTGAAACGAACCATAATACATAGAAAATGAAACATTTATTTACATCATTCTTATTGTTGATTTCAGCCTATACATTTGCTGAGTCTGCTACACAGGTTATGACTGTTGACGGAAAAGAGCGATCGTATATTGTTTACACACCTACTACCTTCGCACCAGGAAACAACTACTCGACATTGCTACTCTTACACCCGTTAGGTGCTAAAGCAGAGGACTTTGCGGCAATTAGTCACCCTCAAATCATTAGTGACCTAAACAATTGCTTGGTTGTGTTCCCTCAAGCATTAGATGAGCAAGATGAGGAGATCATAAAAGCTGTTGAATTGCTAAAAGGATTTGGAAATCTTCCTGCAGGATTAGGGGTTGAGAGCGTATGGGGCGCAGGAGCTCGTATCGGTGTAGACTACTTAAAATCGTTGGCAGGCAATTTCTCGTTCATGCTAAACGCTGTTATCCCTAACACGATGGAGGCTGGATATGCAGAACTGAATAAAGATGTAGACGATGTAAAGTTCATCAACCAAATCGTTGCCAACCTACAGACTTCATACCAAGCCAATGAAACACTATACATAGCAGGAGCTTCAATGGGAGGAGCAATGACTTATAGATACGCGTTCGATGCAACTTCAAAAGCATCAAAGATTGCTGTTGTAAATGGATTTTTAGGAGCAGGAACTCTTGCAGAACATCCACTAAACATACCTGTATGCGTATTCCATAGTTTATCAGATGAGGTGGTCCCTTACAAAGGGGGTATCTTCAATGGACCAATCATAGACATTGTGACTTCTATTGCAGTTACCAATGGATGTTCTGAAGATTACCAATCAGTAGATCTTCCAGACATCAAAAATGATGGAATAACCGTTTCGAAGGCAACATTCAGTTGCGATACAACCAAGGCTGTATGGTTCTACCTTGCAGACAATGCTACACATAGCCAGATACTCACAGCAGAATTTAATGATGTGGATTACATAGCAGAATTGGAAAAATTCTTCTTCTTCCCAGCCTTTGCAACTGACGTTAAAGAGGTAAAAGAAGAAGAAATAACCATATACCCTAACCCAGCAAATGATTATCTATACTGTTCCGCAAAAGCGCGCTATGAGATAGACAATCTTATGGGGCAAATGATTCTTTCTGGTGAAGACGCATCAGAAGGCATCCATATCTCTTCTCTTTCTCAAGGTGAATACATTTTGGTGTTGAAAAATAATGAGGAGACAAAAAGGGTAAGAATAGTTAAGAAATAATATGAAAAACTGATGCAGAGATGAATGAAAAAAGTTATCTTTGCAAAAGTAAATGTAGAATATAATTTTAGAATTCTAATTAAAATAGTACTATGCAATTAATTGACAATTTCAACTTTGCCGGAAAGAAGGCAATCGTTCGCGTGGACTTCAATGTTCCATTGAACAAAGAGACTGGAGAAGTAAGTGATGATACTCGTATCCGCGGTGCTCTTCCAACAATCAAGAAAATCATCGCTGATGGTGGTGCTGCTATCTTGATGTCACACATGGGTAAACCAAAAAATGTAAACCCACAAGAGGGAGACGCAAAATTCTCTTTGAAGCAAATCATCCCAGCAATCGAGAAGTATTTGGGCAAGATCCAATTCTGCGACGATTGTATGAAGGCTGCTGATATGGCAAAGGCTTTGAAGCCAGGTGAAATCCTTTTATTGCAAAACCTTCGTTACTATGCTGAAGAGGAAGGTAAGCCAAGAGGTATCGAGAAGGAAGATCCTAAATACAACGAGGCTAAAGACGCTATGAAGAAGTCTCAAAAAGAGTTCGCTAAGACTTTGGCTTCTTACGCTGACGTATATGTAAACGATGCATTCGGAACAGCTCACCGTAAGCATGGTTCTACTGCAGTTATCGCAGACAACTTCGACGAGGCTAACAAGATGTTCGGTTTCTTGATCAACAAAGAGGTAGAGGCTATGGATAAGGTTTTGAACTCTGCTCAAAAGCCATTCACTGCTATTATGGGTGGTGCTAAGGTTTCTGATAAGATCATGATCATCGAAAACCTACTTGACCGTGTTGACAACTTGATCATCGGTGGTGGTATGACATATACTTTCATCAAGGCTCAAGGTGGTAAGATCGGTAACTCTCTTTGCGAGGAGGACAAGTTGGACGTAGCTATGGAAGTATTGAACAAAGCTAAGGCTAAAGGTGTTAAGGTATTCTTGCCTACTGACGCTGTTAACGCTGACAAGTTCGATGCTAACGCAAACACAAATACATCTAAGACAAACGAGACTCCAGACGGATGGATGGGATTGGATATCGCAGACGAGTCTATCAAGACTTTCAGCGAGGTTATCGCAAACTCTAAGACAGTTCTTTGGAACGGTCCTATGGGAGTATTCGAAATGGATAAGTTCGCTAAGGGTACTTCTGCAGTAGCTCAAGCTGTTGCTAAGGCAACTCAAGAGAACGGCGCATTCACTTTGATCGGTGGTGGTGACTCTGTTGCTGCTATCAACAAGAACAAGTTGGCTGACAAGGTTAGCTACGTTTCTACTGGTGGTGGTGCAATGTTGGAGTACATGGAAGGAAAAGTTCTTCCAGGTATCGCTGCAATCCGTGGTGATAAATAATATCTATTTATTATAATGAGAGTCCTCCTCCTTTCTGAGAGGGGGACTTTTTTTATGATAAACAATTGTCATCTTCACCTCTATCGGTGCTTTTGTGGCTAAGAAATTCCTCGGAAAGAAGGAAGATGAACCAAAGCCAACAGAAAACAAAGAAGAATAATCTTGTATAATATAAGATATTGAATGAGGAGGCGGTCTACACACCGCCTTTGTTTTTTTATCGAATTATGACTTATAAAAACATAAAATTCTAATGCATTTGAAATGAAAATCATTACCTTTGTAATGGTTTTAAAATTCGAATTTATGAAATACTTGATTATACTTGGTGATGGTATGGCTGACGAGCCAATTGCCTCTTTAGGAAACAAAACAATTCTACAGGCTGCCAACACACCTACAATTGATATGCTTGCTAAGATGGGCCGCAATGGTTTGTTAGCAACTGTCCCTGAGGGATTTCATCCAGGAAGCGAGATCGCCAATCTTACCGTTATGGGATATGATGTAGCAAAGGTATTCGAAGGAAGAGGTTCCCTCGAAGCCGCTAGCATGGGGGTAAACATTGAACCCAACGAAATGGCTATGCGCTGCAATATCATCTGCGTGCAGGATGGAAAAATAAAAAACCACTCCGCTGGTCATATTTCCAATGAAGAAGCATACCAACTAATCGATTTTTTAAATGAGAAGCTTGGCGATGATAAGGTTCGCTTCTTCCCTGGTATCTCCTACCGACACTTATTGAAGATTAAGGGTGGAAACAAGCATGTCTCATGTACGCCACCTCACGACGTGCCAGGCACCCCATACAAGGATGTGTTGGTAAAAGCAGATTGTCCAGAAGCAGAAGAGACAGCAAAACTACTTAATGAACTGATACTTCGCTCTATGGAGATCCTGCCAGAGCATCCGATAAACAAAAAGCGTGTTGCTGAAGGTAAGGATCCTGCCAACAGCATCTGGCCTTGGTCTGCTGGATACAAACCAGAGATGAAGACCCTTATGCAATTATATGGTTTGAAGAGTGGGGCTGTTATCTCTGCAGTTGACCTCATCAAAGGAATCGGTATCTATGCCGGACTTAAGAGCATTGAGGTGGAAGGTGCTACTGGTCTGTATGACACCAACTACGAGGGAAAAACTCAAGCAACCATTGATGCGTTGAAAGAGAATGATTTCGTATACCTACATATAGAGGCGAGCGACGAAGCAGGACATGAAGGCGATGTAAATCTGAAACTTAAAACAGTTGAATACCTTGAAAATCGTGTTGTAAAACCTATCTACGAAGAGGTTTCAAAATGGGATGAGCCAGTTACCATTGCTATTCTTCCCGACCACCCTACTCCTTGTAGAATTAAGACACACATCTCCGCACCCATTCCATTCCTAATCTATCGACCAGGAATAGAGGCTGATAGCGTACAACGCTATGATGAAGAGTCTGCAAAAGAGGGCTCATACGGAGTTTTAGAGGGTGATGAATTCATGAGAGCATTGCTTAACAAGTAAAAAAAGGTTGGTATTATAATTCATCTGAAGGAGTTTTGTAGATTTTGTGCTACAAAACTCCTTTTTTGCACATCCTCCATAATTGTCAAATTATATATTATATTCATAACAAAAATAAATATTATATTTATTTAATTGATTTTATTTCAAATCATATAAAGATGAAAATTATAAATATTTTTCAAGAATATGTAAAAATAGTAGGAATTTGGGCCAATGTGTAAAATTTCCCTAAAAAACAACAAAAATTCGTTTTTCCATTTTTCCTTTTTATTTATATTTGCACCCAAATTAACAGATTCGATAGAATCTATTATTCACAAATTTATTATTTATGAGATATTACGAAAGTAGTTTCAACAAGATGTTGGAACAATCTATCCGAGAAAATTGGAATAGCCCAGCCCTAACAGATTATTCAACAGGCAATGGTTATACTTACGGAAAGTTTGCAGAAGCAGTGGTAATGCTACACCACCTTTTCGATGAATTAGGCATTGAGAAAGATGACAAGATTGCGGTTGTTGGACAAAACAATCCAGAATGGGCCATTGTATTTCTTGCTACTGTTACTTATGGTGCAACTATCGTTCCTATTCTTCAGAATTTTCCTCCTGCTGATATACATCACATTGTTAACCACTCTGATAGCAAATTGCTATTCATCAGTGAGAACCTAAAAGACCACATCGTTGAGGACCAACTTC
Source organism: Paludibacteraceae bacterium (assembly GCA_045600225.1). Taxonomy (GTDB): domain Bacteria; phylum Bacteroidota; class Bacteroidia; order Bacteroidales; family Paludibacteraceae; genus UBA1181. The sequence continues at coordinate 38,125 of JAZRXL010000043.1, forward strand.
CAAAGGTAAAATGTGTTTACAGTTATACTGATAAGTATTGTATTCATCACAAGAACATCCAAAAATCTATTCCTCTGAAGATCAATGAACTTAGAGAATATGTTAACAAGAAGTATCCTAAGGGATTGACTCCAGACGATATTCACTTCGCAGACAGAAAACCTAACGATTACTTCGCTATTGATTATACTTCTGGTACAACTGGTTTCAGCAAGGGTGTAATTCAGACATTCGATAACATCGTAGGTAATTGTGAATATGTAAAAGAGATTGGTGTTGCTTACCCAGGAAATCGTATCCTTACATTCTTGCCATTGGCACACACATACGGATGTACTCTTGATTTGTTAAGCCAAATTACTAATGGATCTCACATCACCTTCTTAAATAAGGTTCCTGCTCCAAAGATCTTGATCAAGGCATTTGATGATGTTAAACCAAATGTAATCTTCACTGTTCCTTTGGTAGTTGAAAAGATCTTTAAGGCAATCGCAGAACCTGTTATCCAAAAACATTCTGCCACTATGACTCAGGAAGAGATGGAAAACACCATCTATCCAAAGGTAAGAGATATGCTGGTTCAAGTATTTGGAGGCAAGTTCAAACAAGTGGTTGTTGGTGGTGCTGCTCTTAATGCTGAGGTTGAGGATTGGTTGACAAAGATCCGCTTCCCATTCGCAGTAGGATATGGTATGACTGAGTGTTCTCCACTTATCTCATTCGTAAACCTTGATCAATTCGTAAAACGTTCTGTAGGAAAGATCCTACCTAACCTTGAGGTTAGAATTGATTCTGAGGATCCAGAGAACATTGCTGGTGAAGTTCTTGTAAAGGGACAAAACGTGACTCCTGGATATTTCAGAAACGACGAAGATACTAAGCGTGCTATTGACAAAGAGGGATGGTTGCACACAGGTGATATCGGAACTCTAAGCAAGGATAACGACCTATTCTTGAAAGGAAGATGCAAGAGTATGATTTTGGGCCCTTCAGGACAAAACATCTACCCAGAGGCATTGGAGGCAAAAATGGTGAACCTTCCTTATGTATCAGAGTGTTTGATCGTACAAAGAGATAACAAGCTGGTTGCCTTGGTTTATCCAGATTTCAAGGCTATCGACGAGTTGAACTTACAAGAAGACGATGTTAAGAAGGTAATGGAAGAGAATAAGAAGAAATACAACGCTATCGTAGCAAACTACGAGCAAATCTCCGAAATCTCCCTATATCCAAAAGAGTTCGAGAAGACTCCTAAGAATAGCATCAAGAGATATTTGTACAAATAAGACAAAACTCTCCCATTTACGGGAATCATATAGAAAAGAGGATGTGGACGCACATCCTCTTTCTTTATATACTCACATTTTACTTAGATAGTTAATCAAGTCTTGAACCGTTATTGCGTTCTCCAACTTGGCAGTTTTAAACTCCATAAAAAAGCAGAGACCCAAGGCCTCTGCTACAATCAATAATAGTGTGTTTTCATTAAACGAATTATATATAATAAATTTATCTATCTGACACATAATTTTATAGAATAACGCACAAATACCGTTACTGAAAAATTTTCAGTAACAGTATATCCACACTAAGAATCATGTAATTCTTAAACTTTTTCATTTCTAGCAATGTTTATATTTTAGATATCGAAATTAAAGATCTTTTCTTAAATGAATATATATTTTCTCAATAACAGGTGTAGGTTAACAATGCAAATGTAATCATCATCCAACTCTTATTACAGACAGATTTGAAAATTGATATAGTCAAATTTGAAATATTTATGGTACATAGTTTTATTTGAATTTGCGCTTTCATCGGATTTTTTATTATTTTTGCAATGAAAATGGAATAGACAGTTTTGAAATTAGTTGTTCAACTATAATCATATCAGCAGATATATACTAATACATGCCACACAACATAATTATTTCTATTGGATTAATCTTAACGGTTATTGTTAGTACTTTCAGCGGATTTCAGCTAATATTCCGTAAAGAAGTACGCAATGCTACATATAAGAAATACAAATACACTTGCTATAGCCTTGCTATTGCATGCTTTGTCATAGCATTGGGTAATGCGGCTCCATTCCTTGATGAGAATGTTCAGTCTCCTCTAACTGTTTGTAATATACTTCCAACTTTTATAGCTCTTATTCAATCTGCCCTTCTAACGGTATCCTTACATACATTATATTCAAACAAGTGCATTATTAATTGGAAAAGTTCTCCACACCTTATTCCTCTTGTTGCATTTCCAATAGCTTATTTCATTTCTATTCTTTTTGTAGATGACATTCAGGTATCGGAGATTGATCTCTTCGTTAAGAATATGTTCCATAATCCCCCTTCGTTCATAAGAGGATTATTTGCTATCGTTTATTTGGTTCAACTTCACAATTTCTATATTACTCTTAAGAAGGAAAGAAAAGAGTACCTAAACATTGTCGAACAAGTAGCAGAATCATCTCCAGAAGAGATTCGATTAGATTGGATTAAAATCGCTCTCTATTCTGCACTAAGTGAAGGATTAGTGGCAGCTGCAATTATAGTATATCCCTGCATGGTTACAGTTATACTATTTCTGTGTATGACAATTATTTTTTACTTTACGTACCCGATATACTATATCAGATTCAGTCATACATATGATAAAGTCAAAGGACTTCTTGAAGTAGATGAGACAAATAAAGGGAATAAGGATAAACCTAAAACCTGTTTTCTAAATGCACCATTCCAGATACAAGATGGACTTGAAGAGATGTTGATACGATTAAGAGATCAAAACAATGCCCTATTCAAGAAGATCGAGGATTATATGCAAAAAGAGATGGCTTATTTGAACTCAAACTTTAAATCGGAAAATCTTGTAACGGAGTTAGCCACAAATAGGATATATCTTGCAAATGCCATAAGACAGAACAGACGACAAACTATTGCAGAATATATTCTTTCCCATCGTCTAGAGTATGCAAAGTCATTACTTAGGAAGGAAGGAAACACAATGAAGATAGAAGAAATAGCATTTGCATCAGGATTTAATTCCCTACGTACATTTAATAGAAATTTCAAAGATATCATAGGAGAAACTCCGGAGGATTATAGGAGGAATAACACATAATAAAAATTCCACTGAAGGAGATTACAAGACTATAAGGTAGGTACATGATTGAATAAGGCGTTCGCACACGATGTGAGCGCCTTCATTTCTTTTTAGTTTTTGTAGTACAGCATAGCATCATAGACATCTGCCTGGGGGGCAGTACCTATCTATCCTACCCCATCCCCCTATATACAAACAATGCGCAACCCATCGGCTGCGCATCGCTTATTTTTCTCAAAAGGAATAACACGAGCAAATCCCCGCTGGCCTCTTCGGGAGGCCGCAGGGCTTCCCTCCTTCCTTCCCTGATTACTGCCTGTCTTTTGCTGAATATGGTTTTTATTCTGTGGCCACACGGGCAAGACGAACACAGTAGCCGTAGTTACGGTAGTGGTAGATGCCGACGTAGACTCCGTCGAAGAAGATCAACTCGAAGGCGTTGCCGGTGCTCGCTGTGAAGAGAGAACCAGTCCAGTAAATGCCGTAGGAGCCAACGCCCACCACCTCACTTCTGTAGCGGTAACCTGCGCAAGGCAAGAACAAAGCACCACTCTTCTCTAGTACCGACCATTGGTATGGATTATACACGTTATAGAACCCAGCTATTCCCACAATCATCGTGATGCCTGCAGATGCTTTCCAATCGTCCGGCAGAATAATGTAGCCTGGCATGTTGCAGACAACTGCAGAGGTGTTGAGTTTCTTCGCATTAGGTCTTTTCTCCAACAGGTACTCCATCTCATCCTTGGTCAAGGTACTCCAAAGCCCGGCCTTGTTGCCTCCATTGGAGATGGCATTGTACTTTCCCCAGTCGTTGTTGGTACCGACAATGTCAGCCTCTGGATAATCAGCGTACTTCTCACTGGTTTCGTAAGGCATAGTCTTGTAACCTGATGTTCCGTAACCGAAAAGATCGATCCATCCCGAATATGTAGCTGAAATATTCTCGTTGTCGTAACCAATCACATCGTACTGGTTCTCGGCGAAGCGCCACTTCTTGGTGCTGGCTTGGTACTGCAAATTACCCATCGCAAACTGCACCTTCTTGGTCGGTGAAACGGAGAACTTGCCTGGCAAGACGCCATTCTCCTTCTTTACTTCAACAGGAGTAGAAGGGGTAAAAGAAGAACCAGATGCCTCCAAAATGCTTTGAATCTTCGCTTCCAAATAGGCGTCACTCACCTTCTCCGCATATTGCGCATACGGCACACTCAACAACTGAGAGGTGACCGTTACGCTCTTGCCGTTCACCTCGGTGGTAGATTGGACGAAGAATGGGCCCTTGCTCCAGTCAATGGCAGAGAAGTCATCAGAGCTCTTTCCGCCACCAATTTCGATATTGATCGCTCCATTAGCGGTGGAAGTGGTGGTGTGGGTTTCAGAATAGACGGAAGCTCCATCAACAGATCCTTGAAGAATGGAGACCTGAACCCCCAACTCCTGGTTGGTGATCACCTTACCATCCGCATCGCGGACTACTGCTTGATACGCCATCTTTTGCGGCGCTTGTGCGAACATCGACACTGTCCATAACAGCATCATCGCAACGATAGTAAATAATTTTCTCATACGCTTATTGTTTTACTTTTTGATTATACTGAATGTTTTGATAGACTTACCCTTTTGAGTAAGTGTGAGGTGATAGACACCCGACGCATAGCCAGAAAAATCGACCAAGGTTTCGACAGATGAAATCTTGCTCCTTTGTAAAATTCTTCCCTCCGCATCCGAAAGCAAGAAACTCACGTTAGACAACTCGCCCGTCTTCAAGACAAGCACATCGGTTGTAGGGTTCGGATATACCGAGAGCAACGTAACATCCTCCAAATCCAGACCCGTGGTGGCAGCCACTGTGTAGTGCGCCATCGGTCCCGTAGAGAGCATTCCGTCGGCCGACTCCACGTTCGCCTTATAGTCCAGCACATGGGAGAGCGTCAGACCATTCTGCGTCTTCTCACCTAACGAACCATAGGTGTTCGCCTGTGCATAGCCAAGCATTGGCACACACAATAATGTGAATAATAGAAATTGTTTTACCATATAATTAAATTTTTGATTTCGTTGGAACAATCGCACGCAACGCCTCTACAATACAACGCACCGCACATGGTGGACATAGAGACGTGGTACACCACGTCTCTACAACGCACAATATATTGATGTTTAACGGGTTATATTGTGTGTGTGTGTGTGTGTGTGTGTGTGTGTGTGTTTATACAAACATCTGACATTGCAAAATGTTTTGCGTTAATAATATCTAATTGTGCAACACTATACATACTTTTTCGTTCTATAAGTTACGATTTTCCAAAGATAAGGGAATTTTTGGAAATGGCAAACAAATAGTAGTTAGTAGCAAAAGTTAGAATTGGCTCGGTTGTAGTTCCTCACACAGGAGGAACAGCCCAGGCACATTATCCTCACATCAAGAAAAATGCATCATTCTCCACCCAAAATCTGAAATTTACATGAATTACGCCCGGGGATCGAGGTCCGAACCCGGGTCGCAAAAAAAGGAGCGTCCTCCAACTGGAAAACGCTCCCGGAAAAAATGGCGGCTACCTACTCTCCCACTGGTGTGCAGTACCATCGGCGATAGCGGGCTTAACTTCTCTGTTCGGAATGGGAAGAGGTGGAACCCCGCTGCCATAACCACCTGAATATCTTCAA
>JAZRXL010000044.1:0-74236 GCA_045600225.1 Paludibacteraceae bacterium
CATCGGGTTGTTGTTTGTTCCCGTTGACAATGCAAAGGTAGGGTGAGTTTCGAGGGTAGTGCGGACAGAAGATGAAAAGTGTACGGACAGTTTGTGAAGTTCACATTTTGTACATTTTCACATTTTGTACATTTGGTTAAATGATTGGTATTTAGGTAGATGTGTAGATGCGTGATATTATCGCGTCTCTACTTTTTATCTTCTCATATAAGGGCATAAAAAAACGAGCCCGTCAGGACTCGTTTTTTTTTGGTTATATTATAAGAATTATAGGTTCTTATTGTACTTGCTCCACTCAGCAACTGGAGGAAGAACGCCCATACCGATAACCTCGTCACGCATCTTGCAAAGGTGCTCGTAAGAAGCGTCCAAAGCTTTCTTCTCGTCAGCTGAAAGGTTAGCCTCAACGTAAGAAACACCGTTCTCATCGATAGTTGACTTCATAGCCATACATACGTTCTTGTAACCGTACATACCGTCTTTTACGAAGCAACCAGCAGGCAAAGTGAACTTCTCACCACCCATAGCAGCAGCGATCATGCAAACTGATACGTATGCAGGGCTTTGGAATGATGAACGACCACGCAAAGCGATGATGTTAGAACCACCTTGGATAGTCTTTTGCTTGATCTCCTCGAACTTGTCAGCAGGGATGTTGAACTTAGAAAGAGGTCTACCCATTACCATAACGTCTGAAGTTACAGGAACCATCTTCTCACCGTGACCACCTAGAGTAGCGCAACCTGTTACTGCAGATTGAGGTACGTTGAAGTAGTTTGCCAATTCGCTTTGAAGACGAGTTGAGTCCAAACCTGCCAAAGTAGTTACTTGGTTAGGCTTCAAACCTGACTTAACCAATACGATCAAACCAGTTACGTCAGCTGGGTTGAAGATAACAACGATGTGCTCGCAGTTAGGGCAATATTTCTTTACCTTATCTGCAAAGTCAGCAGCGATCATTGCGTTACCCTTCAAAAGGTCTTCGCGAGTCATACCCTCCTTACGAGGAGCACCACCAGAAGAGATGATGAAAGATGCACCTGTGAATGCCTCTTCAGGATCTGTTGTATATGTGAAGTTTACACCGTCGAAACCACAGTGACGCATTTCTTCGTATACACCATGAACACCTTGCTCGAAGATATCATATAGACAGATGTTAGAAGAAAGACCCATCATAGCAGCTGTTTGAGCCATGTTTGAACCGATAGCACCACCTGCACCAACGATCAATAATTTTTTGTTAGTTAATACTTTCATACTATTATAAAATTAGTTTTTAATAATTTGCACCTTTTGGGGAATGCAAATTTATAATTTTCTTCTATTATTCGAAAAAAAAGAAGAGTGAAAAAAAGTGCCTCCCAAAGTTTATTGCCACTCTGGTGAGTATGGGTTATCATACGAACCGATTCTTGCGTTCGTTTCGTAGATGATAGGCTTTTTTGCAGTGTACAACTTTTTTGACATTGTTGAATAATAGCAGAGTTCGATAGTAAATGTGGGGTTTTCCTTTAAATCCTCCTCTTTTATGGAAACGAGTAGGAAGAGGCGAGGGTTGGTGGTATCGTCTTCCTCGAAATAGGGTGTTGCAACACCGCAACATTTACCATCAAAGTAAGCAACTAATTTATCTTTCTCTTGAACGCTAGTTTCCAATCCCTCAACGACCATTGTGATGGACATGCTGTTTTGGGGATCAAAATCCTCTGGGGTTAGTGCCAAAAATGATGAAGCACCTAAAAGCTGTACACCTTTACCAGGGTCGATATCACTGGTTGTTTGGGGTGCCTCTTCGTTATTTTCATCATTTACCAGATCCTTATCTTTTTTGCAGCTGGTAAGTGCCGAAGCACTCACCGCCAAAAAAAGGAATATTTTACTGAATAGTTTCATACATTCACGATTTAATTATTACTTTCTAACCAATTTGATTGTCTGCTCTTTGTCGTTCACACGGACAGTCGCCATATATACGCCAGCTGGCAATGCAGCTCCGTTCATAGTGATGTAGGTCTCAGAAGCAGTAGCCTCAGTTGCATAGTTCCAAACAACCTTACCGTCTGTGCTATAAACATTTATTGATACATCTGAACCTTTCTCACAAGCTACAACGAATTCTACATCCGCCTCAAATAGTCTTGGAGATGCTGTTACAAAATCCTTAGAGAATGAAACAACGTATGGTTCATTCAATGTACCGATAATTGCAGAAGCGTCATAGATAATACCTGCCTTTGTTTGTGCAAGTGTTTCTCCTTCTCGTTGTTGTGCGAAAGTGACGATATCTCCGTTGTTTGCCTGAACAGACAAGAAATAGATAGAAGAACCATCCACATTGAAGCGTTCTGCTTCGCCGACTCTCTTCTCGCCCACATAGGCAACCAATTTATCGTCGTCTTGAACATCAACCTCCGTATCGAACATTGCCATTACTGGCATGTTGTTTGAATAACGGTGATCTTCCGAATCGTTTTCACTCATCATAGTAGCTGACTTGGTTGTTGCTACATTGACGAACTTAATCTCACAATTCTCTCCCCTGTGATATAAGTAGTAACCACAACCAGGACGCATTGCATCCAATGTTCCGATCCACTCGTTCTGTCCTTTTGCCACAGCAAATCGATCAATACTCTTAATGATATCACCCACCTGGGCTTTTGATCCGATAGGGAAATCGGCCAACGCATTGATCAACGGAAGCGTAACGGTCATAGGATAAGGAAGGTCATTCCATGTGCCACCACCCTTGATGGAAACCTTTCTCAACGAATCTGGTATCTCAGTTCCGAGAATGTTATAGGTGCCTGGATTCGCCACATAGATTTGATAAACATTCTTCCTTGAGATGAGGGAATTCAATGGACCTCTCCACATTTGTAGTGATTTATTAAATCGTGAGAACTGTTCCCTCTTGATTTCATCATTATCCGAGAACAACGAAGTTTCTGCGAAAAGATTGTTAAGTAAGTTAGAAGGGGTGACGTTCATAGAAATCCAGTTCCAGCCCTTGTTTAGCTTCAACTGTTGTGAGGTGCTTTTCGCCACATGTAGCGTATCCGGATTAGATGGAGGACAACCGATAATCTTGTTCGGAATGAATACCACTGTAGTGTCAGAATTCATATTCAAAATCTCACCAGTACTGCTATCCCACAATTTAAATGAGATCGGACTCTTCTTCGTTATCATCGCCGAGTCGCCATAGATGGTCATGAACAAATAAGACTCGCCAGTCTGACGATCGATAGATATATTGGCTTTACCAACACACTTCGAATCAGCGAAGGCGCTGATGATGTCGTGAGAATCATTGTCGATCACCTCAGCCCCAGATATAGTCTTAATCTTCACAATACCGATATAGTTCATCGTATTATTGGCCTTCATTACATCCCATTCAGGTTCGTCTGCAACCACTTTTACATGAACCTCCATTGTCTCAAACAATCCATTTTCATCCATTAGAGTGACATAGTTGACATACTCACCTGGATTTAGGTTGTCGGAGATCTCAAATTCAATAAAAGTCATATCATCAGGTTCGCATTCACCTCTACTATTTAGAGTTGTTAGCCATGGTTCACTAGTTTGGATGACATAGTTGCGTTTGGTTCCACTATAGTTGAATATTGTCGCTTCAAACGTACGATCCTTCGGATCAATCTCTCCATATTTCATCTCAACATTATAATAGTAATTCAGCCAACTAAGTTGATTCAAATCTGCATAGACAGACCACATCTCCGCATTTTTCATCGTATTACCGTTGACATCCTCGACATTACGAACAGTGAGATAAATATTCTGATGGTTGTACTTCTTCTGGTCGGTTAGGATATTGATCATCAGGTCGGTTCCATTGCTTGACCAGTCGAAATCCAACTTTTGCAGTTCCTTTCGATTTCTAAGTGGCGCGAAACGTTGCTTATCATCATTGATAGTATCAGCATTGGTAAGAACCAATGTACGGGAGTCGTACAACGAAATATTTTGGTCATACGTCTTCACCTCGTTGTATGGGCTGAAAGGTTCTTCTGCCAATCCCTGGTCAGAATCTGCATTGCGACAGAATGGCAAGTAAACGGCCAAGTCTTGTTCATCACCCTTTAAGATCGCATTATAGTGCGTCTCAATATATTGGGCAGGAAGAACAACCTTCCACAAAGAGAGGTCGTCGATATTTCCTTCGAACTCACTGCTACCCAAAGCCACATAGTCGCTTGAGATTCCCTCAAACTCAGACGCTTCGCACTGAGCAGCCAATCGTCCATCTACATACACCGTCACAGCATTATGTGCGCGGTTGACTGCCAAAGCTATGTTGTGCCACTCTGCATCGGCATAGTCATATCCTAAACTATGAGAGACACCTTTGGAGCGAACAACCAAATTCTTTCCTTCGTAACGAATAGCCAATTTGTTCATTCCAACCTCTGGAAGGTCCTTTCTACCTGCAGAGAAGATAGCAATAGTGTCTGTGGTAGCCGGTTGGCCTTCTGTCTTAAACCAGAACATCAGAGTATAACTGCTATTTGGGGTTTGTGTAAATTGCATAGGGTCTGCTGTAATTGCTTTTTTGTCGATGCGAAGCGAATGACCCATCTTGACATCCCATGTCGTATTCGATAGTGTAAGATCAGCACCCGAAGCTACATCTTTTGCAACATTACCTTGAGTTTCTGACAAAGGATAGTAAGCAATCAACTGATGCTCGTGTCCCATCAACGTCTTATAATTATGTGCATCCAACTCTCCAGAAGATAACGTATCATTCCACAAACGAACCTCCTTCATAGAGCCTGAGAAGAGGCTACCTTCTGAATTGTCGATGTCAGCACCTAAGTTGATCATTCCATTGCCACGGTATGGTTCAGTCAACTTGTGAGCGGTGTCCGAATAGAGCACGTTACCCTCAAAGAAGGTTATGCTGTGTGTACGGTTGTTATATATCATACCCACGCGGGTGAGTGTGCTGTTGTCTATCGGATCTTCGAGATTAGAACTACAGAATCGTACACCATCAATAGTAGCCACCAACTTTCTGTTGTTTTCCATTCCAAACGTCATTCCATGCTCTTGGTCGCCATGGGAGAAGAATACCATAGGAGAATTTCCGTTTTCCGGACGTACCATCATATCCACAGTAAAGCTTCGATCCACCAAGTTGCGCGTAACCTCGGAACGTGCACTTTGGTGAGCATCACCAGCAAATTTCAAGCTGGTACCCGTAAAGACATCTTCATTGTTAATATAACCCAAGATAGAGAAGTTGGCTGTCTTGTCCAAATAGTTGTAAGCGATTGGCTCGGTGAATGGGAGTCGGATGACATCACCATACATCAAAATACCGGTAGTAGGTTCTGCGTTACCGAACACACGCGGACATCTTGTATCCTTGATACCGCTTACCACATTCGACGAACGAGTTACGAACGAAGTACCCAGACGACTGAATGAAACAGCACGGATGTCATATTTCATCTCGACAGGATCCTTGCCTCCATAGAATCGGAAGCCCTTGATCGCATTATTGCCAGAGAGCATCTCCTTCACACCGGAAGCCTGCGTGTAAAGAACGCTATCGTTATAGAAGCTACACAAGTTCACCCAAGCATCCTCACCCTTGTTCGTCTCCTTGTACTGGATTTCGATATGGTCGAAGTTCGGATAATGGAGTGGATCGAGGTCGAATCCCTCGACATCGACAGACAGATAGTAGCCCGTCGAATCGTTATCCTTAGGTTGGAGTGTGTTAAGCACCCACTTATCTACTGGACTTGTGATGGTCAATGGTGTAGAGGTCGGCACATAGTGAATGCTGAAATAGCCCTTATCAGTCAATGTTGCAGGGTAAGTTCCCGTCTTAAAGAGCAATGCCACATTCTCATAGTCGGAAGCCGTACCACGAACCACCTCGATCGTCTTACGAATGGTTTCGCCCAGATTCATTTTAATGGTGTACTCGTTCGACAATGGAACACCATCAATATAGACTTTCAATCCATTCGGATTACTCTTATCATCTACCTTAAGTGTAAAGCTACCTGGCTTCATATTTAGTCCGCTTTGTACTTCCGACTCATTGGTAAGGACAAGATCGAAAAAGGCACTTTCATCACTTGGCACATTACCACGAATTGGATTCAGTACCTGAATCTTCGGATTGTCGATCTTCATCGTCGGGTGACCCAATGGTGTGCCCATTTTGTAGAAATAGGTGCTATCCGGACGCTCGTACGGACGAGTGGCTCCTCCCTTGACAGAGAAGACGAAATCGTGAACATAGAGAGCATTCTCATTTACTCCCTCTTCTGCCCATGGTGCAACCCAACCAAGTGATTCGTTGTAAGCATTTTGTGTGGAATCCAATTTAGCCTGATACGTGCTATCTTTCGCATGACTTACCGCCGTAATAGGGAACACTTGGATATCCATGTAGCTATCTCCTGTGGTTCCCAAATAGAAACCTCTCTCAAGATTCGCGTAGTTCTTCCAGTCCTTATCATCGTCAAAAGACATATCAAAATCTGGTTTCCAGTTGAATTTAAATTTTGCTCCTGGGAGATTTAAATTAGTTAATTGCTCATTCAGTTTCTTTTTTGCATCGGAATCTTCTGGTACATTCTCTCCATCCCTCTGTACATTTTTAGTCAGATAAGTATCTAAAAATTTTTTCAAAATTTCATCTGTCTCATTTTTTTTATCTTCAGTTGCGTTTTTATTAAATTTCTTATTTGCCCAACTACTGAAAGCGTTCAATCCCTTGTTTATATACATACCCGCATAATCAGATACTGCAGATAAAAAAGAAGCCCCCGAGTCATGATTATTAAAGAAAGCTAAGTATCCCACATCATGATAACCGTCGGAATCATACAAACTAGAGTTTTCCTTATAGGTCACGTCCGTACCCGAAGAGATGGAATAGTTCTTTTTTACACCATCCCTTTGGATTGTTTTCACCTTAATGGAATCGTTCAGACAAATCATATTTATCCAGAAACGAATCTGATTGTTGATATTCGCAATTTCATCTTCCGTGTTAGACTTATCACAGATTCTTTCGTATCCACCTTCCATTCCATAAATGGCTGAATCACTTGGCACGGTTGGCCTATATTGCACCTTTTTGGTCTGCTTATATATCTCCTCCAATGCTTTCTTTGTGGTATCCTTCAACAACGCATTACGGTCGTGAACCAACTTTGGCAACAACGTTCCTATAATATACTTCTGCGTATAGGCGAAATAGGTAGGATACTCTTCCTGGTAATCCAACAACTCGTTGATAACGATATAAGCGGAAGGATGTCCATCGACAGAATCGGCACTTGCCGCCACCACCTTGATCGCACCCGACTCAATGGCAGGTTTGGACACCTTGTACTGCTCATGATCAATGGTAGAAAAGGCATCTACACGCTCCACACGCACATTAACACCCGTTCCAATATAGACGTCATACATAGATCCTGTTTCACCTTCGGCACCACTGGTCTTAATCGCCTCGTTGACCACGTATTCATACGTTCCCTTTCTTGTCCTACTCCAATTTACTATAGGGATAGGTATATCAAACGACCAACTCGTTTCTCCTTCTTGAACTAACCCTGTAAAAGGTCCAGCTCCCGCAGAAATACCAGTCACTGCAGTATAGTTCGATCCATAGGAGAAGGATAAATTAACACCAAGTTTTAAATCGAATTCCATAGAACGCGAGAACGTATATTTAGCACCCTTACCTAAGAACGAGTAACTCTTAGATCCAGGTGGATCACGAAGCACATCCAGCACTCCCAAACCCGCATTCTCGCTTGTATAGACAACAGCGTCGCTACCCTTCTTGCGCGTACCTAGGACGTAGGCTTTCAAAGGTTCTGCATCATAATAGTAATCAGCCACCTCGACAGAGAAATCCATCGTTCGAAGGGCATCTTCTCCCAACAATGTGAAGGTTGGGTTATCTGCTTTGAACGAGAAGGATGCCATACCCAGACTATCCATTTTCAGAGATAGGGTCTTTCCGTTTTTCGTCAGTCCGTTATTTACGTTCAGCGTACCATAACTAACCGGCACTGAATCTTTCAGGCCATTCTGCTTTTCGTTGTTATAGTAGTAGTCCTCGCGGGCAAAGACCTTCAAGGTATAGTTCACATCCTGGTTGAATACAGGGTATTTGAACAGGTAGGATACCTCCTTGGTATCCGGATTCATCTTCGCCGCCGTAACCAAATGGAGATCGTTCATGAGTCCGACACTTGCCAGCTGCTCGTCTCCCAGATACGGTTTGTCCAATCCAAATATGTTCTGCTTGTAGGTAAGCGTAACCGGACAGTGATAGATGCGCTTGTACATTGCATTATAGCGTGTGTAGTAGGTCTTATCTTTCACCGTCAGTGTATCCGTCTTACTCTCCAACAACGACGGATCGGTCAGATCCAACACTTGTGCACCTTCGTTAGGCGCAAAAAGCGTAGAGTAACCGTTGGCATACATCTGAATGATCTTGTAGCGGGCAGGGAAAAGATCCAAAGCGAACTCACCCGTTTTATTGTCTGCCACCACCACAATACGTTTCTTCTGGTAACTAACTTTTGTCGCACCCACTACAGTCTTGCCTACGGTATCGGCATAATGCTGATAGGTAGTATCGATCGTAGTGATGTCTGGGGTCGATTTCAGGAATACGAACTGTGCCGTATTGTCGCCCTCCAACTGGAGAACCAACGTGATTGAATCACCCAACACGTTTTCACTACCAGAAAGGTTACCGAAACCAACAGGCTTGCTACCTTGGTTAGTACCTCCGGCAATCTTACCGATCATACGGATACGCGTGTTATCCATTATTTCCAGTCCGACATAGTCGCCGTCCGGTGTGAATAAAGTATCACTAGCCGATCCATTCTTTTTGTGGATATAACCGTCGTTGTCAAACTGATGGCCTTCCTTCTCCACTCGAACGGATACCTGATGCGGAGGCACCATAAATGAGAAGTTTCCATACGCATCGGTCTTCACCAACTTGCCGGCCGAATTATACAGATACTTTCCGTTCACCTTGAACGTAGCATCTGCTACTGGGATCGTAGAGTTTTTATAGAGCACACGTCCGATGAACTGGTATCCGCCTTGAAGAATGAAATCCACACCGCTGTAATCGGAACTCGTAAGTGTTGAGGAGAGTTCGGTGTCCGGCTGCCCATTAGAAGCTGTAAGGAATTTTAACTTTCCATCTGCTGGTGCCACTTTAATCGTCACAGCATCTTCACACGCAACAACTCGTGCCGTGTAGGAACCATCAGCCTCTGTTTCCACTGTATCCTTCATCACTTCCGCACCACAGGTGTTTTTCGAAGATGAAATCACAGCCACCCTTATACCTGCAACACCCACACCGTTGGAGGTCTTCAACTTTCCTTTGACGATGGCGTATGGGGCACGTCTTCCAACCACATCTTTTTCATCCTGGAAAGTTATTCCATAATGGTTGAAGAGGAGAACGAGACGATACTCGTATGTTTTTCCACGCTTTGCTTTTGTATCGAGATAGAATCCCTTTTCCAACTCCTCTGACTTCACATCAAGTGTCTCAAACACGTCGCTACCCTCTTCTTTTCTTTGAAGCTGATAAGCCGAGAAGGATCCGTCGTATCTCGACCATGTGAGGCGAATACCGTCCGTATGGTCCATAGAAGCTTCGAAACTCTTGATATGGGCAGCCCCCTCGTAGTACAAACTGTCTGAAGGGGTATTACTAACTGGTTTGTTCAGGCATTCAGCAATCGGCAAATAACTTTGCGATGCATCCAAATAAGCCGTGTAGTAGTAGTGCAGGAAGGCATCTGGCTGCACATCCCTCACCTCCACCTCAAATTTGGATCCTTTTCCAGTTAGGCGTACGTTATCGGACGGAACCTCAACCAAGACGGAGTCGTTCAACTCGCGCGTATGACGCCACAAAAGGATTTTGGCATTCGTGTCCCATTCGTACATACGATCGGTCATTCCATACTTATCTATTATTTCAACAATTTTTTTGCCTACATTAGTATTGGACGCTTGACCGACATGATCAAGTAAATTAATAGAACCTTCAACTGGAGTAAAATTATACAATTGAATAGTGATAGCTGCTTGATGATTTTGATCCCAGCCTTTCACTTTTTGTACTGTCAGTTGATTAATCAACGGAAGTTGTTTGGTTTTTGCCACAGAATCTTTCCTTTGATACTTTTCACTCAAATTTGTAAAGAGAGAAGCAGCAGATGCACGCTCTACCGAGTAGTACACTTTGCGATTGTAGGTTACAAAATGTTTGAAAAAACTATCAACTTGTGCTCTTACTTCAGGATCTCTCGATTCGTATTTCGCTAACCTATAGGTTCCATCCTTAAAGACAACGTCTTCCTCTGAAAACGGAAAGACTATCGTCTTGTCTTTAGCATCCCTATTGCAATATGCACCTACTGTACTATCAATGTAGGTGAAGATCGCTTTAGTTATGATTGTATCCTTTACTAAAATTTCTTCTCCGTCAGGACTATCTTTTTCTATTTTACCATCACCAACAGGTTCAAGAACCAAATCTGAAGTAGAAAAAATAGAAACTGTTTCTATTGTTTCAGCATCGGAAAGATCGGATTTATAACCACGCTTCAGCACAAACTGGTCTCCCGGAATGTAGTCTGTCGACGATGGATAATCTATGGTCCATTCCAACTTATTGAATCCTCGGTTCAGATAGTTATTTTCCCTGGATCCTCCCAGTTCCGTCACAGAGAAAGAACTCATAGCCTGGTAAGGGAGCACCTCTACGCTATTAGAACTCAAAAATACAGGCGACGTTCTATTCTCATCTTGATACATCTTAGTATCAATCGAAACCGTACGTACGCTGTTTGTCTGAGGCAAGCTAAATGTATCAGAGTTAGCAAAGTGACCACTCTTTTTTATTTCTTTCCCATCCAAAGTATAGGAAAGAGAATCACACTCTTTCATGGTCGTCCAGGTCAAAACCATTCTACCTTGCTCACTTTTCGGAGCATTTATATCGATATAGGGTTGAATCAACCTTGGCTGCTGGATTGTATTATTATAGCTGTACTTACCTAAATTATAATCTCTCCAATGGTCAGTACCTACACACTCATCATAAACATGACATAAAACAGAAAGTGATTTTACATTCTTTTTTTCAAAAGTTTCGTAGTCAGGAGTCCAGTCAATCTGAAGGAAGAACGATGGCTGATCACTTTCTATAATAGACGCAGGTAGTGTTTTACACTCGTTTTTAGAACCATTTTTGAGAAGCACTTCGTTCACAGAAAAAGTACCTTGTCCTGTTGCTGGCGTCACCCATGCAGTCTCTACAGACCCCGTTTTTACACCATCATAATTCTTACCCTGGAATTCAAACAGTTTGACTTCAGCGTCGTTACCAATCTTGTAAGAAATGTAAGAACCTGAACCTGCCCAATGGTTATAAGAGGCTCTAGAGAACACCAACACCTTGAAGCGGTATGACGACCCGGAGAGCGGCATACAAGAGATGTACATCCGATCCTTGGCATTCTCATACGCCTCGTTGCTCGCCTGCATACTCGTTGGCACCAGCAACAAGAGCAGCAAAGAACATTTTAAAAATTTAATTATTGATTTCATAAAAAAATATATATTTCAACTTACTTGAATTATCATAAAACAGGAAAAATCACCCCACGATTACCATGAGGCGATTTGGTTTTATGACAATTATCTATTCGATAGTCTTGTAACCACCAACAGCTTTTGTTAAATAAGAACGAAACTTATCCACTGCAGTAGCCGGGAATGTGTAGACCTCTACATTTCTGTCATACTTCAACATCTGTTCCAAAGCCGCTTCATTCCACTCCTTGGTATTTTTTTGTAATGTAATGTGTTTACATGCAAAAGCCGCCTCACTGTATTCTGCTATCTTTTGGTCGAAATCAGGCTTCTCGCTTGTTTTCACCCTTATTGTTACAGGACGACTCTTGATCTCCTTTTCCACAACATAAGCCGTAAAGTTCTCTCCATTAATCTCAAACTCTTCGCTCTCAACCTCTGGTGCATTACATGCAAACGAATCCACCTTTCCATCGTGTTCGAAAAGGAAATAAGGATCACAGAAAGACAATACAGTCTCATTCGCAATGATACCGGCGATCATGTGGTCTCCATGTCCTACGACAATCCCTTCTGAACTGCCAGAACCCCCTCTGTCGTCGTTCAACTCTTCGTCTTTGTCTCCGCAAGAAACCATTGCGAATAAACCTGCGCATACAACTGATGCTAGAAAAAAAATCTTCTTCATTTGTTTATGTTATAAATTCAATTTAGTCGATCCATTCACTGGAGTCACCCTATTTGATGTAAAAAAAATCAGCACAAGAGACTCACTCTCCTGTGCTGAAACTGATTATTTAATTACTAATTCTTTTGTGAAATATGGAATAAAACTTTCCACAAAAGCTTCGAATTCTGCAACCCCAATTCCACGGAAGTATTGACCATCGTCATCACCTGATATAAAGATACCATCTTTAGTGCACAATCCAAAATCTAACTCGCAAGCGAAATCCTCCTCTTCACCCGGTTTTGCATTTGCCATCTTTTGTTTTCCAGCCTCACTCAATTCAAATTTTGAAGTAACGATAAGCGAGTCCTTCGTGCATTCGAAAACAGGGATCTCAACTTCATGACCAGCTATCTTTCCTGGATATTCGTCTTCTTCAAATGACTCGAATACCTTGTAAGCCAAGCTGTCGACCGCCTTACCCTTCGACAATCTACACTCCTTATTGATTTGGTTCCCCTTCAAAGTCAGGACGATGTCACCATACTCGAGGATGTTGTCTGAAACGGAAGCTACAAGACGCGCATACCTTGGTGTCTCTTCAGTTTGAGTTTCATACTCATCCTCACACTCTTCCTTATCACAAGAATAGAACGATACTGCAGTCATTGCTAGAATGGCATAGCAAAAGATTGAAAAAATTTTTTTCATAATTTTGTTTTTAATTTCGTCTGTAATTCATTAAGTATTACGAGACTATTGTTAGTATTTAAATTTCAATTCGTTTTATTCGGTTTCTTCATTGCCGCTCTTCTCTCAATCCGTTTGTGTTTGATTTTCAATCCGTAGCAATTCTGCAATCCGTATCCCGTACCGATGGGGTTTGGTTTTCGGCTGCAAAGTTAGGCTATTATTTGCTAAATACCTAAATGAATGAGGTGAATTTAGAATTTTTAACTATTACGTACCAAGTAAGATCTATTCAGATAGGATTGCATAGGTGTCCCCCCCCTAAAAAAAAGTGGCACCCAAACGGATGCCACCTAAACTTGTAAAAATTTTCGTCCTCAAGGATTACTTCTTAATTAACTTTTTAACTGTAATAAATTTAGAACCATAAATTTTAACCTGATAGACCCCTTCTCGTAAGTTGTGAGTGATATAATAATTTGTGTTTGGGATATCATATCTTTCTACTTCTTTGCCATCCATATCGTAGATGATCACTTTCTCTACTTCAAATGGTGCTTCGATGCTGAATGCATTGTCTACCATTGGGTTTGGATAGATAATAACGTCTACATCGTTGTTGATGTCTTCCACTGCATTGCATGTATCGCAAATCTCTGGCAATTCAGGATCGAAGTGCTCGTCGCATTGCACATAGCTGTCTTTGTACGGTTCAGCCAACTTTGATTTGATATATGCTCCTGATGCTGATACATTATTCCAGTCTTTGTTCTTTACTGCATTCTTATTTAATGCTGCAGATGATTCTTCCTTGTCTGAGAAGCTCCAATTACACCAGCTGATATTGTGCTCGTTCATCCAATCCATCCAATAGTCACACGACTCTGTGTAGATATTGCCATCCTTTCCACCATCTGCCATGGATGTTCCAAACTCAGTTACGAATATGGCTGCACCCCTGCTTAGGGCTTCATCGGCTTTGTCTCTCAATGGCCTTCCATGAGTGCCAGAGTAGAAGTGAAGAGTATACATAATGTTGCTATATTCCAACGGACTTCTAGCTGCCTTGTCTACATCTTGGCTCCATGTAGGTGTTCCACATATAATGATTGTATAAGGGTCGATCTTTCTAATGATAGGAATGATCGTATCTGCGTATTTCTTTACTACATACCATGAAACGCTACCTCCGTTAGGCTCGTTGCATATCTCGTAAAGAACATGAGACGACTCTCTGTGTTTCTTTGCCATATACTCCCAGAAGTAGGTAGCTTCTGTTAAAGTGTTGTTTGGATTTCCACTTCCGCCGTTAAGTACGTGCCAGTCGATAAGACAGTAGATACCATACTTTCCACAAAGATCAACAAGGTTGTCGATAATCTCATGGTATTGTTCGCGGGTTCTCCACTGACCTGTTGTGTATCCGCCCCATTCGTGTGTGTAGACAGCAATACGGAACACGCTGATGTTCCAATCTTCTACAAGAGCTTTAATAGAACTTTCATTGTATGCGTCGGGGTTCCAAGCTAAACCATGAGAACTCATTCCCCTTAATTGAACGGGAGTGCCACACTCGTTAACAAGTTGTCCGTTTTCGATTCTCAACTTACCATTGATTCCAACGGGTGAACCTTCAGGATATTGGGCAAAGGCCATAACTGATGTAAATAAAAGCATGCAACATGCGAGGATGCTTTTTGTTATAAAATTCATTCTATTAACCATACACTTATACTTTAAAATATTAACCACAATTAAAAAGTCGAAGTGTTTCTTCTGCTACTACTTATAACACAACACACATAGCAACACACTTTCATGTGCGAAACAACTTTTATGCTAATAAGGAGAAATTGATTTTCGAATAATCTCTTTCTCAGGAAACACTTTACAATGGCAAATATAATTAATATTTTTTTATTCGCAAATGTTTGTGTAAAAAATCCATTGAAAATTATAAAAAATGTTAATCTGCCCTTTTGGAGAAGATACATCCGCAGTAGTTCTGACGATAAAGATTGTGTTCCTTAGATAGTTGTATGGAGCGTTGATATCCTCCTTTTTTCTTGAAGTCGGAAGGTAGATGGTTGACGTGATAGATTCCACTTAGTTCGTTTCCGATCTCATTTATCTTTTCTGCATTTTTCAAAGGGCTGATGGTAAGGGTGGTGGTGAAATAGTTACAGCCCAGCTTTTTCGCATATTGTGCGGCGCGTTCCATGCGTAGGCGGTAGCATACGAAACATCTCTCGCCGCCTTCAGGTTCTTTCTCCAAACCTCTCACTTTGTCGTAGAATTCATGAGGTTCGTATTTCTCCGCTATAAATTGTATGGGATGTTTGGGTGTTAATTCGTGGATGAGTCTCTCTTGTTCCTTCACTCTTTTCTCATACTCTTCTGCAGGTGCTATGTTGGGATTATAATATAGGAGTGTAATTTTAAAATAGTTGGAAAGATACTCTAATGTATAACTGCTGCAAGGTGCACAACAGCTATGTAGCAACAAAGAGGGAACCTCCCCGTTTCGGGTAAGAGTCTCTATGATTTTATCTAGTTCTTTTTGGAAATTGGTTGAGTTCATTTTAGGTATCCTTTCTAACTGGTTCAGTTAAAAATATTTTTACAAAAGTAGAAAAAAAAGGAGAAATGTTTTATTTTTGGAAAATAAAACGTAAAACTAATATTTGTCATGAAAATTTTATCAGAATTTAAGGATTTTGCCATGCGCGGTAATGTCGTAGATATGGCAGTCGGTGTTGTTATTGGTGGTGCTTTCGGAAAGATTGTTACTTCTTTGGTGTCAGATATCTTTATGCCATTGATCTCTTTGGCAGTTGGTGGAATCGACTTTACTAATTGGTTCGTTCAATTGGGTGGTCGCGACAAGCAAATCTATGACACATTGGCACAAGCACAAGAGGCAGGTGTTGCTGTAATGAGTTTTGGTAACTTCTTGCAAGTTGTATTCGACTTCATTGTAGTTGCATTCTGTATCTTTATGTTCATCAAGGCTCTTAATTCAATGAAGAAGAAGGAAGAAGAAGCTCCTGCTCCTGCTCCTGCTCCATCAAAGGAAGAGGTCCTATTGACTGAGATTCGTGATCTTTTGAAAAACAAATAATACATTATAAAAGGATCTTTCGAAAGGCCGCATCTAAAACGATACGGTCTTTCTTTTTTGATTTAAATGAATAAGTAATATGGAGAAATTAACAGTAATCAAAGTAGGTGGAAAGATCGTTGAAGAGGAAGCCACTCTAAATGATTTGTTGCAAAGATTCTCAAAAATAGAGGGCCGCAAGGTGTTGGTTCACGGAGGAGGCCGTTCGGCCACTGCTTTGGCCACTCGTTTGGGAATTGAGAGTAAGATGGTGGATGGCCGTCGCATTACCGACGAGGAGACGCTTAAGGTGGTGACTATGGTTTATGCTGGTTTGGTCAATAAAAACATTGTAGCCCGTCTACAATCGCTAAATGTCAACGCATTAGGTTTGACGGGAGCAGACCTTAATTATATGCGCTCGGATAAGCGTCCTGTTAAGACAGTGGATTATGGTTTTGTTGGAGATGTGAAGGAGGTTAATTCCGAGTTGTTGGCAGATCTTATACAGAAAGGTGTAGTGCCTGTGTTGGCACCATTGACACACGACAAGAAGGGAAATATGCTAAATACCAATGCCGATACCATTGCTGGTGAGGCTGCAAAGGCTTTGTCTAAGCATTTTGAGGTTACTTTGGTCTATTGCTTTGAGAAAAAAGGTGTTTTGATGGATGCTGAGAATGATGATAGTGTTATCCCAGAAATAGACCATTCGCACTTTGTTGAGTATGTTGAGAAGGGTATTATCAAAGAAGGCATGATTCCGAAGTTGGAAAACTCTTTTGCTGCTATACAAGCTGGTGTAAAACAAGTAGTTATAACAAAAGCTGACCAGTTAGGGGAGTCGACAGGAACAGTGATTCGATAATTGTTCGAACAGATCCATTTGGGCTGATTATGTGCGAATAGTAGAGTTTGTTATTATACAAGTCTGCTATTCGCATTTTCCATATCTGCCTATAAATCAAAGGAGAAAAAGAGATTTTGTTGAAAAAAAATCGTTCAACTATTTTTCAGAAAAATGATTATTTTCTAACTTTGCAAAGGAAAATAAAATACATTTACATAAATGGCTGATTATAAGAAAATTAAGACTGCGTTGATCTCTGTTTATCACAAAGACAATTTAGATGAGATCGTTCGCAAACTTCACGCTGAGGGTGTGAAACTCATTTCAACAGGTGGAACACAAACTTTTATCGAATCGTTGGGCGTACCATGTCAGGCGGTTGAGTCGTTAACCACTTACCCATCCATTTTGGGTGGTCGTGTGAAAACATTGCATCCGAAGATTTTCGGAGGAATTTTGGGTCGTAGAGATATGCCTCAAGATATTGACCAAATGAACCAATATCAAATTCCTGAAATTGACCTTGTAATTGTAGATCTATATCCGTTTGAGGATACGGTAGCTTCTGGTGCAGAGGAGCAAGCAATCATCGAGAAGATAGATATTGGAGGAATCTCTTTGATTCGTGCTGCTGCAAAGAACTTCAAGGATGTTGTGATTGTTGCTTCTAAGGCTCAATACCAACCATTGTTGAAGCAATTGAATGAGAATGGTGCTCAAACAACTTTGGATACTCGTAAGTGGTTTGCAAAGCAAGCATTCGCAGTTTCTTCTCACTATGATTCTGCTATCTTCGGTTATTTCGACGGAGTTACAAAGAATCTTTAATGGTTAATTAAAAAAACAGGTTAGAAAATGGGTTTGTTTTCTTTCACACAAGAAATAGCCATGGACCTTGGAACGGCCAACACTATCATTATCCACAATGATAAGATAGTGGTTGACGAACCTTCTGTGGTAGCATTGGATCGCAAGACTGACAAGTTGATTGCAGTCGGCGAGAAGGCTCAGAAGATGCACGGAAAGGCGCACGAGGGAATCCGCACGGTTCGTCCGTTGCGTGATGGTGTGATCGCCGACTTTGGTGCAGCAGAGCAAATGATGAGAGGAATGATTAAGACTGCTATGTCTCACAATCGTTGGTTCTCATCTCCATCATTGAGAATTGTTGTTTGTATCCCATCTGGTAGTACTGAAGTTGAGATCCGTGCCGTACGTGACTCGTCTGAGCACGCCGGTGGTCGTGAAGTATACATGATATTCGAGCCAATGGCTGCTGCTCTTGGTATCGGTATCGATGTTGAGGCTCCGGAAGGAAATATGATCGTTGATATCGGAGGTGGTACTACTGAGATCGCTGTAATCTCTTTGGGTGGTATCGTATCTAACAAGTCTATCCGTATTGCGGGTGATGATTTGACTGAGGATGTCATCGAGTATATGCGTCGCCAACACAATATCAGAGTGGGTGAGCGTACTGCTGAGCAAATTAAGATCAAAGTGGGTTCTGCTCTTACAAGTTTGGAGGAGCCGCCAGAAGACTATATCGTTCGTGGTCCTAACCAAATGACTGCCCTTCCAATGGAGGTGCCAGTCTCATACCAAGAGATCGCACACTGTATCGAGAAGTCTATCTCCAAGATTGAAGCAGCTATCTTGGGAGCTTTGGAACAAACTCCTCCTGAGTTGTACGCTGATATCGTATCCAGAGGAATTTGGTTGGCAGGTGGTGGAGCCTTGTTGAGAGGTCTCGACAAACGATTGTCAAGTAAAATTGGTATTCCTTTCCACGTAGCGGACGATCCATTACACGCAGTGGCAAGAGGAACAGGAATTGCATTGAAGAATGTAGATAAGTTCTCATTCTTGAAAAGATAATAATTCTTACCTAAAGATATAGACCACAGAGTACCTCCGTTTTTTCGCGTGCTTTGTGGTTTATTTATGTTGTATATATAGTATTTATGAGGTCGCTCATTCGTTTTTTACTGAGGTTTAAGACTCTCTTCTTATTCATATTTTTGGAGATTTTCTCATTGGTGATGATTGTAAATCATAACCAGTTTCAACGTGTCCATTTTTTGAGTTCCAGTAACATCCTGGTTGGAACTTTGTATAGTTTCACCGAGAGCGTAACCCAATATTTCTCATTGGGAAAGGTTAACGAGGATCTTGTCAAGGAGAATGCAGAGTTGAAAAGAAGAGCGGAACAGCTACAGTCTCAAATCGATTTTTATCGTTATGACACTACTTATGTCGGTAGAAAAAATGAGTCTCTTGCTAAGCACTATATATTCAGAACAGCTAAGGTGATAAATGCGACCACTAATCTAACGAACAACTACATTACAATCGATAAGGGTACCATTGATGGTATTCAAGAGGGTATGGGTGTTTCGAATAGTGAAGGTGTTGTGGGAATTGTTTGTAACACGTCGCCTCATTTCTCTCTTGTTTTGCCGGTGTTGAACTCAATGTCGAAGATTAATGCCAAGGTGGCAGGTAAGAGTGATGTGGGTACTGTTATTTGGGGCGGTACGGATACGCGCTATGCTAAATTGGAGGAGGTGCCTCTTTACATTCCAATCAGTGTGGGCGATTCGGTGAAGTCGAGTGCATACTCGTCTGTATTCCCAGAAGGAATGATGATTGGAGAAGTGGTTGAGATGAAGAGCAGAAACGATAACTTTTATTCTATAGATATTCGTCTTTCGGTAGATTTTAAGCATCTTTCGTATGTGGATGTTATTGAGTTCCGTCATGATGAGGAGAAAAGAGAGTTGGAAGGAAAGGAGGTGAAGGAATGATTGGTGCAGTTAGATATGTAGTATCATTCATCTTGTTGGTTTTACTACAGGTGTTGATTTTGAACAATGTTTGTTTCCTCGGTTTCATTAACCCTTATTTATACATCTATTTCATCCTTTTGTTGCCTTCATCGGTCAATAAGGATATGACCCTTTTCTTAGGATTCCTATTAGGCTTGTCAGTAGATATCTTTTGTGGAACCTTGGGTTGCCACGCCTTCGCAACTACTTTGCTAGCTTATCTGAAACCTCATTTTCAAAAGATATTCGGACCGCGTGAAGATTATGAAGCGGTTACACCTTCGTTCAAGTCTTTTGGTCCGCAGATGTTTATGCAGTATGCAGGAATCTTGGTGCTGATTCATCATTTCGTATTCTTCCTAATTGAGGCATTTACTTTGTCTCATTTCTTCAATACCTTGTTGAATACGATTACTTGCTCCATCTTCACACTTCTGTTGATTTATATTGTAGAGCGATTAAGTAACAAGAGATAGGACTTCTATGTTAAACGATTTGTATGGCAATAGACGATTGGTGATAGGTGGCCTAATGGTCATCGTGGTTCTCTTGTATATTGTCCGATTGTTTGACCTTCAGATTTTGGATGATACCTATCAGGACAAGGCAGATAGTAATGCCTTCTTGAAAGAGATAGATTTCCCTGCCCGTGGATTGATCAAGGATCGTAATGGAGAGATCTTGGTCTTCAACAAACCAGCTTACGATGTGAACATGATCACTCGTGAGATGAAGGACTTTGACACATTGAAGTTCTGTAGCCTGTTGAATATCACAGTTGAAGAGTTCCAAAAAAGAATGAAAGATATGCGTAAGCGTGTAGGGTATTCTTCCTATACGCAGCAATCGTTTATGACTCAATTGTCGGCCGAAGACTATGGAGTATTGCAGGAGCAGCTATTTAGATTCCAAGGAGTATCTTTACAGAAAAGAACCCTACGCGAATACAACTACCATAATGCAGCCCTTTTGCTTGGTTCTATTGGCGAGGTAAACAAAGACATGATCAAGGCAGATCCTGAGTTTTATGTTCAGGGTGACTATGCTGGTCAGAATGGAATCGAGCAGACCTACGAAAAATATTTGAGAGGAGAAAAAGGTGTTCGCATCTTTTTGCGCGATGCGCATGGACGATTGCAGGGACGCTATGAGGATGGTGCTTTTGATGTGGAGTCAAAGGCCGGAAAAGATTTGACACTCTCTATTGATATTGCCTTGCAGGCTTACGGAGAACAACTGATGCAAAACAAGGTGGGTAGTGTTGCGGCTATCGATCCCTCTACGGGAGAGATTCTTGCTTTGGTATCCAGTCCTACATACGATCCTTCGTTGTTAGTGGGACGAAGCAGATCTGCTAATTATCTGCAGTTGCAGAATGATCCATTGCTACCTTTGTTCGACCGTCCTATGATGGCTTGCTATCCTCCGGGATCTACATTTAAGACGGCTAATGCGTTGATCCTTCAGCAGGAGAAGATTATTTATCCATCTACGGCTTATCCTTGTCACGCTGGTTATCATGTGGGAAGTTTTACGGTGGGTTGCCACAACCACTTCTCTCCATTGAATCTTGAACAATCGGTACAGCACTCTTGTAATGCCTATTACTGTGCAGGTTACCGTGCCATGATGGATCATCCTAAATACAAGAAGATTTCAGAAGCATTTGAGGTTTGGAAGCGACATATTGTCTCTTTGGGATTTGGTTACAAGTTGGGTGCTGATGTGCCTAATGAGAAGCGAGGATTCATACCGAATGCTAAATATTACGATAAATGGTATGGTGAGAATCGTTGGAAATCGCTTATGATCGTTTCCAACTCTATTGGACAAGGAGAGATTCAAGCCACTCCTTTGCAGATTGCCAATCTGGCGGCCATTATTGCGAATAGAGGCTACTACTATGTTCCTCATTTGGTAAAACATATTGACGGATTCCAGTTGGATAGTCTTTATATTACTAAGAAGGTAACTTCTATTGAGAGCCAATACTTCACTCCGGTTGTGGATGGAATGGAGATGGTAATGAAGTCGGGTACTGGTTACGCATCTCGTATCGATAGTATCGATGTCTGTGGTAAAACGGGAACTGCTCAGAACCCTCATGGAGAAGACCACTCTTTGTTTATGGCCTTTGCCCCCAAAGATGATCCTAAGATTGCTATTTGTGTGGTAGTGGAGAATAGTGGTTTTGGAGCCACATGGGCAGCACCTATTGCTACTCTGATGATGGAAAAATATCTGAAAGGGTATATACCAAAGCGTAGGCAATGGATGGAGGAGAGAATATTAAACGCAAATTTATTACCGAAAGTACATGGCAAGTAGGCAGGTTAGCATAGTACACAATATTGATTGGTTTACAGTTGCCCTCTATTTTTTGTTGGTGACTGCAGGCTGGTTTTGTATCTATGGTGCAGTCTTCAACTTTGAGGATGCATCTTTTTTCGATTTCTCGTATCGTTATGGAAAACAGCTTGTATGGATTGGTTTGTCTGCTGTGATTGCGGTTGTACTTCTCTTGTTGGATAGTCGCTTGTATAATGTTTTTGCCTATCCGATTTATGCCCT
Organism: Paludibacteraceae bacterium; assembly: GCA_045600225.1. Lineage (GTDB taxonomy): Bacteria > Bacteroidota > Bacteroidia > Bacteroidales > Paludibacteraceae > UBA1181. The sequence goes on from JAZRXL010000044.1 coordinate 22,365, forward strand.
GATGCTCTTGTTGTTGCTAGTAACCATATTTGTCGCCCCGCCAATTAAGGGTTCCCGTTCGTGGTTGGTCTTAGGACCTGTTAGTTTACAGCCTGCAGAGTTTGCAAAGACGGCCACCTGTTTGGCATTGTCGAAGTTTATGAGTTCGTATGGATTTAGAATAGGACGCTTGTCGGATGCAGCCAAGGTGGCATTTATCATAATGCTGCCGATGCTAATGATCATACTTCAGAATGAGACAGGTTCGGCGTTGGTCTATGCCGCCCTTTTCTTGGTATTGTACCGTGAGGGTATGCCAGGTCTGATTCTGTTTATAGGTTTCTATCTGGCTGTTGTTTTTGTGGTGTCTATCCGTTTTGGGGATGTGGCCATACTTGCGTCAATACCGGAGGAGTCTTATGGATTGTTTATTGTGATGATTCTGTCGACCCTTGTGCAGCTTGGACTATTACTGATTTTCGATAAGGATAGGAAGGTTCCCGCGATTATTGCTGGGGTCACATCGTTCTTATATGTTGTGGCATATCTTATTCATAAGTTGGTGCCTGTAGATTTCAAATTCACTTATGTTGGATATGTGGTTGTTTTGCTAACGTTAGGCTATTTGGCCTATACTGCCTTTCAAAGGCGAATGTGGAGGTTTTTCTTCATAGGTCTTTTCTCGGTGGGGGCTATCATTTTCACTAATACATCAGACTGGGCATTTGATAAGTTGAAACCACATCAGAAAACGCGTATTCGTGTGACCTTGGGTATGGAGAATGATCCTCAGAGGGCTGGATATAATGTAAACCAATCTGAGATTGCGATTGGATCAGGAGGTTTCTGGGGCAAGGGATTTCTTAATGGAACGCAAACCAAGTTGAAATATGTACCTGAGCAAGACACGGACTTTATCTTCTGTACAGTAGGTGAAGAGCACGGATTTTTAGGTACGTTTGCCGTATTGGCTTTGTTCTTGACGTTGATGTTGAGGATTATTCTTATGGCAGAACGGCAGCGCTCCTTGTTTAGTCGTATCTACGGTTATTGTGTTGCCTCGATTCTCTTCTTTCATGTGGCGGTAAATATTGGTATGGTAATTGGTCTGACTCCTGTAATTGGTATTCCTTTGCCATTCTTTAGTTACGGAGGTTCTTCCTTATGGGGATTTACTATATTATTGTTTATTTTCTTGAGATTAGACGCCAGTCGAACTGAATATTTTGGATAGTTTAGCTCTTTCTGATAACATATATTTTCAGAAAAAAAAGTCTCATTCTACTATGCTTTTTGTAAAAAAGCATTATTTTTGGAGAAGTATATCTAAAGTAACGAAATTAAATAATTAAGTTTTATGCAATACGGATATTTTGACGACGAACACAAAGAGTACGTCGTAACCAACCCGGCTACTCCTAAATCATGGAGTAACTACTTGGGAGATACTCGTTACGGAGCTATCATCACCAACAATGCAGGCGGTTATTCTTTCTTCCGCTCATCAGTACAAGGATGTTTCCTAAGAATCAAGTTCAACACCGTTCCATTGGATCAACCAGGTCGCTACATCTACTTGCACGACTGCGAGTCTAAGGACTTCTGGTCAGGTTCATGGCAACCAGTAGGTAAGCCGCTCGATCAATACAAGAGCGAGTGCCGCCACGGTTCAGCTTACACCAAGATCTCTTCTGAGTATTCAGATATCAAGACAGAGACTCTTTACTTCGTTCCTAAGGGACAAGAGTTCGAGGTATGGCACGTGAAGGTGACTAACCAAGGAAACAAGTCACGCAAGCTTCGTGCGTTCACATACGCAGAATTCGCGTCTAACTGGAACATGAACGATGATAGCAACAACTTGCAATATACTCAGTATATCGTAAAGACTGCTTACAAGAACGGTTTCATCGATCACGGTAACAACCTCTATATGCCAGAGGAGCCAGAGAACTTCCAAAACAAAGACCAAGCTCGTCACTCTTTCATCGGTGTCGTAGGTCAGAAGGTAACTGGTTATGATAGCGACCGTGATAAGTTCATCGGTTCATATCATACATACGCAAACCCTCTTTCTGTTGTTAACGGACAATGTGGTAACACAGTGACTGAGGGTGACAACGGTTGTGGTACACTTCAGGTTGACTTGGAGTTGGCTGCAGGCGAGACAAAGGAATTCACTGTTGTTCTAGGTATCGGTAAGGCTTGGGTAGAGGGTAAGAAGGCTGCTAAGATGGTGGCTACTCCTGCTAAGGTAAAGGCTGAGTTCGACAAGGTAGTTAACTACTGGCACGGACGTATCGAAGGTCTTTCTGCTAACACTCCAGATGCTGCATTCAACAGCATGATCAATATGTGGAACCCATTCAACAACTTGATCACTTACGCATGGAGCCGCGCAGCTTCTTTGATCTACCGTGGTGAGCGTGATGGTATGGGTTATCGTGATACTATCCAAGATATGTTGGGTGTGATCCACAACATTCCTGAAGAGGTGGTTGAGCGTCTTGAGTTGATGTTGACCGGACAAAACTCTAACGGTGGTGCAATGCCAGTGGTAAAACCATTCGCACACAACCCAGGACACGAGGCTCCAACACCAGAGGGCGACTTCCGTTCTGACGACTGTATGTGGTTGTTCAACACCGTTCCAACATACGTTAAGGAGTTGGGTAACATGGATTACTATAACAAGGTATTGCCTTACTCTGACAAGGGAGAGGGTACTGTACTCGACCACTTGAAGCGTGCTATCCAATTCAACTTGGACCGTCGTGGTAAGAACAACTTGCCTTGCGGTTTGAAGGCAGACTGGAACGACTGCTTGGTATTGGGTGCCAAGGGTGAGACTGTCTTCGTTGCAATGCAGTTGCGTTACGCTTTGACAGTATATATCGATATCTGTACTCGCTTGAACAAGGCTGACGAGGTGAAGTGGGCAGAGGGCCATTTGGCTCAATTGACCAAGGACATCGACAAGGCTGCTTGGGATGGTGAGTGGTATGTTCGCGCTATCAAGGAGGATGGTTACATCTTCGGTACCAAGAACGATCCAAACAACGAGGGTACTATCTGGTTGAACCCTAACTCATGGTCAGTCATCTCTGGTCAGGCAACTGGCGAGCGTGCTGAGACTGTCATGAACAGCATCGAGAAGCGTTTGGCTATTAAATACGGTTTGGTTCTTTGCGATCCTCCATACGAGAAGACTGAGGCATCTGTAATCAAGGCTCCTTTGTTCATCAAGGGTATGAAGGAGAATGCTGCAGTATTCCAACACACTCAAGGTTGGGGAATCATGGCAGACTGTATCTTGGGTCACGGTAAGCGTGCATTCAAGAACTACAAGAATTATTTGCCAGCAGCTTACAACGAGCGTGCTGAGGTTCGTCAAATCGAGCCTTACGTATATGCACAGACTACTTGCTCTACTTACAACATGCGTGCAGGTCAAAGCCGTTGCCCATGGTTGAGTGGAACAGCATCTTGGGCATACTTCACAGCCGCTCAATACATCTTGGGTATCCGTCCAGACTATGATGGATTGTTGATCGATCCATGTATCCCAGGATGGAAGGGCTTCACTGCTACTCGTCGCTTCCGTGGCAAGACTGTCAACATCACCGTTAAGAACCCTAAGAAGGTGGAGAAGGGTGTTGTTTCAGTTACATTGAACGGAAAGGCTATCGAAGGCAACGTAGTTCCATTCAACAAGATGAAGAGTGTGAACGAGGTTGTAGTCGTTATGGGCTAATGATAATTATGAATTTTTAATTTTGAATTAAGAATTCTCTGATAATAAAGGGAGCAGGAGGCTTTGGCTTCTTGCTCCCTTATTACAATTTACCTATTTTAATAAATGGTTAAAAACGGTGGAGTTGAATATCCTTTCTGAGTTGGTTGATGAATACGAGGAGGAGCATTATCCTATATTGACTCCATCTCATGTCGAATAACCTATTGATTCATAATGAGTGATTTCTTTTTTAATATAGAACCTATATCCTATAGTGATAGAGTTAAATGGTTTCAGGAGCATAATTATGCCCCTCACTTATATCCTTTGTGGATGTGTCTTGTGGCTTCGATAACATTATTGTGTTGCTATGTTTTTTCAAATAGCAGCATCTCAATTCTTGTTATAGCGTGGTTTCCTTTTGTTATTGGGTGCATGTACTATTTGTTTGGTTCTCTCGATTACAAGGGTAGAAAGAGACTGGCCACACGATTTTACATTACTTCTATTTCTTTGGAGGGAATGAATCTAACATTGAGTTATATGGATGAGAAAGATGCTGTCCATAATGCAACATTGTCGTTGTCTGAGTATGAAATCTCCTTTTATGATTATTACAATAGCAAGATTCTAAATCTTGATAGAAGAGGCAAAGAAACAAAAGGTATGTTCGCTATCTATAAAAAAGGTAGGGCGAATAAAGAGAGTGTCGTGTATGACAATCCGTTTACCGATTCCTTCTATCAGTATTGTGTGATGGGTTGGGATTATACGATATTTAAAGAGTTTAGGAAATCGTATCAATCGATACTGAACTAATATGATAATGGCGGTGTGAGAGCAAGGGGCTTGCTCTTCTTGCTCTTTTTTGTTTCTGTATCTAATCATCAATTCGCTCATCTTTTTGTAGTCAAACGCTGATAATTCGCTCATCTTTTTGTTACGAAGTATATAAAAAGGTAAGTATTGCATACTCCATCATGCAATTTTTAGTAAAAACTGCATACTCTATCGTGCAATTATATAATTTTGTAGAAAATTATACGTTATGAATAATCTGATTGAGACATATAAATTACTGATTGATAGAGTAAACATTGATTTTGTACGTTATCTACACGACAAAATCAACTGGAATAACAGGTTGATAGCCATCTTGGGTGCACGAGGGGTGGGAAAAACCACATTAGTCCTTCAGCATATCAAAATAACCAATGACGTAGAACACTCACTTTACGTTACGGCAGATGAATTTTATTTCACCACACATAGATTGTTTGATTTAGCTAAAGAGTTTTATCAAAACGGAGGTAAAAGGCTGTATATTGACGAGATTCATAAATATAGTGGTTGGTCTGTTGAGATAAAGAATATATACGACCTTCTGCCTGACCTACAAATCATTTACACAGGATCTTCAATTCTTGATTTGGAACAGGGAGGAGCTGATTTAAGCAGAAGAAAGGTGGAATATCATCTAAAAGGGCTCTCATTCCGAGAATACCTTAATCTTACTTTGCATTTAGACCTTCCCACTTATACATTGGAAGAGATACTTAAAGGGAACGTAAAATTTCCTTATACGGAGTACAGACCATTGGTATATTTCAAGGAATATCTGAAAACTGGATTCTATCCATTCTTTTTGGAGTCGGACGATTACGCCATCCGACTCAGAAGTGTATTAAAGCAGGTTGTGGAATTTGATGTGCCAACATTTGCAAAGATGAATGTCAGTTCAAGTGCCAAATTGAAGAAACTGCTTTATGTAATAGCACAGAGTGTTCCATTCAAACCAAATTTCTCTGTCTTGGAAAGAGAGTTGGGTATATCAAGAAATGCGTTGCCAGACTATTTCATGTATTTGGAAAAAGCGCAGTTGATTACAATGGTGAGAGAGAAAGCCACTGGCATTAAGATATTAGAAAAAATAGATAAAGTCTATTTAAATAATCCTAACCTATCTTATGCACTTACTGATGGCGAACCCAATATCGGAACAATAAGAGAAAATATATTCATCCAATTTCTACAAGATTTATATCCAATTGTGTCGTCACCATCCCAAGCAGATTTTGAAGTGAACGGATATACATTTGAAGTAGGAGGGAAAAATAAGACTTCACATCAGATCAAAGATATTGAGAATGCTTATCTTGCTAAAGACGACATCGAGTACACCAGCATGAAAGAGATCCCTCTTTGGATGTTCGGATTCCTTTATTGAACTCTGGCAATGTATAGAGTTTGCCTACTCTTTTTACGTTTTTTGTATCTTTGGATTTGAAATATAGACATTTATGGGCATTGCCTATATAGGTCAACAAAATTAAATTTGGCAAGTATATACCTTTTGACCCCAAGGGATGAAAATACTATCAATGATGGCAGTGCTTTTGGGGACTATGTAGGCAACGTCTGAAAGACGTTACATGGGCAACCCTGTACATACTCTGACACGAAGTGAAGAGGATGTGCAGGGTGGATACAAGGATACGTAAAGTCACTGTGCGTCTGCAAGACGCTACCTCGGATACGTGCGTATTGTATCGTCTTACAGACGAGTGCCCCACTCACTATGTTCTTACCCAGCACATGTCTCTTCGTTCCATGTACAAGGTTACGGGTGTAGCGTCTTAACAGACGCTTGGTGTTAACTGCCACTATTCAGTTGCTTTTTTCCTTCTTCCTTCGAAATGGTTTTGTATCTTTGCGTATCATAGAATTTGAATCGTAAGTATGAGCAGAAAGACAATAGTAGGAGTATCTCTTTTAATTATAATTGCCCTTGTTTATGGGTATAAATACTATATCAGCACGAAGGAAGATCCTTATGAACCGTCACCAGAATGTGAGGTTGCGTACAATGCATTGAAGAAAGAGGCAAAGAGTTATGACATAGAGGAGACTATACGTATTATGAACAGCATTGATTTGGTTCAGTCGCAGTCGAGTGATATGGCTTCCTTCCTTGAGTATATGGCAAAGCAAGATTACAGTAGGGTTGCTCCTGATGTGTTGGAGCAGAAAAGGAAGTTGTTCCCTATTATGGAAAAATTAACTGCACTACAGAGAGAACACGCTGAATTGAACGATATCTGGAAGTTGATGGGTGTGAGTACGGTCAATGGGGTATCGGCTTTTGCTGAAAGTGTTGATCCTAAGTCTGTATCTATGTCTCTTGTAGCAGGAGATCCTGTAGGGGTGATTAAGATGATGACCGATGGAGCCACATCATTGACATCCAATGTATATGATGAATATCTGAAACAGAAAGAGGTAAAGAAGGCTCTTCAGAAAGAGATTGATGAAATCAGGGAGCAATACATTGCCTATTTGGAAGATTATTCTCCTATCTATTACAAGTATATGAAAGAGTGGGACGCTCTTTGTTTGAAAAAAGACAAAGTCTATATCGACTTGTATGGGGGTCGTCCTGTGTATGCATATAATCTCACTCAAGAGATTTTGCAGGAGTCGCCAGCCAATCGAGAGGCAATGCTTCTTTCTGCATTGTCGTTGGTGAATATTGCTGCTAATTATAATGCTTGTCCAGATTCGATGGATAGAGAGCAAATACTCTCTTCTATGTATAATATAGAGATGAATCCTCAGAAACCTTCTATCAATGAGTTCCTGGTAGAGGCAGAATCGAAGTTGGATAGTTACATTGAACAATACCCAGGGAAATCGGCTCCTGCACTTCTACTAAAAGGATTGGTTTACTATAATCAAGGGGAGACAGGTAAGGCTTTGTCTTTCTTTGATCAAGCTGCCATTGAGTATCCAAAACAGGCAGAGGAGTTGACAGATTTGCTGAATGCTTATAAAAGTAGGTCTTATTTGAATAAGTCTCAGGAAGGAAAGTATCTGATTAGATTGTATCAATCCACAATGGAGGGTTTTGGTATGTTTAGTCCAAACTTGCTAAAGGCGAAACATTACGCTTCGATAGGCGAGGATGAGAAATGTCGGGATGAGATTTTTAATCATTTTTACCGTAGAGGAAACCAGTCTGTACAAGATTGCTTGTTAACCGATATGCAGTATTGTGAGAACAATATGTATAGCAGTTTCAAACAGATTCTTATAGAGCAGTCTTTCATAGATGTATCCATCGAACCTACTCAAAATTGGGCCTTGATGAGCAAAGACGATGAAATCAAGGTGACCATTAACAATCGTTCTGATATTGATTTAGAGAATGTGCGTATCTTCCTTTGCATCCATTATACCGACATGTACAAGGATGAATATGACGTTCAAAAGTTACCTTCAATCAATATATTAAAACATGGTGAAGTAACAGAAATAGGTGTACTTCCATTGACTTGTGATGGAAAAAAATATAACGATATCACTCATTTCCGTGCTATTGCCATGACGGATGATAAGATTTGCTGGATTGATAATGCAGACTATAAGTATGAGAAAAATATTGATAGGTCGATTAAGAAACAGAATGCAAATTTAACTCTTGAGAGAAACCAGTTTCTAGAGGATTTCAAAATTGATGAGAATATACTGAAAGAGAAGATAATGAAGGCTATTCAGGTTTATGGATCATCGGTTGAGAAAGGTGCTTGGAACAGTGTGAAGAATATTTTTTCTGAGAAAAAGATAAGAATAAAATTGCCTCGTATACTAGCTGTCATAGATCCTGTTTTTTCTTTGAAACAGGATGAGAGTGGCAGTCCCTCTTTAAAGCCAACCAACTCCTATCTTTCGGGTAACAACATCTTCGTAGATTTTGATTATCAGCCCAAGGAGAATGAGTCCGTGCCATTGTACATCTATAGTAAATTCTTCAATTTCAAGGTAGATATAGAGTTTACCACGAAGGGTGCTTCAATAAAGAGTATTAGTTTGAATTAACAGAGCAAATTTTAATTCCAATCCATCATATTTCGATATGGTGGATTTTATGTTTTTATCAAATCCTTTATTTTAAACTCCTCCTTTGGTAAGGCTAAGCGAGTTGGAGCAAGTCGCTCATAGTAAGTTTTTTGCGCGGATCTTCCCATACAGATGGCTCCGTAAACATACTTGTATTCCATCTCCATTCCAAGGTCCCAGTAAGCAAATCCTTTCTCTTTCAGAATAGTTCCTAAAGCAGCCATCTGAATGGTACCGCTATTGCTTTCGGTATGGAATCCACATAGGCTGGCATAGGCGTTGTGTGTGATGAATCCTAGTTCTCCTGCCACTAACTCCTCTCCTCGCCATAGTTCTACGCTATCTACACTAACCTGATTATCTGGATTTTGATGAATCTTTCGAAATGTATCGAGCAATGGAGGAACTACCCATGTACCCTCTTTTGCTTCATATTGTGCTATGAGTCGCTCTGCACATAGCTCGAAATTGCGATTGAAAGTTAGTGTGTAATCGCCAAACTTTTGTCGAACATACCTTCGCGTCTTTTTGGGGAATGTGAAATCATTAAAGTTGATAATCATCTTTCTTTGGTGATGACGTATCGTCATAAAGTAGCGCCAGGCATACACTTCGTTTTCCCTTTTTGGTATCATGTTCGATATTAGTTCGTTATAAGTATCAAACTCTTCCTGTGAAAGCACAAGCTTCTCCATCGACATAGGATAGTAACCTAAAGACAGAGCCTTACGTACAATTTCTTCGTTAAAATCAGGAGACACAGCATCTTCCTTGATGATGCTGAGTATGTGCGATCCAAGTCCATCCGACGGAATAGTCTCTTTACATCTCTTGCTGTTCTCCTCCAGTTTGTGATGTAGATTCTCCAGATCAGAGGTATCATTTATTTGGACACCATCTTCATAGACGGCTAGTTGTAGTATGTCGTAAGCGTTCATAGATGCGATTTTGAGGGTGTTAATTATAGTATCTCTCGTGCTATCCAGGCGCAAGCCTCTGCATCAGCTAAGGCGTGGTGGTGATTTTTCAAAACATACCCACATCTTTCTGATATGACATCCAAATTATGTTTTCCTAATGGCCATTTCTTTCTTGAAGCAATGCAAGTACAATGAAATTCGTAATCGGGATAGTCCATCCCATAGGTTTTGAAAACGGCCTTTAGGCAACTTTCGTCGAATGCCTTGTTGTGAGCCACCAAGGGTAACCCTTTGATGAGTGGTTCTATTTTCTCCCACACTTTAGGGAATACATCTGCATTGTCAGTGTCAGTTTGGGTAAGTCCATGTACCTGCGTACATCTATAGTTGTAGTAGTTGGGTTCTGGTTGAATGAGCGAGTAAAACTGGTCGGCAATCTCACCGTCTCGTACAATCACAATGCCTACAGAGCATACGCTACTACGCTCAAAATTAGCTGTTTCGAAATCTATTGCTGCAAAGTTTTGCATATGGTCTATTTGTATTCATTCATATTTGTTCATCTGATTGGTTGCTATAAGTCGAAATTTTGAATCGGATTGATGCAAAGATAGTGTAAAGGTGTGTAATATTTGGGCATAGATTGAGATTTTCTTCTCACAGAAAACACACAAAGGGGCACCCTCCACGGGCACCCCTCTGCAACATTCATCTGATCTATTTAATATAACGCTTTGCTCTTATTTTTTTATGATCTTATGACCTATCTTGTTTGCTGGGTCAATAGCCATATAGATCTTATCGTTTTGCAATCTGTCTTCGTTCACTCTATGTCCATTTAGATCATAGTAGTTGGCATCGCCCTCTGCAGATGTGTTGTAGATGTCATTTGTGATGGTTGAACTATGTAGTTCGAATTTCAACCAATCGATATTTACATAGCTACCTACAATCATCAATCGGATGACATGCTCTCCTTTTGTCATTGAGAAACCGGGAACTATCACCTCGTCATACTCACTCCAGTTTTCTCCTGTTTGTGGGATGGTGTAATCTGTTGTCACTTGTTTACCGTCCACATAGAGTTGAAATCCGTCCAATGAACCATTGTTGGAGACATTGGCTGTAACATCATATTCGCCATCTTCTTCCACCTCTACGGTGTATTCCAACCACTCTCCTTTTTCAGTGTAACCGATTGCGTAGCCACTGGGTGCTGTTACGATATCTACGGCATCGTCGCGATATTCGCCTCCTTTGTTGTCTTCATCATTGTCGTAGAAGGAAAAGCCTTGTCCTGCTATATCGTAGTTCTCTATCTCAATTTTGCCGGGAATCTTTGCTACTATGTTATTGTAAGGTTTTTGAGGAACATTCACTGGTGTTAAGTAGATACGGTAACCGTAAAGGATGCTCTCGATCTTTACAGGAACGGTCAACGATGTTCCGTTGATGGTCATTTCTGATTCTGATACCAATTCAGTGCCACTCACAGCCTTATCTTTGCTCTCCCATCTAACACGTTCAACTTTCACTTTTACCTTTCCGCCTAAGAAATCAGGAATCTTGTCGAATACTACATTTACGTCACCCAATGTGTTTCCTCCCAATACAAGACTTGCACAGTTATGTTTCTTGTCAACAGCGGCGAAACCATCCACATGGTCGCTATAGTCGTTAGGAGGAGTTACTCTTGCCATGTATCCTTCCATGTCTCCGTACCATTTGTATAGATGCCATCCTCCACCTTTTTCGTTATTAGAGGTAAGCAAGCTTCCCAAACGACCTGGTAGCGGAACGAACCACCAAGAGATGGTTGCACTCTCTACATTGTGGCGCTCGAACTTAGCGATAAATGGTACTGAATAACCGGGACAACCCTCAAACTTTTGCTTGTCTGATCCAGAACCTGCACAGTACTCGTTGATACAGAAAGGACGGTCTGAGATACCCAATTCCTTCATTAGTTTACGACATGCATCCACTGCACCTGCGAAACCTTCGCTTCCCCATTGGTGCCAACAGATAAGATCTGGCAAACAATTGTTCTCCTTACAGAACTTAAGGAAGTTTTTCATTCTATCATTATTATAATAGGCGATACATGGACCTACGATTTTGGTTTTTGGATCCATCTTACGAATAAGTTCGTAGGTAGGCTTCCAAACAGTTGTATTTAAATCTCCGTTGCTATTATTCCAAGTTCCGTCTGGCTCGTTCCAGATTACATAGCTATCGATATTGTCGTATCCTTCGCTTACTTTCTTTTTAAGGTATTTCTCAACAGAACTCAACCAAGATTGTTGTCCGGGCCATTTATAAGGCCAGTTAGGGAGCAAATCGGGAAATGTGATTTGTACCTTTGCCGTTGTTCCTTTCAATCTATTGGCTACGATGAAACCATCGCCGAAAGGGTGTTGATTGTATTCTTTACCTTCTGGAGGCAGACAGAACATATTTGGTTTCAATGGTTTTACCATCTCATCTATGTTAGCAGGAAGCGTTTCCGTCATACCATATAGAGAACCAGACGCACAGTGTGTCACAGGACGAATACTGTCTGAAAGATTTACCTTTAGTGTTTCTGCAGAAAATGATGCTTGCATAGACAGATACCCCATCAATGAGAAAGCAATAATTTTACTAATATATTTCATGGCGTTGTTTTGTTTTGTGGTCTGTTTAAATTCCGTTAGCAAAATTATTCCTTAAGGTTTGTTACGTATAAGAATATTCAGTCGCAGTATGTGAAAAATGTGTCAATAAAATGGAATTATGTTTTGCGTTATATAAGAAATGTTGCAGAGGAGTGAAAATAACAAAAAGAGGTACCTGTCTAAGGCACCTCTTCGGATCATTAACTTAAAAAACCAAAGAAAACTAGCGATTATTGCTTTTTTATGAATTTATGGTTCTCACTATTATCGGGTGATACTATTACATAGATCTTGTTTTTCTGTAAATCAGACTCGGAAAGTTGTCTGCCATACAGGTCGAAGTATCTCACATCTTCATAACTATTCGTATTGAATACTTCATTCACTCCTGTTGGGTCATAGGTTTCGAATTTAATCCAATCGATGTTTACATAACTGCCTACAATCTGCAACTTCAGAATGTGTTGTCCCTTCTCCAATCGTACTATTCCTACCTCTACTTCTTCGTAGGTGCTCCAGTCGTCGCAGGTTTTTGGAATGGTGTACTCTTCGGTAATGGCTTTGTCGTCGATAAAGAGTTGAAATCCATCCAATTCGGCAGAGTTGGCAACATTGCTTGTGATGGTATATTCGTTGGTTTCCTCTACATTTACAGTATACTCCACCCATTCGCCTTTTTCTGTATATCCAAGAGCATATCCACTGGGTGCGGTTACTACGTCCACACCATCGTTGCGGTAACTGTTTCCTTTGTTTTCAGTATCGTTATCGTAGTATGAGAAGCCTTGTCCAGCCTCATCATAATTTTCTGCTTCGATCTTTCCTGGAATGGAAACGACATTGTTTTGGTAAGGGATTTGTGGCACATCCAATGGAGTAAGATAGATGCGGTAAGCATAGAATTCGCTTTCGATTTTCACTGGGATGGTTAGGGAAGTACCATTGATAACCACATCCGATTCTGAGATCAAGTTGGTGGAAGCGACAGGAGTATCTTTGTCTTTCCAAACCACACGCTCCACCTTTACTCTTACCTTTCCACCGAGGAATTGAGGAAGTTTTTCGAACACTACATTGATATTATCCACTGTTTTGCCACCTAATACGATGGAAGCGTAGTTTTGTCTCTTATCTACTGCTGCGAAGCCATCCACGCCCTCACTTCTGTCGTTAGGAGGAGTGACGCGAGCCATGTAACCAGTCATGTCACCATACCATTTGTAGAGCCACCAACCTCCACCACGTTCGTTTTTGGCGGTAAGCAAACTTCCCAATCGTCCAGGAAGACCAGTAAACCACCATGATATCATAGCACTCTCAACCTTGTTACGTTCAAATTTTGCAATGAAAGGGACAGAATATCCAGGGCAACCCTCATATTCGTGTGTTGTGGAAGAGTATTCGTTAATAGAGATAGGATGCTCTTTCAAACCATATTTTTTCTCTAAAGAACGAAGGTTTTCCAAGGCGCCGATAAATCCGTCGCTTCCCCATTGGTGCCAACAAATCACATCTGGCATGCAGTTGTTCTCCTTGCAATATTTAAGGAAAGTCTCCATACGAGAAGAACTGTAAAATGCGAAAGAAGGGCCAATAATCTTAGCTTTTGGATCCATCTGTTTGATAAGTTGATAGGTTGGTTTCCAAAGAGTAGAATGGAAGTCTCCGTTATTGTTTTGCCAAGTACCATAAGGTTCGTTCCAGATCTCGTATCCATCGAAGTTATTAAGACCGGAAGAGAGTTTCTTGTTGATAAGGTCTCTTACGCTATTAAGCCAGTTTTGTTGTCCTGGCCATTTATAAGGCCATCCGGGAAGGATGTCTGCCAATCGTATTTGCACTTTTCCTGTAGTGCCTTGTAGTCTTTTTGCTACGGCAAGAGCATCTCCGATACCTTGTTGGTGACCTTGTCCACTCATGGCAGGTTGTACATACACATTACCTTTAAGGGCAGCCACTTGGTTAGGAATATCACTTGGAAGAGATTCTGTGATACCATAAAGGGCACCAGAGGCACAGTGGGTTGCGGGACGAATACTATCAGTCAGATTTACCTTAAGAGTAGCAGCCGAAAAGGCATTCATTAAGGAAACATAGGTAAGCAACGCAAAGGTTACATAAGTTCTTTTAATACATTTCATGGTTTTTCTGTGTTAAAAATTTCGTTGCAAAACTATCCCATGAATAGGCAAAATTTATGACTTATTGTTCACGCCATAGGAATTTTGTTTCAAATTATGGGAAAAATGAGGATTGTCTATAACTAATGTTGTGAAGGATTTTTTTACAAGGAATATTTTGGTGGTATGCAATGTAATCTTCTTCTTAATCTTCGTAATTTTCATACCTTTGTAATTGAAATATTTTAACACAATGGAAATTATAGCTGCAGCAGAGTTTCTGCTTATTATATATCTATTATATAAATTGAGTTCGGTAAGGAGCAAGAAGGAAAATAGTGCTTCGATACCTGAAAAATCACAACTATCGAGGGAGAAGGGGGATGTGCGAACATATAGTTGGACTCTCGATTCATCTCGTAAAACAAAGTTGAAGGGACACATGTCACTTCGATTTGATCCCACTTATATTGGAGAACTTCGAAGGGCGAACCCGTATTCTTACCCTTCGAACGAGATAGATAATGTGGCTAATTTGAAACAGATGTACTTCTATATGCTCAATCATCCGAAGACGGTGATGAATTTGGTGCAGGTGGTTCAGTATATTAACCGGGAATGTAGCCGTCATGGAGTTGGTGAGTTTGATAAGCTGCAGTTTGTGCTTGATTTCGTGCAAGAGCCTAATATCGATTATGCATACGATGATGATTGCAAAGAGATTTGTAATATACGCGAGTATGTTCGATATCCAGATGAGACTTTGTATGATCGTCGTGGAGATTGTGATTGCAAGTCATTTTTGGCTGCCTCTTTGTTTCATTTGATGGGGTATAATGTATTGTATATGATGTCGCACAAGCAACGTCATGCCGCTATATGTATAGAGTATGATGTTCGTTGGGCAGGTCTCCTTCAGAGCAAGGATAAGATAAAAGATGCGTATACTGAGATTGATGGTCGCAAGTATATCTTTTGCGAAACCACTTCCGATGGCTTTCGTATAGGTGGAATAGACGAAGACCTTTCTGTAAAGGATTTTGAAATCATATTGGAGTTGAGAACTTAGAAATGTCTGGAAGACATTATTTGAATAATCGAGTACATACTTGTAGCATAGCGAAGAGGATGTGTTCGGATGAAGATTGCTAATGTTTTGGTTACACATCATATTGTGAAGGCGAGTCGTTTTTTGATTCGCCTTTTTTGTGTTGTAAAGATTTCAGGATAATAAAATCGGAAGGGCGAACCAGTCATTGATTCGCCCTTCCTTCAACCATAAAAATAACCCATTATTCTATGAATTCGACTAATTGGTTCCTGTGATTTCTAAGACCTCTCAATAGGTAAACTCCCGTCTTGATGCCTTTTTTGCGTAATACTGCATCTACTACTGGTTGGTCTGGAGGGCAAGTAAGTTGAACTTCTCCAACATAGATGCCAGAGAGTGTGTAGATGAAATAAGTACCTGCCTCGTTGTTTGCTGCGCCCAACTCGTTCACATTTGTGTTTTCGGCCTCTCCGATCTGGATCCAGTCGATATTACCATAACTGCCTGTGAATTGTAGGCGCAAAATATGATCTCCTTCGGTTAATGTAAGGTCTGGGATATCAATCTCTGAGTAGGTATCCCAGTCTTCTCCCTTAGGGATTTTGATAATGTCTGAAATAGCCTTTCCATCGACAAATAGTCTGAAAGAGGCTCCATCCAATCCGCTGGCAACTCTTGCTTTTGCCGGATAGGCTCCATCCTTGGCAACTGAGATGGTGTATTGCAACCACTCTCCTGTGGCAGTATATCCTATTGCATATCCGTTAGGAATATCAACTATATCGACATCATCCTCTCGGTAGGCTCCACCTTGGTTTACGATGTCATTATCGTAATAAGCCAAACCTAAGCCTCCTTCATCGTAATCCTCTGCTTGGATGATGCCCGGAATATTTAGATCCTTGAAAGCCTTCTCCTCTGGCTTTTGGAACTCGATGGTTGGATAATCAACCACCTTGTCACTGGTTTGCAGGTTCTTGAAACCAAGGTTTGCCAACTCGCTATAATCATCTAACTTACCATACAATGGAGTGATACGGAACTTATGGCTATAAGTGTTTTTAGAGAATAGCATATAGGCATCCAATGGTTTGGATCCCCAACTGTCTATACCTCCTAATCCCATTTGTTGTAGGTCGACGCGAAGGGTGATATCGTTGTCGCGTTTCAAGTCCCAAGGCAACTTCACAGTTGTAAGTTGCTCTGGTGTGTAGTGTTGTGCACTAAACTCCATGTAAGGGGAACCAACCACCATTAGTCCTACACCATTTGAGTTGGTGAGAGTGACCCAACGAACATCCGTGCGTTGTCCTGTTTCTCCAATCTCCATGTAAGGAATGGTCATTGAATCGGCATAGGTTGAGTAGATGCCCATGTGAGCACTGGTTCGTCTTCCTACATAGTTCTCGTGAGGACCTCTACCATACCAAGTCACCTTCTCGTATCCACCAGGGATAGTGAAGAGTGTACCAACATTAGGGAGTTCGGATTTAGTGGCATCTGGTGTAACCTTATATTCCACGATGACATCTCCACTGCCATAGATAGTGTAGCTGATATCCATTGAAGAGCTGCCAGCCTCTGATAACTTAATCGGGAATGAGACCTTTAGTTCTTGGTCGGAAACCTTGCTTACTGTGCAGTTGCCTACGCTTCGTTTAGAGCCTGCGTATCTCCAAGCAGCACATCTGCTTTCCATTCTGTTACCCTTATCATTGTCGTTAGGTGCGCGCCAGAAGTTAGGTACAGGACCGTTTTTAATAATTTGATTCATACTGCCAATAGAATAGTTTGTGATGAGACCAGCTTTTTTGTCGATGGTAATGCTAAACTGGTCACCACCTTTGATGGTGATTTCATCACTTCCTTCATTGACAGATAATTTACCCAATGAGGCAGTATTGATTTGAGCGGGACGATTCTCTCCTAATGATAGTTGGAATTGTTCATGAGCAAGGCTATGACCTGTGGCAGGTGCCCATACTGGATTTCCTTTTAATGGGAAGTCTAGGTCTAATCGGTAGTCACAGCCTTCTTTCAATGTAGGTTTAGTGAAAGGAATCGTCACTTGTTTTGATGAAAGTGGTGCAATGTCTAATGAAGAAAGCACACCGGATGAGATCACCTTTCCATCTTCTTTCAATTCCCAAACGCAGTCGGCCACCTTGCCAATGTTTACAAAGTTGAAACGGCTCTCGATAGAGACAACACCCTTGGATAGATCGACTGCTTTGACAACGATATTGCTATACTGATGTTTTACCTCGTATAACTCAGGTTGAGGCGTACGGTCTGGGAATACCAAACCATTGGCGCAGAAGTTGTCGTCGTTAGGATCTCCGGCTTTCCATAATCCACCGAAATTGAAATATTGAGAGTCACCTCTACGCAATCCTTGATCAATGAAGTCCCAGATGAAACCGCCGAACGAACGAGGGTTTGCGTAGAAGGCATCCATATACTCTTTCAAGTCGCCCACGCTATTACCCATAGCGTGTTCGTACTCGCAAAGCATAATTGGTTTGTTGTTGTTATTGTAGAAACGAACTGCATCCGGACCGAAGTACATCCAGCTACATACATCCGCATTATTCCAGTCTCCTTCGTAGTGAACAGGTCTTGTTGGGTCTGCACTATGGGCTTGGTTTAACATAGAGGTGAATACATTACCATGTCCTGCCTCATTTCCAAGTGACCAAAGAACTACACATGGGTGATTCTTGTCGCGTTGAACCATTGAGTTCATACGCTCTACGGCAGCAGAACGCCAATCGTCGTTGTTGCCTGGGATGTCATCTCTAACTCCGTGGGTTTCCACATTACACTCGTCCAGTACATAGATACCCAAGCTATCGCAGATATCGTATAAACGGGGATCGTTAGGATAGTGGGAGGTACGAACTGCATTGATGTTGAAGCGTTTCATAAGTACGATGTCATCGTAGATGCGTTGATCTGACAGTACGCGTCCGTGGTCTGGATCAATCTCGTGACGGTCGACACCGCGGAACTTGATAGGGGAGTTGTTGATATAGTAACGGGTGATGCCGTTTGCATCCTTTTTCAACTCTACCTTTCTAAAACCTATGTGAGCACTTTCGGTCTCCATGATAGTACCGAGTTCGTTTCGAAGTACCATCACGACGGTGTATAAGTTAGGTTCCTCTGCCGACCACAGGTCTGGTGCTGTGACATCAAACTTGAAGTTGACGGATGTCTCGCCGTTCACCTTTATCTCACCGATATTTTCTGTTTTCTCTTTGATGATCGTAGAAGTACCCTTTTTCATCAACAAGAGCTGTAGTGTGTGAGGAGCAGATGCCTTGGAATCAAAATTGTCTACCCAAACTGTTGCATTGAATGCTCCATCCTTATAGTTGGAAGCAAGGGATGCATTGATTTGAAAGTCTTGGATATGAGTCTTAGGTGATGCATATAGGTATACATCGCGGAAGATACCTGACAGACGAATAAAGTCTTGGTCTTCCATCCAACTACCATCACACCAACGGAATACCTGTACTGCAATAGAGTTCTCTCCATCGCGTAGTTTGTCTGTCACATCGAATTCGTGGTCTGTGAAAGAATTCTCACTATAACCTACATATTGTCCATTGATCCAAACATAGTAGGCAGACTCTACACCTTCAAAGTGAAGGCGGATACGCTTGCCACTCCAAGTAGCGGGCACTTTAAAGGTACGTTTGTAATGACCAACGGGATTGAAGTTGGTGGGTGCTTGTGGAGGTTTGATGCCCCAATCTGAACCCACCCAAGGGTAGGTTACATTTGTATAAATTGGGCGGTCGTATCCTTGTGTTTGCCAAGAACCTGGTACTGCAATGTTATCCCATTTGGAAACATCATACCCCTCCTTATAAAACTCATTATTCCTTAAAGATGGTTTCTCGACATGATAAAACTTCCAAGTCCCAGCAAGTGTCTGGTAGAACTCGGAGGCACGACGATCTCCTTTGGCAGCAGCCTCCAATGAGCCATAAGGCATAGAGGTTGCGTGAGGTTTCAGTGTGTTGACTCCGAATGACCTTGGACTATTGTTCCATTCGTTGTTTTGACTCCATAAGTTACATGAAGCAAATATCGATGCTGCAAGAATGAATGATGTTTTTTTCATAAAGCGCACTATTTTAATAGACTGATTGTTCTGTTTATTAAGCCCTCTTGACTGTTTTGTTGGCCAAGATTGTCTGTTTCATTGTATCCGATTTTAATCCTTCTATCTTCATCAATGTCCAGTTTGAAACATATTCGTTGGCTACATTGAAAGCTTTTCCCATTGTGTCCACTTTTGTTAAACGGAAGAGATTCCCTGGATCCCTCATTCCCAGTTGGAGAAACGTAAAATTCGGTGAAAGCTGCACTCACCGTGGCTCCGCACAACAATAGCATTAGAAAAATTTTTGCATTTTTCATGGTTTTAAATTTCATGGTTTCTAAATGTCCAGTTTGTTTACACTTTTCAATGTGCGAAAATAGGGAGTAGAATGTAACAAAATGTGGAATAAATGGTCAGAATATGAGAATATTGTATCAAATGCACTTGAAACAATATTACATATTAATGCACGGAATGTAATAGTGTGAGGTTTGATTTCGCGTTATTTTTGCTTTCATGAATTGGAGAACTATAAAATTGCAAACTAACGAAATGAAAAACATGATGAAAAAATGGATGGTAGGTGTAGCCTTTGGACTCTCTGCATCTTTTGTTTGGGCTGACAACCCAATCTTTCAAACTTATTATTCTCCAGATCCTGCGCCAGTAGTCTTTGGAGATACTGTTTTTGTTTATACAGGTAATGATCAAGGAGGAGACTTCTTTACCATGAATGGTTGGAGGGTTTCATCCTCTACCGATATGGTCAACTGGACCGACCGTGGTACCATCATCTTGTCGCACGATGATTTTACGAATGCAAAGGTGGCGGGCGACTGGGCTGCCCAGTGTATTGAAAGAAATGGAAAATACTATTATTATGTAACGGTTGAATCAACCAGAGGAGGTCGTGCTATTAATGTGGCAGTTGCCGACCGTCCTGAGGGTCCTTTCAAGGATGCATTGAATGGAAAACATTTGGCCGGACCCAATTGGGACTATATCGATCCTACAGTGATGATTGACGACGACGGACAAGCCTATCTTTATTGGGGTAATCCCAAATTATATTATGCTAAGCTGAACGAGGATATGATCTCGTTTAGCACTCCTATTCAGGTGACTGATATGAGTAGGGGATTTGCACCTAATGGAGAGGCTTCTAAGTACACCGAGGGACCATGGATACATAAGCACGGAGGTAAATACTATATGATTTATGCTTCTCATGGTGTGCCTGAGTCTATCTCATACTCAATGAGTGACTATCCAACGGGTCCGTGGACTTGGAAAGGTGTGATCATGAAGAACGGACAGAGAGGTGCTACATTTACCAACCACTCTGGTGTGATAGATTTTAAGGGGCGTAGTTTCTTCTTCTATCATAACGGACGATTGCCTGGTGGAGGTGGTTACACCCGTTCTACTGCCGTAGAGGAGTTTACCTATAATCCCGATGGAACCATTCCTTTTATGGATATGAGCGATCTTGGTGTGGTGAATCCTATTCACTATTTGGATCCGTTTAAACGCGTTGAGGCTGAGACAAAGGCTTACTGTCAAGGTCTTGAGGCTGGCAAGGAGAATGGCAGGGGTATTTACATAACCAAGATTCATAACAATGACTATATCAAAGTGCGTTGCGTAGACTTCGGTGATATGGGTGCAGATTTCTTTACTGCTTCTGTGAAAGGAAAAAACAACGCTTCCATCGAAATTCGTTTGGATAAGAAAGATGGTGAGTTGATAGGTACATTGAAAGTGGAGAATACAAATGGTGCATGGCGCGAGGTCGAGTGCGAGGTGAACAATACTATTGGTAAGCATGATGTCTATTTCATATTTAAGAGTGGTTCTAATGCAGAATTGTTCGATTATGATTATTGGTACTTTACAAGTAATGCGGTGATTGTGCCACAGACTCCATATAAGGGAGAGATACACTCGGTGCCAGGCAAGATCGAGTTTGAAGATTACGACGAAGGCGGACAAAACAGAGCCTACTACGACGAGGATATGGAGAACCAAGGTGGTGAGTACCGAGAGGATCGTGTGGATATCGTAACCAACGATGAGGGTTATGCCATCGGATATACGAGCAAGGGCGAGTGGATGGAGTATACGGTTGATGTGAAGAAGGCTCAGACGTATGATTATGAGGCTCGAGTTTCGTGTGGTTTGAACACTTCTGGTTTCCAAATGTTCTTGGATAATAAGGACATCTCGGGTGAAGTAGAGGTCCCTAACACAGTCGATTGGGATACCTATACTGTCGTTAAGGGTACAACAGCTGAAATGGCAGAGGGAGAACATATTCTAAAAGTGTTGTTGACAGGAGGATATGCCAACTTAGATTGGGTACGCTTTATCGGTGATGAGGATGAAACCAGTGTTATGGAGGTGGATGCAAAGAGCGGGTTGCAGTTCCCTATGCAGGTTACAGTATATGATATGAATGGAAAGCAGTTGGGTGATGTGACTATTCAATCTGCCAATGCAGAGGATATTGCTCAACAACTTCGTGGGGAGGGATATTCATCAGCCACTTATTTAATTCGTTCAGAGAAATTCCGCTGCGTAATTATAAGTAAATAATAGTTCAGTTCAGTTTTTTTATCAGTTAGTAAGTAGCAGGCTCAGTTCGCTTTGTAGCGAGTTGAGTCTGCGTTTTTTGTAGAGGTATTTTTATGAATAAAAAAGGCCATCGAGTAGATGCTCAATGACCTTATTATTGGATATTTGGAGTGATTACTCTTTGTGTCGTGCTTTCAACTCTCTTGCCAAATCTTCAATGCGATAACCCTTTTCTGTAAGAAGAACGATAAGGTGGTAGATAAGATCCGACGATTCATAAAGGAACTGCTCGGGAGTTCCGTTTGTGGCTTCGATAACAGTTTCTACAGCCTCTTCTCCTACCTTTTGAGAGATCTTGTTTACACCCTTTGTGAAAAGTTTTGTGGTGTATGATCCTTCTGGCATCTCGCGTTTGCGCTTCTCGATGAAGTCTTGCAAATAAGAGAGGAACGCAAGGTCGGCAATGTTCTTATCGCCACGGAAAGTATCCGCTCCTGTGGTAGAACCCTCAGGCAACGCTTTGATGATGACTGCACTTTTGTCTGTGTTGTAGACAAGTGAATCTACTGCTACTGGTTTAAAATACTCCCCTCCTGTGATGGCTTCTAATGCACTCTGGTCTGCATTCAATAGATAAACCTCTTTGGTCTCTTCCATCTTGGCAAGAGCGGCATCGTTTACATACCCAATGCGTAGGATCTTATTGGTGCGTACATCTTGTACGACTGCTTGTATCATATTACTCATATTCAGATTATGCTAATGCTTTTTTGAAGCGTTCGATGAATAGGTCGGCGTCTTCTTTTGTTAGGCACAGAGGTGGCAAAAGACGAAGTGTGTTGGTTCCGCTGCAACCAGTAAAGACATGTTGCTCGAACACCAATTTGCTACGAATCTCCTTGTGAGGACAATCCAATTCAACACCGATCATTAAACCGCGACCACGCACCTCGACTACATGAGGAAGGTTGGCAGCCTTGATCTGCTCCATGATGTAATCTCCCACTTTGGCTGCATTCTCTACCAAGTTCTCTTTCTCTATCACATCGATCACTGCAATACCTGCAGCACAAGCCATGTGGTTTCCACCAAATGTAGTTCCTAACTGACCATATACAGGAGTGAATTTAGGAGAGATAAGAAGTCCTCCCATTGGGAATCCGTTACCGATACCCTTTGCAACAGTGATTAGGTCTGGCTTTACATCCAAATGTTGGTGAGCAAAGAACTTACCAGAACGACCATATCCGCATTGGATCTCGTCGCATACTAAGACTGTATTATATTTGTCGCAAGCTTTACGCAACCCTTGTAAAAACTCTTTTGTAACCATACGGATACCACCTACACCTTGGATACACTCTACGATCACAGCGCAGACGTCACCTTTGGCAATCTCTTTCTCCCATGCTTCCAAATCGTTGATAGGAAGGTAGGTTACATGTCCGTTTGCGTTGATTGGAGCGACAATCTTAGGATTGTTAGTTGCCTCTACAGCAAGAGAGGTTCTTCCGTGGAATGCTTTCTCTACTGAAAGAACGCGAGTGCGACCATTGTAGAAAGAAGCCAATTTCAAGGCATTTTCATTTGCCTCTGCTCCTGAGTTGATCAAGAAGAATTGGTAATCTTCGTAACCAGATATCTTACCAAGGCGCTCAGCCAAGTTTACTTGCAATTTGTTGATGACAGAGTTGGAGTAGAAACCAAGAGTGTTTAGTTGGTTATTCATCATCTCCACATAGTGAGGGTGGCAGTGTCCGATACTGATCACGGCGTGTCCACCATACAAATCAAGGTACTCTTGACCTTTATCGTCCCATACCTTGCAACCTTTTCCTTTTACGATGTTCACATCGAATAGAGGATAGACATCAAATAACTTCATATATATGTTTTTATTACTTTCGACAAGTGTTAAACAATAGAGTACAAAATTACGAAAAATATTCTAAATTTTATATTTCCCTTTTATCGCTTGTCTTCGTGGATGACCTTCAGCGGAAATTACAAAGGCTTTTACAATTACTTAATCTCATAAATCCCTTTTTGAGTTAGATCTTTAACCGATATAGATATATCACCTTTCTTCTCCTCTATTTTGAGGTTGAGGCTTGTAATCCAGTTTACATATCGGATGCGACATTCCAGTATGTTGTTTTTGCTCCAACCATAGCAGGCTGCCACTTTGAAGCGTCGTGGTAGCCCTTCCATCCTGTGAACGGCTTTGATATTGTAAGAAGGCAATGCCTCTCCCATATCGTTGGTTATCCACTTCTGGTAACCAGCTTCTATGCAGTAGGTTTCGTTGGTTTGGGTGGTAATCTTTAGTTTCAACACCTCTTTTGTTTGTTCTATCTGAATGGTTCTCCAATCCAGTTTGTTTCGTTTTAGGTGAATA
The DNA here is from genome assembly GCA_045600225.1 of Paludibacteraceae bacterium. Taxonomy (GTDB): domain Bacteria; phylum Bacteroidota; class Bacteroidia; order Bacteroidales; family Paludibacteraceae; genus UBA1181. Next base: position 46,813 of record JAZRXL010000044.1, read on the forward strand.
GGTGCAGTTAAGTTGATCTGCTTTTTTGCATTGCTTTTGCCCCCTGCTACAGCTAATGCATACTCTTTCTGAGCATGTTGTAGCGAGGTATACTCCTTCCCTTCTTGCATAGGTTGGTCGGATACCTTTTTGAGCAAGTTCCACACGAGGTCTCTTTCGTAAACTCCATTTCCTCCATTGGCTTGCGTAATGGCGACAACCATATCTTCGTTAGGCGATACAATGATGTATTGTCCGAATGCGCCATCAGCCCTGTAAGCATTCGGATGAGGACAGTGCCATAGTTGAAATCCGTAATTGTCGCGCATCTTAGTCTCTTGATTGGTTTCGGTCATTAGCTCCACCCATTCTGCTGGTAGTAGTTGCTTGCCTTCCCAAATACCTTTGTTAAGCAATAATTGACCGAATTTTGCCATTGATTCCACTTGTAGATAGAGCCCCCATCCGCCCGTGTTGATATGGTCAGGACACTCTTCCCAATAGACATCTGTGATGTGCATGGGATAGAACAAATGCTCTTTGAGATATTCTAGCAGTGATACGCCTGTAACTCTCTGTACAATGGCAGAAAGGAGATAGGAGACCATAGAATCGTATCGGAAGGTTTCTCCCGGATCTTTCACCTCTTTTGTGAGAAGAGTTCGAATCCAATGATGTTCAATGTTTCGTAGGTTCCAATCGGGTTGGAAGCCGGAGGTCATGGTCAGTAAGTCTATGATAGTGATGGATGCCAACTCTTTAGAAAGAGTGTCTGGCGCCAGTTCCGGGAAGAAAGAGACCAAGCGGTCTGTCAATCGTAATCTGTTTTCCTTGATGGCAATACCAACTGCCGCTGCTACGAATGTTTTGGAGGCAGAGTATAGTGTGTGATGATATTCAGGGGCGAAAGGTTTAGGGAATAGCTCTCCGATCACCTTCCCGTGACGCAACACCATAACGCCATGCACCTCTCCGTGTGAGATGGCCATTAGTGAATCAAACATATGTTGCACATCACTCGAACGAACGCCTTGAGATTCGGGCGACACGCGTTTAAGGTCCATCACTTGTGCTGACAAGACGCCAGTCTGAAAGAACCAGATGAGGAGAAGTATGAGTATTTTGTTATGCATAGAAGAATCTTTTTTTGGCAAAAATAGGAATTTTAGTGTCTATGGGAAATAAAATTTATTTAAAATTCTCTTTTATTAGAAATGAATAAAATCAATACTAATGTGCAAACTATCAATTAGTTATTTGAAATTAGACTAATATTTTAATAAAGATAAGATATATAAAAATTACATATTAACTATATTGAAAAACAATTACTTATAAAAGTATTGATAAAATATTTAACATTTAATTGAGATGTTATAAATAAATAGTCTATATTTGCATCCCGACAATTGCCTTGTATTTTGTTATTTATAGGCATTTTTTGAATAATAACACTCTTGTCAGACATATGGGTAAAAGTACGACAAACACAAAACAATCATTACAATCATTGGTTAGTAAAGCGACTGCCGGTAGCACTACAGGAAAAGCAAGTAGTTCAACGTCAGATTCAAAGAATGTGACTCGTTCTCTAAAAAAAGAGGATCTTAATTCTCTTATTCCGATAAAAGGTATTAGTAATGCTACAAAGAAACTCTTGATTAGCAAATGCGGTATCTATGATATTGCAGCCCTTCTAACTCAGGGTGCTACACAGGAGCAACGACGTGTCCTTGCGGAGAAATTAGGTTTTGAGAATGAGAAACCTGTTACACATTGGCTTAAACAAGCAGATCTTTGGCGTGTTCCTAACATGACGTCTGATATTGCTTTTTTGTTGGTAATGTGTGGTGTGAGAAATGTACAAGATCTTGCTTGCATCGATTACTTCAAACTTCTTCCCGTTATGCATGCTATCTTGGCGGCTAACCCTGAGATAGAAGAACCTAATGAGGAAACTATCAATCAATATATCGAAATGGCCAAAACCATGAAAGGGTTTGGCAACACATATTCATTGATTATTTCTGATAACGAGCAGGATGAACCATCCTATCTTTTTGCTGAAGAACAACAGCAAAGCGATGTATTGGCCGACTATAAATCTGAGTCGGAGATGTTGGCAGATGGACTTGGTTTCCTTCAGGATATTACCATTTCTCTTCCATTGCCTCATAGCCTTAGTGGTAAGGTGGAGATGATCAACTCAACATCCAACCGCTCTGCTCATGCCAAGTCTGGTATCCTTGTAGAGATAGAGGGTATTGCAAATCCGTCACAAGAGAAGAGTGAAAACAAAAACAAGTTATCTTGCGTTACTGACGCAGAGGGTAAATTCTTCATTGTGCTCCCTGATAAATATCAGATGCAGGAGACTATAACCATTAGTCTTTCTCAAGGCTCAAACAAACAGGAGTTTATCAAACAAGTGTCTGAAATCCTGGATAATGTTTACATGACTAATGGACATGATAATCAACATATCAAGGCCAATGATCTTATTACTAAGTTCTATGAACTTGAAGAGCTTAATAAAAAGATTTTGGAAATAGAACAAGATATTGAGACTTTGAATCTTATTGCAGAGGAAGAAGCTTCAGGAAAGATTCTTACGGAAGGTGCTAAGAAATTCAGGAAGAATCATGATATAACTAAATTAGAAAAACAGCATCAAGAGAAGGAAGAAGAACGCAATGTTCTCCTTGGATCCATCTATGGAGCTGATGTTACCACAAACAACCTTGAGAAGACACTTACTAATCTGCTTTCTCGTACAGATCTCGACTCCAATATTGGTACACTCACTATCAACAAGGAGTTGTTTGAGAACTACAACAACGATAAGGCACGTCTACTTCCTAGTGTCAAACTAATGGGAGAGGGAGAAGATGCCATACAGCTTCCTACCGATACAGCTCCAGCTCGTGTGTTCAACTACACAATGCTTCAACGTCTTGTGGAACCAACGCTAAGGAAGAATTCGGCAGCTACTGAGCGCACGAAACTTTCTGATGGGGTTGATGTTAGCATATTCAAGAAAAACATTGCGGAGAACCCTAATTCCATTGCGCAAATGGCATCCTTGGGAATGGGTTATGTGCTCAACATGCATCAAGCGTGGGTACCTGATGGTTTCGCACTTGGTGATCTTCTTTACTCTACTATTCTTGCTCCGGGAGAAGAGCAACGACTTGTGGTTCGAGAGAACACAGAGTCATACACAGTGTCTGATTCTGGTGAAGCAACTGACCAGGTGAATGAGAAGTATCAGACCTCTCAACTTGACGATACAACTGCCATCTTCAACAATGCTGTTGATCAATTGATGGATGGTAGTAGTAATTCTAAATATAAAACAGAACAAACAAGTGTCGGATTTGGTGCAGCAGGTGGTTATGCTGGCGTATCATTAGGATTGAGCGTTGGACATTCAAAATCATCAGGTAGTGCTTCTACCGGTGCTCGTCAAAGCAATTCTCAAGACGAAGCTTCATCGGCAGCACAATCGTTCCAACATAGTATCAAAACATCTTCAGAGAAGATTTCAAAGGCTAAACGTGCAAATGTACGTACTGCTACTGCTAGTGAAAGTGATTCTGTGGCAACTCGTATCATCGCTAATCATAATCACTCTCATGCTATGACGATTCAGTACTGGGAGGTAACACGTCGTTATCGACTTGAGACATGTATTGATGGTGTTGACCTTGTCTTGTTTGTGCCAATGAAACCTGTCCGTTTCTTGCCTTCAGGAGAGAGTTTCTATCTTACTAATACACAAAACTTCAATCGTACTGCATGCAACAAGCGTTATGACGCGTTGCTACGACACTACGATGTTCTTTATAGAAGTGTCCCTTATAAATATCGATCAGGACTTAGCCTTGTTCAACGCTTTGCTTCTTTGCCTAAATGGGTTATTGAAGACAACTCTGTTGATTATACAGGAAAGATTATCAGATTGTCTATGAAGGGTAATTTCCGTGATTTCGATAATATTACTGCCACACTCTATTTTACAAATGGTAAAGGAAGAGTGGAAGGTCGTCTTCTTTCAAAACAAGTGAAGAGTACGGATGCTATTATTTCAGATAATTTAATTCGTACATCTCAAGATTTGAAAAACAAACTTGATGAACTACGAAATTCGGATACTGATTCTGCCACATATGAATTTGAGTTTTCATTGCCAGCTTCGGTTACACCACAAGATTTCTTGCATATTCGTGTTTCCAACCATATTGAGAATCTGAATTATAAGTTGTATGGTTCTTATAATTTTGATAAAGCCAATAATAAAGTGCAAACTTATGACAGTACATGGAAGCAATATGAGAAAGATGCTGTTGGCAATTATATGGGTCAGCTTAAGAACTTATATCAGGACAATGACTGTAACAATAATGATAGGAAGCGTATGGCACATTACTACAATGGTTTGCCAGAAAACTTCGTCGTTAACGAGATTGACAATGGTGCTACAATGTATGCATCTGTCCTTGCTCGTTTAGAAAAGGCTCGTATATTAAGTTGTTCTGTTTATGGTACTGATGGAACTGTGATGTCTTCTGCTATTCCGATGAATTATACTATTGGTAATAGTTCTATTAATATCGACATGTCTTCTCATGTTACAGTGCTTCGTCACAATGAGTTCCAACAAATGGAGGCTGCATTACAACATATCGCTTCTGAAACCATGAGATATTCTCAATGTGTATGGTCTTCACTCAGTGAGAATGAGCGCGCTATGATGCTTGAGGGATATACGGTTGATATGAATTTCAAAAATTATTTCAACAACGAAATCTTTGAGGAGAACAAGGCTAAAATCAATATCTCATTGTTGAATTGTATCAACGTAAAGAAACTTTTAGGTTTCTATGGCAACTGCATGCTCTTCCCATTTACCTATCCGGAGGAGTTGGCAAAGAAATTGGGAAAGACAGCCGCAGAGGTACAAGATGCACTTTACCGTTACCATGCTTCCAATTTCCGTGTTCCATCTACTACTATTTCTGTGCCAACGGGTGGTATGATTGGAGAAGCTGTGCTTAGTGAAACGAATGTAAGTGAAGAAATCGATCTTACTCGTTTCTGGAACTGGCAAGATTCGCCAATCGATAAGATGAATATTGACAATACCTATCTAAATGCTACTGATTATTTAGCAAATAAGGCTCCTGCTCAAATTTCAGGACTCAACCTTGCTGGAGCTGCAGCTACAACTCCAATCACAGTACCGGATCTTGTTGATGCCCTTGTAAAGCGTGAAACGGCTAAGTTCAATGATCTTACTGGATTAGAGCAAACCGCATCTATCCTTAATCAGGCAACTAAATCGAACTCTGAAGCTCAAGTGAAAGCTCTTGAACAAAGCGCTAGTCTTACAAGTAAGTCGCTTGACTATATGACTGAAAAGGCAAAGCTTGAATCAGCAGAGAAGATAGAGGAAAAGAAGCAAGAAACTAACCAAAAAGCCATTGAAGAAGGTTTGAATCCATTCTCAAATGAGGCTAAAAAGACTGGAGATGCTTCTAAGACTCCTGCTGGTGGTAGTCAGCAACAAGGAGGCCAACAACAAGGAGGCCAACAGCAAGGCGCTCAACAGCAAGCAAGCCAACAACAGGGTGGTCAACAGCAAGGTGGTCAGCAACAAGGTAGCCAACAACAAGGTAGTCAACAGCAAGGTAGCCAACAGCAGGGTGGTCAACAACAAGGTGGTCAACAGCAAGGTGGTCAACAGCAAGGAGGCCAACAACAGGGTGGTCAACAGCAAGGAGGCCAACAGCAAGGTACCCAACAGCAAGGTACCCAACAACAAGGTGGTCAAAATGCTGAAATTGCTAGAGTAGAATCAGATCTTGACGATTTTGTTGAGAAAATGGATATTTCCGATTTGAATATGGGAAATCTTAGTAAGAAAGATGAAATGGGAATGAAATGTGCAATGGTATGGGCGTCAACCATTTTCTTTGAGAATGAGATAGAAGAATCGGAATTGACGGAAGCCTTTGTCCAAACAAATGTATATAAGACCATTAAGGATAAAATTGAGAAAGGAAGTAAATATTCATCTCTTTATCTTCGCACAGGAGCGGCAGCTTTCAAATATGATATAAGTCGCGATGATATTAATGGGTATTTATCTAAAATCAAAGAGAAATTTAACCTTCCAGAAGAAGAATAATAAAAAGAATAAGATATTATGGCAGACAATCAATTAGATGCAATTATAACGCAACTCCTACAACAAGAGAGTTCGCCAGAGATGCAAGAACTTCGTAGGATGATACTACGTAGGTTGGCTACCGAGACGGAGATAAAACCAGCTCGTGTACCTGCTCCTCTCAACATTACAGAGATAGGAGGATACTACAACCTACTTAAGAAGAATGAGAAAATGCAAGCACGCATGCTTGCTTCGATACTAGGATTGCCTTACGCGTCGGAAGAGTAAAAGGCGGACGGGCCTTGGTGGGGGTATTAGTTGTTTTTTCCTCACGGTAGTGCGTGGGTCGCATGTAAACGGGTGTCATGCTTTATTCCAGTAAAGTTGAGGAGGTTCGATTCCTCTTATGCGATTGGTCGTGGAACACCAGGACAGCAATGACTGTAGCTGAAACAATTAATGGTAGGTTCAACTCCTACCCCTTAGGAAATCCTTTAAGCAAGATCACCAAGATCACCAGTGCAATCTTGACACCGTAACTTAGAGGTACGTAACTGGCGCATGGAATGGTTCGAGTCCATTCACGTACCGGGGGACTTATAAGAATGGCCTTGAACTCAGTCAGAGATAGTCGAGGCAAGACGTATAAGGAGTTCTCCATTGCACAATTTTTTTTGAGTTACAAATAGCAGGTTGCATTAATAATGTTTATGTGGGATTTCTGCAGCATTTTACTTTAGTATGGGCACTGTTGCAACAATGTAGTTTAAAGTGGTGAATAGCGTTAAAGTTGGAGGTGTGGTTCGAGTCCAATCAACAAAATAGCGGTTTTATAGCATAACTGGTAATGCGCCACACGTAATGTGGAGAAAAGGTTCGATGCCTTTAGAAGCCGTGAAAAGTTGATATTTGGTGTAATTTGGTAGCATACCAACAAACGAAGGTGGGGTTCGAAACCCTGGTTGTTCGCAACAGTTAAAATCCGGAGAGGGTGTATCAGAATGAAGAGTTTGATGCGCCCTCTTTTTTTTTGAAAAAATTGAAGGAGATTTTTCTAACCTTAAATACGAAAAGAGAGCATATCATATTCTGATACACCCTCTTCTAAAAAGTACTATTTTTGTTCTAAATAATTAATACTAAAACTGAATCGGTTATTTAGGACTAGTCATTTCTCCCATTCGATTAGAATCCACTTGGTTTTAATTTCAAACCTGTAGTTTCATCCAAACCGAACATAAGGTTGAAGTTTTGTACGGCTTGTCCGGATGCTCCCTTCAATAGGTTATCAATCATAGAGATGATCAACACCTTGTTGCCGTGCTTCTCTACATGAACAACACCTTTGTTAGTGTTTACTACCTGCTTCAAATCTGGATTGGCATCCATCACATGAGTGAATGCTGCGTCCTTATAAAAATCCTTGTAGATCTTTTGAATCTCTTCCAACTCCAAATCACACTCGGTGTATTGTGATACGTAGATACCTCTTGGGAAGTCACCGCGAACTGGCAAGAAGTTGATGGCGTGGTCGAATCCTGGTTGTAGGTTTCTCAATGTCATGCCGATCTCGATCAAGTGTTGGTGCTTGAATGCCTTGTAGATGGAGATGTTGTTGTTTCTCCAGCTGAAGTGAGAGGTCGCTCCTGGCTTCACACCGGCTCCTGTTGATCCTGTAATACCGTTTGTGTGAACTTCGCCCTTGATCAATCCCTTGGCTGCCAAAGGAAGTAGTCCGATTTGAATAGCAGTGGCAAAGCATCCTGGGTTGGCCAACTTAGTGGCTTTCTTGATACGCTCACGGTTCACTTCTGGCAATCCGTAAACAAATCCTTCGCTCTCATCACGGTAGTCTTGTGAAAGGTCGATGATCTTTACATTCGCTGGTACCTCGTGGCTCTCCAAGAACTTTTTGCTATCGCCGTGACCAGAACAGATGAACATAGCATCGATCTTGTCTAATGGCAACTCATCAGTGAATGTCATCTCTGTCTCTCCGAAAAGACCTTCGTGCACATCATACAACTTGTTACCTGCGTTACTGCTACTGTTTACGAAAACAATCTCCACTTGTGGGTGGTTCAAAAGGATGCGAAGCATCTCTCCTGCTGTGTAGCCAGCACCACCTATGATTCCTACTTTAATCATTGTTTTATGTTAGTTTTAATGTTTAATTTCTAAAATGTGAGTACGATCTGGTTTCTCTTTACCAAGTCGTACAAGTCTTGTATGCATGAGACCTTGCAAATCTTCGAACCATCTTGTTGTCTCGACTTGAAGCAGGTCTGGCAACCCATGATTACACCACCCAAGTCTAAAAACTCCTCTACCTTCTGCTTCACATCGGCACTCTCTGCCATTATTCGTTCTAGCTCAACGCCCTTTCCTAAAAGGAAGATCTGCACCTTGTTGTCCCACTCTTGCGAATAGGCAGCCAGGCGCATAGCGTTGTAGACCGTCTCCACATCGTTTGAGTAAAGTACGATGCCTATGCTTTTAGGTTCTTCTGGGTTGTTGTATTTTACCTCCGACGGCAATGCTTGTGCGTGGATTTGAAATAGGCTAGATAGACTGAGCAATAGGGATATGATGATCTTTCTCATTGTATTAAATGGATTTTAAACGATACTCATTGGGTGAGAACCCAGTATGGTGTTTGAAATAGCGGCAGAAGAAAGTTGCCGTAGGGAAATTCAGTTCTGCCACGATTTGCTTGATGGTCATGTTTGTATTTTTCAACAACACCATTGCTTCTTGAATAAGGAACTTCTGAATACACTCGCTTGGCGTCTTGTCGGAGGCCGATTTTACCGATATGGATAGGTACTTTGGTGTTAGTCCCATCTGCTTCGCATAGAAGTTGACAGAGTGCTCTTTCTTGAAGTTGTGTATCACAAGCTTCATAAACTCTCCGTAAATTTCTTGGTTGCGGTCCACGAAAAGTGTTTTGGTATCTATGTTGATGACAGATTGGAATCCACACAATTCGTGAAGGAACGAGATGATTTGATGCGATACAATCTCTTTCCTGAATTTGATGGTGTTTTCCGAGCAGTATTTGGTCAGTTTCTCCATATACTCGTTGATGACATCCACTTCCTGGTCTTGTACGGAGTGCACCGCCTCTTGAGAGATAGATGCCAATCGTTTCCAGATAGATACGCATTGGGTGGTGATGCTTTGCATATATTTTTGTGACACCACGAGGAAGGTTCCTTTGAAGTTGTTGATCTCGAAAAACTCCATTACGCAATCGGATGCGGTGAGGAGGAACTCCTTCTCTTTGATGCTATACATCTTTGTGTCGATAGAGAATCGAGCCGAACCAGAAGTACAATAGACAAATAAGAAATATTTGATACGAACAGGGTAGTTTGGCCTGGGCACATAAGGTATGTCACTCGCTCTTACTACTAATATGTCATCATCCAAAATAGAGAGAGAGGGAATCTTTCGAAAATCTGCCAAACTGATTATGTTCATTTTTTCTTCTGTAAAGTTCGATATGTCTAATTTTGACTACAAAATTAATGATATTTTCCAATATTGCACTTACTTTTGGGAAATTTGTGACATAATATATGTGCAATTTGTTTTGATTATATTGAAATTAGTACGAAATTTGCATCGTGAAATTTTAACCAAATAAAGAAAATTATGGACAAAAATGCATTAATCGAGAAAGTAAATACTGTTCTTGCAGAAGAGTTCGAAGTAGAAGTATCTGAGATCACAGCAGATAAGAATATCAAGACAACCTTGAATTTGGACAGTTTGAGCTTGGTAGACTTGGTTGCTCTTATCGAGGAGGAATTCAGCGTTAAGATCAAAGGAACTGAGATGACTTCTATCCAAAGCTTCGGAGACTTGTATGACTTCCTTGCTGAGAGAGCATAATTAAGTGTTCTAGAAATAACAAAAGCGGAGTGCAGATTGCATTTCGCTTTTTTTATGGAATAAATAAAGGGCGAATGCTCATAACCAGTAGCATTCGCCCTTCTTTATACGGGTATAGAGTTTATTGCGCTATTTTCATTGCTTTCAATTTCTCTCTGTTTTGATTAAACCAATTTCTAACCATTCTTTCCAATTGGTTCTTCTTTTTCATGGTAGAGATGTTCTTGATGAATTTCTTCAAATCTTTGTTAGAGGCGAAAGACTTTTCATTGTTCTTGTAAAGTGCTAGTTGAGCTTCAATACCTGCTAAGCAAGATTGAACTTCCAACTCTTCTTCTGCCATATCCTTGTGTAACAAGGCGTATTTAGACCATCCTCCTAAATAAGATATCATCATCTCATTCTCGACTTTGCTTACATACATGAAATCAGTGTGCAACGTGATGTGGACATCGTCACATCCTGTTGTCCACAATGTCATAAATCGTTTTGCCTCGTTGCGCTTTGCAATTTGCATATCAATAGGGGTGTTCTGCAACCAGTCGTGGCAGTTGATCACCTCTGCTTGGTATCTTGTATATAATCCGTCAGGGTCTCCTTGTGGTACACCCTTGAATGAGTAGGTTGGCACTTCCCACTCGCTGACGCTGCTATTCCCTTCTTGAAAAAGTTGTGCCTGCGCTACAAATCCCATTTGTAGGAGGAACAATAGTGTCATTAAAATAGATCTTGTCTTCATAATGTTGTATTGATTAAAGTTAGTATTTTAAACTGCAACCACTCCTGCAATATGCGGATGTGGATCGTATCCTTCCAAAGTGAAATCTTCGTAATCGAAAGAGAAAATATCTTTCTTGTCTGGATTGATCTTCATTGTTGGTAATGGCCTTGGATCACGGGTTAGTTGAAGCTTCACCTGATCCAAGTGGTTCTTATAGATGTGTGCATCTCCTAAGGTGTGGACAAAATCTCCTGCCTTTAATCCTGTGGCTTGCGCTACCATCATTAGTAGTAGGGCATAAGATGCGATGTTAAAAGGAACACCCAAGAATATATCTGCACTGCGTTGGTATAGTTGAAGGCTCAATCTCCCATCTGCCACATAGAATTGGAATAGGGAATGGCAAGGGGGTAAGGCCATCTTGTCTACTTCTGCCACATTCCACGCCGAAACGATAAGTCGTCTCGAATCAGGGTTATTTTTAATCATATTCACCACATTAGAGATTTGGTCGATTGTACCGCCATTGTAGTCGGGCCAAGAGCGCCATTGGTGTCCATATACGGGACCTAACTCTCCATTCTCGTCTGCCCACTCGTTCCAGATGCGAACGCCATGCTCTTGTAGATACTTTACATTGGTATCTCCCTGCAAAAACCATAATAGCTCGTATATGATGGATTTTAAATGTAGTTTCTTAGTGGTAAGTAGGGGGAATCCCTCTTCAAGATTGAATCTCATTTGGTGGCCGAAAACACTATAGGTTCCCGTTCCCGTTCTGTCCTCTTTCCAAGTTCCCTCGTTGAGGACTCTATTCAATAGGTCTATATATTGCTTCATTCTTGTTTGTTTTTATTGTTTACAAATATACGCATTATTTTGAAGACACTACACTTTCCACCTCTCCGCTTGCGAATATTGTTCGTAACGAATCTCCTGCTTTTAACTCTTTGGCATTTTTGATCACTTTACCATTGGATACTGTAATGGAGTATCCCTTCTTCAAGATGTTTTCTGGGGAGATGTGACGTAGTGTGTTCTCCATCAGATCAATCTTATGCGACTCTTTGTTGAGGCTATTCCTAAAAGCGTTGTTGAGGTTGTTTTGCATCAGTTGTATGGATTGTTGCTCCATATTGATTCGGTAGGTGCAAGCTTGGATCAAGGAGTCTGTCATATCGTTTAGCTTCCTTTGTTCCTCTTCTAAAAGAAGGGTCAAGCCTTGCTTGATTCCTTCCTCGATGTTTAGAAGAACAGATTCAACTTCCAACATCATTTCGTAGATATGGGCGGCTACTGCTGTCGGGGTCTTACATCGGGTGTGCGCCACCATGTCGGTTACGCTCTCATCTCGCTCGTGTCCGATACCTGTGATGACAGGCAAAGGGAACTGCGCTACGACATAAGCCAGATCATACTCATCGAAAGCTAAAAGGTCGGTGGTGGCACCTCCTCCTCGGATGATGACCACGACATCAAACTTCTCCCTCTCTTCAAACACCCTGTCTAGTGCTTCGATCACGCTTTGTGCGGCATTCTCTCCCTGCATAATGGCTGGGAATAGTTGAAATGAGAAGTAGAATCCTCGTTCATTCATTTGCAGTTGGTTGCAGAAATCTCCGTAACCTGCGGCAGAGGCAGAGGAGATTACGGCAATACGTTGCACCAGTTCGGGCATCCCCACTTGTTTGTTCATATCCCATACTCCATCCTCCTTCAACCTTTGTATGGTCTCTTGTTTCTTACGGGCAATGTCTCCCAATGTGTAGGTGGGATCTATGTTTTGAATCACGCACGACATTCCGTAGAGTTCGTGGAATGTGACGGAGACCTCTGCCAAGATCTTCATCCCTGTGCGAAGGTCTTGCCCCGTTTGTTGTTTGAAAAAGGGTTTTAGGCGTTTGTAGGTATTTGCCCAGATCGATGCGCGTATCTTCGCCTCGATAAGCTTGCTGTCGTTCTTCTCCACTAACTCCAAATAGCAGTGTCCACGCATATTATCCTCGTGGAAGTCGCTGATGTCTGCAGAAACCCAGTAGGTAGAATCAAAGGTTTGATTTACTACCTGTTTAACCTCCATCAATAGTTGTTTAAGTGAAATGGGTGTGGGTTGCATACTCGATAGGTGTGGATTAAATGTTCAGTTGCAAAGATAAATAAATTAGCGAGAAATTTAGTTTTTAATTTTATTATGCTACTTTTGTATCATAAGCATTTGAAACACTTATTTAATATTGAAAATTATGAAACGATTTGTGTTAGGTATATTGCTATTGTGTGCTGCATTCAGTTCCAATGCTCAGGATTACAAGTTCCCCGTGAATAGTGCAGGAAACTGTGAGATCATCGATACTATCTCTATCAATGTTTCTAATGGCGACTGCTACAGAATCATCAGGGAGTGGTTGTATACAGTTAGTTGTGTGAGTTTGTCTTTCTCTAACGAAGTAAAAAACAAATCATTGACTTTCAATAACATCTTCTACACAGAGAAGCGTTATAACTCTTTCTCTGGATCATACTCTAACAATTTGGAGATCAATTGTGATATGAAGATTGAGGATGGCAAGTTGATCTATCGTCTTTACGACATGTCTCTTATCAAATCATATACAGGTTATGGTGCAGATACTCACAAGTTGCCACTGTCTGAGCGTATCTTTAAGATCAACAGAGCAAAGAAGGAGATTGCTCGTTTGAATGAGGATAAGACGATAAATAAGACAGAGAGACGTGATGCGATTGAGGATCAGCAAGAGATTTTAAGAGACGCTGAAGTCTTGGCGAAATGTTACGATGTCTTGATGGCTCGTTTCGATAATTTGAAAAAGATGGTGCAGTGGGTTAATTCGGATGAATCGGAAACCGAAGAAGTCCCAGCATTTTAAAGAATAGAAAGAATAGTAGAGGTGCCCTTAATTGTTAAGGGCACTTTTGCTAATAGGATGTATAACTAATAAACATTTGGGAGGGAACCTCCCTTCGTTGAAAAATGAAAAAAAGAGTTGCTATTGTAGCAGGAGGAGACCAGTCTGAGTTGGCGGTTTCTTTGCGTAGTGCCGCTGGGCTTTATTCGTTCATAGACAAGGAAAAGTACGATTTGTATATTGTCACAATTGTTGGTACAGACTGGCAAGTGGAAGAGGAGGGAGTGAAATATCCTATTGATAAGAACGACTTCACTTTTACTAATGCAAAGGGAGAGAAAAAAGGTTTCGATTTTGCATATATCACCATCCATGGTGTCCCTGGAGAGGATGGTAAATTACAGGGCTATTTCGACTTGTTGCGTATGCCATACTCTTGTTGCGGTGTGTTGGCGGCTGCTCTTACTTTCAACAAGTTCTTCTGCAACCGCTATTTGAATGCATTTGGCATCTCTATTGCTAAATCTGTACTTTTGAATAAGGGGGATAAGGTAGACGAACAGGCTATTGTAGCTGAGTTGGGACTACCTATCTTTGTAAAACCTAACGGTGGTGGAAGTAGTTATGGAACCTCAAAGGTGAAGGATGCGTCGGGTATTCAAAAAGCAGTGAACGAAGCATTGGTTGAGAGCAACCAGGTTATTATCGAATCGTTTATGCAAGGTACTGAGATTACTTGTGGTGTCTACAAGACAAAAGATAAGAGCGTAGTCTTCCCAATCACAGAGGTGGTAAGTAAGAATGAGTTTTTCGATACGGATGCTAAATACAATGGTTCGGTAGAGGAGATTACTCCTGCGCGTTTGTCTGAAAAGGTGACCAAGGAGGTGCAGGCTCTTACTTCAAAGATTTACGATATCATTGGTGCTAAAGGTATCATTCGTGTGGACTACATCATTACGGCTGGCGATAAGGTGAATTTGTTGGAGGTAAATACTACTCCTGGTATGACTGCCACCAGTTTTATTCCTCAACAGGTGCGTGCTGCAGGACTTGATATCAAGGATGTAATGACAGACATCATAGAGAATGAATTGAACGCTTAAAAAAGCAGTATAAAAAACAGGAGAGCCAAATCGGATGTCCCGATTTGGCTCTCCTGTTTTTGCAAGAATTCAAAATTATCATTGTTCTCCTTCGATATTTTCCAAGTGAACATCTCTAAATCCAAGGAAGTAAAGAATTCCATCCAAGCCGATGGTTGAAATGGACTGTTGCGCATTAGCCTTTACCTTTGGCTTAGCATGAAAAGCGATACCTAAACCGGCAAGGTTCAGCATTGGTAGGTCGTTGGCTCCGTCTCCTACAGCAATCACCTGTTCCAATTCGATCTTCTCCACCTGTGCGATTAAGTTCAAAAGCTCTGCTTTTCGTTTCCCGTCGATCACATCGCCCAAGTAGTTTCCTGTTAGTTTTCCATCCTTAATCTCTAGTTGGTTGGCATATACATAATCCACACCAAATCTCTTCTGCAAATATTTTCCAAAATAAGTGAATCCTCCGGATAGAATGGCGATCTTAAATCCACACTTCTTCAAAACAGCCATCAAACGGTCTGCGCCATCCATTATTGGAAGGTTTTCTGCTATTTCACGCATTACGGATTCGTCCAATCCCTTTAACAAGGAAACACGGCGACGAAAACTCTCAGTGAAATCTATTTCACCACGCATGGCTGCCTCTGTGATCTTTCTTACCTCTTCACCCACATTCGCTCTGTCGGCCAACTCGTCGATCACCTCTGTCTTGATAAGGGTTGAATCCATATCGAAGCAAATAAGACGGCGGTTCCTTCTATAAAGGTCATCTTTTTGGAAAGAGATGTCTACGCTCTCTTGGGATGAGATCTCCATAAATTTGGAAGAGAGAAGGCTTTTGTCTACCAACTCTCCACGAACGGAGATTTCGATACAAGAGCGTTCATGTTCGTAATCATCACCCAAGGTAGGGCGACCGGTTAGACGCTTGATGGAGTCAATGTTCATCTCTTGCTCTGCCACAGCTTTCGAGACTAAGGACATTTGCTTGGCAGTAATGACATGCCCTAACATGGTTACCACATATCGGCCCTTACCTTGTCTGTCCACCCAGTTGTCATACTCCTCAAGAGATACAGGAGTAAAACGCACTTGGACATTTAGTTCGTAGCATTTGAAAAGGATATCTTTAAGAATGTTACCTGAAATTTCAGTATCTTCTATTTTAACCAAGAAACCGAGAGACAAGTTATGATGAATGTCTGCTTGGCCGACATCCAAGATGGTTGCGTTGTATCTGCCTAAGATTTCTGTGATAGAGGCAGTTACCCATGGCTTATCCTCTCCGTATATGTTAATTAGAATAATTTCTGACATGATAGTTCTTTGGTTACTGAATATATTACAAATATACCATTTAATTTGAATTGGCAAATAGACGTTGAGGCTATTTTGGATGTGTTATGGAGATGGTTGAGGCATGGTGTGTATTCTAAATTTTCCTATGATATACTTTTTATATGCGAAAACTTTGTTGTTTTTATATTTATAATTTTAAAATAATCAATAATTAATGCAAATAGTTTGTATATTTAAAAATAATACTCTAAATTTGCCACGTTTATAAGAAAGAACTGCCTCATTTACGTTTTCTATCTGGAATATCAAAGAAAAAGTCAGTTCCAAGAATGAGTTGAGAGTTGCGTTGTTAGATGCAACTATGTGGTGATGAGTTTTGCGTTACGTAAAATTCTAAAGGTGTGGCTATAGCTTGTTTATATATAAACACCCCTGTCAAGTCTTGTGGATTATTTCGCACAGGTTCCATTTGATTTGACAGGTTTGGTTTGAACATTTATAACACTATTCAATACATGACTGTTACAATTCTATTCTTACGTGATTAACTCTCCTGTTTTTTGTTTGTATTTCGTAATCAGCCCTCATTAATGTGTATAAAATCAGTGCTTTTTGATTGGAATTTCATGCGAAACGATTAAATTTGCATCATTAAATTTAAAACGAGAGTTCTATGGCTGAAAATATTCAGGAAAATGAAGAGAAAAAGAGTTTGAACTTCATAGAGGAGATTGTTGAGGAAGATTTGAAGGAGGGTCGTAATGGTGGTAGAATCCAGACTCGTTTCCCACCAGAACCAAATGGTTACTTGCATATTGGTCATGCAAAGGCAATTTGCATGGACTTTGGTATTGCAAAGAACTATAATGGTACTTGCAACCTTCGTTTTGATGATACGAATCCTGTGAAAGAGGATGTTGAGTATGTCGACTCTATCAAGGAAGATATCCAATGGCTTGGATTCCAGTGGGCTAATGTCTACTACGCTTCTGATTATTTCCAGCAATTGTGGGACTTGGCAGTTCGATTCATCAAAGAGGGTAAAGCTTATGTAGATGAGCAGACTGCAGAAGAGATCGCTAAGCAAAAGGGTACTCCTACTACTCCTGGAACAGAGAGCCCTTATCGTAATCGTTCGGTAGAGGAGAACTTGAAGCTCTTTATGGATATGTCTGAAGGTAAGATTGAGGATGGAAAGATGGTGCTCCGTGCTAAGATCGATATGGCCAATCCTAATATGCACTTCCGTGATCCAATTATCTATCGTATTATTACATCCCACCCTCACCACCGTACTGGTAACAAGTGGAAAGTATATCCAATGTATGACTTCGCTCATGGTCAATCCGACTACTTCGAGGGTGTGACCCACTCACTTTGTACACTTGAGTTCGAAGTGCATCGTCCACTATACGATTGGTTCATCGATCAGTTCGCTAATAGCGACTATCGTCCAAAACAGCGCGAGTTCAATCGTTTGAACATCACATATACTGTGATGAGTAAGCGTAAGATGTTGCAACTCGTACAAGAAGGTTTGGTTCGTGGATGGGATGATCCTCGTATGCCGACTATCTGTGGCCTTCGTCGCCGTGGTTATACTCCTTCTTCTATTCGTAACTTTATCAACCGTATCGGTTATACTAAATACGATGGCGTGATTGACGTCTCTTTGTTGGAGGCTACTATCCGTGAGGAGTTGAATGTTACTGCTATGCGTGTAAATGCAGTGGTAAATCCAATCAAGTTGATCTTGACTAACTATCCTGAAGGTAAGGTTGAGATGATGGAGGCAATCAACAACCCAGAAGATGAAACAATGGGCAGTCGTGAAATACCATTCTCTCGCGAACTATATATCGAAAGCGACGACTTTATGGAGGATGCTCCAAAGAAATATTTCCGTTTGACTCCAGGTAATGAGGTGCGTTTGAAAAACGGTTACATCATCAAGTGTACTGGTTGCAAGAAGGATGAGAATGGTAATGTAACTGAAGTATATGCAGAATATGATCCAGAGACACGTAGTGGTATGCCTGGTAGTGATCGTAAGGTGAAGGGAACCATTCATTGGGTGTCTGTTCAACATGCAGTGCCTGCTGAGGTTCGTTTGTACGATCGTTTGTTCAATGTAGAGAATCCAGGCGATGAGAAAGACAAAGACTTCCGCGAGTTGTTGAATCCGAACTCTCTTACTATTGCGAAAGCATTTGTAGAGCCTTGGTTGAAGAATGCAAAGACTTTGCAAAACTTCCAATTCCAAAGAATCGGTTACTTCAATGTGGATCCTGATTCTACACCAGATAACTTGGTATTCAACAGAACTGTTGCATTGAAAGATAGCTGGGCTAAGATAGCGAAATAACAATCGTAGATTTCTATAATGAGAGAGACGGGGAAGTAACCTCGTCTCTTTTTTATGATATCTATACCGAAGTCGGAGGATGACATGACTGGTATGGCAGATTCAACAAAATTTGAGAAGTTTTTATCCTATACCAACCCGTTGCTCTGTGCGTAGTTTCTCCAGCGGTCTAATAGTTGTGTGAAATCGTCAGGTAGTTCAGAGTCGAAATACATCTCCTCTTCTGTTCTAGGGTGAACAAAGCCTAATGTTTTTGCATGCAAGGCTTGGCGAGGACATATCTCCAAGCAGTTTTTAACGAACTGTTTATACTTAGCTGTGGTATTGCCTCGAAGCATCTCAAAACCGCCATATCGCTCATCTGCAAAGAGAGTGTGGCCTATATGCTTCATGTGTACGCGTATCTGGTGTGTACGTCCTGTTTCCAGCCTACATTCAACTAATGTGGCGTATCCGAAACGCTCTAATACCCTGTAGTGCGTTACGGCATGTTTTGCATTTGGATTCTCTCCTTCAGGGAAGACGGTAAAGAGCATTCTGTCCTTTGGATCTCGTCCCAAATCGCCTCGTATGGTTCCTTCGTCTTCTACAATATTACCCCAAACCAAGGCATTGTATAGTCTCTTTGTTGTTTTGTTGAAGAATTGTTTTCCTAGATGAGTCTTGGCATCCTCGTTTTTGGCTATAATAAGCAATCCTGAGGTGTCTTTGTCGATTCGGTGAACCAATCCTAATCTTGGATCGTTTACGTCGAAATCTGTTGAGTCTTTCAAGTGCCACGCCAATGCATTGAGTAGTGTGCCTTGGAAATTTCCAAAACCAGGGTGAACCACCATGCCTGGTTGTTTATTGACCAAGATGACATCCTGGTCTTCATATACAATGTCTATTGGAATATCTTGTGGAATAATATCGAACTCAGACGGAGGGTAGGAGAGCATCACCTGAATAAGGTCGAACGGTTTAACCCTATAGTTCGATTTAACAGGGTTGCCATTTACGACTATGCATTTTGCTTCGGCAGCATCTTGAATGCGGTTGCGAGAGATGTTAGGCATGCAGTTGACAAGGTATTTGTCTATACGTACCAATGACTGCCCCTTCTCAACAGTGAATCGAAAGTGCTCATGAAACTGTCCGTCCTCTCCGAGGGCTGGTGCCTCTGAAAGATCCTCTTGTTCGTCTATGTAGTCTAGTGAATCGTCTGCCATTATTGGAATAACTCGTCTTTGTCTTCTTCTGCTCCCTCTTCTCTGTTTTCAGGTACATACTTCTCTTCTGGGACCTCCAACTTTGTAGGGTCTTTGGTTAGATAGATGGAGATTGTTGCTCCCAATCTGGTAGTTGTTCCTGTTAAAGGAACTTGTTTATAAACAAAATAGGATTCTTTGTCTTTTTCGTCTTTTGGTTCTACATCATAGTAGATCTCACCAATATTCAAGTAGCTTGAATGTGCTCTGCTTACAGACTGATCGGCATTGAGTGTTCTGAAGCTTGGTACGGATGTAACCTCGTTGGTCTCGCCTCTACCTACAAGCAGGATGACGGCAGATCCTTCTGGTATGCGAGTGCCTACTGCAACTTCCTTATATCCATCTTTCAATCTTACATCTTTTACGAGGTCCTTGAAATCGGAAGGAATATATTGAATGCTATCCACCTTCAATCCAACAGAATTGATTACGGCCTCCGCTTGTCGAAGAGAGAGCTCTCTTACATCGGGAAGTGCCACCTTTCGTATTGTGTTTGAATTGGTAATAAGGTAAATGGTTCGTCCCTCTTTTACGGCAGAACCTGCAGGGGGAATTTGCTCCACAACCACACCAAGTTTTCTTCCCTTCATAAACACAGAATCGATGACGGCACATTTGATGTTCTTGTCTTTGGTAATCTCCTCTGCCTCTGCAACTGATAAGTCAGAAAGGTCAGGTAATATTACCTCTTCTCCGTGCTTTGTGTATGAATCCAACCATGTGAATACGCCTGCGTATAGTGCTATGACGATTAGTATCATAGCCAATAGGCTTATAGTGTACGGATTTACGAGAATTTTTTTTACTGTGGCATTCATTTTATTACCGAAGTTAATTATTGTATGTTACAAAGGTAGAAAAATTTTCACCAACAAAAAAGGCGTACTGAAAAAGTACGCCATATTTTGTTCTAAAGAGAAAATATTATCTTCTTACTGCTGGTTCGTCAGAAACTGTAAGTTTCTTTCTACCGTGTGCTCTACGAGATGCCAATACTCTGCGTCCGTTAGCTGTCTCCATTCTAGAACGGAAGCCATGCTTGTTCTTTCTCTTTCTGATTGAAGGTTGAAATGTTCTTTTCATTGCCGTGTATTTATTTAATTTTTATTTTCTTTTTTTATTATGAATCTTATACTTTTAATTCGGAGTGCAAAAATATGAATTTTATCTGAAAGTCCAAAGAATCAAACTCATTTTTTGAAAAATATTTGTTTTTGAGTGCTTTATGCCTCGTTATAAACCTAATACAGACTCCACTCGCTTTACAATCTCCTCTTCCGAAATGCCGTTCAAGCATGGATAGTCACCCTTCGTACAGGGTTTGTTTCCATAAATGGAACATGGGCGACATGGAAGATCTACTTGTACCGCATTTTCCTCCTTTTGTTGATAACCGTAGAATCCTGCGTAAGGATGGGTCGCTCCCCAAATGGAAACGACTGGCGTGCCAACCAAAGAGGCTAAATGCATATTGGCAGAGTCCATTGTGATCACGACTCGACAATGTTGTAGTAGACTAAGTTCTTCATTTAGAGAGAATTTTCCTGCTAAAGAGAGTGTATTAGGGTATTTTTGACTCCACTCTTCCAATTGCTTCTTCTCTGCTTCGCCTCCTCCGAATAGGAAGATTTGGGTGTTCTCTCGTCCTGATAGCTGGGCAACCACCTTCTCCATTTTGTTCAACGGATAGATCTTGCCTTTGTGTTGTGCAAAGGGAGCGATGCCTATGGTTTGTTTTGTGGATTGCAATAACGTGTTTAGCTCCTCCGAGATGCGCTCCGAAGCATTAATCTTATAAGGAGCTGGATTCTCCAAGCGAATAGGGTATCCTGCTTTTTCGAATACTTCTGCATAGCGTTGGATAGAGCTTTTTAGAGGAATCATCACCTTCTTTTCCTCTTGGGTGAGTTCTTTCTTCTCCTTCCTTCCTTTGTCTATTGTATAGATGGGAGTTCCGGTTATCTTGTAAAGGGATCTCAGTAGTTTGCTTCTAAGCACATCATGAAGGTCGATCATGGCATCGTACTTCTTCTCTTTTCGTAGTTTTCGGAATAGCTTTACCATTCCAAAGTTGCCGGCGAACTCTTTTTTTGTGTCAACGGCAACGAAAGTGAAGTTGTCTGCGATTGGGAAGATTGTCTTCAATCTTGGATGCGAAAGCATCGTGATGTGCACATTGGGATATTGTTGCAAAAAAGAAGCAATGACAGGAACTGTCATTGCCACATCTCCCATGGCGGAGAGTCTCATTACTAGCAGATTCTTCTCCACACCTATTATTTTTTTCCGTAAAGGATTGGGTTCAAATTTGGATCGTTGTACATCTTCATTTGTTTGTAGACTTTCATATAACGATCTCCGTTTTCAATGTCTTTGATGAGTTGGTCGATTGCCGAAGAGAGGTCAACTCTCTGCTCCAAAAGGATGTCTAATTTCTTTTGGCATGCGTCAATGTGTTGTGCAGAGACGTCTGTTCTCTTCACCTCTTGTTGCATATGATAAATTTTCAATGCAAGAATAGATAGGCGGTCGATGGCCCAAGCTGGACTTTCCGTATTGATAACGGCGGTTGCCTTTACCTTCACACAACCATACTTCTCTAAAAAATAGCTATCGATTCTCTCTACCAAGTCTGTTCTGTCTTGGTTCGATTTGTCAATTCTTCTCTTGATGGCAAGTGCTTCAACAGGGTCAATTTCCGGATTGCGGATAATATCCTCCAAGTGCCATTGAACTGTATCGATCCAGTTCTTTAGGTAAAGTACATTTTGGATAGTTTGTGCTGGATATGGATTGTTCATCTTTGCATCCACATCATCTGTTTTGTGATAATCCACCACAACATTATCGAATAGCTGATTAGCTTCTTGACTGAAACTCATATCTTCTTTGTATTAGGTATGGCAAAGATACAAAAAAATCAAATAGAGTAAAAAAAGAGGTTTATTATTTCGGGTCCAAACTGAATGGATAGGAATAAAAAAAGAGGCATCCATCTGTGTGAATGCCTCTCAGTTTGTTTATTCCTTGAATTAGTTGTTTCCAGTAACGATGATGTAACCAGCTTTCTCCAAATTCTCCTTGTTGTAACCGCTCTCAAGGTTCAAAGTGTTAAATTCACCCCAAGTATTTGCAATACGACCAGGAAGAGTCATTCCAAATGCATTCCATCCTGATTTTCCGTAGATGAAAATCTTCTTGTTTGTAGTGAAAATTGTTTTCAATGTTGTCATGAATTCACCTTCGTCAGAAGACCAAGATGCTGGGTTTGATCCGTCAACATTGATAGCACCTTTGATGTGGCCTGCTGCAAAATCTTCTGCGCTACGGTAATCCAAAATTTGAGGATCAGTCTCTTTGTCAAGAGCATTCTTGAACTCATTGATGCCTAGTTTGATATAACCATCAAGATCTTCTTGACCTCCGTTGCTCTTCTTACAACCACTGCATACTGCCAAACACACAGCCAAAAATGCTGTTAAATACAATTTAAAACGTTTCATAAATCCTCTATTATATAAAAAGTTAATAAAATAATTTGTTTACACTCAACTTCATAATGTCAGTCAAAACTTTGCAAATATATGATTTTTTTTATTTTAATGTTTTGTTTCGACTTTTTTTGTTTCGGGAAGTGTGGCGTTTCTCTCTGCCACTCTCTTAACCACATTGAGAGCCAATTCTTCAAATGCCTTTCCTGTAATGGTCTCTTCATTACAAGCCACTGGCACTCCGTTATCTCCTCCTTCGCAAATACTTTGCACAATTGGAATCTGACCAAGAAGTGGAATATTCATCTCTTCTGCCAATCTCTTACATCCCTCTTTGCCAAAGATATAATACTTGTTGTTTGGCAATTCTGCTGGAGTGAACCACGCCATATTCTCTACCAATCCTAATATCGGAACATTCACCTTATCGCCTTGGAACATACTGATTCCTTTCCTTGCATCTGCCAATGCTACGTCTTGAGGGGTACTAACCACTACAGCTCCTGTGATGGCTACGGTTTGCACCATTGTCAAATGTATGTCGCTGGTTCCTGGCGGAAGGTCCACTACGAAATAGTCCAAATCGCCCCAATTGGCATCGGAGATCAACTGCTTCAAGGCATTACTTGCCATACCGCCTCTCCACAACACCGCACTATCTTTGTCAACAAAGAATCCAATAGAGAGCATCTTCACGCCATACTTCTCTTCTGGACGAATTAACTCTCTGTCTCCAACAGGCTCCAAGTAAGGTCGAGCCTCCTCCAATCCAAACATCTTAGGTACGGACGGACCGAAGATGTCGGCATCCAACAAACCAACCTTGTAACCTAATTTTGCCAAGGCTACTGCCAAGTTGGAAGCTACAGTGGATTTCCCTACACCTCCCTTTCCGGATGATACGGCAATGATGTTTTTCACCTCTGGCAAAAGTTTGGCAGGGGCTTCTGGTATCTGTGTCTTAAACCTAACATCAATGTTTCCCTTGATCTCAGCTTCTGCACCCGCATAGGTGATGATGGCCTGTTCACTTGCCTTAACAAGCGATTTGGCAAACGGATCATTGGGTTTCTCTAATATAAGTGAAAAGGAGATTTTGTTACCCTCTATTCGGATGTTGTCATCTACCATTCCGGCGGAAACAATGTCTTCTCCTGTTCCTGGATATCTTACATGCTTTAGTGCATCTAATATTAGTTGTGGATAAAAAGCCATAATTTAATAATTCTATTTACTCATTTCTCAACGTAGCAAAGTTACAAATATTATTTATCTTTGCCGTGCTAAACATTTTTTAAGATGAGTTTATTTCAATTATTTAAGAGTATCAAACCATTCGTAATGCCATACAAATGGTTGGTTGTCGCAACACTTCTTTTGACCTTGATTGGGTCTTTGATGGCACAGGTAAACGCAATTGTTTTGGATTGGACAGTCGATACAATCAATGCGCATGTAACTTCTGGCGGAAAATGGGGAGCGAAGGCGGTCGAAATAGTCACCTTTATCTCTATCGTCCTTTTAGGTAAGGAGGCCCTTTCCGCTTGTATCACTTTTGCTCAGAGGTTCTTCGGCGAGAAGATGCGTATCTTGGTTTCCAAAGATCTGGCTCAGGCAGTGATTGAGAAAGTGTTGACCTTCCGTGTAGCATTCTTCTCTGCAGATAATAATGAGGCGGGAAAACTTCAAACTCGCATAGATCAAGGTGTTAGTAGTTTGTCTCGTACGGTGCAGAACTTCTTTATTGACCTATTGCCGCTCTTTACGAGTGCCATTCTCGCATTGGTCCTTATGTTTAAGGCGAATGTGTGGGTTGGATTGGTCGCTTTGTGTATTGTGCCGCTCTACTTCTTCATCACTTATCGCCAAACACTCAAGTTGAAAAACTGGCGTCGTGATATGAAACACTACCGTGAGTTGAAAAGCCATGGTATCATGAATATTATTGAGTCTATCAATGTAATTAAGTCATTCAATCGTGAACGCATCGAGGGAGATAAGCAGTTGGATATTCAGAACCAGGTGACGGAGAATCAGATGTCTACTCGCAAAACCAGTTTTTTCTTTGAGGGCCTGAAAAGTTTCTTACAACAGATCGGTACGGTCTTGATCATTATCCTTACTGCTTATTTGGTATTGAACGACTATCCTGGAATGACGATTGGTAAGATTATGTACCATGTCATGTTGTTCAATAATGTGGCAGCTCCTATCAATCAGCTTCATCGTATCTATGATGATATGAACGATGCGTTGATTTATGCAGAGGGCTTCTTTGGAATACTCAATTCAGACAAGGAGATTGAACCATCAGGCGATTACAGACCAGAAAAGGTGTATGGTAATTTTGAAATCTCAGGTGTTGATTTCACCTATCCTAATGGTACAAAGGCGTTGCATAATATTAATATGACTATTAATAGTGGTAAGATTACTGCCTTTGTGGGATTGTCTGGTGCGGGAAAGAGTACAATCGTCAATCTTTTGGATAAGTTCTATGTCCCAGATTGTGGAACGATCAAGTTGGATGGCGTGGATATTCAACAGTACGACACCCAGTTCTTGCGTGAGAACATCGGTTTGGTTTTGCAAAAGAACCATATTTTCGATGGAACCATTGCAGAGAATATCCTTTACGGAAAACCAAACGCAACAATGGAGGAGGTCTATGAGGCAGCCAAGAAGTCTTATTTGTATGATCAAGTGATGGCTCTGCCAAACAAGTTCGAGAGCAAGGCGACTCAACTTTCGGGGGGACAGCAACAGCGTATAGCCATTGCCCGTATGTTCCTGAAGAACCCTCCAATCATTTTCTTGGACGAGCCAACAGCAAGTTTGGATGCTATTGCCACTGAGCAGATCAAGAATAGTATTGATGCGATAAAGAAGAATCGTACGGTTATCATTATCTCTCACAGTATTTCTCAGATTATTGATAGTGATGTGATTTATGCGCTTAAAGATGGTCGTGTGGAACAAGGAGGTGATCCGGATGAGGTGTATAAGCAAGGGGGAATCTATAAGGATATTGTGGATGCTTCTGCTCGTAGTTTGAATATTGAGAAGATAGCGAAGACGATCGAAGGATGATTATACCTATTTATATATAGGGAAATATATACTCGGAAAAACAACTATCCACGAAAAATTATGTAAGGAAAACCTTTATACAAAGAAAAATTATATGTACCTTTGAACAATTTTGCAAAATTTAATATTAAATTTGCGCAGAAATACTAACGATTAATGTAAAAAATAAAAATATGGAAGTAAAGAAATCCCCAAAAGCGGACTTGGAAAACAAACGTTCGATGTTTGTCTTGATAGGTCTTGTGCTAGCGTTGAGCTTCACTTACATCTGTTTCGAGTGGACCAACACAGAAGTAACCGTTCATGAAGGTTTCCAAGATGATTTTTCAGTAAATGATGTTGAGGAACTCGTTCCTGTTACAACGCAGCAACCAGAGGTTATTCAACAAACACCTCCTCCTGCACAAGTTGTGCAACAAGTGTTGAACGTCGTAGACGATGATGTGCAAACAGATACTCAAGTAGATATGAGTAGCTCTGAGGATGACAACAAAGCAGTTGAGATTCAACAAACAGTAGTTGTTGATGAACCAGAGGAGCAAGAGGAAGAGATCTTTACAATCGTAGAGAAGCAAGCAGGTTTCCCTGGTGGTATGCCTAAGTTGATGGAGTTCTTGAAGAAGGAGCTTCAATACCCACCAGTAGCTATCGAAAACAATATCCAAGGTCGTGTAATGGTTTCGTTCGTCGTTAATAAGGATGGTTCTATTGAGCAAGTTGCTGTTGCTCGTGGTGTGGATCCAATCCTTGACCAAGAGGCTGTTCGTGTGGTAAAGAAGATGCCTAAGTGGACTCCAGCTGAGCAACGTGGTAAACCTTGCCGTTCAAGATTTACTTTGCCAGTATTGTTCAAGTTCAAATAATCATTGGTAATAAAATACAGAAGCGTGGCAGCGATCTCAGATTGCTGCCACGCTTTTTTGTTTTTATGCTTTAGGCTCAAAAGTTATACTCGATAATCTTTTCAAGTAAAATCGAGGAGCATTTTGATATGTAATATGATTTTTTCAACCTAATTTCGTTTGTTTTTAGGAAAAATAAAAAGTCGATAGACTGACAAAAGTCATCCGATAAAAATTTTTCTCCTTGAAAACCAGCGTTTTATAAAAAACTTCAAAAAAAACATTGCAAAGTATTTGGTGGTAAGGGAAAAGAGGTGTAATTTTGCACACGCTTTCGGAAAGGAAGCACCC
>JAZRXL010000045.1:0-10659 GCA_045600225.1 Paludibacteraceae bacterium
CAGTTCACGCTTCTTGACAAGGAAGGCAAACCATCTTTGTTTGCCCCTGTCATGATAGCGACCCTTTCGACCTGTGCCCAGTTGGAACGTGATAATATCTCATTCCGGCTGAACTCTGGAAGAAAGCAGTATGTTGAGAAAGGTGGTAAACTCGGCAGACCGACAGGCTCCACAAAGTCCCAAGATAAAAAGAAGGAAGAATATAGAGAGGTCATCAACCTCCTGAACAAGGGTTATGCTATCCGTGATGTGGCTAAGTTGAGTGATAAAGGTATCAGCACAGTTCAGAGAGTCAAGAAGGAGTTCTGTGCTTGATGTTCGTGTGGTGAAATGCCACCTTAGGTTGGAACCGTGAAACACGGACTCATAAAGAGCGAATTAAGGGGATAGCGATTTGCTATACCCTTTGCAATAAAACCAGGGTGGTGTTTCGCCCCAGTGGTTTTACCAGATTCGTATAACGCTTATGTGGTTCCAAACCAGTACCCTGTTTTGGGGCACTGGTTTGGGAATTTATTGATGATGAGTTAAGAGATCTTCGACAAATGAGATGGAATTATTCTTTCGTTCTTCTCCTGTTCCTGTTACTATAGTGTAATTTTTGCCCCTACTGACTAGTTCTTGCTGGCATTTTGCAAAGAAATCCTTGCGATTGTCAGGTCTGTATCTATGTATGTCATCTTGCCATGGCAAATCTACATCAAGCAATAGATAGTGGGTGAAATACTGCTTGGAAATATACTCTTCTATTAAGGGGGATTCTTTCCCAAAGAGTTCATTACTCCATATTTTGGAAGCGATGGCATCTGTGTCAACGAAAAGTATTGGTGGCAACTGGGACATTGCATGTTGAATACTCTGGTGATGACCTTTAACGATTAATTCCATATCCTCAAAGACTATATCCCCATTTTTAGAACGAATAACAGTCTCTGCATATTCGTCAACATAAGGACAACCAAAATAAGCAGCCAATTGCTTAGTCAAAGTAGATTTTCCAGTAGATTCAGGACCAAATACACAGATTGATGTTGTCATATCAGCTTTGGCTGAATCGGAGAGATAATCCCAATTCCTAATCAAATCGGTTCGTATGGTTGTTGCAGAAATAGGCACATGTTTTCTTTCGCAATCAACCATAATAAAGTCAGCTTCTAATTCTTGCGCCAAACGTTCCCCGTATTGTTCTGATGCAAATACCGCCTCAATATGTTCTGGTAGCAATGAAAGAAGTGTTTGACGCCAAATGTCCCAAAAACAAGGTGTCTCACTTGGATCCTGGGGCAAAGAAGATGACTGTGACAACACTATAGCATCAGGATATTCTTGTTTTACCCATTTTATGCGTTGACTGACAGGAATTACCTCATCCATAATGTTGTCCACAACAATATATAGACGTTCGACTTGTTTCTGTGCTGTATCTATGAGGTACTGATGCCCCTTATGTAATGGGCAAAACTTACCGAGTACAAAACCTGTTTTATATCGTTTCATGATGAATGTATTTACTGATGAGTAGGTCGTTTTGAGAAATTCGAAGTGTAGTTACTTTATGAGTATTCTGCATATCAAACTTGATATTGGTTGTTTGGAACAAATCCATATACCTCATACTTTCGTAAGCGTTAGCATCCATACGGCAAAGACTCATTTCCAGTGCTGTTATGTCTGGATTTTGTCTGTGTGGCACTAATTCCTTCTGCCAATCGCTATAGTCAGGAACAATTCTCACTCCGGAATTATCAGACAAAAGTTCGCATAGATGATTGTATTTCAACGGATTCTCTGAAGCTACATGATAGACTCCGTTTGTGGAACGAGTCGCAATGTCGAGTGTAATACTTGTGGCTATGTCTATAGGTGTAATATCAATGCCCATTTGTCCTGTATTATCCCATGGCAAGACTCCTAGCGCAACAGCTCCACGCAAAAACATACCAAGGAAATCCTTCTTTGCAGATACTCCTGAAATAGTATCGCCACACAACAGACCATATCGGATTATATTGATGTCACACATCGAGACTGGAATGCTCAAAAGCATTTTCTCGCACACAAACTTTGTCTGCCCATAACCTCCATAGATCATGCAGTTGTTGTCGAGACAATCATTTTCATAGGCTATGCCTTCGTTTCTGGAAGTTGACACGAAAACAGATAATGTTGATGCGTAGTTAAGATGTTTCTTGCATCCTGTCAAACAGAACTCAGCAATGTGCTTTGTTGCTGTCACATTCGATTCTTTCAGAGAGCCATAATCCGCCATCATGTTGACTGTTGCTGCACAATGGAACACCTCGCTCACATTGTTCGCAAGGTATTTATATGTTTCATTGTTCAATCCCATTTTCGTCTTCGACAAATCGGATGGTATAATCATTAGTCTTTCAAAATGACGACAAGACAAGCCATATTGACTCAATGTAGAACGAAGGCGCTGCTCACCGTGTTCAGAAGAGTCGCATCTGACAAGGCAAGCAATTTGCATCTTAGCATATTCCTGGCGATTAAGAATCTCTACGAGAATGTGGGAACCAAGGAATCCAGTAGCTCCTGTCACAAGCACAATCGGATTGGCAGAATGTGCCGTAGAAAGAAAAGAAGGTAAAGCTATATTCCATTGGGACTTTAACTGTTCACTTGTCATAGCCATAGATTTCTCAGTATTGTCTATTCGACTAATGGCTGATGGTGTTGCATCGGACTTTAGATTGTCTAGAGTGATGGTAATGCCGTATTGACTATGAAGTCTGGCTATGAGAAGCAATGTGTCAAGCGAATCTGCTCCCAATTCTATAAAATTATCATGCGGATTGATACGAGGCATTTTCAGAATTTCTGCCATAAGTCCGGCTATCAACTCCTCTTTTTCAGAGCTATATGGTTCTTCCTCTAATGACTTCGCAAGATCAATAGACATCAACTCCAGCGATTTGAAATCTACTTTTCCTGAAGTAACGCGTGGAATACTATCAAGGATTTCAATATGACCAGGTATCATCCATGCAGGTAGATGATGGCGCAAGAATTTGGTAATTATAGCCTTGCTGTCTTCTAGTAACGAAGTATCTTCAACTTCAACGAAAGCGACCAGCATTTCTTTCTGGTTCTGTTCTGAAATTTGACGTTTGACCACGGCAACGTTCTTGACGAGACGCAGTTTCTTCAGGCATTCTTCCACTTCTTCCAGTTCTACAAGCTGTCCATGAAATTTCACCTGACGATCGTATCTGCCCAAAAAGGCAATATCGCCATTAGGAAGTCGGCGAACGTGGTCGGAAGTGCGATAATATCGTACTCCATCTATGACAGGAAACTTTTTGTTTGTCAATTCAGGATTGTTGTAATAACCTATAGCCAGACAAGCACCCGAAATCCAAAGTTCGCCTTCTTGGGCATCAAAGTCGCCATTGTTGAAGATGTGGTACTGGACACCATCGAGTTCCTTGCCGACAACAGGCACGTCCCAATCTTCGCTATATTGACAAAGACTGGTACAAACTGTCGCCTCAGTTGGTCCATACACGTTGACCAATCTTACTTTTGTTCCCCATGCCTTAACAGTTTCCTTGTCAGTTGCTTCTCCACCTATGACGATGGTTTCTAATGATTTTGGACAATTTCCAGCATCCATAACTCTCAGTAAAGAAGGAGGAAGGTCTGCATGAGTGATTTGACGTTCGTGAACAATCTTCATCAAATTAGCCGAAAGCGACACACTATCTTCGCTCTCTATTACAAGAGCTGCCCCAGAAGTAATAGTCGTAAGAATATCCGAAATGGAAGCATCGAAGTTAATGGATAGGAAAAAGATGTTTCGTGATTGACCGCACAATCCAAATGCTTCACGCTGACATCTTGCCAAATTTACCAAACCAGAATGACCGACAATGATACCTTTGGGATTTCCTGTTGTGCCTGAACTGAAAATCATATAAGCAGGTGTGTCTGGACGCAATGCAGAAGTCAGTTCTAGAGGATTTTGGGACAAAAACGATGGGTATGTATCGAGAGTGACGTGAGCAAAGTTCTTTACCTGACTTTTGATATATTCCTTACGAAATTCAGGCAAGTCTGAGCCTAATGGGATAAAGGCCTTGCCAATCATCCAACATCCCAAAAGTGCTACAATGTATTGTGTTGACTTAGGCAACTCAAGAATTACATATTCAGAATCGTTACATTTGTGATGCAATCCTTCAGCAAAGCATAACGAATGATTCCACAATTCTTGGTAGGTCATTGTGGTTACAGCGTCCTCTACGATCGCAACATGAGTTGGATATTTTTCTACTGCCTGTTTTATTTCAGATATTATGTCCTCAAATCTTGTGTCCATAGATAATCATACTTGGATGGTCTTCATCGTAAGGTGATTGATAAATATCGCCAAAGACCTTGTCTATATACAGGTTCTGACGTTCCAGCATTACTTTGAATTGTTCCAAAGAGTATAGCTTAGTTTGTCCAAACTTCATCTCGCGATGACCATCTGGATATACAATCAACCAGTCGGACATCATCATATCATTTTCAATACGACTCTCTCGGATAGTTATAATGGTGCTGTCTTCAGATGGGACCTGCTTAACTATGAATTTCTGGAAATGCTTATGGATGAACAGCGGATTCATAGTACAAATGAAAAACTGACCACCTTGTTTCAAGTTCTTACCAAAGGGAACAAGCATACGCTCGTTCTCCTTATCATCAGTGTTGTATGCAAAGCTTGTGTTCCAGTTGATGCAAACATCAAAATACTCGTCATTGAAATACTCTTTGGCATCGCCCAGTAGGAAAGTGACACGAGTGGATTCCAAATTTTGCTTGGCGTAAGCTATGTAATCCTCGGATGTATCAATTCCTAGAACATCAAAACCTGCATTATCAAACTCATGTGCAAGATAGCCTTTACCACAACATTGATCAAATACCATCATGCCTGGGTTGAGTTCACCTATACTTTGCATGAAAGATAATGTGTCACGTGCTTGCTGGTTTAGCACAACTTCAGAGAAATCTCCCTTGAAGAAATCTAACCACCATTGTTCTTTATTCTGTTTCATCGTTGTATGAGTCTATTATTCATGTGGTTTATAGTGAGCATAAGCATAACAACCGGCTCGTAAATAGTCTGGTCAAGAATGCTCATTTGGTGTATGCCATCAATGAATTGTGTCACTTTTGCTGGATTGAAGATACCCATATCAGCGAATTGTTTGCTGCTCAGGTCTTCTCGTAAAGACGCAAATTCATCCTTTGAGAAAAAACGTGTGAGAGGTGGAGACTGGAATGGATGCTTCTGTCTTCTATAGACATTTTCTGTGATATAAGGTCTTGCAGCTTCTTTCAAAATATACTTCTCATTTGTGTATGCTTTGATTTTCATTTGCATCGGCAAGTTAGCAGCATACTCAAACAATCTATGGTCAAGGAAAGGTAGTCTGCCTTCAATGGATGATGCCATTTCACAACCATCACCAAGAGTGCCGAGGATGTAATTGCAAAGAGTAAGCTTTGTCCAGAAATACAACGACTGATTGACGGAATGCCTACCTTTCAGGAGATTATCTATCTCATACTTGTCTAGTAACTCGTTGAAGAAATCATATTTGCTACACTCTTGAAGCATATCATCACTTAGGAACTGATACATTCGATGTCCTATACTTGCCTTTGCTTGTAGGAATGAAGGGACATAACCAAGCTTATGCTCTAATGATGAACAGTCAAGTGTATTACCCACAGCTATCTCTGTGCCTGTTATCGCTAGATTAGTCTGATATAATCTATTGGTCAATTCCTCGCGCTCTGTGATGGAGAGATTTGAGATAATATCTTTTCTCAGATGTGGATAGCCAGCAAGACACTCGTCTGCGCCTTCACCTGTTAAGGCTACTTTGAATCCTTCTTTTCTTATCTCCTGATTTAGAAGGTATTTGCAAGACAAGTGACCATTCACAGCTAATCCCTCACTATGATAAACAGCATCTGCTAGGTTTTCTATAATCTGGCTTTGGCTTATCTTTATCCTGTGCATGACTCCGCCGATGTGCTCGACGGTTTCTGTCGCAAGTTGGTCTTCATCATACTCTGTATCTGTGTTAGGGAATACGATGGAGAAACAATGAGTTGGCTCAGTGCTTCTGATTTTACTCATCATTCCTGCTATCGTACTAGAATCAAGCCCTCCACTCAGATGGCAGCACACTGGCACATCACTAATCAATCTGGTTTTGACAGATTCGTACAAGAGGTCGTGAAATTCATCGATGTACTTTCTTTCTTCCGACGAGGTTAACTGAGTGTATGACGTATCTTTAGGATAGTTTATATCCCAGTACTTGATTTTCTTTGGAGGTATTCCTTCTTTGCAAACAAGAATATGACCAGGTTCTACTTGTCGAATGTTGGCAAACATGGTGCGGTCAGTAGGTTGATAGTGCATGGAGAGTGACTGCATCAATGAGATGTTATCCCATTCTGCTTTTACTCCACAAGCCATTATTGCTTTCGCCTTGCTCGCAATTATTGTCTGGTTCCTGTCATGAAACCAGCAAAGAGGCTTGATGCCGAAACGGTCTCTTACAGCATACAAGGTGTCAATGCGTTTGTCATAGAGTACAAATGCGAACTCTCCAATGAGATATTTCATCATCTCCTCTATACCATATTTGAGATATAGGGGAATCAAGACTTCACTATCGGAATCCGTTTTGAATTTGTACTCATTAGCAAACTCACTGCGAAGTTTTTTGTAATCGTACAATTCACCATTGCAGGCAACAACAATCTGTTCGTTTTGCGAAGAGATTGGTTGTTTTCCATTGTTCACTCCCATAACAGAGAGCCTTCGATGACCTATCGACACGAGATCATCTTCCCATACTCCATGTTCATCAGGTCCCCTTAGTTCTAATGTCTTTAGGGCATTATGAAGTGAGTTGTTACGATTTCTTTTGTCTCTGCTTACAATAGCTGTTATTCCGCACATATTCTAAAGAATATCTTTTTACTATTTTTCTTTTGTGCCTCAATAAAGGCTGATTCATATTCAGACAATTCATACACAGACCCAAGAAGACTATCTGTATTCAGAACTCCGTTCAAACCCGAAGATGTTGCTGCTAATATGTGAGAAGCCACATTAAAGTCACCATATCTTGCGCCCTTAATGGTTATCTCTTTCATAGCAACATTATTGAAAATCAATTCAGAAGGTGTGAATGCTCTGGATTTGAGTATCAAAGTTCCTCCCGGACGTAACGCATCAATATAATCATTGATATATTGAGGTTCTGTTTCAATAATGCAATCATAACTACAAGGCGCAAGTTCAGAAAGGTTCTTTACTAAACGAACATTTTTATGTCCCATGCAATGAGAAATCTGCAGGGTTAGTTCTGCAATTCGATTATCTCCAAAGACACAAATGTCTTTATCAAAGAGGCTTTTAAGGATTCTTTCTGGAGCAAGGGCTGCAGCAACAGGTTCCTGATATGCGCCAAGTGGAGATAGAAGGTGATCTGGCAAACCAACAAGGGCAGAACTTGGAACCGCGATATATTCAGCAAAAGCGCCATCACAATCCTTACCACACATAGTGTCTGTGTTGTTTTCTCCGAACATCATCGGGTTACAGCTGACTGTCATACCTTTCCGCCAGTATTCAAATTCTGTTTTTCCATTGTAAAACCCTTCAATTGTTCCACAGAATTCATGTCCGAGTATTATGGAGTCTTTATGACTTATAGATCCATTTGCAATACCTATATCAGTCCTACAGATTCCTGCACAATGTACCTTTACAAGAACATTGAACAGAGGCGATAGCGTCGGAATACTGGCTTCCTCAGTATATTGAACAGTATTGTTTATGATCTTTATTGCCTTCATAAATTACTGGGCGTTTTTACTACCGTTGTTAGGAAAGAATGCATCAATTACTTTTGCAAAAACATCGTTGGGCGAAACCTTATCAAACAAGGTCATAGAGGTCTTGAGTTTAAGCACATCTATACCACTTCCCATTAACTGGTGAATGCTTCTTTGACCTTTATGAGCAAGAAGAGCATTTGTTATCTCTCGAAGTCTTGAACCGAGTACAGGATGGTTTATGTACTCTTTTGCTTCTTCTTCACCATCCAGTCCATAGAATTCAGAATTGTAACTTCTGCCAAGCCCTTTCTGCTGGGGGAATATGTACCAAATCCAATGGCTTCGCTTACCACCAGACTTTATTTCTTCCAGTGCAGTAATGTAAGTATGCTCTTGCGCGTTTATAAAACGCTGGAGATTATATGCTTTTGCAGGTTGTTGATCTTTCTTGCTAAACATATTTTTATGGATTCTAAGATTCCACGCTTTTCATGCTTCCTTTGGTACTTGTCTTCAAATTCTGAAATGACTGATTTGAAGTTATCTGGCAAGTACTTCATAACCTTTTTTCTGATACTGTCAGGTATGCCATAGAATGCTTCAGCAATAGAGCCAGTAATACAAGCAATAGTATCACTATCTCCACCAATGCTAATTGCATTGCGAACACAATCCTCAAAGTCTGTACCTTCAAGGAATGCAACAATGGCTTGTGGTACACTTGCCTGACAAAGTACACCATTACCAAATTCACTATCCCAACCGTATGTTGGTCTTATGCCATCAATGGTAAAACTCAGGTCATAACCAAACATTGAAGTAACTTTGTTCCTGATGTCATCTTTCGTGGATCCGTTTCGTGCCATGAAGATACAAAGAGCAACAGCCTGTGCTCCTTTTATTCCCTCTGGATGATTGTGGGTACATTCGGCTGAAATCTTAGCAGCATTCATGGTTTCCTCTATCGTATCAAATGCCCATCCAACAGGACCGATTCTCATGGCACTGCCATTACCACAACTGTTATATGGTTCGGCATAACCCTTGCGATCCATACTCCATAGCCAATTATGAAAATTGCCACCATATCCAGCAGATGGATAAGTATTACCCCAATCTGCATAATAGGTTTCGCATTTGCCTCCATGCAAAAGCCAGTCTGCCGTAGCTACCGTTAAAACACTATCGTCTGTAAATCTACTTCTGTCAGAGAAGAACTCAAAATCTTTTGATTTTGTGTTGCAGAACTCGTAAAAGCTACCTGCAACATCACCTATAATGCTACCAATCATATTGTTCTGTGTTATTAAAATTCAAGGCGAAAGCCCTTTTGTTTCATTTCGTTGTAACTTTCTTCGTTAAATTTGTACAAGTGTGCTTCACGTTTAGCCGTTGGCCACACTGTTTCATCTAACATTGTTAGAATATTTAGAGAGTTCATCTTCTTAGCGAAGTTACTTCTGTCAAATTGAACATCCAGAATCGCCTCGTATAAAGACTGAAGTTCTTTCATCGTGAACTTTTCTGGCAGCAAATCGAATCCAATAGGGCGAAAATGAATGCGTTCCCTAAGTACAGATATTGCATATTGAAGTATTCTATCATGGTCAAAAGCAAGTTGAGGAATTTCATCCAAACCAAACCATTTTGCTTTTGCTGCGTCATCGCCTCCTTTTACCTCTTGAATTTTACAAAGTGCGTAATAGGCAATTGTTATGACTCTTTCACGTGGGTCTCGATTTGGATCGCTGAACGTATGAAACTGTTCCATGAAGTCGGCTTCCATGCCAGTTTCTTCCATAAGTTCGCGACGGGCTCCTTCTTCAGCTGATTCATCCATCCTTATAAAACCTCCAGGGAAAGCCCATTTACCTTTGTAAGGCTCAATACCTCTTTCGATTAAAAGGACTTTTAGTTTAGAACCATCAAAACCAAATATCACACAGTCAGTTGTGACTGAGGGATGAGGATATTTGTATGTATAAATTTTTTCTTCCATTTTTTATCTTTGGTAAAAATTACACCGCAAAATTATAAAATATCTTTTAATCGGCAAAACATTCTCTGGTAAATTTTACTATAGACATGAATTTTAACTATAAATTAACGAATTATGTTCATGTATATAGCAATTACAATCAAAATTGGGAGTACAAGATTCTATGAAAATATATGAATAGAAAATGATTGTTGACTGGTAGTTTTTTGTTTTTTGAAATTGATCTTTTGCAGTATATAGCAAACAAAGTGAAAATAAAGCAATATAATAAGTGCTTATTTTTATTTTTTTACTTAAAATGTACTTTTGTTTGAAGAAAAATGAGTAATTTTGTGGCATCAAAAGTATATCAGTATGGAAGACAAGAAAGATTTGAACCGTATAAAAGTAATGTTGGCTGAGAAAAAGAAGACCAATAAATGGCTTGCTTCAGCCGTGGGAGTTAACGCTGCTACGGTCAGCAAGTGGTGTACAAACTCTTCTCAACCCTCACTCGAAACTCTGATTAAAATCGCAGAGTTGCTTGAAGTTAACTATACTGAACTCATTAGAGTAGAACCAAAGTCATGAGAGCAAAAAACACCTTCACTATCCACACCGAGTTAATTGATGGAACTCTGTTTGGTGCTCGTAATATCCTCAACTTTAGCATTTGTCATTTAAGCAACATCTCTTCCAGTCAAGCATGGTCCGAAAAGCGTTTTTAGATGCTTATTCCCATTGATGGCAGATTCCATCAATTCATTGTAGTCAGCAGAGATCTGCTCTGCAATCGATGC
>JAZRXL010000046.1:0-50443 GCA_045600225.1 Paludibacteraceae bacterium
AACCCTAAAATAGAAAAAAATAGCCTTTTCTTGAAATGCCAACTTATTGTGTTTCAAATAATTGAAAATCGCAGTTCCCCATTAACCATGGGTAAGGGGAGTTGTGCACTTTATCAGAGGGGTAAATGAAAGAGCCGTGTACAAATATAGATAAAAATTCAAATAGTTTCTAGAGTAACGTTTTTTTATATGCACGTCTTCCCCATTTAACTTTTTAAGAAAGGGATTGGATTGTAGAGTAACCCTGTACATGGAACGAAGAGATATGTGCTGGGGTAGGGGCACTGTGAGAGGGACACTCGTCCGTAAGACGATACAATACACACGCATCCGTGGTAGCCTCTTTCAGACGTTACCTACATAAACTGGTGTCGTCCATATAAGTTGCAGTCAAACTCTACATGGTTTCCCAAAATATAATATAAACCCAAAGAGGGTGTGTCGCAACTTTATTAGTTTTGATACACCCTCTTCGTGTTTTTGGATTTTGCGAATAAAATCCCTATGATTCTAACTATCTCTTATTCCCTAAGAGCAGGCTCTACCTAATCAGAGTGACAGTTCCTCTGTCTTCTCCTGATTTGTTGATGCCTTTGTAGTTGCTCTCCCAGGTTACTACATAACCATATACGCCTTGAGGAGCTGGCTCTCCGTTGAATGTTCCATCCCATTCATCCTCTTTGTACTGACCTTCGTACATGATTGTACCTTCTCGGTTGTAGATGATGAAACGGAAGTCTGTCATATACTCAGTTCCTAAGAAACGGAATCTATCGTTCAAACCATCTTCGTTAGGTGTGAAGGCGTTTGGTGCCCAATAGCTCTTCCATACCCAGATGATCGAGTCGCCTACATATTCACAACCCTTGTCGTCAATTGCAATGGCTGTTACTACGAACGAGTCGCGAACAGATGGGTTAGGGAATTGGTAGGTTGCCTCCTTGCCTTGAACTTCTACGCCTTCTCCATCTCCTGGATTCCAATACCATTTAGCATTGCTAGGGTAGATACCCTTCATCGTAATGATTGGGTTCTCCTCAAGGATGATGCCTGGACTTACAGAGAACTCTATTGGTAAGAATGTCAATGTGTCTACTGTGATTGTATCAGAAGAAGAACATCCGTTTGCATCTGTACCTACAACTCTGATCGAAGTCTCTCTTGTAATGGTTGCATAGACATGGTTTGTTAGGTTACCTGAGATTTCAAGATTCTTAGGTGTACTGCTCCATGCATATTCGATGGCATTACCATTGGCTGTGATGTCAACCTTGGTGTCTGTTCCAGGACATCCTTCAATCAAGTTCTGCTTCAACCAGATATTAGGGTTCTTGTTGACGATTACCTTAACATCCTTCGTACTGCTACATCCGTTGATTGAAGTTCCCGTAACAGTGAATGTTGTACCTTCATCCAAGTTTTTGATTAGGATTCTTCCTTCATCTCCTGTATTCCAAGAGTAAGAAGCGGCGCCTTCTGCAATCAAGACTGCAGCATCACCCTCACAGATGATAGAGTCTCCGGTTACTCTGATACTTGGCGATACGTTGGCTGTTACATAAACTTCCATCTCGGTTGTACAAGCTCCCTTGGTTCCTGCCAATGTGATACGAGTGTTACCCTCTGGCGTGAAGGTCAATGAGTCACCCTCAACAACTTTGTTGTTATAGCTCCAAGTGTAGGACTCTGCTCCGTGAGCATAAAGTTTTGCCTCATTACCAATACAAACATTGTCGATACCAGTGTAGTTGATGCTTGGACTCTCTTTGATGGTCAACATCTTGTACTTCGTGTTCTCGCAACCATTCTTGTCAATAGCCTTTGTAAAGATATAAGTAGAAGTGTTAACCTCTGTAGCGATAATCTCGCCATCCTTACTTGTGGCATCGTCCATTGTGTTAGAACCGAATCCCCAATAGTAGTTCTCTCCAGCTCCAACGGCAGAAAGTTGAACGTAGAATCCACGACAAACGCTATCTTCACCAAGGATCTCAAAGTCTGGTGTTGGATTTATGATTGCAGGGATCTCTATTGTTGATTGACATCCATTGACGTCTGTACCTGTTAATGTGTACTTCGCATTGGCTCTTGGATATACCTCCAAGTGATCGGAAGTAGAACCTGTACTCCATCTGTAGGAAGCAGCTCCATAAGCGGTCAAGTTAAGTTTCTGACCCTCGCAGATGGTTGTGATACCTTGGTAGGTAATGTTTGGCTTTTGTAACACGGTTACAGGAATGTTTAGTCTTGAAGTACAGTTATTCGTTGTGCCTTCAACTACATAGAACATGTCTCTTGTTGGATTCTCTTTTAGAGTACCGGTAGTATTCTCTGAGTCGTGAGCCCAAGAGTATGAACTTGCACCAATCACGTTGATCTTCAAATCATCACCTGAACAGATGACTGAAGGTCCTGTGTATGACAAGGTAGGGTATGCGTAGCTTCTGATAGTGTGACTCTTTGTTGCCACACAACCATTGGCATTGATTGCTTCAACTGTATAAGTTGATGTCTTGTTAATGATTGGTGTGATAGCATCAGAGATTGCTCCATTGCTCCAAGTATAGCGAGTAGCATCTCCGTCGACCGACAATGTTACTGCGTTGCCTTCACATGCTGCATCAGGACCCTTGATTTCAAACTTAGGAAGAGAGTCAACATGAACAACATACTCTTTTGAGTTCTTACATCCATTGATGTCTTTACCGATAACGCTATAAGTCTTGGTTTCGGTAGGCTTATCAGTGATGATGCTTGCTCTAGATCCTGTGCTCCATTCATAACTGATACCTCCGGATGCGTTCAATTGAATTGAAGAATTCATACATACGGATGATGGACCAGAGATCCATATGCCAGGGAGTTGAAGAACCTCAACACTGAATGTGATTGAACTTTCACAACCAGACTTGTCTCCATATACTGTGTAAGTTGTTCTGTTGCTTGGTTTGTCTGCCAATTGGAATGTGCTTCCTTGGAATTCTTTGTCGTTCCATTGGTAGTTGTCGGCTCCTTGAACGCTTACCTTTACAGAATCACCCACGCAAATTTGTTTAGGTGCATTGTAAAGAAGAACAGGGTATTCGTTGCTAACAATGGTGTGAGTTGCCTTTCCTACACAACCATAAGCATCTGTACCTGTTACGGTAAAGTCTTTGGTTGCAGTGATGATAGGGTAGATGTTTGCGTCCATATCACCTGTATTCCATGCATATTCATTAGCACCACTTGCAGTGATGTGAGCGACGCTTCCGTTACATACTGCATCATCTCCACTAATTTGGATAGTAGGAAGATTATGGACAATGACTGTGAATGGGTTCGTCTCAAACTTACATCCTTGTGCATCAGTACCGATTACTGAATAAGAGGTCTCTCCTGCAGCATTCTTAACCTCGGATAATGTGCTGCCAGTTACACCAGTGTTCCATTCGTATGATTCTGCTCCGTTAGCAGAAAGGTTTACATTGCCACCGATACATACATCGCGGTCTCCTGAGATCCAAACATATGGTTTAGGAAGAACACTTACGATGAACTGCTCAGTCTTCGTACATCCATCTTTTGTTCCTGAAACTGTATATGCTTTACTTGTAAGCAATGTGTTTTCTGTAAATTGATTTCCTGCAGATTGGTCTTGCCACTCGTAAGTGGTTGCGCCATTTGCAGTGATGGTGAATGAACTTCCCTCGCAGACGCTAACTGGGGCATCTGTTGTGATGATTGGATAATTCTTCTTAACAACAGTCTTGGTCTTTGTAGTCTTACATCCGCTTAGGTTTTCTCCAATAACCTTGAATGTTGTTGTTTGGTTGATGATTGGATTAATCGTATCCTTTTGTTCTCCTGTATTTGTCCAGATGTATGTGTTGGCATTACCCTTAATATACAATGTGGCGGCGTTGCCTTCACAAATATCATTGTCACCATAGATTTCAAATGCAGGAAGTTCGTTTACTTTTAGTGTGAACTCATCACTCCAATTAGAACATTGATTACCATCAGTACCGTATACTTTGTAAGTTTGGGTAGCAGAAGGAGCCTCGGTTCTTTCTGTTGATGTTAAACCATCGCTCCATTGGTAGGTGATACCACCATTTGCTGTAAGCACTGATTGCTCTTCGCCCTTACAGATCTCCTCTTTGTTAGTTGAGATCCAGATATTAGGCAATGGCATAACTTGTACTTCAATGTTTGCCTCTGCGGTACAGACATCGATCTTACCAATCACAACATAAGTGGTGTCTTGTGTTGGAGTGTCAGTAAACGAGCCAGATGCGATTGCTTTTCCGAACTCATCTTCGTAACTGTCTGCTCCTGTAACCTTAATGTTTGCTTCGGAACCGAAACATACATAAGAAGGCGCTGTTACTTCCAACTTAGGAACTGCCTTGGCGATGACTGTGTGTTGTGCTTTGTTCTCACAACCATTGATGTCTTTTACTT
Organism: Paludibacteraceae bacterium; assembly: GCA_045600225.1. Lineage (GTDB taxonomy): Bacteria > Bacteroidota > Bacteroidia > Bacteroidales > Paludibacteraceae > UBA1181. Next base: position 4,447 of record JAZRXL010000046.1, read on the forward strand.
CGACAGTGAATGTCTTAGTGTCACGGATGATTGTATTGATCTCACTTACAGTCTCTCCGTCAGTCCATACGTAAGATTTAACCATGTTTGACTTGTTCACTGCGGTAAGCGTTACCTCTTTGTTTGCACAAACAGCATCAACACCTACGATGGTGATGTCTGGCAATGGGTTAACTACAACTTCAAATTCAGCACTATTCTTACATCCATTTTCATCTGTACCAATCAATTTATAGGTTGTTGTTTCTGTTGGTTTAACTGTTACATTGTCAGTCTTTGCAAATGGAGTAGACTCAGTATTCGTTGACCAAACATATTTTCCAGAAGATCCTTCTTTTCCGCTAAGAATAATGCTGTCGTTTAGACAGATCTCATTGTCAGGATCATTGGTTGTGATCATAATGGTTGGTAAAGACCATACACCAACATTGATTGTCTCTGTTGTTGTACATCCGTTAGTTGTACCTGCCACAACAAATGCATGGTCGTCTGTTAACTGCTCGTGAATTGTAGATCCAATTACTGTATTGTTTGCAGAGTAAATATCCGTAATGATTCCAGTCTCAGTTTCCCAGACGAAGCTGTTTGCACCAACGACTGTAACGACTGCAGTGTCGTTTTGACATATATGCTCTGGTGCTGAGACAGTAAGAACAGGGAATGGTTTAGTTGATACCAATATTACATCTGAGTTCTCGCATTGGTTGATGTCAACACCTTTCACTCTGATGTATTTCTGACCTTCAACGGTAGTTGTCAACTCTTCACCTGTAGTCTCAGTTTTCCAAGTTCCGTTCTCTTCTTTTGCGCTATACCAAGTGTAGTCGAGTGCGGTACCTGTAACTGCCTTTGTGATTTCTGTGCCATCACAGATGATAGGTGCGCGTTCTCCTTCGATTGTGACGATAGGGAGAGCGTTGACATTTACTCTGTGAGACTTCTCTGCGTAACAGTTATGTTTGTCTGTTGCTCCAGCGGTAAATGTATAAGCAGTTACCTCTTTTGGCATAGTTCTATAAGTCTTGTCTGTCACATCGGTGCCAATCCAATTGTAGTTATACTCTTCTCCTACATTAGATGAGGCAGTAAGAATAATCTCCTTGTCGAAGCAGACTGCGTTTGCACCCTCGATAGAGAAGTCTGGTAATTGCCAGATGTCAACTGTGATAGGGTGGTTTGTAGAACATCCATTGGTAGTTCCGACTACTGTGAATGTCTTTTGACTATTCAACACCTCTGTTCTCGTTGCCTCTTCAGATTGATTGTCTAACCATTCCCATTCATCAGCACCATCCAATGTGATTGTGATTGGTTGACCCTTACATACGAAGTCTTCTTTCGTGTTTGTTGTGTGGGTTGGAATTGGATATTCCTTCACATTGACTGTGATTTCTCCTGAGGTGACACAAGTGTTCATGTCTGTTGCGACAACAGTGTATGTAACACTCTTCTCTTCCATGCTCTTAGGGGTTACCTTAGGCATGATGATTGAAGAAGATCCGATTATTGCAGATTCTCCTTTGACTCTCCATTCGTAGTAGCTTGCAGAACTGATTGCTTCGATAGTGGCTTCAGAACCACGACAAACATCTGCTACAGGAGGAATGCGTAGTGTAGGATGCTCGTATACGATGATGCTCTTCGTCGCTTCATTCTTACATCCGTTGGCATCTTCTCCGATAACGCTATAGGTCTTGGATCCAGAAGCGTTTGGAGTGACAGTGATTTGGTCTGCCTTTTCTCCTGCAGGAATAATCCAGTTGTATTTTCCACTAACACCATTGATTGCAGTTAGAGTAATAGATTGATCCAAACAGATCTCATCCTTAGGAGTTTCAATTTGAATGTCAGGTAATGACCAGATGTTGATGGTTGTGTCAATTCTGCTTGTACAGTTGTTGGCAGTACCCTCAACCCATACATTTTGAGTCTCCTCTAATTTCTCAAGAGATATCTTAGATGAAGTTTCGCCAGTAAACCACATGTAAGTCTCAGCTCCACTAATACTCAAGTTCTTATCTTGACCAAAACATACATAATCACCACCTTCGATAGCAAGTGTAATGTTAGGACGATCTATCACATTTACAGTTGTGCTCTTAGTGCTCTTACATCCTTCTGTTGTCATACCGATGACTGTGAATTCTTGAGTTGCAGAGATTGCCTCTGATAATCTGATGTCAGTCTTGAATCCATCACCCCAGTTATAAGTCAATCCGTTATTAGAAGCAACGATAACTGCTTCTTCTCCAGAACAGATTGGAGAGTTGGTACTCAAAGTGAAGACAGGGTCGTCATAGATTGAAACTACAACTTCTTTCTTTCCAACACACTTGTGATCGTCTGTACCCTCAACTACGTATCTTGTTTGAGTGTTCAACGATGGTGTGGTAAATGATGCATCCGAAGACATCACCGTGCTTTCTCCTAATTTCTTCCATTGGAATTTCTCAATGGTTGATGCACTGGTTGCAGTCAACTCGGCTTTGTCATCCTTACATATTGTAGTGTCTTTTGCTAAGATAGAAGGCAATGACAATGCACCAACGGTAAACGTGTTAGATGTAGTACAAGAACCAATTGTAGAAGTGGCTTCAATTAAGAAGGTTGTACTTTGGTTGATCTTGCTAGTAATGCTCTTGTTGTTTTCGTTGATGTCTCTGTTCCATAAGAAGCTACAATCCATTTCGGAACCATCCTTGTTGGAGGCTGTCGCTGTGATTGTGATGGTCTCTCCCTTACATGCAGCAACAGGATTGTCTGTTGTGATGATAGGGTAGTTGTACATCTTAATGGCGATCACATTAGATGAAGAGTCGCAACCGAAACTATTTCTTGCTGTAACGGTGAATGATGTATCACTTGTAATCTTAGGCATGTAGATTTGTGAACGAGATACTACATTGTTGTATTTGTCTTTCCATACATAAGACAATGCGTCATTGGTTGCTTGCAATGTGGCAATTGTGTTCTCGCAATAGCCTTCCTCGTAAATTACATCAAACTTAGGTTTCTCGTTGATCTTAATGGTGATTTCGTCTCTGTTTATACAATCGTTAGAGTCGCGACCCCACACATAAACCTTCTTCTCTTTGTATAGGTCTATAAGATCTAACCAGTCGGTGTCGTGATAGTCATTCTCGCTATCCCAACTGTATGAAACACCTCCCTCTACGATGAGACGAGTACTGCTTCCTTTACAGATGGTCTTGATTGGTGAGTCCTCAATCTTAATGTTTGGAGATGCAGATACGTTAACAGAGAATATTGAGTCTGTTGTACATCCGTTGACAGTTGCGGCTACATGGTATGATTGGCCACTATATAAGTTACCAGTCTCTAATGTTGCTGTTTCTGACATTAACTTACCTGCTTCGTTGCCGAAGTGCCATACATAAGAAGCATTGTTGTTCTTTCCATTGACTGTTGCTGAGAATCCTTCACATACAAAAGGAGGAATCTCCAACATGACTTTAGGGTACTCTTTAACACCAACGCTAATCTTTTCTGAACTTGTACAGGTTGTGATAGGATCCATTGCCCATACAGTGATTTCCATTGGATCGTTTACTTCAACATTGTTGCTTAGCAATGCTTGGTAACCCTTGTTCTCCCAGTTGTAGATGAGGTTGTTGTTTGAAGCGGTAACTGTTGCCTCTTGTCCTCTACAAACAGAAGGTTCTTTGAGTGACAAACCGAATGCAGGAAGTTGGTTGATCTTAACGACCATGCTATCTGCATTCTTACAACCGTTGGCATCTACCACATTTACTCGGTACTCGGTATCTACCAATGGAGTTTGAACGATAGAATCTTCTACAGAGATTGGCTTTCCTGTCGTTTTGTTGTACCATTGATATGAACTCAAACCTTTGGTTGCAATCAATGTAACAGGATCATTGATACAGATTGCTGCATCTCCCATGATCTCAACAAATGGCAAATCCCAAGTGTTAACAGTGATTTGCTTGCTAGCTGTACAATTTACCTTCTGGTTCTCGTATTGGTTGTAAACGTAGGTTGCGTGTACTGTAAAGTTCTCAGATACGGAAGTGATGTTCTGAGAAACTGTCTCTTTGTTGCTTGGGTCTGTAATGTTTCTGCCCGCAGCATCTTCCCATTGAATGGTTGCATTTGAAATAGGAAGTATGGCAACCGTTGCCTTGTTTCCTCGACAAACAGTCTCGTCATTAGATGGGTCTAATGCGATTGTTGGGAATTCCTTCGCTTTAACAATGAAGCTGATTGTAGAGTCACAATTGTTTTGATTTGTAGCAGTTACGGAGACTGTCATGTCTTTGTCGATACCAACAATCTCATAAGTGTCGCCTCCCTTAGTTACGCCATCAACTGTCCATGAGAATGAAACGAAATCTGCGTTGTTTACGATAGCGGACAACAATGTGCTACCGCCCATACAGACAACGGTATCTCCTGTGATTCGGAAGTTAGGTTTCTCATTAATGAATACATTGATTTCGTCAGAGTTTATACATCCGTTAGCATCCTTGCCGACAACAAAGATCTTTTTCTGCTCATCCAATTTGCTAATTGAATAAGTGTTGTCTGTTGTCATGGCAGATGTGTCTGTTGAATTCCAAACATATAGTTCTCCGCCAATTGCAGATAACAAGACGTCTCCATCACGACATACGGCAGTGTTGCCACCTTCAATCTTGATGGTTGGTAGGGTGTTGTAACTAATGGTAACTTCTTGAGTTGCTTTACATCCATTGTTCTCTCCCACAACAGAGAATGTTTTGTTGGTTGTGATAGGATCGGAAGAGAATGAACTTGCCGTCTTTGTGTTATCATTGTTCCAAATGTAAGTTGTGGTCCCTGTTGTGATAGTGTCGGAAACCTCCATTGTGGCAATGTCGTTGTAGCAAACAGGACTATTGCTTGTGATTGTCAACTTAGGGTTTGGTTTCCAAACTAACGAGTGGTTTACAACTTCAGAAACACAACCGTTACCATCCTTGGCAATTACATTGAATGTCTTTTGCCCATCCTTAGAGATTTCTGATGTTGTGAACGTATTTCTTGGGATATAGTCTCCAGTTCCCCAGTTGTATTGAACGCCCTTGTTGCTAGCGGTTAAGATAGCAGTAAGTCCATCACAAACCTCACCATTCCTGTTGTCTGTGATTGTGAATGTAGGCAGAGTGTCAACACTAATAGAGTGGAATGCACTATCTGAACATCCATTGTTGTCTACTGCTACTACCTTATATGTGGTAAATAGTTGTGGGGTCACTAAGAAGTTGTTGTCTGTTTGTACGGACGTGCTACTCATAGTGGTGTCTGTCCAGAAATAAGTGTACGGATCAGAAGTTCCACTTGCTGTTGCCTTCAATGTTTTACTTACACCAAGACATAGAGAGTTGTCTCCTTCAATAACTACAGTAGGGATAGGTTTTACTGCAATTGTTTTCTCAATTGAAGAAGTACAGATTAACAAGTTGTTAATTAGCGTTGATTGTTCAATCTCGTATTTAGCATAGCCTTTGAATAGGAAGTTTTCGTCGCTTGTTAATGCGTTACTTTCCATAGGCCATTCGGTTACAACATTGTGTCTAACCCACTCAATAGAATCAGCACCCGAAACAGTGATGCTTGCAGGGTTGTTCAAACATACATTGTCTGGAGCATCCATTGTTAAAGATGGCTTCTCTTTCACAATGATGTTGAATGTCTTAGTTGCCTCGCAAGTAGAAGATGCTGTTGCTACGACAGTGACGGTTGCATCATCCTGCATGTTGCTGATTTGAATAGTCTTTGCGTTCTTCTCTCCTGTTGACCATTCAAGTGAAGCAAAGTCTTTATCCTCATTGCCAATCTTAAGTGTGGCATTATCTCCCTTACAAACTCCTACAGTCTCGCTTTCCAATGCGAATGATGGAGTAGTGGCTCTGTAGACTGAGAATACTTGAGATGTTCCATAGCAACCATAACCATTAACATCTTTACCTCTTACTATGTAATTGGTTGTAGTGTTGGTGTTTGGCTCATCGATGAATGAAGTGCTTGTGCCAATTTCATTGACTGTAGCATTGCTATCCCATGAAGTTGCTTTCTTCCATTCGTATGTAGAACCGGAAGGACCGCTAATGGTTAATTCAGCTTGACTTTCACCCATACATAGGAAGTTAGGACCCGACAATGTGTAAGTCGGCAATTCGTGGATTGTGATGGTTGCCTTCTGAGTCTTGTCACAAGTGTAGGTTTTGTCTCCTATGTAAGTCCTCTTGCTTGCTGTTACAACATACTCGTAAGGGACAATGTCTGCTGGTTTAATAGCACTTTCTGTCCAAGAAAGGGTTGTCGTCTTTCTCTTGTTTGGCCAAGTGTATATGTAAGAATCATCATCGGCATCTTTGATGTTGATAGAGACCTTCTCTCCGCTACATATGTCAGCCAAATAGTCAAGAGAGAATTCTGGTTTGCTGATCATTTGGATCGAAAGAGGATCTGTTGTGAATTCACATCCATTTTCTGCAGTTGCGGTAACAGTGAAACTCTTGTCACCATCAATTTCTACAACCGTTGATGTTGCCGTTCTACTAGGATTGACAGTTCCCCAGTTGTAAGAAGATGCACTTGGGTAACCAGGAACTTGAGAGATTGTCAATGTTACACTTTCATTTTCGCAGGCAACTTCAGGTCCTGCTAATGTGATCTTTGGTAATTGATTAACAACCACTGTGTATGTTGCTTGGTTCTTACATGTTTTCTCGTCTGTTACAGTAACCGTATAATCGTTTGTGATAGATGGTTCAAGAATGATTTCGTTTGTTGTGCTTGAAAGGTCTATGTTTGCATCGCTCTTGTTTGCTCTCCATTCATAAGATGCTAATCCCTCTTTTGCGGTCAACTTAATCGACTTTCCGAGACATAATGAGCTTGAACCGTTGGTTGCGTATCCGTTGATATGGATTTCTGGTAATGGATTAACAACAATGGTAAACGAAGCCTCTTCTGAACAACCATTTTCTATAGCTCTAACGGTATAAGATGTGGTTGTTTTAGGAGTTAATGTCTTTGTTGCACCAGTCTCTATTACACTATAGATTCCTTTCTCAGTGTCGGATATCCATTGGAAGATAGGAGAAGATCCGCTCTTGGTGCTCAAAGTGATTTCTGTAGATGTTCCATCGCACACTTCAAAGTTACCACTGATTTCGATTTCTGGTTTCTCCTTCTTGTTTATTGTAATAGGATCTGATGTTGCGCTACAACCATCTGCGGTAGTTCCTGTAACGGTAAATACAGATTGCTCGTTGATGGTTACATTTATTTTCGAACCAACGTCTCCAGTACTCCATTCGTAAGAACCAAGTTCTCCTGCTCCTGATGCAACTAATTCAGTCTCGCTTCCTGTACATACAAGAGACTCTTTTGGAGTGATAGTGATGGTTGGTGCTTTGGCAACCGTTACTACATAGGTTGCATTTGTTTCACTCTTACAAGAATTTGCATCTTCTGCGCTAACAGTAAATGTATAATTGCTTTGTGGTTGTGCATACAATTTGTCTGTTGTCACATCTGCATTTTCTGAAGGAGAAAGGGAACCTGTCCATGTGTATTTATAAGGAGCAGTTCCTTCAGAAGCAGTTGCTCTCAATGATGCGGTGTTGCCGTCGCAAACAATCTTATCTCCATCTATTGAGACAACTGGATTTGCCCAATAGTTGACACTCAAATCTTGGGTCGCTGTACATCCGAACTCTGTCGTAGTGCGAGCTATAAATGTACGGCTCTTGCTGATTGTGATGCCATTCAAAATGTTGTCGCCGTCAACCTTCTTGTTGGTTTCGTCTAACCATTCATAAGAGCTTCCTGCGATATTGCTTGTCGCCTCTATGTCTGGAAGAACCGATCCTTTACATACTGTCACATCATAGTTAGATAGTGTTAAAGTAGGATTCTCTTTTTTCTCAATCTCAACACTACCTTTAGTAGAACAGTGAGAGTTGTTGTTTGTAACTACAACATGGAATTCTTTTGTTTCGGAGATAATCTCAGTACGCTCTGTCGCGGTACTTCCATTGTCTTCCCACACATAACTATACACGGATGTGTTAGGATTTTTGATTCCAAATGTTGCTTCTTTACCTTCGCATGCATAAGTGTCACCTGAGAATGCGAATGTAGGAAGAGGGGACACGTTTACAACGAATGTCGTATTGTTTTCACATCCATTATTTGCAGAAACTGTATAAGTGGTTGTTGCTAAAGGAGCCACCTCTATAGATGCGTTTGTTCCTAAACTATTGCTCCAGGTGAATGTGGTGCTTGGGTCTGTGCTTGCTGCAGAGAGTGGAATCTTATCGTTGAGACAGATGTCTGCACTTCCGTTAACCATGTCGTTGATGGTAACTTCTGGCAATGCTTTAACCTCGATTCTAATAGTTGTGTCGTTAGTACAAGATTTTTGAGACTCCACTCGAACTAGATAGTCAGTGGTTACAGTAGGAGCGAATGTTCTGCTTGAAACTTGAACCCAAGCGCCACCTTCATTGATGAAGCACTTGTCTCCCGCTTTTGTTCCTGCAAACGTGATAACAGTGCTTTTTCCGGAACAGATTTCTAAATTGCCGGTTATGTTGAAATGAGGAGTAGGGAAGGTGTCGACTGTAATTGTGCTATGATTGTTACACTTTCCGTTGCTTGCTTCAACATAGAATACGGATTGTCCGTTGATAACCTCTGTGAGCTTATCATCTCCCTTACCTGACATTACGATTGAACCATCGGCATCGTTAGTATACCATACGAAACTACTCATATTACCATTGATTCCAATGTTTGCAGGAGAACCCTTGCAATATTGAGTACTTCCGTTGAAAGAAATCTCCGGTTTCTCGTATACGGAGAAGTATCCCTCTTTCGCCTGAGATGTACAGTTGTTATTGTCTGTGATTGTAAGTGTGTAAGTATAATCACCTGCCACTTTGGTTGCAATGTTTGCTGTTTCGTTATTGGCGGTGAGGTCGCTGGATGCACCAGTCCAACTCCAGTTGTAGTTTTGAACAGATGCTTTGTCTGCGCAATCGGCTGTTAATGTAATATTCATGTCATCACCCTCGCAAGCCTCTTTCGGAGCATCGATTCCATTGATGATTGGTAATGGATGACTGTTGACTGTATAAGTCTTCGAGTCAGAACAACCATCTAATGTACCAGTAACTTGGAATGAAGCAGTTCCGTTAATGATAGCCTTGATGCTATTGCCTGATGGATATGTATTCTTTCCGTCAGACCAAGAGAATGAAGTTCCTTCTGTGGCGTTGATGACAGACAAGGTTGCCTCAAGACCTTCACAGATGGACACGTCTTGGAAATCCCAAGTTGGGATGTCTTTTCCTATGATGGCAATGTTTGTCTCAGATTGACAAGTAACCTTTGTCGCATCACTTAGTGTATGAGACTCTTTCGCAATAGCGTAGTAGTTGTCGTTAGTACCTACGGTGATGTTTAAGTCTTTGCCGTTTGTTAATGTGATGTTGTTGCCACCCTCAATTTTATACCACTCATAGTCGGCAGAATTACCTCCTGATACAGTAAGCGTAATCTCCGCATTTTTACAAGTCGCATCGCTTGGAGTGATAGTCAAACCTGTTGGGTTCGGGAACTTAGATATGTTTTGGCTTGTCACTTGGCTTTCGCAAGAGGTAACTTTATCCGTTCCCTTGACTTTATAAGAACCACCTTCTGTGATGGTGATCTTGTTAGTCTTATTCTCAGGAGTGACGCCAATCCATTCGTAATCCAATTCGCTTCCATACATTTCTGTTGCGGTAAGTTCTACACTTTCTCCTTCACAGAATCCCAACACACCAGTGATGTTGATTGTTGGCGTAGGGTTGATGGTTACGTTTACTGGGATGGTAGCTTCACACTCATTATCCAAAACAGTAACTTCGTAAGTGACCACTTTAGCACTATTTGTTGTTGTTAGAGTAGGAGTGGTGAATGTGTTGGCTCCTGCTGACGAATTATTCCACTTAATGGAAGCTGTGCTGGATGCAGAAGAAGCCATAAGTGAAATTGAATTTCCACTACATACGCTTGGATCACTTGGCGTGATTGTAACAGAAGGGTTTGCTTTAACCGCAATGTTAATTGTGTTAGATGCATTTCCGTTACAACCATAATCGTCGGTTCCTGTAGCGTAAACAGTGAGATCCTCAGAAATGTTCTTTATTGTGACACTGCTTTGTGCAATGTTGTTGTATACAACGTTAGAGTGGTCTGTATTGTCGCTTTTCTTTATACTCCAAGTATACGAAGTTGCACCTTCAGCCGTTAGGGTTACGTCTTTGCCGTAACATACATTGTTAGCTCCACTGATAGTAACGACAGCAGGTGTGATGATGTTGATTTGTTGCTCAATCGTACTGCTACAATTTGTGGCATCATCCTTTATCTCAACTTTGTATTTGAATGAGTTGGCAGGAGTGTCTTCAGCAGTCAAATCCTTTATTATGGTATTGTTGGATATTGTCCACTTGGCTTCTGATATGATCGTTCCCGTTCCTGGTGTTACTGCAAATGATAGAGTTTGGTTGCTACAAACATCTAATGCAGAACCATTGGTCTCTTGTCCATTTACCTTAATGGTTCCTGTTGGTTCAGGCTTAACATCCACATAGATGGTTGAGTCTTTTGAACAGTTGCCTAACCAGGCCGTAACTGCATATCCCTTCTTGGCATTTTGAGTGGCTGGTGCAGTCCATGTCTTTTGAGCGTCATCGTAAGTTCCGCTTGATGGCCAGTCGAACTTGTCGGCGGTGCTATTACTGTTGATTGCTAATTGAGCAAATCCGTTAGGACAGATTGCCTCTCCGCTTATGCCAACAATTGGTTTGTCGTTTACTGTGATGGTCTTAGTGTCAAATCCTTCACATCCGAACTCGTTGGTTACAACAAGTTTGTAGGTTTTTGTCTTCTCAGGAGTTTCTGTCCAAGAGTTGATAGAGGAGTGTAGGACTATATCCTTTTGCTCGTCTGCTGGATCTACAACTTCATACCATTGATAACTGTTGAATGTACCGTTAGTGTATACCTGTGCATCTTCTCCCTTACAGATTGGCTCTTTATAAGCAAGGATAGAAACATTTGGTTTCGATTGAACGTTGTAACTGATAATGTCTTCGCTTGTACAACGAGTAGCATTGCTTTCGTCGGTAACGATCGCTTTGTATGAGTAAGAGCCTGTAACGCTCTCTTTCTCTGTCGTGATGTTAAATTCACTGCCAGGGATAGGATTCCAAGAATTGCCGTTTTTCTTCTCCCAACGGATGCTTGTATTGTTGGAAGCTGTCGCAGTTATGGTGTTCTCTGTATTAGGACATATGTCTTTTTTGTCTACAGACAATACAATAGAAGGACGAGGTAGTACGGAGATTGTCACATTCATTTCTGAAGAACATCCATCTTCCGTGTTGTTATTCTTTCCAATCACCGTCAATGTCCTATCGCTGGTTAATGTTCCGATAGAAGGAATGGTAAATCCAGTACCAAGAGATTGTCCTTTTTCATCGAACCACTCTACATGTTGAGCACCACTGATTTGGATATTGGCAGGGGCTGTTCCACTACAAATAGGGTTGTTGTTTAGGATAGTAAGGACAGGTTTGTCAACTTTCTTGATTGTGTATTTTTTCTCTGTAGGACAACCGTTGCTGTTCCAACCTCTTACGATACCTTCAATGTCTTCGGTCTGTCCGGCAGAAATGTAGAAAGAGTTACTCTTTCCGTTGATTCCTGTGCTTTCTCCCTGACTGTCGAGCCATAAGAAATCAGTAGCAGTACCATTCTCGCAAATCAGTTCAACGGTAGAACCTTCGCAAGCTGTTGCTGCTTGACGGATGTCAAATGTAGCAGTAGGGTGAACTGTCACGGAAATCTTATCCTCTGCAGAACAACCATTGTCGGTTGCTATAGCTGTGTACTCATAAACTGCATCGTTGCTTGTTGCAGTAAGTGTTTGATCAAATGAGCTGTTTGTAGAGACATTGTTTCCTGTTGATTTCCATACGTAAGAGTATGCAGCATTTGATCCTGAAATGTTGATGGTCTCACCAGAACACATTTCATTTTTGTCTTTGTCTGTTATAATGCTGAATACTGGTTTCTTGTTGATTGTTGCAACAAAGGTGTTTGTTGTGAAACAAGACTCTAAATCTTTGTTTCTTGCAGTGACGGAGATAACCTCTTCTTTATCCATTGAGAGGGTTACAGAACCGCTATTGTTCAGAGTCGCGTTTGAACCATTGTAAGTCCAGTAATAGTTCGCATCTTCTGAAGCATCTACTAAATGTATTGTGCCTGTAGTTCCTTCACAAACAGGAGTGTATTCAAAATCAAATGAAGGAGCTTTCTTCATGGAAACGGCATGTGTGCTTGTGGCAGAACATCCGTGTTGGTCTTTAACCTCCAATTGATAAGTTGTGCTTTCAACAGTAGGGGTGAGTGTGACCTCTTTGTCTGTAGCCAATACAAACTCGGTATTTGAAGTCTCTGTCCATGAGTAAGAAGAGAACGTGCTATTTGAAGATAAGAATACACTACCACCCTCGCATACCACTGCATTTCCAGTGATTGTGTTTGTTGGCCTTTTGTAAACTGTTAGATTATGAGATCCTTCTCCAACACATCCGTTGTTGTCAGTTACCTTTAATGAATATGTGATTAGTTTAGAATCTTCATTGGTGACGACTGGGTGGTCGGTAAGAATGGCATCGTCTGTTGCCATTGTTGTTGTGGTATTAGCCCAATTGAATGTACAGTTTGGTGCAGTTGCAACCAATCTGAATTCGTCGTCAGAACATAATTCTGTTGCTCCCGTGAATGAGATGATTGGATTCTCGTTTACATGGATGGTAACGAAGGTGTCCATGTCGCAACTCTCTGCATATACGGTGATGTCGTATGTCTTCTCTTCTGTGACTTTCTCGAATGTTCTGGTGTTTCCGTTGGATGTGAATCCGTCAAACTTCCAATTGATCTTTAATACTTCAGTACCTTTGTCTAATGTGATAGTAGCATTCTCGCCCTTACAAACTTGAACATCATCCCATTTAGGCGCCGGTCTGTCATTGATCGTAATGGTTTTAGGGTCGCTGCTGCCAACGCATCCATTGGCATCTGTTCCTTCTACTATGAAAGTGGTTTGCTTGTTGATGATTGGATTGATTGAATTTCCTGTGGTTTGAACATCGTCATACTTCCAAACATAAGAATTGGCTCCATCTGCAGTCAGTGTCACTTTCTTTCCTTGACAAGTGTTGTCAACACCACTGATTGTTACATTAGGTGCTTCGTGAACTGTGATTTGGATGGATGCGTTGCCTTTACAATTTTCGTTTTCTCCCTCTACATAATAAGTAGTGGTTTGAGTAGGAGAAACACTTGCATTGGCATTGTCCCCAGCCTCTACGGATAAGGTGGCGTCGCTTGTCCAAACATATTTGTTTGCAGAACCTCCTGAGGCAGTTAACCTTGCTGCTTGGTTAGGACAAAGTTCTTTTGTGATCGGGTCTGAAGAAATCTGAATGTTTGGTCGTGCATTGACGGTAACTGTAATTGTCTTCTCTTCGCTTGGACAACCATTGAGATCTCCTGTGATGGCATAAGTTCTACTCTCTGTTAATTCTTCAGATGTAAATGTCGTTACACCTTCTTCCAAAGATGCTGTTCCTCCATTCCATCTGATATTGTATGTCTTTGCACTACCTGTTGAGATGACAATAGAGGCTTTGTCTCCACTACAAATGTCTGATGTTGTAGGTGTGAAGGATGGGATTGGCTTTGTGTCAACGGTATATTTTGCTTCTCCGTAACATCCGCTCGCGTTACTTCCTTTAACTGTGTATACGGTCTTTTGACTGACAGTCGGTTGATAACTCAAACCTCCACCCATTGCATTACCATCTGCGAACCATTGGTAGTCTTTGTTGTCTGATCCATCGGCAGTCATGGCAAATGTGTATCCTTCGCAAACAGCATCTTCTCCTTCTGAAACGCCATTAATGGTAATGGTTGGCCTTCCATTTACATTGACTTTATATGATGCAGAAGCGGAACAGTTATTACCGTCTGTGACTATGACTGTGGTTGTCGCTGAAGTGACTCCTGCAGCAGGCTTTAAGATGTTGGATGCTGTTTTTGAGTCAGAATCACTCCATTTGAAAGATTCTACAGTTGCAGAGGCAGAGGCGATAAGTTCCAATTCTTCGCCTTCACAAATACTGCTCTTACCACTTGGAGCTGTTACTGTTACTGTAGGGATGTCATTGACGACAATGGAGATCTCTTTCTTTATTTTACATCCTGCCTCTAATTCTGCTGTGATCGTATATGTCTTGGCAATGTTCAGTGTTGTGTCTAAAACAAATGTTTGAGAACCGGACATTGTTTTTGAACCATTCCATGTTAGCTTTGCTCCTGTTTCGGTAGTAGAGGCGGTAATTTTAACATTGTCGCCACGACAAACTACAGATTTGTCTGCTATTAATGTTAGGTTTGGTGCTTCTGCTACGTTAATTGTAATTTCTTTGACATCAGACTCGCATCCATTTGTATTGGTTCCCTTGACACCATAAACGGAGTGGGAGTTGGATTGCATGTCTGTAATTTGATAATTGTCAGTTTTGTTTCCTACATCAACACCATCAACATACCAAGACCATCCATTACTGCTCATTGTTGTGTTTCCACTAGCAACTAGTTTCTGTGCATCTCCAGGACAATATTGCTTTGTTCCATCCGGAGTAATAGATATAGTCGGCTTTTGGATGAATTGAATTGGTTGAGTTTCTGTTTCCGTTGGACATCCATTTGTTCCTGTGGCTACCAATGTTAAATCAAAGTCTTTTGTTACATTGCTTAATTCAACAATGGCACCTGTTCCTTCCCAAGAAGACAGGTCACTTCTTCTCCATTTGTAGTCGGAAGAACCTCCAATGGCACTCACTTGTAATGTGCTACCTTCGCAGACAAATCCTGTTCCCTTGTCGATACCGATAGTCTCGGTAGAGTAGACGTCAATAAATATTTTCTCTTGAACAGGACATCCGTCAGTTGTGGTAGCTGTAACTTCAAAGTTCTTCCCACTCTCGATCTTAGATGTGGTAATGCTTTCTGTTTTCTCTCCGTCTGTCCATTCCCAAGATGCGACTGTTGCATTCGCGTTGGTGTTGGTTGCAGTAATAACGGTCGTTTCGTTCTTACATACAATGTTTGGTGCAGCGGTCAATGACAATACAGGAATCTCTTTTGCTGTGATCGTTACAGAAGACGTGTTGCTACAACCATACTCGTCGTTTCCTGTCACGGTGTAGGTGGCAGTTTCGTTTATTTGAGGATTGATAGAACTACATTCTGTACATGCATAAGCCTTTTTCTCTCCATTTTCTGTCGTGTAGGTCCATGAGTAAGAGATGGCACCTTCTGCTTTAATGCTTACAGGGTCACCCTTACAAACAGAAGTGCTTTGTGCATTTATACTTAATGTTGGTGCTCTGTTTACTTTAATCTCGAAAACTTCACTTGTGTTGACGCAGCCCTTTTGGTCGGTTCCTTGGACAGTAAATTTCAAACTGTCTGGGTTGGCAGTAGTGACAAGCTTGTCTGCGTTTGTTTTGCTCTTGTTGTCCCAAATATAACTTCCTGACAAACCTCCTTTGGCTGTCAATGTTACAGTGGCACCTTCGCAGTAACCAGTGTTTCCTACTATGTATATATTAGGTGGAGTCAATACGCTTAAAGAGTAGGTTGTGTCTTTGTAGCATCCATCCAAACCTACTTTAAGTTTTGCGTAGTAGTTACTTATTCCTTCTTTGTCAAAATCTATGTTTTTGTCTTGGAATGTGTTGTAACCATCTGAGACAGATTCGCTTGTCGTGTGGTTTGCATATTCTGTAGACCATTCGTAAGTATAATCTGCATTGTTTTCTACTGCAATTTCAACGTCAAGACCATTACATACGTAGTCTTTGTTGCTTTCTTTATTCTTGATGATAGGATATTGTTTTGCAGTTATGGTAGTTGTTGCAATTTCACTCTTACAACCATGGATGTCTTCTGCTGTCACGTCGAAAATGGTAGTCTTACTCAATGGAAGGGTGATGGTCTCACCTGTTGCATCTCCTGCCTTTTCTGTCCTGTTTTCGTCATACAATGTCCAGCTATAGGATGCAAAAACACCTTCTCCAATAGAAGCCGATAGCGTTGCAATCTCATTGACACAGATTGCGGTTGGCTCTGTGATTTTAACAACTGGGTTGTCATAAACCGAAAGTTTCGCAGTTGTTGTTCCAAAACATCCGTCTAAGTCTGCTCCTGTAACCTTATAATTATAGGTGCCTGCTGATGTTGGTGTGACAACAATGTTGCTTTGGGTTGATCCTTCTCCAGTTATTGGTGTTTCTGAATTGTCTTCGTTTATTAATGACCAGTTGTAGCTCTTTCCTGTTGCTGCTCCACTTGCAGATAGGGTCACTGTGTTGCCCATGCAAAGACCTGCTTCGTGTCCTGTGATAGCAAGACCCGGAGCTGCCTTTATGAGAACTCCTTTTTTGACTGTGCTAGTACAACTTACACTCTTTCCTGCAGTATTGGTATATACTTTAGTTCCTGATACTGTATAATAAGCAATACCGGTTCCGGAAGGAGAGTGGTGTATCTCTTTTTGATCACCAATAATGCCATTGTCGAAAGACCATTCGTAAGAATCGACTTCTGTTACATTAAGTTGGACTTCTGTTCCCTCGCAGATTTCTAATGTTCCGCTGATGTTAAGTTCAGGGTAGTGGGCAGTCTCAACTGTTACGTAAGCGGCTGCTGAACGACAGTTGTATGCGTCTCGTCCTGTTACGGAATAAGTTTTTGTTGCATTTACAGTGACTTCATAGTCTTTGTTCTTTGTTCCATCGTCCCATACGAACTCTGTAACCTTTCTGTCTTCGTCAGATTCGAAGTTGTCAATTGCATGTAGCACATCCGATCCGTTTTCACAGATGAAACCTTTGGTTGTTGTGGCAGAAATGGAAGGGAGTTCGTGGATGGTTATTGTAATACTATCCAGTTTAGAGCAACCCGCATACCCAGCCTCAGCATATGCACGTACATAGTAGGTAATGGTGCTCTTGTCTGTGTTAGGAGTGTGTTTCAATTCGGTTGATGCACCGGAAATGACGCTCTTCATCTCCTTGTCTAAACTCCACTTGTAACTTACTGCACCAGTAATGGTTAAATGGACTTCATCTCCCTTACAAACATGTCCTGCACGGTAGCCATGATCAATAATGGTAGTGGTTGGAGCATCATGTACCGTGATGTCGAATGTGTTAGAAGAAGAACATACTACATCACCATGTCTCTTAAATCCTTCGACGTAATAGCTCTTGGTTGTGATACTAGGAACATCAGACATGGATAAATGCTTGTCGTTTGCATAAGTAGGAGAGACACCTCCCGACCAAACGGAACAAGAGTCCAACTCATTGCCTGAATTGTTTAGTGTAAGCTTTATAGTGTCGCCCTCGCAAACAGTGGTTGCACCAGCATCTGCAAGGACGATGGTTGGAACTTCGTGTACTTTTATGATTGTATCCAATGTGCTGCTACAATCATTATTGTTGGTTCCCAACAGTTTTAGTGTATAGTCACTAACGCCTGATTTGAATGGAATGGTGGCTGCCTTGTTTTGTAGGTTCGTTCCTCCGTCAAGGGTCCATACGTAACTAGTCTCGTTGTCAGCTCCACCCGCTGTGTAGGTGTACTCGCTTCCCGCACATACATCGCCTGCTCCGTCAATAGTCAATATAGGACTCTCTTTCTTCACGATGTAGATGGAGTCGTTGTCGGAACACTCGTTTTCGTTGATACAAGTTGCGTAGAAAATGGTGTTTCCCTTTATGAGTGGACTATACTTGTCTGCTGTCACAAAATTAGACTTCTCGTGGCTAGTCTCTTTTGCAATTTCTTTCGCTTCGTCTCTCCATTGGAAATAACAATCCATGTTGCTGCTTGCGTTCAAATCTACCGTATGTCCTTCGCAGACTTCTATATATCGAATGGTCTTTCCTTCGTCGTTAGTCTTGAATTTCATTCCATCAGCTGCTAGGGTGATGGTTGGTTTCTCTTTGACGGTTATGCTGTGGTCTCCACTATAGATACAGGTTCTTGTGTTTGCTGGATAATTGACTGATTTTTCGTCACTCTCTATATACAAGGTATAGGTTGCAGTACCATTGGTTGGACTTGCCGTATAGGAAACCGCATTGTTTCCAGTCGTTTCGCTGTTGAGGGTGTTGCCTTTCTCGTCTTTCCAGAAATATCTGAAGTCATTACCTTCGCTATTTTTGAAATCTCCTTTCGCTGATTTTAAGTATTCTTGGGTGGTTAGTTTTATCTCCTTTTCGCTACCGAAACATACAACAGGGTCTCCTTGAAGTTTAACTTCAGGACGACCTGTTACTGTGATCGTTTTACGAATCTCTTTACGACAGTCATTTTTTGTGATGATTAGTAAAACAATGTCATAGGTGCATGAGCTTCCAGGAACGCAAGGGAGAATCACCTTTGCTCTATCTCCTTGTATCTGAACTTTGTGGGCGTCGTTTTGAATATTGTCTTCCCAGTAGGTCCAGATTACGTTGATGATTGAATCTGGTTTTACTTGTTCTCCGTTGTGCTTGATTTTGTTGATTTCGCATTTGTTTACTAGAAGAACTTCATTATAGCATGCCACCTCAGCATTGAAATCGAGATTGAACGGTTCCTTGATTAGAGAGAACACGTCTGTGGTTTTTGTACAGTTTGCACCAGCTAAATGAGGGTCATTGTCATTACTGCTCATTGTGCAGACGTAGTCTTTCCCCTCTTCTATGATGGAAGGGGATATCCTAGCAATGTTTGGACGGTAATTGTCTGGCACTGAAATCGGATTGCTCCATGAGTAGTTGGCAAATCCTTCTGGTGCTTCTAATTCGATCATGCCTCCATCTCCACAGTTTTTTACGATAACCTCAAACGGTTTTGTCTCGGCTGTGAAATAGCCATAGGTGCGATGGTATCCTGCTCCGTATCTTTTTCTGAATGTTTTATCTGCTTTGCATTTAGGACAATACCCCCTTCGGTATTCTCCTTGGGCATCGGTTCCTGAAGATTTCCATGTGTCAACTCCAGTGTAATACATACAGCTATTACAGATCCATAGGTCTTCTAGGCAATCGTGGTTCTCAATTTCAATAGTGATGGTTTGTCCCACATAATCTCTTAAATCGTATGAAATGGTTGTCCAATTTTTGAAATAAGTTTTTTCAAGGTAATCTTTTGGAAGATAGGCTTGTTGACAATAAGCATCTCCTTGAACAGGGACTGATTCACTTTCCAAACAGGTTCTGACTGTATTGCCTTCGCTACGACAAATCTGACATGTGTGTGCTGCATTATCGTTGACTCCATTTAGGTTGGCATAGATAAGAGTATCTCTTTTGTTTGTTCCGTATTCGCAATCATAGCAGATCGTATGAGTCTCCTTTCTTTGTCTTGTTTCTTGGTGAGAACTGATACATTGATCTTTTAGAATGCAATTCAAACATCTTTTGTATTTGCCGTTGGGTTGTCTGATGAATTCAATGTTGTTCCCAAATTCGTCTTTCCTCCAGTCCCAATATTGGACGTTCCTGTTGTCTGTCGCTTGAAAGTAGGTTTGTCCTTTGTTGCTCTTGCTGTCGTACTCTCTGTCGACATATCTCGAGATATTATTTCTGTATGTCTCCCATTGAGAACAACCATTGTAAACTTGGGTGGTTCTGTCACAAACAGTCTCTTCGTATTCTACAATGATATCTTTTTTTGCGCTGTTTAAGCAATTGAATGTTCTCTTTTCGTCTGTGTTTTTACACTCCTCGCAAATTTCTAAATCGTCGGTGAGTGGACATCCACCATGGTGCATGTCGTAACCATAACTATCGGGAAGAATTTGTTCGCATCGTTTACAAACGGTTGTGTATCCAGCGATAGTTTTGTTGTTTGCTTTGGTAAGTCCTGCTTGTCCTTCAATGATACTTGAATTACAAAGCATATTGCCAGAACCGTCAAGTATGCGAACCGCAAATGGAGCTTTTTTCCTTTCGTGAGCACCGCCGAAGTCGGGGTCGTGGGCAAGAACAGCGTATTTGTAAGTGAGCAAGGTCGAATTTTTCCCTACGGTAAATGTGTAGACCATTTTTTCTGCCATGGCACGTTTACACCATGTGTAAGAAGCTTCGGTTGATAGTAATGCTCTATTTTCTGCCACCTCGCTGGAACCGATACGTACTGCATACATGCTTCCGTCTGGAACTTGTTTCAAGTTGTCGCATGCTATGTTCTTATCGATGCTGGAAGAACTCATGATTTGGAAATCTCCATAGACTGTTCCCGTAATTTGAGCAAGGCGCTCTGTCCAAACATCGTATTCTGGCGCTGGAACTGCAGGTTCTCCAATTTTATCGGCTATGACGAATGGACTATTGTTTTTGAAATCGCTTGGTCCATAATAACCATAGTATCTTGTCCAGCCATCGAAGTTTCCTTTTTCGAATCCTAGGTTGGGTGTGTCTGAGTTGACATTGCTTGTTTGTGCGTACAAAGAGCATAGGCCAAAAAATATGATATTGGCCAATAAAATTAGAGTATATCTCATTTTAGCTTGCATACTTGCATTCATATCTAATTGTCTTTTAATACTTTGCTTCGTTTCGTTACCTAATAAGGTTCAATTTGTAAAGTTACCAAATAGTTTTATACTATCCAAATTAAAAAGATGTTAAAATTGTGTTCCTCTTTTTTGATTTCTTGGCATAAACTCATGTGATGTTTGTCGATTTTATTTTTTTTTGAAAAAAGACATAAAAATATTGTCTCAAAATTTGTAGGGTAAAAAAAAAGTGCTACCTTTGCATCGTTAAAATTAATTGAACGGCGGATTAATGTAGTGGCCTAGCATGCATGCCTCTCACGCATGAAACTCGGGTTCAAATCCCGGATCCGCTACTAAAAGAGGATTTCGAAGTTTTCGGAATCCTTTTTTTGTTTTATCTTTGCTGTATGTTTATATGTTTAATCGAAACGCAGTTTGATGTGTTTGTGCGTTTCTGTGCTTGTTCCGTTTCTTTGTCTGTGACTAAGAAATGCGAAGCTTTTGCGCGTAATTATGTTGTGTTGTCATGAAAATGCTTAAGTTAATTCCTTTGCTTTTCTTTGTGGCTTGTAAAGGATCAGCACCTTCTAATGAGCAAATTGTGTCGTCAACAACTCCAGTTTCTGTTGTTGAACGTCCTGCTTTTTCCTCTGATTCTGCTTTCTTGTATGTGAAGCAGCAATGTGAATTTGGTTCCAGAGTGCCTAATTCTGATGCACATGAAAAGTGTGCTTCCTTTTTGGAAAACAAGTTGAAGGGGTTGGGACTGGATGTTGAAATCCAAAAGTTTGAATCGGAGGCTTTTGATGGGAAAAAACTAAAAGGAACTAATATAATAGGATTTGTACATCCTGAGATGGGAAAAAGAGTCGCTTTGTTTTCTCATTGGGATTCAAGACCTTTTTGTGACAACGATGTTGAAGAGAATTGGAGAAAATCCGTAATGGGTGCAAATGATGGAGCAAGTGGAGTGGCAGTTCTTATTGAAATAGCCAGACAATTGGTTTTGAAAGGTGATTCGTTGGGTGTTGACATTGTTTTTTTGGATTTGGAAGATTACGGACAACCATCATTTGAGACAAAGGAAAAGAAAGATACTTGGTGTTTGGGTTCTCAATATTTGTCTTGGAATCCCTACTATAAGACAAAACCTAAGTATGGAATATTATTGGATA
Source organism: Paludibacteraceae bacterium (assembly GCA_045600225.1). Taxonomy (GTDB): domain Bacteria; phylum Bacteroidota; class Bacteroidia; order Bacteroidales; family Paludibacteraceae; genus UBA1181. The sequence goes on from JAZRXL010000046.1 coordinate 26,320, forward strand.
TGGTCGGAGGAGAAAATCCCTATTTCGGTTATGATATGATTTCGTCGCGTTTCGCAGAGGATTATTTGAGAAAAATCTGGTCGATAGCCAACTCGTTGGGCTACTCTTCTTCTTTTGTGCCAAAACTATCAGGCTCGATTATTGATGATCATTACTATATAAATACTGTAGCAGCAATTCCAACTGTGGATATTATTGATTTTGAGCAGAATAGAGGATTTCCTAAAACGTGGCATACAACTAAGGATACTCCTGAAAATATAAAGAAAGAAACTTTGCAAATGGTTGGAGAAGTTGTGTTGTCTTTTTTGAGAAAGTGAAGTAGGGGATGATAGATATAAACGAGAGAAAGACGCTTCTGTATAACATATCATGGTTGGTGGTCTTACGAGTTGTAAGTTCTCTGTTCCCTCTATTGACAATCCCTTACATTGCTAATGTTATTGGTGTTGAAAAGGTAGGTAAGGTAGCGTTTGCTTCTATTGTCGCAATGTGGATAGGTTCTGTCTCTGATTGGGGGTTTGAATATTCGGCAACCAGGGATATGGCACGGGCGCTAGGAAATAAGAGGGAAATGCAATCTATTTATTCTGAAGTTTTCCTTTCAAAAATGATCTTATTCTTTTCTTGTGTTTTCATTCTCTTTTTCTTGTCTTTTTTCGTCACCGTCATCAAAGAGGAATTTCTTCTTTTGTTTTTTTCCGTTTTGTCTGTCCCTTGTAAAGCGTTGTCCCAAGAGTGGTTTTTTCGATCTGTTGAAAAAATGAAGTATATAACTTTGTTGCACATTTTTATCAGATCTTTCTTTACTTTAATGGTGTTTTTTTGTATTGAAGAGCCTTCGGATTATGTTTATCAGCCATTGCTTTTGACTCTTGGCTATTTCTTTTCGGGGATAATAGCTTCTTGTTTTATTTATAAGAATTGGGATTTGAAATTGAAATATACGTCTTTAGCGGATGTTTTTAAACGCACAAAAGAGGATGCCCCCGTGTTCCTATCTTCGTTTGTCCCTAATTTATACAATAGTTTTTCCCATTTTTTGTTGTATTCGTATAAGGGAGGGGCGGCAAGTGGTAGTTTTGATATTGGAAATAAGTTGTTTTCTTTTGTTAATCAGTTGATCAGGTCTGTGATTGTAGCTTTTTTCCCGTTTTTGTCGAAAAAGATTCAAATGCATAGGTTGTTCTCCATTGTTGCAATTTCCCTTTCTATACTTGCTGCTATCGTATTGTACTATATGGGACCTTGGGCGCTTTCTACATTTTTTAACGAAGATCTTCAGACTTCAAAAAGTGTTTTACGGATATTGTCACTTTCCCTCCCATTTTTGACAATCTCTTCTGTCTATGGAACCAATTATCTGGTTTTGGTTGGAAAGGAATCTCTTTATTCAAAAATTGTAATGCTTATTTCAATAATAGGTTTTGTGGCATCCTTCCCAATGGTTCTCTCTTATGGAGCAATAGGTGTTGCTCTCTTGTTGTTGTTGATGAGGATTGCAACCTCAATAAGCGTATATTCTGTAGCAAAATGGATGTAAAAGAAAATTGTGCGAATAAAGGAAAGGATGCGAAGGTATGCTTGACAACGGTGGTGACTGGCGCTTTCTATCAAGAATTTATTCCTTTTTTGCTTTACTCCTGCAATTTTTCATATCCTCAATACGACATGGTAATTTTCGTCTACGGGAAATTATGTGATCGTGTCAGAAATATGGTGGAGATGCTTAATTTAAAGAATGTCTCTATTATAGAATATTCTAATCAAAACATAAAAAGGAGAAACCGATTTGTCCATAAGTGTTTACGTTGGGTCTTGTGGACAGACAAATTCAATGAATATGATTATTTGTATGTTGTAGATGTGGATATCCTGTATGTTAAAGAACCTCTTCCCATACATGTGCAGCATCTCAGACATATGCAAAATACAGACTTGAGCTACGATAATTTAAGAAGGATAACAACCGTAAATCCTAGTTCTATTGTCCAAGTCGTTTCTAGAATTAGAAGGGCTGGCTTTAGATCTTTAAAATATTTTCTACGAGAACGGAAAGTCGAAAATAGAGTCTCGGGTTTGCATTTTGTTGATGTGAAAAAGTATTATTCAATTTTATCTCCTGATGCTTTGAAAAAATATGAGAGAATGCTTGAAACGGGGGAGGTCTTTGACCATGTGATGTCGTCCAGTGACGAAGCTTTCTTGTATCATATTCTGAAAGAAGAAGGTCTTTCTCCTGACTCTCTTTCTTGTCAAACTGATAGTGTAAGTATGTTGGATTTTACGCATTGCGATAGAATGGAATTTAGACCACATCATGGTATTCACTTGGGTATGTTTCGAGGAAATTATTCTCCGTTTTTGCCTATTTTGCAATCTTCAACTTATTCGTATTATGTTAAATCCTATAAGGAGTTCTATAAGAACGATCCTGTGTATAATATGATTGTCGAAAATGCAGACAAACGGATAAGAAAAATGATTCAAGTTATGGAGGATTATTACCATATATGACATGAAGGGAATGGATCAGAAGGAAAGAACATCTTATGTTTGGTGGGCATTTGTTTTTTTTGCCTTTTTCATTTCTATGGAAGTGTTGGGCGGGATTTATTTGTCTGCCTTGAGTTTTCGCCATTTGGCGGTGCTGGGTGCTTTTGCGTATTGCTTACTTCATGTAAATCAAACTATAAATGTATTGAGAAGGGAACGAGTCCTTTCTTTTTTTATTTTGGTTGTTTATTTTTTGTACGTCTCTTTGTTGGGAGTTTTTAATGGCTTATACGATGATGATTTTGGAAGTACGTTAGTGCTAGCCAGATTCCTTCCTTTCGTGGTTGGCTTCTTCTTCTATTTGCTTTTTTTTAAGGATGAGGCGTATGTTCAAATAGGATTGGTTTTGCTATTCCTGTTTTTTGAATTGGATGTCTTTCTTTCCATATTGCAAGGTCTAAATGTTGATTTTGGTTGGACGGTCCGAGATTTCTTGTTCCCGGAAGACTCGGAGTGGATGGTGATGGAGGATAGGGAAAACTCGATAGGTTATTCGATTGTACCAGGTTTTTTTGTGTCTAGTGTTGAAAATGGCTATTTTTTAGCGTCTTACGGATGCTTGAATTTCTTGTTTCCTTTGAAAAGAAAATCTAATGTCTTTTTTTGTGTGAATCTATGCTTGACTCTTTTGGCATTGATTCTTACCCAACAAAGAATGGCTATGTATGTTTTTTTATTTGCATGTTTGGTCTTGTCTTTTTATATGGGTCGCAAAAACCGTGTGCTTTTCTTCCTTTTTGTTTCGATAATTGTCCTCTTTGTCGTATTCGATTCGAATATGGACTTCGGTAGATTGTCAAAACTTGAAGATCAGAAGAGAGTGTCTATGATTGAAAATTTCTTCTCGTTTTTCCCAGATAATTTGTTGTTGGGAAATAGAAGTCAGTATGTTGCAATGTATAAGGTGACTCCTCATTCTATTTTTATGGAAACCTTCTTGTTTGGCGGCGTTGTAGGTGTACTTCTTATCGCTTTGTTTATTGCATCCTTGCTGTTTCTTTCGGCTTCTATTGCTTTCCGTAAGGGTAAAGAGCCGGTGGTTTATGTAATCTCGGTTCTTGCTTTCTTGTTGATTAGTTTTACTCATTCGTCAGGTTTCCATACTGGATTTACAATTGTTTTGCCGTTGTATGTTCTTTTAATAAAAAAAGAGAGTAGAAGTGAATGTAGAGAAGCGTAAATGCAAAGTGGTCTGTTTGGTGGAAAGCTTGGCTCCTGGAGGGGCGGAACGTCAAATGGTGAATCTGGCTATCCTTTTGAAAAATAGTGGGTATGATTTGTCTTTGGTATATTATTATGACAACAACTTCTATTCTCCTTTGTTAAATGATGCAGGAGTGCGTCATTATTGTATAGGGAAAGATGTTTGTAGGATTAAGAGGATCTTTGAAATAAGGCGTTTTGTTAAAGCTGCAAGTCCGGATGTAATCATATCGTATATGAATACGCCTTCTATGATTTCGTGTTTGCTTAGATTGTTTGATGGTGGTTTTAAGTTGATTGTGTCGGAAAGAAATACAGTAGTAAAGAATGATATACGACAGAGAGTGAAGTTCTTATTGTATGCTTTTGCAGACACAATTGTGGCAAATTCTTATTCTCAAAGCTCTTTTATATCTAAAAGATACAGACGCTTGGAACACAAACTTTGTGTCATTACAAATTGTGTTAGTAAAGTTTTTTCCCAGAACCGTGTTAAACGATTGTACGCAGATGAGTTGACAAAGATTATAGTTGTTGGGCGTGTGGTTCCACAAAAAAATGTCTTGCTCTTTTTAAAGGCTATTGCTTTGTTGAACGAAGAGGGGCGGCTCATGAAGGTTAGGTGGATTGGACCAACACCAGATAAAACTTATTATGAAAAAGTGATGACGGCAAGATGTGAATTACATCTTCAAAATGTTGTTAGTTTTGATTCTGTTGAAGAAAACGTGGTTAAATGTTACAATGAGGCGGATGTGTTGTGCTTACCTTCGTTATTCGAGGGAACACCAAATGTCGTTTGTGAGGCTATGAGTTGTGGTGTGCCTATTGTATGTGGTGATGTGTGTGATAATTCATTGCTTGTAAAAGATGGGGGCAATGGCTTTTTATTTGATCCTACTGATGTGGAATCTATTGCATGTGCAATTAGGAAATTTATGAATTTGTCTGCAGAGGAGAAAATATCAATGTCAAATAGGAGTGCAGAATTGTCTGAGGACTTGTTCTCGGAAGAACGAATGAAAGAATCCTATGAAAATCTGATAAACAAGGTGCTGTCATGAAAAAGATAATGGTAATTTGTAATGCAGGAAGTCCTAAAAAGAAAGCTTCGGATGGACAGACTGTAAAAAGTATTGAGATATTGAATCAATTAAGAGAAAGGTATGGTTTTGAAAATGTTGATTTATTTAATACTTCAAAAGGTTTACTCTCTTTCTTTTGCCTGCTCCCTTATGTGTTCAGGTATATGAAAAAATCGGATTCTATTGTTCTAATTCCAGGGCCTCGTGCTTTGTGGTCTATCGTACCCTTGATTGTGATATTAAACTTGTTCTACGGAAAGAAGTTGTTCCATGTTGCGGTTGGGGGCTGGTTGCCAAAATATGTGAAGAGACATTGCTTCATAAATTATATAGAGAGAAGAATGACAAAAATTTATGTCCAAACTAAGGGAATGAAAGATGGGCTGGAACAACTCGCTTTTTGTAATGTTGAAATATTGCGAAATTTTAAAAGTCTTCGAATGTTTTCGGGTGATACCGAATATAAAGATGGTTCTTTTAGATTCGTCTTTTTTTCTCGAATAATAAAAGCAAAAGGTTTGAAGCTGGCTGTCGAGGCTCTTAAAAAAGTGCGGGATTTGTATGGGGTTGAAAATTGTTCTTTGGACATATATGGAGAAATGCCAGAAGCGGATAGAATGTGTTGGATGCAATATTTTTCAACTCTTCCCGATTATATTTGTTATAAAGGTGTTGTTGAATTTGATAGGAGTGTTGATTGCTTGAATAAGTATTACGCACTTTTGTTCCCTTCTTATTATGAGGGGGAGGGGTTCCCTGGTGTTTTTATAGACTCTTTGTATTCTGGAGTGCCAATTATCGCAAGCGATTGGTTGTATAACGCGGAATTCATAGATGTTGGTGTTAATGGACTGCTTTTTGAATCAAAGAATAAAGAGGATTTGATCCAAAAAATCCTGTGGTCCTTATCTCATAAGGAAGAGTGGAATGTTATGAGACGGAAGTGCCTGAATTATGCGTTAAAATATCAACCTCAAGTGGCAATAGAGCCATTGTTAAAGGGGATAGAGTCATAAAACTATTTTAAGAATCACTTTTCAATGGGTATGGTTTCTGTTGTTGTCCCCATTCGTAACGAAGCATCATATTTACAGTTGTTCCTGGATTCTCTTTGTGCTCAGGATCTTCTATGTTGTGATTGTGAAATTCTTTTGATTGATGGACAAAGTACAGACCAAACTCGAGAAATCATCAAAGAATACCAAGCTTTGCATTCCAACATCAGGTTGTTGGATAATCCACACAAAACAGTTCCATATGCGATGAATATAGGAATTAGGGAGTCTAAAGGGGATGTAATAATTAGATTGGATGCGCATTCGACTTTCCCTTCGGATTATATTTCTGTTCTTGTAAAAAAGCAAAAGGAGTTGACTGCGGATAATATTGGGTGTGCTTGTGTGGCAGATGTGTTGACCAAAACCCCAAAGACTTTGGCAATCCGCGAGGTGTTGCAGCATCCTTTTGGCGTGGGAAATTCCTCTTTTAGAACGGGAGTGAAGGAAACAAGATTGGTGGATACCGTTCCGTTTGGTTGTTTCCCGAAAGAAACATTTGTCAAATATGGTATGTATGATACTCGACTTACTAGGAACCAAGACATTGAATTAAATAAAAGAATAATTGATGGGGGTGGAAAGGTGTATATCATACCTGATGTTCAGTGTACATATTACTGTAGAGAAACATATGGTGCGTTGGCTCAGAATAATTTTATGAATGGAAAGTGGAATATCCTTACGGTCTACTTTACTAAGCAGATGAGGTCGTTGTCGCTACGCCATTTTGTTCCTCTCCTGTTCCTTCTGTCTTTTGTGATAGGTTGTGCCCTATCTGTCGCAGAGGTACTATCTCCTTGGCTAGCATTGTTCCCTGTAATGCTGTATCTGATGATTTTGTTGTCTGTGTCAGTTCAATTGGCAGTCTCAAGGGACTTGAATGTCATTAGGCTTTTCATTACATTCCCAATCTTACATCTTAGTTATGGCTTGGGGTCTTTGTGTGGTTTACTTTCTTTACCATTCCAAAAGCGACCATTATGATTTTGAAATGTATATTTGATCGTTCGACTGCTTTTGTCGGTTTGCTTTTGAGCTTCTGCCTGATTGCTTTGATCACTATCCTTATAATAATGATTGATGGATTTCCTGCCTTTTTTGTGCAAGAACGAGTTGGAAAAAATGGAAAATTGTTCCGTATCCATAAGTTCAGAACTATGAGACAAAATACAGGTTCCTCTGTGTCGGTTGCAGGAGAAAAAAGAATAACCGCATTGGGTTCAATCCTAAGAAAGTATAAATTGGACGAGTTGCCAGAACTTTGGGATGTGCTGATTGGAAATATGAGTCTTGTCGGTCCCCGTCCCGACGTGCCTGGATACGCTGATCGATTGACAGGAGAGGATAGGGAAATCTTGTCTCTCCTTCCTGGTGTGACGGGACCTGCAACATTGAAGTATAGGAATGAAGAAGAGTTGTTGGCGTCGGTGGGAAATCCACAACAATATAATGATAACGTTATTTTCCCTGATAAGGTGAGATTGAATAGATATTACCTCCATCATTACTCTTTCGTGATGGACCTTAAAATATTGTTAGCCACATTGTTCCGCTTACGAATCAAATATGCTGGTGAAATAATTTAAGAAATATCTTATGCGCTTTTCGGATAAGTCTTTCCGAAAGAGTAAATTTGCAGAACAGAAAAATATAGTGATATGGATTTAATATTAAAATACTTCCCTAATCTTACAGAGAAACAAAAGCAACAGTTTGCGGCTCTTTATGATCTCTATTTGGATTGGAACAGTAAAATAAATGTGATCTCTCGTAAAGATATTGAGAATCTTTATGAGCATCATGTCTTACACTCTTTGGCTATTGCTAAAATCATAGAATTTAAGGCGGGTTCTTCTATCATGGATGTGGGAACAGGAGGAGGTTTCCCAGCCATCCCGTTAGCTATTTATTTCCCGGATTGCACATTCCATTTGGTTGATTCCATTGGTAAAAAGATTCGTGTTGCTACTGAGGTGTCTAATGCGATTGGCCTTACGAATACTACATTCAAACATGAAAGAGTGGAGGAGGAAAAGCAGAAGTTTGATTTCGTCGTTAGTAGGGCTGTGATGCCACTCTCTGATTTGGTTCGTTTGTCGCAGAAGAATGTTTCTTTGAAGAACCAGAAAAATGCTCTTCCAAATGGAATAATATGCTTGAAGGGTGGAGAATTGCAACATGAAATTATGCCATTTAGAAACAGGGCTTCTTTATATGATATCAAGGATATTTTTGATGAAGAGTTCTTCGAAACCAAAAAGGCAGTCTATGTGCCAGTGTGCTGATTGATATGGTTGATGGGTTGAAATTTGTTGCTCGTAGAAAGAAATTGGTTGCTTTGTTGTCCGACAAGGGGATTCGCTCTGCTCATGTGTTAAAGGCAATAGGGGATGTCCCTCGCGAGAAGTTTATGAATCCTACGTTGATCGAGTTGTCGTATGATGATAAGGCTTATCCGATAGATGCAGGTCAAACCATTTCTCAACCGTTCACAGTCGCCAAGCAAACAGAGTTGCTTGATTTGAAAGGGGCAGAAAAGGTTTTGGAAATCGGTACTGGCTCTGGCTATCAATCTGCAGTTTTGTGTCAATGCAGATGTTCCGTTTATAGTATAGAACGCCAGAAAAAATTGTATGACAGGACAAGTGCGTTGCTGAAATCTTTAGATTATAAAGTGAATTGTAAGTTCGGCGATGGCTTCGCTGGGTGGCAGGAAGAAGCTCCTTTTGATCGAATCTTGATAACTGCAGGTAGCCCGGAAATCCCTCAGCGTCTTTTGAACCAATTGGCTGTTGGTGGTGTGATGGTAATACCTTTTGGAGAAGGCACACAATTGAGAATGCTTCGAATTAGACGCTTGTCTGATTCTGATTTTTCTAAAGAAGAGTTTGGTGATTGCTCTTTTGTTCCCATGCTAAAGGGGGTTGTCGGATAATTTTTACGATATGATATTTTCTCTTTCCGATTTGGAGATCGGATACGAATCCTCATCTCAAAGAAGGTCTCTCGTATCTCCTTTCTCTTGTTCTGTAGAACCTGGAACGTTGATATCTCTATTAGGTTTGAATGGAGTGGGTAAATCCACCTTGCTAAAGACATTAGCTGGATTGCAAAAACCTTTGTCTGGCTCGGTTCTGGTGAACGACAAATCATTACATCAAATGTCTGTTAAGGAGAGATCTGAAATTGTAAGTGTAATACTACCATTTGAGGGTGTAAAACCTAATTTGACTGTTAGGGAGTATGTGAGGATGGGGCTTAACCGTTTTTCAAATTGGTTTGGAGGCATAACAGGGGATTCGGAAAATCTCATGAATAATGTGATAGAGTTGTTTGCTCTTTGTGATTTGTCGTCTCGAAAGGTTTTTGAATTGTCTGATGGAGAGTTCCAAAGAGTTGAGTTGGCAAGGTGTGTGGTTCAGCAAACTCCTATTATATTGTTAGATGAACCGATATCTCATTTAGATTTCCCATCAAGGGAGTTGATGATGCAGTTGTTGCGTAATTTGACAAGAGAAATGAATCTGTCGTTTGTTGTTAGTACCCACGAGGTCCCTTTGGCTGAGAAGTATAGTGATAAGTCTTGGTTGATGAATAAAAATGGCAAGGTGGATGTCGTTGATGTTTTGAAGAAAGAAAAATTGACGGAGTTGTTCGGAATAGCTTCGCTGTAGTGTTTAAATAGTGTAAGTTCGACTATATTTACATTCGCAATTAACAAATTAGATTATAGAAAAACAACATTTGTAAATTAATTAATAGATGAAAAAATGGAGGGCGCATGAATATGCGCCCTCCATTTTTGTATGTTTGAATTTTAGAAATTTGCTGTCTTTGGTGTTCTTGGGAACGGAATAACATCACGGATGTTTTGCATTCCTGTTACAAATAGCATCAAGCGCTCAAATCCAAGTCCGAAACCTCCGTGAGGACAAGATCCGTATTTGCGAGTGTCAAGATACCACCACATATCTTTCATTGGGATGTTCAACTCCTCGATTCTGCCAAGAAGCTTTTCATAACTCTCTTCGCGAACACTACCTCCGATAATTTCTCCGATTTGTGGGAATAATACGTCTGTTCCTTGAACAGTCTTCTTGTCTTCATTCTCTTTCATATAGAAGGCCTTGATCTCCTTAGGGTAGTTGATCATAATAACAGGCTTCTTGAAGTGTTCCTCTACCAAGTAGCGCTCGTGCTCACTGGCAAGGTCGCAACCCCAATATACAGGGAATTCAAACTTGTGTCCATTCTTGATCGCCTCTTCCAATATGTTGATACCTTCTGTGTATGGTAGTCTTACAAATTCTGTGTCAACAACAGCCTTCAATCTGTCGATCAAACCATTGTCAATCATCTTATTCAAGAATTCCAAGTCGTCCATACAATTGTCCAAAGCCCACTTTACACAATGTTTGATGAAGTCCTCTTCCAAATCCATCAAGTCTTGAAGATCGATGAAGGCTACCTCTGGTTCGATCATCCAGAACTCAGCCAAGTGACGAGGAGTGTTCGAGTTCTCTGCGCGGAACGTAGGTCCAAAGGTATAAATAGATCCTAATGCAGTAGCACCCAACTCACCTTCCAATTGTCCGGAAACGGTAAGGGAGGTTTGCTTACCAAAGAAGTCGTCATCATACTTGATGCTTCCATTCTCATCCTTCTTAAGATTGTATAGGTTTTGTGTCGTAACTTGGAACATTTGTCCTGCACCTTCGCAATCCGAAGCAGTGATGATAGGAGAGTGGAAATAGAAGAAGCCTCTCTCGTGAAAATATTTGTGAATGGCAATGGCCATATTGTGACGAAGTCTTAAAACGGCACCGAATAAGTTCGTGCGAGGACGAAGGTGTGCGATGTCTCGTAGGTACTCCATTGTGTGTCCCTTCTTTTGTAGTGGGTAAGTGTCGTCAGCCAAACCATAGACCTCAATTTCATCTGCTTGGATCTCTACGGCCTGTCCGCCACCCATAGATTCAACTAACTTTCCTACAACACTGATACATGCTCCTGTTGTGATGGATTTTAGTGTTTTCTCGTCGAATTTCTCGACATCTGCTACAATTTGAATATTATTTATGGTAGAACCATCGTTCAATGCGATGAAGTTGACACTTTTGTTACCTCGTTTTGTTCTTACCCATCCCTTTACATTGATGGATTCTCCGAATGATGTCTTTTTAATGGCATCGACAATTTTAGTTCTACGAATTTCCATATTCTACTTTTTTATTTCATTACTTTTTTGTTTTGCAAATTTAACAATAAGTTTTATAAAATCTTTATTTGTAAGGTATGTTTTACTGATGCTTTTTCTCTCAAAAATGATCTTATGTGGAATTCGAAAGTAGATTTTGTGATTGAGTTTGATTTTGTAAGCAAAGTTTTCTTGATAATTGATTGTTTTTGATATTTTTGCAGAGTGAATATAATATAGTCTATTAATTGTTTTGCTTTATTTTTATGAAAGAAAAGTCTGTTAAAATCAAAAGGGAAAAAAGTTTGCCGGATTATTCTTATGCCGACTTTTTTATGTGTAAGTGTCAGAGATCCTTAGTGGAATTGGCTTGGACTGAATATGAATCATCAGTTCGAGTATTGAACGAACAGTTGTCGAAAATGCCAAAACTTTATGAACAAGAGTCCTTGGGGTTTGATGCAGTGGTGTATGCTCATTATTTTGGAGGAACGACTGATGTGTTTCTTACGGAATGTAGTGGTGATGATGCGTTTGGTTATGTGATCTTGAATGGAGACTATGAGAACTCTGAACTTGGGTATGTCTCTATTCGGTCGTTGACAGAAATTGAATTCCTGAATCTCGATTTCTTTTGGGAGCCATGTCCATTAAATGAAGCATTGGTAGAAGTAGATTCGGAGTATTTTACTTAAAAAAAAGAAGGCTTCCCGTTGGGGAAGTCTTCTCTTGTATGGTTATAGAAAAAAAGTTTCCTTTACATTCTTTCTGGAACCTCAATGCCTAACAAACTCATTCCTAGTTTGATGACAGTCGCTACTTTCTTAGAAAGTAACAAACGGAACACCTTCATGTCTTCATTCTCTTCTTTTAGAATGGAGAAGTCGTGGTAGAACGAGTTGTACTGTTTAACCAATTCGTAAACATAGTTGGCGATAAGGGCAGGACTATAATCTGCACCCGCTTGTTTCACTACGTTAGGGAAGTTGGATAGGTTTTGAATCAAGTTAACCTCAGTGTCAGAAAGAGTCAAATCCTCTTTTACGCAGTTTCCAAGATGGATGCCTTGCTCTGCTGCTTTGCGAAGTACAGAACATATTCTGGCATGAGTATATTGAATGAATGGTCCTGTGTTTCCGTTGAAGTCGATCGACTCTTTTGGATTGAATAGCATGTTCTTGCGAGGGTCAACCTTCAAGATGAAGTATTTTAATGCTCCTAATCCACAGATGCGAGCAATTTCATTGATCTCATCTTCTGTCATGCCGTCTAATTTTCCTAATTCATCCGACACTTCTCGTGCGGTTTGAATCATCTCGTCCATTAGATCGTCTGCATCCACTACAGTACCTTCTCTGGATTTCATCTTTCCTTCTGGTAGTTCAACCATTCCGTAAGAGAAGTGGACAAGGTCTTTACCCCAAGAGAATCCAAGACGATCAAGAAGGATGGAAAGAACTTGGAAGTGATAGTTTTGCTCGTTTCCTACCACATAGATCATTTTGTTGATGTCGAACTCATTGAATCGTTGTGTGGCAGTTCCAATGTCTTGTGTCATGTAAACAGAGGTTCCGTCTGCACGAAGTAGCAATTTTTCATCTAATCCGTTTTGGGTAAGATCAGCCCAAACAGAACCATCTTCGCGACGATAGAACAAGCCTTTTTCCAAGCCTTCGTTTACTTTTGCCTTTCCGTCGATATAGGTGGTCGATTCATAGTAAATCTTATCAAATCCAACACCTAGTCTCTTGTATGTCTCATCGAATCCTGCGTATACCCAACTATTCATTTCATTCCATAGTTTACGTACATCAGCATCTCCATCTTCCCATTTCTTCAACATCGCTTGAGCCTCTTGTAGAAGTGGCGCTTGTTTTTTTGCCTCTTCTTCTGTAAGCCCTTTCTCTATTAAGGCCTTAACCTCTTTTTTGTACTCAAGGTCGAACTTTACATAATAGTCTCCTACTAAGTGGTCTCCCTTTTTGCCTGTAGAGGATGGAGTTTCTCCATTTCCGAATTTTTGCCAAGCAAGCATTGACTTGCAAATGTGAATACCACGGTCGTTGACTATGTTTGTCTTTGTTACACGGTATCCGTTTGCTTCCAATATCTTACATAAGCTATATCCTAATAGATTGTTTCGGATGTGACCGAGGTGCAAAGGCTTATTAGTGTTTGGTGATGAGTATTCAACCATGTAAAGTGGGGAGTCTGCAGTTGCAGATTTGAATCCGAATTGTTCATCGCTCAACATGGTGTTTAAAGTGTTCACCCATGTGTTCTTTGCGATGGTGATGTTCAAAAATCCCTTAATGACATTGAATTTCTCAACAATGCTTTCTGATTTGACTAAAGCCTCTCCAATTTCATTGGCTGTGACTTCCGGTGTCTTTTTTGATATTTTTAAGAAGGGGAAAACAACCAATGTTAGGTCTCCTTCGAATTCTTTCTTGGTGGTTTGCAGTTGAACCATCTTAGAGTCTACCTTTTGTCCGTAAAGGTTTTCGATGGTCTGCATGACAGACTGGGACAATTTTTCTTCTAAACTCATCTTTCTTAGTATTTTGTTGCAAAAATACAACAAAAAAGGGAAGGTAACTAACCTTCCCCTGTTTTTTTGCTAATTGCTCAAATTAGTTGATAGCAGCGTTCAATTCAGAACCTGGCTTGAACTTAGCAACCTTCTTAGCAGCGATTTTGATCTTTTGCTTAGTTGCTGGGTTGATACCCTCGCGAGCTGGCTTCTCGTTAACTGAGAATGTTCCAAATCCGATAAGTGCAACTTTGTCTCCTGATTTTAAAGCGTCTGTAATCACTTCTGAAAATGCATCTACTGCTTTCTTGCTGTCAGCCTTGCTTAATCCAGCTTTCTCGGCTACTGCGTTAATTAGCTCTGTCTTGTTCATAAGATTCTAGTATTAAAATTAATTGTCTTAGTGTTGCAAATCTATCGTAAAAATCTATTATTCCAAAAGAATTGAAAAAAAAATATCATAAAAAAGGTGTTTTTGTCTCCATTTGTGTTAAAAAACACACAAATGCATTCTTTTTAGCATTATCTTTGCTGAAAAATAGAACGTTTTTTTATGGATAATAACTTTTTAGACAACATTCCGCAGGTGACTCGTCACCTACTTATAATTAATGTTTTATGCTGGATAGCGACATTTGCCCTTCCTAAAATAGGAATCGACATGTATGAACTGTTTGCTTTGCATTTTTGGAAGGCTACAGATTTCCATGCATATCAATTCGTGTCCTATATGTTTATGCATAGCCCGAACATTAGTCACATCTTCTTCAATATGTTTGCCCTCTATATGTTTGGTGGCACATTGGAAAGAGTTATGGGCCCTAAAATATTCCTGCTCTTCTATATGTTAACTGGTGTTGGGGCCGGTTTAATTCAAGAGTTGGCTTGGATGTATGATTTAAATCCTGCGATTGCCGAATATGAATCTATTCTTAGTGCCTTCCCTGAGGGGGGTGTGAATGTGGGCAATCAGGTTGTTTACTCTGTAGATGCTTTTACGAATTGGTTCCATGCGGATTTCTCCAATCGTTTCCAAACCGTTGGTGCTTCTGGATCTGTATTCGGCCTTTTGGTGGCATTCTCCATGTTATTCCCGGATGTGCCAATGTATTTTATGTTTATCCCAGTCCCTATCAAAGCGAAGTATATGATGATTGGTTACGCGTTGATGGAGTTGTTCTTGGGTGTCCATAATTTCTCTTGGGACAATGTGGCGCACTTCGCTCATTTGGGAGGTGCTCTTGTGGGATTCCTGCTTATTCTCTATTTAAAAAAATCGAACACGCTAATTCGTAGATGATATGTCAATAAAAGATGATGTAATAAGGTCTTTTAAAGAGGGCTCTTTTTTGACAAGACTAATCTATGTTAATTTGGGAGCCTTCGTGCTAGTCAACTTGGCTGTGGTGTTTTGCCTTCTTTTCGGTGTGAGTTCGGATTGGACCCACTACCTGATGTTGCCTGCTTCTGTAAAGACTATGATGGTTCATCCGTGGACTCTCCTTACTTATATGTTCTTGCATATGGGTTTTGTACATTTGATCTGTAATATTTTAATGCTGTATTGGTTCGGGCAGTTGTTCCTTCTCTTTTTTAATCAAAAGGATCTTGTCGGACTTTACCTGTTTGGTGGATTAGTCGGTGGACTTTTCTATTTCTCCGTTTTCAATTTAGTCCCTTTCTATGCTAACCAAGTGGATGGAGGCTTTCTTTTGGGCGCGTCAGCTTCGGTTACTGCTATTGTAGTGGCGACTGCTGTTGCTTCCCCAGAATATCAGGTACGTGTGCCATTGATAGGGAATGTGAAAATAGAATGGATTGCCCTGACGACCGTGGTTATTAGTTTGTTGGGAATCACAAGTTTTAATGCAGGAGGTGAGCTTGCTCATCTGGGAGGTGCTTTGGCTGGTTACTTGTTTGCTTCTCAATACAAGAAAGGAAACAATATCGTTGCTTGGATCAATGGTTTGATCGATCGCGTGTGTGATTGGACAAGAGGACGAAAAAAGATGAGGGTCTCTTATGAAAATCACGACAATCCGAAAAATGCCGATATGGATTATAATGCAAAAAAGAAACAGAAGGAGAATGATATAGATTTAATCCTTGAGAAGATAAAACGAAGTGGTTATGACTCTCTCTCTTCTGAGGAGAGAAAGAAATTGTTTGGCAAATAAGGATGCGAAATTTATTGCTTGTTTGTTTTGTGTGTTTGTTCTCCTCCCTTGCATTCCCATCGCAAGATTCATTGAAGAATAATATGTTAGATACGGTAAGTGTTGAGGCTGAACGTTATCTCTCTGATAACTCGCTCTATTCAGGGGTGACTCCGTTGACTATCTCTGCCAATCAGCTACAAACAAAGCAAAACGGGTCTTTGGCTGATCTTTTGGCTCAGAATACCTCCCTTTTTATCAAAGAAAACGGGAAGGGAATGCTCTCTACCATTGCAATGAGGGGAACCTCTGCTTCTCATACGCTTGTGAACTGGGAAGGCGTTTCTGTTAATTCCCACACAATGGGACAAGCCGATTTTAGTCAGTTGCCTATATTCTTTTTTGATGAGGTGGCTGTTTATCCGGGAGGCGAATCTGCAACTCATGGGAATGGGGCTATTGGCGGGGTGGTAAATGTATCCTCGTTGCCTGTGGAAGATAATGTTAAAGTGGAGGCCTTGTCTTCTTTTGGCGCATTCAATACAATGTTCCATGGCGCTCGTGTTTCGGCACGAAATGAAAAGATAAGTAGCAAAACCTCTCTTTTTTATAGATGTTCGGATAATGATTTCAAATTTACTTATAGAGACCAGCAATTCCGACAGAAGAATGCCTCTTTCTATGATTATGGTTTTTTTGAGGATTTTGGTATCCGAATCAACCAAAATCAGAATCTGAGTGTGAAGTTATGGCATACTTATTACGATCGGAATATTCAACCCATGGTTCAGATGAATGATGATTCCTCTAAGTATGAATCCATAAGTAATTCCTCTTCTCGCGTGATTGTGGACTATGTGAATGATCTGCCATTCCGAATCCATGCAAAATTAGGATGGTTGGCCGACAAACAGTTGTATCAGAATCATAAGATAGCTACGCAAGATCTTTTTTTTCAAGCTTCTGTGGAACGCTTGTGGAAGAGCAAAAAAGATTTCTCTGCTCAGTTGAAGTTGGGGGATGAGACCCACTATATTAAACCGGAAGTGTATGCTTATTTGGAGAATGTGGAGGAGTGGAGAAATTCTCTCTATTTGTTGTCTAAACTTCAGTTGACGAATAGATGTGCTTTGATCTCTAACCTGAGAAAAGAGTTCGTGACGAATTTCAAGGTGCCTTTTTCTCCGTCGTTCAACTTGAATTACGATGTGGTGAAACGAGAGAACCATAGATTGAATGTGGGAGCTCAGTTCTCTAGAAATATTCATGTGCCAACTCTTAACGATAAATATTGGGGGAGAATAGATAATCGCGATCTTCGGGTGGAAAAAGGAGCCGATATGGAACTCCAATTGAAATATTTATTCTCTAAAACTACGGAAACGAATCGGATAAATGCAGGGTGGAATGCCTCTGCTTATTATAATCAGGTGACTGATTGGATCATGTGGCTTCCAAGGGGAAATGTTTGGAAGCCGGTGAATTTGGATGAAGTGCTTGCACGTGGTTTTGAAACGGATGTTTTCTTCAATCTTTCGCAAACGAGAACGGACTACTCACTTCGGCTAAATTATTCTTACAATCGAACTGAAATGGTGGCAGGTTTTGCAAATATGCAACCATTTATAGGCCGGCAAATGCCTTTGTTACCTAAGCATACCTTATCGGGAAGTTTTGAAGGAAGATTCCTCCAATTGTCTTACGGACTTCAAATGAAGTATGTTGGTGAACGCTCCACAACAGATGTGTTTGATGTGATGGATCACTATGTTTTGTGTAATTTGTCTGTCGACTATACCTTCTTGATTAAACATTCCCATTCCGTTACTTTAGGTGGCGTTTGGGAGAATATTTTCCAAAGAGAGTATCAGACGATGCCATACAGGGCAATGCCTAAGCAGAATTTCAGTATCTTTGCAAAGTATAAGTTTAAAAACAACAAATAATAAAGAACAGAGATGAAAAAACATTTATTTTGGATGCTCTTCGTATCGTTATGTTCTTCTTCCTTTGTGTCTTGTGAGAAGGATGAAAAGGAAGGAGATGCAACTTCGGAAGGAGAGAAAAGCAAAGTTTGTTTGGTGGTTAACCAAGGTAACTATTCAGAGGCTAATGGTAGTTTGTCGGTACTGTACTCTGATGGTTCTGTAGAAAATCAGGTCTACAAGGCAGCCAATGGTTTTGGTGTGGCTTCTACAATCGAGTCTGTGGCTGATTGTGGAGATTGTTGGGCTTTGATGTGTAATGCAGAGGATAAGGTAGAATTGGTAGAAAAGAACACATTCAAAAGTGTGGGGACAATTAAAGGAGTCCCAACTCCACGATATGCAGTGGTTAAAGATGGTTTCTTGTATGTGACTTCTTCCGATTTCGAAGATTTGAGTAAAAACGGATTGTATAAAGTAGATTTGTCGTCTAAGGAAGTTGTTGAGTCTTGGCTTATCGAAGGTTTGCCAGAAGGCATTGCTTTGTATGACGATTGTGTTTGGGTCGCTTCTTCTTCTTATAATTCAGAGACTTGGAGTTCTTATGATCCTGCTGTTACTCGTTTCCAGTTGAAGAACAATATGAAGAGGGATTCTTATAAGTTAGAGGGAGAGTTCTTGGCTGCTCGTCATCTTGTGGTTGACAAGAGTGGTAATATTTGGATCTCTATGGCCAATTACGGAGTAGACGGAGCTATCGCTAAAGTTGATACTTTTGCAAAAACATTGTCGGATAAAGCTGTGTTGCCTGCTCTTAATTATCCAGGCCATATTTATCTGTCTAATTCTTCAGACAAGATCTATTACATGACTTCAGACGGTTATAGTTCAGGTTCTGCAGATGAGGTGACAACCATTAAAACTATTGATTTGAAGAGCAGGACTATTGAAACTTTAATTTCGGGTAATGGTTTTTATGGCTTTGGTGTTGATGAGAGTGCAAACACAATCTATACTGCTAATGTTAATGGGTTTGCATCCAATGCTACCATGTATGTATACACTGCAGCAGGCGATGTGAAATCGGATGCTCTTGTAGGTGTGGGTGCTTGTAGGTTTTTGAAATATTAGTATCTAAATGATACGGTGGAAGCGGGGCGGATTAGTTCGTCCCGATTTTCCTTTTTGTCGATTTTATAAATTTTAACAAATGTTTGCCTCTCGTTGTTTTTTTTCATATTTTTGCCTGAGTCGGATTAGTATACGATAGAAAAACCATTAGATATTACATAAAGAAAAAAGTAGAACCATGAAATATATGTATTCAAAGTATTCTTTTATCTTGTTAGCGTTGCTGTCTCTCAATGTGATGGTGGGGTGGGCAGTGCCTGTTTATATCAATTCGGGAAACCCAGCGTATCCGTTTCCTCAGTTCTTGGAATATACTTATGGCACGGGTCACAAGTTGGGAAATTTGGGTACGAAAAACCCAGAGGGTGTGGTTCATGCGGAAATGGAGCAGGATATCCGCGACGCTTATCAAATTCATGCCAATGAGTTTGCCTACACAGGAGAGTCTTGGGGTGGTTATAAGTATATTGAAACACCGTATAAGTCTGCTTACGACTGTACAGAGGGTGATGGTTATGGATTGTTGGCGGCTGCCTATATGGGTGATGCGGTCACCTTCAATGGCTATTGGATGTGTACACACGATAAACGTCGTGGTCGTTCAAAGAAGTACACTGATTGTAGTGGATTAGGAGAAGATTATGCCTATGGTCCGTTCAATATTGGTGATACGGGTCCTGGATCGAATACGGCAGCCGATGGTGATGTTGATGTGGCGTTGGCTCTTTATGTGGCCTATAAACAGTGGGGAGAATTTATGAAGGATCCTGATGGCAATATTGTGGAAGACGCCTGTGGTAACCCTATTTCCTATAAGCAGGAAATGATCAATGTTATTAGGGGTTTGGTGGCACTGAGCACAAGATTTTCAACAGAAACTAATAAGATGCGTGTGAATTCGGGTCTGATTGGTTTGGATGGCTATCCAAAGGGCGGTGACACTTGGAACGAACAAACGAAGTGGGCTACTGCCAATCCTACTGTTTTCGCCAATTCTGAAAAGATATTCGCATTGCCAGGCAATGACATGGTAGATGTGAAAGGCGTTCCGCTTGTTCCTGAATACGGTAGTGGTGATAAACAGCATATTGATTATGTCGCACCTGCTTATTACCGTGAATTCTGGGAGTTGTTTGAACAAATTCAAAATGAGGCAGGAATTCCAGACTTCGAAATCGAACAGTTCAAACGCGGTGAGGCTTCTTCTGACTGGATGATGGGAGATATGATCTCAAAAGGTCCGAAGGCGATTCCTACCGCAGGTTGGAGTGAAATCAGCGACGATGGTTCTAAAACGGCTTACACTAACTTTAACCAAGGTGAGGATTGGCGTTGCTCTTGGCGTACCATCTGTAACTATATGTGGCATGGTAATCCAGTTTATTCATGGGATCCAAAGTCACACAAGGCTGTCGCCGGCTCTAACACGTACGAATACGATGCGGCTGTCCGTCTGAGCAAGTTTTTGAACAATCCAATCGGATGGGCAAATGGGGAGTGTATGACCTACGGAGATCCGAAGATTCCTTATTCAGGTCCTGCGACCACCGAATGGCAGTACGACCCATTGACGGGTGCTACAACCGACGCTGCCCACTTCATGGTGATCAACTGGCAAAATGGTACGGGAACTTATGCGGCGGTCTCTTCTCAGGATTATGATTTGTTGGGAACCCTTTATCGTCAGTGTGCTATCGAGTGGGATACGAAAGGTGGAGATGATTGCTATTTGAATTCCGTCAGCAACTATATGCACGGATGGTCTCGTCACATGGGTATGATGGTATCGACAGGTAATTACCATGCGCCGAGCGCGATGGAGCCAATGGCGAATATGAAGATTTACCGTGCGATCGAGGACTCCGTGACTTACTGTTATACAGGTGACCAAATCAAGTTCCTTTTGGACTATCGTAACTATGGCTCTGTAGATGCGAAGGATGTGGTGATCGTGGAGAATGTGCCTGAAGATTTTGTCTTCGTTGAGGCCTCTGATGGAGGTGTTTACGACAAATCATCCCATACCGTTACATGGAAGATTGGTACGGTTTCTGGATTCAAAAGTGATAACAAGTCTGGTGTGGATTTGAACTTCAAGTCAGGTAATTTGGCTAAGACAGTCGGTCAGGTTTGGTACACGTTAAAGGCGAGTGACAAGGCCTCTGGCCGTTACTGTACTACGGCAGATATCACCTGTTCCAATGGATTAGGTTGGACGACCAATGAATACCCTAATTACAAGACAGCCACCATGCAGCGTAACTGTGTGGATGTCGTGGCTCGTTCTTTGATTATTTCCAAAGATGTTGACCGTAGAAAGGTCAATGATGGTAATATGGCCACCTATACCATTAAGTTTGAGAATTCGTCGGAGGCGGGATGGATTGATGGTGGTCGCCCACGTGTGAATGTCTCTTTCGCCAATGGTTTGGACGGTTCGCGATTACAGTTGATGGCTCGTCTGTGGAACGATGCGATTGAGCCTTATATCAACTATGGTAACTATCGTATCTCTTACTATTTGTATGATGCAAGTACAAACTGCTACACGGGAGAGGGAGATTGCACCTCCGGTTGGGGCTTATCTACGGAGATTTACGAAGGTAATAAGACGATTGGAAGTGCCGAGGGAATTGTTGTTTCTCACGAAAATATAGTTGAGGGTAGTGATGAGGAATTTGGAAAGTGGAACCAGCGTATGTGTATTCAGTTTGCACCGTTGTTGGTGACTACGACTATGCATGTCTCTCGATTCTTTGGTGGAGCAAGTTGCCGCGTACACAAGGGAGGAACCTCTCCGATGCGTGGTGTATGGGCGCTTTTCCCAAGCAATTATGGTGCAGTGAATTGGAATGATGACTGGTCTTGGAGTTCTAAGTATAATTCAGAGAAAGATGGTTTGTTCTATCCAGTTACACCATCTTGGCAAAAATTGGATGAGAACGGAAAATCCATAGAGGAGCCAGTTACCAAGTGGTTGACTTGTGGATGCACAGAGTCTGATCTTACTGTTCCGAATATCTTGGTGGAGGAATATGATGGTTATGTATGGCGTCGTATTTTGGGTAACGGCCCGATGGCCGGCCGTGATGTGGATAATGTAGAGATTCGAGACACCCTTCCTGTTGGATTGAAATTTAACGAGTTTGTTAATGAATGTCCGTTGAGTGAACCGGAGTTCGGTGGAAAGTGGGAGGTGAAGCAAACTGGTGATGGTCGTGATATCATCATTTGGTCTATCCCTAAATTACAAGTGAAACAAAAGGGATCTATCATTTATACCGCAACGGCTTCGTTCCCTTCAGGAAATGTGTGTGAAACGCCAGATGAGGATATTCTCAACTACGCGTGGATCTCAGGTGATAAAAACTCTCCAATTTCCGACACGGCGAAAATCACTGTCACTTGTGCCAAAGTGCCAGAGCCTATTAAGCCAACAACTTTGACGAAGGTGGCTGATAAGGAGTCCTATTCTGTAGGAGATGATATTGAATATACCATTGGATACAAGCAAACGCATGGCGCAATCTTTGAGGACGCAGGAACCCTCTCTTCTGATTGGAAATTGTCTGGAGGTGCGACTGCGACTTCAGGCACGGTGAGCATTGCTTCTGGTCAAAAGGCGCAATTCAATCGTATTGCCAATAATATTTATATGCAGACGCAGTGGGCGGTGGCGGATGACCAAGAGACAGCCATCTTCTTCCGTGATGATATTAAATTGGTCTTCAAGAATGAATATTCTGGTATGTCTGTCACCTGTTACGACGGGTCCAAAAAGATTGATTCCAAGATCATTGCTAAAGCAAAAAGCTCTTCCAAACTTTGCGTCAATCTGACGGATGATGTCATCCGAATTTGGATAAATAAGGATACTGCCACATCGGCTTCTGTTTCGTTCGAAGGTTTGACAAAGAAGGATGGATATTTCGGTTTCGAGGGTGTCGCATGGGGCAATTTCTCCTATTCGAATATTCATGTCCATACAGATTATGCTTATGATTTGGAAATTATAGATAAAATTCCGGATGAGATTGAATTTGTCTCAGCAGATGGCGATGGAACTTCTAAATTTTATACAGGCACGGAGGGTGATTCTATAGTTTGGTCAAAATTTGCTCCTAATCCAATTGCTTTTGGTGATTCGTTTACGGTTACTTGGAGAGGAACGGTGAGGGAGTGTGTTGAGTCGATTATTAATACTGCCTATGCCAAATTGCTCGGTCATGCCGATAACGAAATTATGGCAAGGGCTGTGAGTGGATGTGGTTCATGCGCTTTGGTTGGCGTAACCCTTGCATTGGATGAAGAAACCATTTGTGATGGCGATTCAACAGTGCTTCGTGCTTTTGCCTTGGCAAGGGGATCTTATAAATATGAGTATTTCTTAGATGGAACTTCTATTGCAACTTCAAAATATGATACATTGATCGTAAAGGATAAGGGTGCGTACTCTGTAAAAGTATCTTCTTCGGATGATTGCTTTGTGGAGAGCAAGAAAGATGCATCTCTTTCTGTGAATGGCAGCCCAACGTCAATGGATTACGATTTGGGACTTTTGTGCCAAGGCGTGAAAGCTGCTACTGTTAGAAAATATGCAGAGGCTACAACAGGTGTAACCTATGGATTGGATCTTGGCTATAGTATAGAATGGTATGATAATGCAGGTGTGCTACTACCTTCTATTACAACTCTGCCTAATCCGGATGATGAGACAACTGCTGGAGATTTTGATTATGCATATCGCTTTGCTACTAAGAATGGTTGTTATAGTGATACTGCTCATTTCTCATTCTCAAAATCGGATACTATAAAGATTGAGTTCGCAAACCTCACTATTTGTGCAGGCCAAAGTGCCACTTTGGATGCTGGTAGTGACGCGGTAAGTTATAAATGGTCTGATGGAAGTGAGGAACAGACTCTCACTACAGAAGAATCTGGTGTTTATAGTGTGGTTATTACAAATGCAGAAGGTTGCGAGTCTCGAGCCAGCTCCACAGTAGCAGTGGCTGACAAGCTGGTTGTGGACTTGGGCGAGGACAAGACAGTGTGCGAGTCGGATCTTCCATACTTGTTGGATGCCACGGCCAACTACGACAGCTACGACTGGAACGATGGCGAAGGTACAGAGTCCACCTGCCAAGTGGCCAAGACGGGCACCTACACAGTGAAGGTGACCCAGGGCGAGTGTTCGGGCGACGGAAGCGTCACGATCACGGTGTCGGGCGTTGAGGCTCCGGTCGTGGACCATTCCATCACCTACATGGTGTCGGACACTTC
>JAZRXL010000047.1:0-11128 GCA_045600225.1 Paludibacteraceae bacterium
ATAGCCCTAAAATAGAAAAAATAGCCTTTTCTTGAAATGTCAACTTGTTGTGTTTCAATTATTTGAAAATCGCAGTTTCCCATTAATTATGGGTAGGGGGAGTTGTGCGCTTTATTATAGGGGTAAATGAAAGAGCCGTGATAAAAAAAGCCAGCTTGCTTCACAGCAAACTGACTCCGAAATATATAGAACAACACAATTTAGGGTCAAATATTTTGATACTGCAAAGATATAATTTTTTTCTCTCTACAAAAACTATTAAGAATTTTTTATTGACTTTTAATAATTCTCATTCACAAAAAATCATATCTTCAAAGCCGACGATTTGCAACTATATGATTTATAAGTATTTATAAATATTCGTGTTTTTCGACAGAAAAGAAATTTTTTCAAACAACTATTTTTGTGTTTATTTCACAAATACCAAATTTATAAACATTCAGCAATGTATAATGCAATAACAATTATAAAAACAGATATAGAAAATAAATGTTGCAACATTTTCAACCTTTACGAAAATTCATTTTTCCCTGATTTTTTTGTTTTTTAGAAACATTTTTTGCAAAAAATACAGAGACAATTGTTAACTTAGCAAAAATTTAAAATTAATATATTGATACCATGAAACAAGCAACAGATTTTCTTATCGATATTTCCGATAAGATGGACAAGAAATTGTCGATTACACAGAAATTATTAACTGATGAAATTGCACCGAATTTTGACTTTTCAGGAGTGTTTGGAATGAGAATTTTTAAATCAGTATGCGGATCTCCTATCATCATTAAATCTTTGGATTTGGCAGAACCTAACCAAAAAGATGATTTCATCAAGAAATCTACATCCTTGCCCTATGCAAGTGGAGGAGCTCCTATCGCCGAGACCATAAAAGAATCTATTAGCTCTTTAAAGTCTATTGATGCAGACGCAAAGAGAATCATTCTAATCACAACAGGAGAAGACACTGATGGTGGAGTAATCGACTATGAAGTTGAAAAGGCCAATGCAGATGTTCAATTGAACATTATTGGTATCAATATGAAAGACTCTGATCTTCGTTCTGCCGAGAAAGCAGCTCAGCTAACAAACGGAGTATGCTGTAATATTCCAGAAGACAAATTCCAAAATGCATCTGCCATCCACGAGATCGTGGCTCCTATTATTGATGCAATGAATGGAAAGATTGTTAGTTTCACTGCATCTGCTCCAAAGGTAGAAGTGAAACAAGAGGCTCCAAAGGCAGAGGTGAAAGTTGAAGCTCCAAAAGTTACAATAGAAGAACCCAAAGCGGAGGCTCCAAGAATGGCGGCATTCGTTCAACAACCTCAACCTGCTCAACAAAAGGCAGAGGAACAAAAACCTAAGCAAACAATTGAAATCAACAACAAGGACTTTGCAAAGGCTGCAGAGGTAGTACAAGCTGTTTCTGTTGCTGCAGAATCGGCAAAGGACGAGTTTGATGCAGTAGCTGCTCTTCAACAAGCTAACTCAAGCATTGAATCTCTACTAAAAGAGAATATGGAGACTCTTCAACGCGTCATCAAGAATGGAGAGGCTATTGCTAAAGAGAACCAACAACTTCGTAATGCTGAAGCAGAAAACCTAAACAGCATAAAGAGCCTACAAGCAACCATCGTTGAAGCTAACGGCACTATCCAACAACTTAAACAAGTTGTTTCTGATAAGGACGCTGAAATTGAGGCTTTGAATGTAAATAAGAACGATCTTCAAACTGCCATTAACCAATGGATGGAGAGAGACAAGCAAGTTGTGATCGATTTGGATGCAAGCCAACGCGAAGCCACTTCTGCCGCTAGCGAAAAAATTCTTTTCGATTATCTTGAAAAGAAATACCCTAGCCGTGTTAAATGGTGCAACGAGAAAGCGAAAGAGAGTAAGGGTTACGACTTCGAGATTGTTGATCTTGGAGACAATGGAACAGAGTGCTACATCGCTTGTAAGGGTGCCAAAGATGACACCAAGACATTCTTCCTTACTGAGAAAGAGTGGAATATGTGTTTGAACAACAACTTGAACTATCAAGTTTATTTGGTACGCAATGTTGATTCAACACCAAAGATCATTTGGATCGACAATTTGATTGGTTGGATGATGAGCGGCAAGGTTCGTCCAGGTGCTTTAAGAAACGAGAAGGTGAAAGCAGGACAGGTAATGTTAACATTGACCAAGTAACAAAAAAGACCTTATAAAGCAAGGGGTCGGATTCTTTCGAATCCGACCCCTTTTTATGATCATTAAAAGAGAATACTTTTATTCGTAATACTCAACTTCAATTGTTCTGCAAGATTTAAGAGTATCGTCTACTCCATATCGTTTTCTTTCAATACGATTACCTCTCGCATCATAGCCATAGGTATATTTCTCATTGTCATAGTTCTCGCCATAATGACCCTCTTCTATCATATTTCCTTTAGCGTCGAACTGATAGATATGCTTCTCTGTTAGTTCTTCCTCTTCATAATGAGTCTCCTCTGTCATGTTTCCTCGCTCATCAAACTTATGGACCTCCTTGATATCGACAGAGCCATCTTCCTTGTACCTTGTATAAAAAGTTTCTAACAAAATGCCTTTGGATCCATATCTATACGTTGATTTCTCATCAATAGAACCATCTCCCCTAAACAAGAGATACTCTGCTTCTTTCCCACGATCATTGTATTTCCTTGAGTCTCTATACTCTAAAGAACCATCACTTTTATATTGGCAATACTCTATCTGATTACCCTTGGAATCGAACTTACAAGTTCCTTTGTATTTAACAATACCATCTCCTTGATAGCTAGTATGACCAACTTGGTTACCCCTGGAATCATACTCATAAGTGTCGCGATAATCTAAACTTCCATCCTCTTTAAAATGGCTTTGTTCAATCAACTTACCCTCTTCATTGTAAGTAAAGGTTCCCTTGTAAACCAACACAGAACTCTTTTTGTATCGACAATATTCTATAGGATTTCCATTCTTATCATACTTTCTCGTATAACGGTAATCTACAGATCCGTCACCTTTATAGTGACACATCTCTATTTCATTACCCCTTTCATCGTACTGATATGTATACTTCCAATCTTGAGTTCCATCCTTTTTCTCACGAGCATACTCTATCTGATGACCGCGTTCATCATACTTGTATGTTTTTTTGTAATACAAATCTCCATTCCCATCATACTCACATCTCTCAATCTCATTTCCATTCTTATCATAAAGGAATGTACGTTTGTAGATATAGAACTCGTCTCGCTGATCAAAGCAATACTCCTCAGTGATTTTCCCTTTCTCATTGAGCATTGTTTTCCATACATAATTACCCTTCTTTGCAACACCTGAAGAATAGTTGGTTTCGTATTGGGTAACCATTTTCACAGGACCATAGTACTCCTCTGTTTCCTCTGCCTGTCCCATACAAGGAAGGACACACAAAGAAATCATCCCCAAAACAAAAGTTGCTATCTTATTCATCATTCTCATACCACTCTCTTAAATATGGTTCTATGCCATTACATCCGGTCTGCTATTAATATACTCCATAAACCACTCGGGTTTGTCATTTACTATCAATGCATCAGGGAACTCTACCTCTTGCAATAATGGAGTTATATATTTATAATTTGCAACATCATATGAAATATGAGCATCACTTCCTAAAATCACCTTCACATCATATTTCTTACATAACTGAAGAAGCTGCCGGTTGTTGTTTAAAGCATTCTCCTTTCCTCTATTAGGATTCAACGAACTATTGTTAATCTCCAATAAGATGCGAGTCTCTTTTGCCTCTTGAACAATCCTTTCAAAATTCAAATCCGCACTTCCGTCACCCGGGTGACTAATAATATCAATGTGAGGGTTTCTCATTACCTTTATCAATGCATCTGTGTTATCCTCCACAGAACCACCTAAGTAATAGTGATAGTGGATACCCGCTATACGAATATCCAATTTCCTCATATAATCTTCATTAATGTCTAAGTCGCCTTTCGTATTCAATATATTAATCTCAGCACCCATCAATAACTTCACGTCACCTATCTGGCGAGGTATCACATGGAAGTTGGCGAAATAAACAAGATCGCTTGCTCCACGAATTGAGGGCCCATGATCAGTAATTCCCAAAATCTTCAATCCCTTGGCAGCCGCTGCAGTTACCATTTCTTGAAGAGTACTATATGCATGGCCACTTGCTATTGTATGAGTATGTACATCTAATGCAATGTTCATCATGGGACAAAGATTTTCTCCAAAGATATGTATTTAAAACAATTTAGCGAAAAATAATGCAACTATTTTTCACACGCATAAAGAGTATTCTGTTATTAATAAAACAAAAAGGGAGCAGAACCTCTGCCCCCTTTGATATTACAGTAAGAAAGAGATTATCTCTTCTTAAACAAACCACCCAATTTTGAAGCAATAGATGCGATTTGACCAATTTTAGAATTAGATGAAGATGCAGCACCTACAGCTGACAAAATAGCTGACAAATCCAAGCCACTTCCCTTAGAGGAAACTGCTGATACAATTCCTTGAATGATTGTTGGCAACAAACTTGATGCACTACTTGCAGCTGCTGAAGACAATCCTAACTTGCTTGCTACTTGAGAGGTAAAGATCTGAGTAGCCAAAGAAGTTACTGAACTTGATGCAGCGGAAGTCTTTCCTGTGAACAAAGCAGTCAATTGCTCAATACCATTAGCAGTAGTTGCCGTTTGCTTAATACTATTCAATACGGAATCTGACAATCCGTTCAATACATTTTGTCCTAAATTACTATTTGAAGCAGCAGCCTGTACTTGCTTCAAGATCAAATCTGATATTTGTGACATAAGACTATTATTTAATGGTTAAAATTCTATTTGTTTTTTAATTAGAACAACAAGAAATCTTCTTGTTTAGACTTGATACGGCAAAGTGTCTCTTGTGTCACACCAATGTAAGATGCAACATTAATGGCACTGATTCTGGCAGCCAAACCTGGGATTCTCCTTTCCAAGTTCTCATATTTCTCCTCAGCCGAATCATTCAAGACAGAGTCCAACCTATCGTGCGCCAAGATCAATGAATACTCCAATATTTTTTGATATACAAAGCTCAACTCCTCAATTTCATCACACAATTCAAGGAACTTCTTTCTATCTATCTTTACATATACTGTTGGTTCCAATGCCTCGATGGTGGCTTCAGATGGCATCCCTGTCAAGAAACTTTCCACATCGTAGAAACCATATCCTTCTGTACCAAAGAAGTCAGAGATCATCTTCTTATCTTTGTAATGATAAATTTGAACAACTCCTTTTTGAACGATCCCTAAGAAATCGCAAACCTCTCCTGGTTTCAATATCAAATCGTGCTTCTTCACCTTCTCTTGGGTTGCGATAGCATTCAATTTTCTTTTTGCGTCTATAGATAATTCTATGCGTCCTAGAAGACGTTCTATTTCTGCTGATATTAGTCTTTTATTAACAACTACTTTCTTCATATATAAATTTCAATTCTATACGGTTTTCAAAAAAAACACCTATCCCTCTTACTTTACCTTAGAGCGAATACGGCTCAATGTCTCTGGAGTTACTCCCAAATAAGATGCCACGAAGATAGAAGGCACACGAAGGACATACTCCGAATTGCGTTTAATCAAATTATCATAACGCACTTTTGCCGGTTCGAAGATACAATCAACAGTCTTCTGCTTCAAACTACGCAACAATTGCTCGGTTAGTCTGCGACAGAAAATACGGATCTCCTTGTTTTGCCTACACAATTCATCCAAATCCGACTTTGTACAAAGGTATAGAACCGAAGGCTCTAACATTTGAATGTAGCGTTTACTTGGGACTTGACGAAAGAAACTTTCGCAATCGTAGAATATCTCATTTTCACTGGCCAAATACTCTGTTATCTCCTCTCCTGCTTTACGATAGAAAATTCTGATTAGACCTGAATCAACAACACCTAAAAATCTACTTACATCCCCTTCTAATTGCAAATACTCACCCTTGTTAAGCTGAATCACCCTCGTTTTAGAGTTCAACAACCTAACCGATTCCTCCGACAATGCCATTGCAGGGAAATCCGCATCAAAACATTTTAAAATGCGTTCATAAAATCCTTTTTCCATTCTCAATCTATGTTTAATTCTCGTTTACGCACAAATATAACAAAAATTTATAATAACCCACTTTATTTGAGATTTTTTTTCAATCAAATTCTTTTCGTGGCATTCTCTCTCTTTGTTGAAAATTATTAAGTCGATAGCTGAATTGTAGTAAAAAATAGCTACCTAATGTGTTGTATTCGGTGTCTATAATTGACGAATCGCTAATTTTACGCGATAGATTACTTTGTTTTCCTAAAATATCAAAGACCTTAAATCTCAATGTTCCTGCATTATTTTTCATAAAACTTTTCGAAACTTGAGCATTCCAAACTATTTCCTGATTATTGAATCCATCCGAATAACCATCATAGATTTTATACTCCAAATCAGTAGAAAGTACCACACTCCAAGGCAAATTGAAGTTAGCATCCAATCCCACCTCATAATCGAATGTCTCACGATTTCCACTCAATCGTTGTTCGTTCTTGCTTTTCTGGTAATCCACCTTCCCTGACAATGCAATATCGAATATATCATTGCGATAGGAGAATGCAAGCTTCTCACCTACATTGGTTGTCTTTGTCTCACTTTTTTGAGACTCCAAATCGGTCTCCTTGTACGAACTCTCTAACGACACATTTTCTGCATATCCAGCATTCGTAGTTGTACTAAATAGGAATGAAGTATTTCGGAATGGAGTACTGAACACCAAAGATCCGTTCAAGTCCCAGTTCCCATTCACATTCTCCTTATAGCTACGCTGAACACCTGTATTCACATCGTATAACAATCTGTTCATAATAGCATTCTGCACCATTCGATACGAAACATTGGCCATCCAACTTCTCTGTTTCTCTGTAACATATTTCTTAAAACGAACAGACGCATTATGCGTATAAGTTGGTTTCAAATTTGGATTACCATACATCAGATTCAACGGGTCACTCTCATCTATCACCTCTTGCAAGTATTCCACATCTGGTGCCGCACTCTGACCTCGGTAACGGAAATTCAAATTGGATTGTTTGTCAAACTTAACGCGCAAATTCAAGTTAGGGGAGAAATTGAATACTGACTGATGCTTATCCTTGCCCACATTAGGTCCTATCAGATTATGCGTAGAAGAGATTTGAGGTTGGAATGTGAATCCAACATTATAGTTTACCTTTGAATACTTTCCTTGCAAACTGACGTCTGCCTGATGATTATTATAATCATTCTCTATCTTGCTACTCAACGAGTCAATGAAAGAAGTCAAATCATCTTCGTCATACACATACGAGTAAGAATCAGAACCTCTATGTTGGAATCGGTATCTAAACTGCAAGAAGTGGTTCTTAAAGATTGGTTCCGTATAAGCCGCCTCCACATAGTAAGTGAGATTCTTACTACAACGATCGGTATATCTATTGGAAATCAATACTGAATCATTTATATCATCTTCATCCTCTGTATAAAAGTGAGTCTCGCTAAAAGAGTTTTGATCGGAAGGAGAATAACCATAAGTAAATCCTGAATTGAAAGAAACATTTCTTCCCTTGCTATTCAGTTTACGAACGAATCGTAGCGTTGCATTGAGATTAAGACGATCACTCTCCAAGGTCTTCATTGAACTCTTCTCATTATTCATAAAGCGAAAAGTATTGTAGTTCTGACTGCTTGAGCTACTCTCGGTATTGGAATGAGAATATGAGACACTTGGACGGAACATAATGGTAGTCATACTATCCGGTTTCCAACTAAATCGGAAATTTGTAGAAACATCATCACTCTTTCTAAGGGAAGTGGATTGATCATCTTGATAGGTTGATCCACTCTTTCTGAATGTCTCTGTCTTACTGTTTTTCTCCGCCTCGTTCTTATTATGCTTATACTGAACATTTCCACCAAAATCATAATGATCATTCTTGTTCTCTGCAAATGTCACACCTAAGATACCTGATGTGTTGATACCATTAGCAGCACCTCGATTTTGAGAACTATAATTGGACGAAGCGTCTGTAAATCCCGTATTATTTACATTGTTAAAAGATCCAATAATCGAGAAATTCTTATTGTCTTGGAAACGACTTAGGTTTGCATCCAAGCCATAACGAAAATCAGGATGTTTTTCATAAAGATCATGACCCGCACCTCCCGTAAAATTACCAATCCAACCTTTCTTCATACCCTTCTTCACCGTCAAATCTAACACCGCCTCATCGTCATCATCATTCACGCCCGTTAAAGTAGCAGAGTCACTTTTCCTATCGTACGTTTTCACATTCTCGATAATATTAGCAGGAAGGTTTTTCAAAGAGACCTTTGGATCATCTGAGAAGAATTCCTTTCCATCTACCAGCACCTTTTTAATCTCCTTTCCATTGACGACCAACTTTCCATCTTTCGAAAGCTGAGCACCAGGCAGTTTCTTTACCAAATCCTCCAACATAGCACCATCCGACACACGAAAAGCATCTGCATTATAGACCAAAGTGTCTTCCTTCACCACAACCGGAGTTGCAGCCGCCAATATTTTTACCTCTTCAAGCATCACCTTGTCTGCCGACAATCTGATCTTCATAGGATTCTCTTGGATTGAAGTCACCTCAACCTTTCTTATGGATGTTTTATATCCCATGAAAGAAGTACGAAGCAAATAAACACCAACCTCAACACTTTCCAATTCAAATGCTCCGTCTGCACTACATGCCACACCTTTAACGAAAGAGGAGTCTTGCACATTCAATAACTCTACTGTAGCATAAGGTAACACTTCATTGTCTGACTTATCTATTACCGAACCAACCAAAGAGGCAGAATAAACACTAAATGATAAAATAAAGCATAAAAAGAGCCCTACGAACTTCCTTAGAATCATATTGTTATAGTGAAGAATTTTTAATTTTTTCGCAAAAATAATTTGATTTAGCAAAAAGACAAATCAAATTATCTATTTCAAATCCAACTTTTTCCTCTCATTTATGTTTTTTTAAGAAAAAATAGTATATTTGCCACGAAAACCATTAGAAAAATAAAACTCGTCCTTGGCATTTAAAGCCATGAAAACCAATTATTGAGTAAATATTTAACCATTATTATACAAAAAAACAAATCATGAAAAAAGAAGTATTAACAGCCATCGTTGCAGGTGCACTAAGTACCAGTAGCCTTGTTGCTCAAGAAATTGCCACATGGGAAGATTGGTGTAAGTCCGCAGTGACCTTCACCTTCGACGATGCGGCCAACGAGTGGAATTCTCACAATTGGGCGGCCCAACAACTTGACAAGTATGGTTTCAAGGCAACCTTCTACGTTGTGACCGGATGGACAGGTTCCAGTTGGAACAACTACAAAGGATTAGCCAACAAAGGCCACGAGATCGGTAGCCACACCGATTCGCACAGCTCAAACGCAAGCGAGTGCGCATCATCCAAAAGGACAATTGAGCAAAACATCGGACAACCTTGCTTAACCATCGCTTATCCGAACTGCATGAACCCTGGCTCAAATGCTGTTTTAAGCAACTACATCGGCGGACGTATCTGCGGTGGACAAATCAATAGTAAGAGTCCAAGAGAGCTTGACAAATTGGACTGCGCCATCTGCGGTGACCAAGGTATCAATTCGTCACGCGGAAGCGGCTGGCAACAAGGAATGATCGACAAGTGTGAGTCGGCCAATGGTGGCTGGTGCGTCTTCTTGATCCATGGTATCCAAGGATATGCAGGAGGCGGAAGTTTTTCACCAACTGACCAAGATGCCTTCACAGAAACCCTTTCGTGGCTAGACCAAAACAGGAAAGACTACTGGGTATGTACCTTCCGTGACGCTATCATGTATTTCAAAGAACGTGACAACGCCACATTCAAGAAGGTATCTGGAGATAACTCAAGCACAACTTACTCGTTGACTTTGAATTCAGAATTGACCAGCAACAAACTTTGCAACTGGGATTATCCATTGTCATTGCGTGTACCTATGCAAGATGGTTGGTCCAACATCAAGGTGACCCAAAGCGACAGAGAGATCGAATCAACAGTTTCTGGCGGATATATTTACTTCAAAGCTGTACCAGGCGGAGGTGATATTGTGGTAGGTTCCGGCGTTCCAGCGGTTCCAGATCCAGAGTTCTACATCGAGAAATTGAGCAGCGACAAATTCTGCAAAGACTCTACTTACACCGTAAAGTGGACCATGAACGGAGACGCAAATGGCAAAACCTTCTCTTTGAACTTCGGCACAGGCGCATCTTCCACGGAGATCTCCGTATCAGACGTCAGCGCATCTTCCGAGTGGGGAGAGACAGCAAGCAATCCTTACTGGACCGTAGACAAGATCTTGTCTGACGATGGTGCACACGGAGGCAACAGCCGTTGGGGTTCCATGACAGGATCCAACGAGTGGGTTGTTTTCGACCTTGGAAAGACTCAAACTGTAGGTGGTGTATTGATTGACGAGTGCACCGAATACGATGTCATCTCAAGTTTTGAGGTTCAATACGACGAGAATGGTAGCTGGAAAACAGCATATACAGGTACTAAAGTAGGAAACGATTTCAAAGCGACCTTCTCACCTGTTTCCACCAAGAAGATGAGACTCTTGATAAAGAGCGCAGGTGATGGATGTAACATCAACTACGTTGAATTCCAAGGCGTTTCCGGTTATGTGATCAAGGAGGGTATCTCTGGTTCAGGATCCGTTGAATGGAAACCAAAGAACGCAGGCGAGGGTATGCTGACCATTACCAAAGCCAACGGAAACATATTGGCTCAAACAACTGGTATCAAAGTGGAGAACTGCGGTAGTACAGATCCAGGTTCCGACCCTGGCACAAACCCTGGTACTAACCCTAGCACACCAACAAGCGCATCAACCTTCTTCGACGAGAATGGCGCATACTTCGGTCCTGAATGTGAGTCAACCAACTATTCTGGTGCATTCTATACAGGAAACTACACAAGTCCGTTCAAAACCATCCTTGGCAAGACTGACGAGGAGATCCAAGCTAAGTTGGATCAGTTGTGGAACCAC
>JAZRXL010000048.1:0-4286 GCA_045600225.1 Paludibacteraceae bacterium
CAATTTATGTTGTTGCATCAGCATTACACAAATGTTCAACAGCATCACAATGGCCGCCCGCACTCCGCGTGCTCTGCCTTAACGGCCTAATACCGAAGGTAGAGGCCGTTTCTGCGTTGCGGTGCCGAAGGCGCCGCTCTGCTCTATGGCGAAGCCATTCTGCGTTGCACGCGGGGCCATAGGCCCTTAGGGGACAACCATAGTTGGCCCCGCGTGCTCCCGAACCAACCTAAATCTTGTTGACTTGGTGTCAACAAGTACATAAATCCCTAAAAAAATCTTGATTTCTTTTTACCTTATTAATAAATAGTTGTATATTTGCAGCGAACTAAAACAGATTAATCACACTATGAGTGAATACGAAATACCATTCATCAATGCTTGCATCAGGGCATTTGGCAAGCGCTTTTCGCTTTCGCGCGAAGAGTCATACGACTATCTGCAGCGTTATGCCGGATTGACATTTCTCATTGATTTCTATGATGTGGAACATTTGCAATCTATTGATGAGACGGTCGATGATCTTGTGGTGATGTGCCGTAACAATGGAGGGCTTCTGGCATGAGGCTATTTCGTTTATGATTCCCCCATTTCCTTCGAAAGAACAAATCAGAGAATATCTCATCTCGAACATTATTGACAAGATGGTGCAATACCTGGTCGATGATGAAGCGCTTGATTTGGAGCAGGCGATGGACAGAGTGTATCGTTCGCAAACCATACGTCTCCTTCAAATACCCGAAGGCGATCTGTTCGTTCAAAGCCCGGCATACATCTATGAGATGATGAGGCAAGAAAAGTGATGCGGCAGTATCCATATTAGGAAGCAAAATAACTACGGCATATCATTCGAACGTTTGATATGCCGTAGCTTATTTTCAAATAATTCCTTTATTGCTAATCTTATTCATATTCTTCACTCTACATTCAAACATTTCCTTTAATTCCTGAAATTCTTGATTTTTCATTCATCGTACGTTCAGACGATAAAAAATTCTTGATTTCTTTTACCTTATTAATAATTAATTGTATCTTTGCACCGGACTTCAGTGCGGAAGTCTTTATATAGAAATATTGTAGAAGCGTTGTGCTTCATTCTTGCATACGAAACCTAGGAAATTTCGACAAAGACAAGAATGGCATGATGGTTCTGCGCTGTATCGGCGCGGGCTGTTTGCTGTATTTTTGTCTTTGGGCTATCCTAGGGCCTCGTATGCGGAATTGGCATTCAGTTCCGCGCTTCTTTTATTTAAAAAAGCGTCAGTAGGGCTGGTCTGACAGTAAAAAGTGAATATGGCAAATACAAATGATAGACAAACGATTTTGAATGAACAGACAGAGGGAAATATGATATATGAGAAAACAGTTTGGCAGACTGAAGAATAATGAACATGAAACATAAGTATTTCTTTCGTTCTATCTTTTTTGTTGTCATTCTTGTTTCAATAGTTGTTTTTATTGTGTTATACGATTGTCAGCATTCTATTAGAAGGGACGTGCGCGACGACATTGAACAGAAACTTGCATTCGCTTATGGTGATGATGTGTACAATACAATACATCCATTTCGGACTGGTTCTTTCTATGTCGTGGTCTTGCCTGCTGGCTGGAGTATTGAAAAGATACGAATGCTTAATGCTGGAGATTTCTCTTCAAATGGCAAAGAAGGAGAGTTTTCAGATAAAGAACAAAAAATAGATCACTCAAAAAATATCGTTATTTGTCTTGACACCCCGATGCGTTTAGATTTACATGAGATTGGTATTGAACATAATATCAAGATAGCTTTTTACCAGTCAAATGTACCTTCTGTATATATTGCTACGAGGTCGGGTAGTATGACAGATGTTGATGCAAGTACTGACAAATCATTTGAAGAGGAAGGGACAATCTTGGTGTCAGATGTTGCAGGGGAAATATCCTTTCAAGGAAATCTCAAGTCTGTAAGTGGCCATGGTAATTTTACATGGAAAATCAGTAAATCTAAGAAACCATATAATATTGAAATAAAGCAGAAATGTAGTATTCTGAGTCTAAAGGAAGATGACTCGTTTTGTCTCATAGCAAATAATGCAGATCCTTCTCAGGTTCGAAATTGGATTGCATATAAAGCTTCACAACTTGTTTGTCCAACCAATTCTGTGGGATGTGAATATGTATCCCTGTGGACTAACGGCGAATATCGAGGGCTTTATATTTTGACGAATAAAGTGAGTCGAAAGTTATTATCTCTCGATAACCTAGAAAAAGAAACTCAAGGTTGCAATAAAAAAAGTCTAAAGGAGTTAGAATCGAAAACAATATATGCCATAGGTACGGAATATCCTGAAGATGAGATTCTGAAAGGAAGACTGGATGCCAAGGATCCGGATAATATCACAGGAGATTATCTTTTGGAGATGCATCCAAAGGTCGCTCGTGATGTAAGCATTATCAATGCAGAATCAGGTTTCCGTTCATCTTATGAAACCAGATATGGCTTAAAGAGCCCTAAACATGCGACTCTGCAGCAGGTTCAATACCTTAAAACTTGTTACGACCAAATGGCAGAAGCCTTATATTCGGAAAAAGGTATAGATTTTAATGGCATCACTTATTCTGAACTAATCGACATCTCAAGTTTTGCTAAACTTTATATGCTGCAAGAATTGTTTGCTAATTCTGACTGCAACAAGAGTGTTTTTATTTACAAGAAGAAAAACTGCTCAACTTTTTATGCTGCACCATTGTGGGACATGGATTTGACTATGGGACTCGGGGGGCGTGGTTATGATAGACCAGATGCGTTCTACGTTAGAATGCCCATGAGACTGAGTTCTGAAGGAACTCGCCAATTATCCAATCCAGGGTTCTGGCCAGCTTTATGCCAACATACTGATTTCAATGAAAGCGTTAGTCAGATTTTTTCTCAACATCAAGAAACTCTCCTTTCTTATTTCGACGGTACAGACTGTCTTATTGATTCAATTATGTATTCCATTATGCATGATGTTAGATTTGATGGCCTAAAAAATGATGGTCATTTCGATGTCTCTGAATGGAAAAGAAGCGTTGATGAAGTCAAATCCTATATGTCAACTCGTATAGCATTCTTATCCCGTCAATGGCTTTCTACAGAAGTTCTTAATGAAGTAAAAGTAACTATTGACTATAAATGGAATACCTCATATACGCTAGTCCAAGTTCCTATACAAATAGGAAGCCAAATAACCCTTCCAAAGATTGAGGGAAAGGCAGTCAAAACTATTGATGGAAAGGATTTTAATCCCGAAAAAACCTTACAGCAAGATGTCACTTTAGTTTACGAGAACGTAGCTCTTAGTCCTTTGAAAAGGTTATACAAAACTCTAAGAAGGCTCTGCAAAACTCTGATAAATACATTTTTTACTATAGTTTGCTGATAATAATCTGGATTTGAAACGATTGGCTAATGGCGCGTATTTGATATTTATTTGTAATTCACAAAAATACCCTCTTTTTTTGTGGAGTAAAACGTTTGTTCCACGACGGCATGACTATCTCATGACAAAGGTCTTCCTATTCTCCATTGCTGTCTGATGCAGAAAACGCTTTTGAATTATAATTCATTTCGCATACTGCGATCCTTTCTAAAGAGAGTTTTCTGCAATTGCCAAACGGATAAACAAAGCACTATTTTATAAACAAGACAGCACAATTGTTCCATCAGGTTTTGGATGAAACGCCCGAATCCCTGAAGACACAAGTACAACTTTTTTTTGAGGTTTCTGACGGAATTGACGCACTGCTGAAACAGAAAGGTATGACGCAAAAGGTATTGGCGCGTCTTACGCATACCTCTGAAGCTGCTGTCTCCAAATGGTTAAGTGGAACGCACAATGAGAAGGGACCCAATTAAGAGTACGGTCATTGTACTTCTGAACAAGCCTTTCAAAGAAACTTTGCGGCAGAAATTCTACAATCTGGCTGAAAATATACTTTTGAGCGTTCATATCAGCATAGTTATTATAAACGATGCTAATATACGAATTTCAAATCGCCGACAAGGTCTATATTATCTAAATAATTGTGCTTAAAACAAATAAAAAATAAATTAACTGTTTTTAATAGACACTAGTGAATCAACTAAAAACAATTTCGTGTCTACTTTTCGCGTCTGCTACAAGACAGCTTTTCTTCTGTGGAATAATTCTCAATTTGAATCGATGAATAACGGAATAATTCTCAAAACAAATCGGTTATTTTCAGAATAATTCTCAAAATGCTTTGTTGCTATGAAGATATTTACTAACTTTGCACGGTCTTAA
>JAZRXL010000049.1:0-97326 GCA_045600225.1 Paludibacteraceae bacterium
GGAGGAATCAGATTCAAGGGCTTCCATGTTGGTTATGCCTACCAAGTCGGTTTGACCTCGTTCAACCGTCAGAACTATGGATCTCATGAGATTATGTTAGGATACACATGGTGTGTAACTAAACACTTCTGTAGATAATATGTCTGAGACTTTCATTAAGGCAGACATTGATAATATTGTTGAACTGGAGAAAATTCATTCTACGAATGATTTTCTCCGTTCTTTATTAGAACACCCTGCCCCACTTCCTAATGGACTGGTGGTTTCTACTCGGTATCAAACGGCAGGACGTGGACAGGTAGGCAACACTTGGCATTCGGAGGAAGGGAAAAACCTATTGTGCAGTTTCTTGTTTTATGCAGATTTCATTGAAATAAAAGATCAGTTTTATTTATCGAAAATAGTCTCACTATCCATATTGAAGGTTTTGCTATTTTTGTTGCCCGATCATAAATGTGATTTTGCGATTAAATGGCCAAATGATATCTATTGTGGAGATAAAAAGTTAGCGGGTATTCTTATTGAAAACTCTTTGATGGGAAGTAAGATTCAAAATACGATTGTTGGACTTGGATTAAATATTGATCAAGAGGTATTTCCTGCTGAATTACCTAATCCAATTTCGTTAAAGAATATTGATGTGTCAAAAGCTTATTCCAAAAGAGAGATTATAAAGATGATTAGAATGAATGTTCTCTCTTATTTTGATCAGTATAAGAGTCCTTTATGGAGAGAAAGAATAAATGCAGAGTACCTGAACCTTCTATACCGTTTTAATATAAATGCTAATTTCTCTGATGAAAATGGTCTTTTTGAAGCAAAGATTGTAAATGTTCAAGAGGATGGAAGGTTGATACTTTCGTTAAAAAATGGCGATAAAAAGAGTTATTATTTTAAAGAAGTTGAATATAAAATCTAACTTTGCATAAGTAAAACATTTTAAACATATATCTATGGATATAATGATTATCAATGGTCCCAATTTGAATATGTTGGGCAAAAGAGAACCCACTATTTATGGCTCTCAATCTTTTGAAGAGTATTTAGATATCTTAAAGGAAAAATACCCTGATGTTAATCTTTCATACTTCCAATCCAATGTGGAAGGAGAGCTTATCAATGTTATTCAACAGACTGGATTTATTTCCGACGGCATTATTTTAAATGCAGGAGCATATACACATACTTCACTTGCTATTGCAGATGCTATCCGTTCTATTAATTGTCCCGTGGTTGAGGTTCACATCTCCAATGTACACAAGAGAGAAGAGTGTCGTCATCACTCTTTCCTATCTCCTGCATGTCGCGGTGTGATCTTAGGATTTGGAATGGATTCTTATAGATTGGCATTGGAAGCATTGATTGAAATCAATATGCAGAAGAAAGACGATGAATGTTGACAGTTACATGTCTGATCCTGTCGTTTCCAAGTATCATTCTTATTTGATGCTTGAACGTTCATTTTCATCCAATACCGAAGCATCATATATGGAAGATTTGTCCAAATTGTTGGACTATCTTTCAGATGCTCATATTAACTATGTAGATGCTACCTACGAGATTCTACAAGACTTCTTAGTCGATTTGTCAGATCTCGGTATCTGCCTGCGGTCGCAAGCACGTATTATTTCTGGAATAAAGTCCTTTTATCGTTTTCTTATTACTGAGAGATTGATAGAAAAAGATCCTACAGAATTTCTTTCATCTCCCAAGTTGCCAAGACACCTTCCTAATGTGCTCACATTGGATGAAATCAATGCCATAATTGATTCTGTCGATGTGTCGGAGCCGCAAGGACAAAGGAATAGAGCAATCTTGGAAACAATGTATAGCTGTGGACTTCGTGTTTCGGAGGTGGTGAACTTGCAACTTTCGAATCTTTATTTAGATCATGAATATATTGCTGTTGTTGGAAAGGGTAATAAACAAAGGTTGGTTCCCATCTCTCCCAAGGCAATTAAAGAGATTCGTTATTGGTTGTTGGATAGAAATATGATAGAAGTTCAAAAAGGGCATGAAGATTATGTTTTTTTAAACCGAAGGGGAAAACAGTTAACCCGTGTAATGATTTTCTACATTGTCAAGGAACATGCAAAACAGGCCGGTGTAACTAAGGAGATCAGTCCGCATACCTTTCGTCACTCGTTTGCCACTCATCTATTAGAGGGTGGAGCTAATCTGAGAGCTATTCAGGAGATGTTAGGACACGAATCTATCTTAACGACAGAGATCTATACCCATATTGATATGCAACGATTGAGAGAGGAGATTCTTATTCATCATCCAAGAAACAAACGAACATAAATAGTTTTCAAAATATAAAAACGCGCAAATGTGTGCCTTAGGCATCTTGCATTTGCGCGTTTATTTTTTCTGTTAATGAATTTTATTTAAGTAAGCTCTCGATAACTTTTGGGAAGTACTGATATTCCAATTCGTGAACATTGTGGGCGACCTCTTCCGGAGTGTCAGTTGGTTTCACCTCACATTTTGCTTGGAAGATTAGAGCACCCTCGTCCAAATTCTCATTGACGTAATGGATACTGATACCGCTCTCTTTTTCCTTTGCTTCTACCACAGCCTCGTGAACATGCATTCCGTACATGCCTTTCCCTCCGTGCTTTGGAAGTAGGGAAGGGTGAATATTAATAATCTTATTTGGGAATGCCTCAATCATATCTTCTGGTACTCTTAGTAAGAAACCAGCTAGTACGATAAGATCAGCCTTCTCTTTTTTCAAAAAGTTGAGGATTTCACCATTATTCCACTCCTCTTTTGTGAAATATTTGAAAGGAACACCTAGTTTTTCTGCTCTTACTTTCACATATGCGTCTGCTTTGTTTGATAAGATGCAAGGGAATACAACATCCTTATTATTAGAAAAATAAGTAATAATGTTCTCTGCATTGGAACCAGAACCAGATGCAAAAATGATTACATTTTTCATGTTTTGTTTTATATAATTGATTATCAGAGTTTTATGAAAATACTTATTTCTTAAAAAATATTAATTTATTGCACATTTTTTTTATAGTGTGCAATTTTTGGAAAAATTTATTGATATTTATTATTCTATATCACTAAAAATTTGTTCCTTTGCACCGCAAATTTAATAAAAAATTTGGTACTTAAATTATTAACTAAAAATTAAGATTATGTCAGACGTAGCAGTAAAAGTAAAAGCTCTTATCGTTGAGAAGTTGGGTGTTTCTGAAGCAGAAGTAACAGAAGAAGCAAGTTTCACAAACGATCTTGGTGCAGATTCTCTAGATACAGTAGAGTTGATCATGGATTTCGAGAGAGAGTTCGGTGTTCAAATCTCTGACGAAGAGGCTCAAAAGATTTCTACAGTAGGTGAGGCTATTTCTCACATCGAGAGCTGCTTGAAATAAGATTCATTTTATGAACTTAAGAAGAGTTGTTGTAACGGGATTAGGTGCAATTACTCCCATTGGTAACAATGTTCCCATGTATTGGGATGGGTTGCTTAAGGGAGTGAGTGGCGCTGGTCCCGTTACTCTCTTTGATGCTTCAAAGTTCAAAACTCATTTTGCATGTGAGGTAAAGGGATTCAATCCAGATGATTATTTTGATCGTAAGGAGTCCCGAAAAATGGACCGTCATGTGCAATTTTCGCTTGTTGTTGCAAAAGAGGCATTGGAAGATTCGAAGTTGGCGTTAGATCAACTTGATTTAGATCGAGTAGGTGTCTTATTCTCAACTGGTATCGGAGGTATTTCGTCTTATGAACACGACATTACTGAATATTTGGAAAATGTCGACGTGCCTCGTTTTAATCCATTCTTTATTACTCGAATGATCGCTAATATGGCTGCTGGTCATATATCGATGCAGTATGGCTTCAGAGGTCCTAGTTTTGGAGTTGTATCAGCGTGTGCTTCATCGACGCATGCTATCGGTTTAGCCTTCGATCAGATTCGTTTAGGAAGAGCGGATGTAATTCTTGCTGGTGGTGCAGAGGCTGCCATCGGAGCCAGTGGTATTGGTGGATTCAACTCTATGAGAGCTTTGTCGACTCGCAACGATGATTATAAGACTGCTTCCAGACCATTAAGTGCTTCTCGGGATGGTTTTGTTATCGGAGAGGGTGGCGGATGTTTGGTTTTGGAAGATTATGATCATGCAGTGAAGAGGGGTGCGCATATCTATGCAGAGGTTGCAGGAACTGCTGCTTCAGCAGATGCTTACCACATAACTGCAACTCATCCGGAAGGGTTGGGTGCTAAACTGGTTATGAGTAATGCCTTGAAAGATGCAGGTATGTCTGTGGATGATATCGATTATATAAATATTCACGGAACTTCAACTCCTAATGGAGACCGCTCTGAGATTCATGCTATCCAACAAGTATTTGGAGAGAGTGCTAAAAAATTGAATATTAGTTCTACCAAGTCTATGACAGGTCATTTGCTTGGTGCAACAGGTGCTGTCGAAGCAATTGCGTCTATTTTATCTGTCGTGAACAATATTGTCCCTCCTACAATCAATCATCAAGAGGGGGATGAGGATCCAGAAATAGACTATTCATTGAACTTTACATTTAACACTCCTCAAAAAAGATCGGTTCGCGCTGCAATGTCCAATACCTTTGGATTTGGTGGTCAGAACGCAGCAATCATCTTCAAAAAATTTGAAAATTAGTGTTCCTAAGTAAGATATTGGAAAAGTTAAGGCTCTTGA
The DNA here is from genome assembly GCA_045600225.1 of Paludibacteraceae bacterium. Lineage (GTDB taxonomy): Bacteria > Bacteroidota > Bacteroidia > Bacteroidales > Paludibacteraceae > UBA1181. Next base: position 4,702 of record JAZRXL010000049.1, read on the forward strand.
AGGTTACTCACAAGGAGCCTTATTTTGTGTTGGAGAAGTTAATGGGCTTTTCTCCTGTCAATATGTCCTATTATGAATTAGCCCTCTCCCATAAATCTTTTTGTATGAAGGATAAGGAAGGGCATAAGCTAAATAATGAACGATTAGAGTATCTGGGTGATGCCATATTAGAAGCGGTCGTTTCTGATGTGCTTTACAAACAGTTCCCTGATAAGGGGGAGGGATATTTGACAAGTCTTCGCTCGAAAATAGTACAAAGGGAGACCTTGAACAAATTGGCTGTGGATATGGGTATTGATAAGATAATGGTGGTTCCCAAACTTACACATTCTCATAATGTGAATGTGTTCGGAAATGCATTTGAAGCATTGATTGGCGCTATCTATTTAGATAAGGGATACTCTACGGTATTGGACTTCATGCTCAATATTGTTTTTAAAAACTATCTTGATATCCCATCATTGGCAGTTGTTGAGCAAAACTTTAAGTCGAGACTCATCGAGTGGGGGCATAAGTACAAGGTGAATGTTGATTTCTTTACTTACTCGGAGAGAAGGGACAAAGAGAATAACATTGTTTTTCGATCTAAGGTTATGATCGAGGGCGTATCGGTCTCTGAGGGAATGGGCTATTCCAAGCGTAGTTCTCATCAGTTAGCGGCTCAGAATGCTTTGCAACGTATTAATACAGAAAAAGATTTTTTTCAAAATTTGATACAAAACACTTGATGAAAAGGACAATATAGTTCTTGATTTAATGTGAACAATAATAAAGGGGAACTTAGTAGTTCTCTGATTCATCAATATAAATTTTATCATTATGTCTAACATTCATTTGGGTAGTTTCGTTTTCGATAAGGCAAAGAAATTTGCAAACCGAACGGTTTTGAAATATCGTGATGATATAGAGGGAATTTGGAAAGATATTTCTTGGGGTGAGTTGGCTAACCAGGTAAAGGTAATTGCCAAGTCACTTATCGAAATAGGAGTGAAGGAGGAGGATAAGGTAGCCATTTTCTCACAAAATATGGCTGAGATTATTGCTGTTGATTTGGCTTGTCAGGCTGTTCGTGCTACAGTTGTTCCTTTGTATGCAACCTCTTCTGCTTCGCAAGTAGATTACATAGTAAACGATGCAGAGATTGCTTTAATCTTTGCTGGCGAACAATACCAATACGATCGTTCTGTTGAGGTGTTACAACAGTCAAAATTCTTGAAGCGTATTGTTGCAATTGATTCATCCATTCAGTTGGGTGGCGTTGATTCTGCCATATCGTTCGAAGATTTTAAAAAGCATGGCCTTGAGTCTGCTTCTGCCGAAAAGGAGTTTGAGGTTCGCCAGAGTCATCTATCGGACAATGATCTCACAACATTGATATATACTTCTGGAACCACAGGGGAACCTAAGGGTGTTATCATCCGTCAATGTAACTATCAACAAGCTGTAAAGATTCACAATATTCGTCTTACGAATATGACAGATAAAGATCTTTCACTCTCTTTCTTGCCATTAAGCCATATCTTTGAGAGAGCGTGGACATATTTGTGTATGTGTACTAATCTTGTTGTCGCAGTAAACAAGAACCCAAAAATGATTCAATCCGTACTGAAGGAGGTACGTCCAACAATGATGTGTGCTGTTCCTCGTTTCTGGGAGAAGATCTATATGGGAGTGAATGAGAAGATCGACTCATTCTCGCCAAGAATGAAGAAGTTGATGCTTCGTGCTATCAATGTGGGAAAACGTCGTAACTTGGAGTATAAGCGTTATGGTAAGGCGGTTCCTACTTTCTTGGAATTCCAATATCGTTTTTATGAGCATACTTTGTTCAAAATTTTGAAGAAGAAAATCGGATTGGATAGAGGATGTTTCTTCCCTACTGCAGGTGCTGCTCTTTCTGATGATGTGAATGTATTCCTTCATAGTGTTGGTTTCAATATTTGCGTAGGTTATGGATTGACAGAATCTACAGCTACCGTTGCTTGCTACAACCCATATAACGAGGATTATGAGATACAATCTGCTGGAGATATTATGCCAGAGGTAGAAGTGAAGATTGGCGAAAATGATGAGATCCTGCTTCGTGGAAAGACTATTACAGAAGGTTATTATAATAAACCTCAAGCTAATGAAGAGAGTTTTGTTGATGGATGGTTCCGTACGGGAGATGCAGGTTACCTTACTAAAAAGGGTCGTTTGGTAATTCGTGAACGTATCAAGGAGTTGTTCAAGACATCCAATGGTAAATATGTGGCTCCTCAACAAGTGGAAAACAAATTGGCGGTAGATAAATATATTGAGCAAGTCGCGATTATTGCTGATCAACGTAAATATGTTTCTGCACTTATTGTCCCTGCATATCCTGCATTGGAGGCATATGCAGAGAGTGCTAAAATAAAATACGATTCCATCGAAGATTTGTTGAAAAATGAGAAGATCATCTCTTTCTATGAGGGACGTATTCAACAATTGCAAGGAGATTTGGCGGCATATGAACAAGTGAAGAAGTTCACCCTCCTTACTCGTCCATTCACTCCAGAGAATGATGAGTTGACACTTACCTTAAAATTAAAGCGTAAGAATATTAGTCAACACTACGAGAAGGAGATCGAGGCTATGTATCAAGAATAATAGAATTATAGTTAAATAAATTAAAGTTTAGTTATGGCACGTTACAGTCAAACATTTGACACCACTAAAAATGTTGGAAATAATCCATTTGATAATGTTCCTTCATCCATGTCGAGTGTGATCAATTTCTTTAAAAAATCATATAAGGCGATCTTTGGAATTTTGGTTCTTGCCTTTTTGATATCAAGATGCTGCACAACCATCGATTCCGGTTCTGTAGGTATTAAGTTCTACAAGTGGTCGAGCGATTCAGATAAGAAGGGCGGTGTAATCGGAACTTGTAAAGGATGGGTATGGTTTAACCCTATTACTCAAAATGTATTTGAGTATCCAGTATATGTACAAAGAAAGTCATATGAAGCTTTCTCTGTGAACGCTAAGGATGCAAGTATTTTTACGATGGATCCGACTATTGCTTATCGTTTGGATCCAGATAAGTCAACACAGGTTTTCGTTAAGTACAGACGATCATTGAGAGAGATCGAGGAGGGTTATATCCGTACTTGTATCTATGAAGCATATCGTACTTGTGCCAACCAATATACATCCGATTCGTTGATGGCTAATCGTGGAGGATTTGAGAATGAGGTTCGTAGAAGATTGGAAGGTTCATTGTCTAATGAAGGATTCATTGTGGAAGAGTTTACTTCCCAAATCACCCCTCCAAACTCGTTGGCTCAGGCTATCAATGCTAAGAACGAGGCAGTCCAAAACGCGTTGAAAGCGGAGAATAAGGTAAAAGAAGCAGAGGCAGAGGCAAAGATTGAGATTGCTAAGGCACAAGGAGAGGCCAATGCATTGAAGATTAAGGGAGATGGAGAAGCATACTACAACCGTGTTGTTGCTCAATCTCTAAACGAACTATTGGTTCGCCAATATGCAATTGAGAAGTGGGATGGAAGACTGCCTACTTATATGATGGGAGATAAAGGTGGTGCCCCAATCATTGGATTGAAATAATTTATAAAGTTTGATATATGATTACAATAGACCAACTTAAGAATGTGTTGGAACGCGAGGACGCGTTGAGGAGGTATCTTTGACATTGATGCCAAATTAGTTCAAATCGAGGAGGAGGAACTTCATACACAAGCTCCTGGCTTCTGGGACGACCAGAAGAGTGCTGAGAAGCAGATGAAGAAAATCAAAGACTTGAAGCGTTGGGTGGATGGTTACAATGATGTAAAGGCGGCAGCAGAAGAGTTGCAACTTTCATTTGATTTCTTTAAAGAGGATGCTGTTACAGAAGACGAAGTAGAAGCAGCATATGCGTTTGCTATCGATTTAATCGAGAAATTGGAACTTCAGAATATGCTTCGCAAGGAGGAGGATAAGATGGGTGCCGTTCTTAAAATCGTGGCGGGAGCAGGAGGAACAGAGGCCCAAGATTGGGGCGATATGCTTATGCGTATGTATCTTCGTTGGTGTGAATCAAAAGGTTATAAGACTGAGATTGCTCACCTTTTAGAAGGTGATGAAGCAGGTATTAAATCTGTTACCATTAAGGTTGAAGGAGACTATGCTTATGGCTATTTGAAGAGCGAGAATGGTGTGCACCGTTTGGTTCGCGTTTCTCCGTTCAATGCACAAGGTAAGCGTATGACATCCTTTACTTCTGTTTTTGTGGTTCCTTTGGTCGACGATTCCATCGAGATTGAGATTAATCCGGCAGGTATCTCTTGGGATACGTTCCGTTCAAGTGGTGCAGGTGGTCAGAATGTAAACAAGGTGGAGTCTGGTGTTCGTTTGCACTATAAGTTCCACAATGTGTTGACTGATCAGGATGATGAGATTGTAATCGAAAATACAGAGACACGAGACCAACCTAAAAATAAGGAGAATGCACTTAGACTTTTGAAGTCGCAATTGTACGAGATAGAGTTGGAAAAGCGCCGTGCTGAGACTGCTAAAATTGAGGCTGGTAAGAAGAAAATCGAGTGGGGTTCACAGATCCGAAGTTATGTGTTTGATGATCGTCGTGTGAAAGATCATCGTACAGATTACCAAACATCCAATGTTCAAGCAGTAATGGATGGAAACATCGATGATTTCATCAAGGCATATTTGATGGAATTTGGTGGTAATGATTGAAAAATATAGACTATATTTGGCTAACGATAGGGGAGACTCTATCGTTAGTTTGGTTTTGTAGATATTTAAATGCAATTGATATGCGTCGTTTGGCTTTTCTAATATTGCCTTTATTACTTCTTTTCTCGTGTGAGAAAGGTGAGGTGGAAGGTGTATTGAATAATGAGGTTTCCCAAAATATGCTTTTGGGCGGATGGAAACTTACTTCTGTAGAGTTCCAGTTGGTTTATAATCCAGCTAATCCCCTTGCTTGGATGTTGCCTTCTTTGAGAGATAAGATGCAAGAGAATTTGGAAGAGAAAATAATGCCAGGCTCACTCTATTTTATGAAAGATACTGTTTATTATGTGATTGACTTGCAGGATGGAACGCCTACACATGTTCATGCGTATGGTGCTTATACGATAACCAACCATCCGGCAACTGTTTTCCCTGAGAATAAACACTTGGTTTGCAATGCCTATGCAGATTATTTCTACATAAAGAATGACGATGGTCGTATGGCTCTTTATCTGACCAAAGATGGTGTGATGAAGATGTTGCGTGATGATGAATCACTTACTTCTTCTGTATGCGACTTGATAGAAAGGAATATTGATGACGCTCAATTCTATATCTATATGGAGCGGAACAATTTGGACATATATGAGGATTTGGAGAGGTTGTTTGGAAATTGAGAGATTTTAATTACACGATCCCTCCTCCCCATAGTTTTTTAGAATATTGTTATTTCCCAATTTTTTAAATATTTCCGTCCGTACCTCCTTCTTGGTCTAATAATTCCAAAATAGACTTTAAGAAATAATAATAGAAAGGGCTTATCGCTTCCTCACGACCATTGCTTCCTCTCCTGTTCTCAAGATGTAATTTCCCGAAGGAAGGGACTCTAATTGAAGTGTAGTCTCTTTTGATTGTAGCGTTTGTGTGTACATTACTTGTCCTTGCATATTAATAATCTCTAATGGGAGATCAGATGCCTTCTCAAGTAATATGTTCAATTGACCATCTTCTCCTATTGGGTTCGGATAGATAATCGAACAACTCTTCGGGGTGGATTGAATGCAGGTTCCCTCTTCTTCCATTCCTAATAGGTAATGGCATGCATTTTCAACGATGGAAACGCCCTCTTTTGTTAAATTGCCAAGAGAGCTACTATTGATACCAATTTGGATGTACTTATTAGTTAGTTTTGTACCCGAGATTACGCTTCCTGCTTCTGCTTCAAAGATACATACTTGATCTGCTCCTTTGATGGTTGCTAATGTCTTTATTTCCCCTTCCACTGAATTAAATTGTGATGGGTTCATATAGGTATAACCCTTGTTGTTGATGGAAGAGATCAGATTTACCTCGGTCCCTTTAATTCCTGCGAAAATAGGGTGGTTGGGTTCATTAATGGCTAATGTCATATCAGTCATATTATCTCCATATCCACTGGTTGCCCAACTCCAAGTTGCATTGCTGGTTTTATAAGCATGAACTTTCATATTTAGTACCGGAAGTGAGATGCCTTTTAGTTGTGACATTATTGGTGCGTTGGAAGCGGCCACTTCACTAATGATGACCATATCGAATTGACTGAAATCGATGTTGGTCTGCTGGGCATCTACTTCCACTACATAAAGCTTTTCCGACTCTTTTAAAGTAGGTAGGAGAACTATATCGTTCACATAGTTTGCTACTTGAGGGTCGGTTATATAGGCCACTTTGGGTTTTGTAGTGGTTGTGTCTGCCACTACTGTGATGGTGCCTCCTGGTCCCTCAACATTTACATTCGGGCCTTCTGTTTGCAGTGTGTATATGTAGGTTCCAACCATAGTTGGTGTTCCTGAAACAGTGAGTGTTCCATTTTCATCTTTGGCAGTTACACCATAAGGAAGTGCTCCAAGTATTGTTAATTTATCTGCATTCGTATAAGTGAAAATAGTCGCATTCATCGAATTTCCTACCATAATTGTTTGGTTTCTTGCCCCTCCAGAACCTTTTCGTCCAATGGTGGCGGTATCTCTAACAATTGGCTTTCCTCCTACAACATAGATATCTGGCTGAGAGATGTTGGAAATACCATCTCCGATGTAGAAACCAAGGTGGGGAGGTTGGTTATAGGCGGTATTTTGCCACGCAACGCCGCAACGGTAAACTGCATCGTGCATTGGTGTAAATAATCGATACTTGCTCTCGATTGTAGTTGTGTAAATGAAGATTTCGCTTGGGTTCTCGTTGTTATAGGTAATAACCTCTTCACGCCAGTCTCCTAAGATGTCGGCCGATAGGCATGGGTTTGCCTTGGTACCGTTGATTGAACTTCCTTTAAGTGTGATCAGTGTATTCACACCTTTGCCATTCCATTTTGTGATGGTAGTACCATCCAATAATTCGTCTTGTAGGTCTCCATCCCAGTAGATACGAAAGTTGATGGATGGTTTTGTTGTTGATATTACATTACCTTTACAATCGTATACACCTGCACCTCTGGAACTCCAACATTCGAAACCTCTGTGGGTGGCATCGATATCGGCCGACATGCCTCGTCCGTTATCATTCACACTTGGTGCTTCTCCAAATATTACTTTCCCTGTTTTTAGGTTACGGAGTTCAAAACCATATTGGTTGTTCATCTCTTCATGAACAAACCATCCTTCTAATCCGGGTAATGATGGGTCTAGATCAGACACGTGCATTGCATCTCCGTGTCCGAATCCGGTTCTGTAATAGAGTCTTCCGTCGTGGTCGATACAAGCAGAACCATAGATGATTTCATCGTATCCATCGTCGTCTACATCTGCGACGGATAGATTGTGATATCCCTCTCCGTAAGCTCCTTGTCCTGATGTGGTAGAGTGGTGTTCCCATCTCTGAACTAGCTTTCCGTTTTTAAAATCGTAGGCAACTAGATTGGATTGTGTATAGTATCCGCGGCACATTACCACACTTGGATGAACGCCATCTAGATAGGCTGTGCAAGCAAGGAAACGGTCGCATCTATTACCATAGTTGTCGCCCCAGGTACTCTTGTTACTTACATTGCCTCTGCCTGGATTGTAGGCGATGGTATTGATTTCGGCACCGGTGGCTCCCTCAAATATGGTTAGGTATTCGGGTCCACTCAATATGTATCCTCCACTATTCCTATAATCGGCAGAAGGGTTATCCCCATTCATAATGATATTTTTCCCCTTTCCATCCTTAGAACCGGGAGCGGTCTTACACACCATTTCGGCCTTTCCGTCGCCATCGTAGTCATAAACTTGGAATTGGGTATAATGTGCACCAGCGCGTATGTTTATTCCCAAATCAATACGCCATAGGAAGGTGCCGTCTAATTCGTAGCAATCGATGTAAACATTGCCAGTATAGCCTGATTTAGAGTTGTCTTGAGAGTTGTTTGGATCCCACTTTACGAATAGTTCATATTGTCCATCTCCATCCACATCGCCAACACTCATATCATTTGGAAAATATGAGTAGTCGCCACTGGCATTGCTACCACCGTTAGGACGCCTTAATGTGATGGTTTTGTATTGATTTTGCCATACTGCGATAGTAGAGGATGACTCTGTTTCTATGTTATTATTTACCGCTTTCACCACATATTTGGATGCTGTTGATCCATTTGCATCCAAGTAGTTTGTTTGTGTTGTGATAGGGGAATCGTTTATCTTCGTTCCATCACGATAGATATTAAACCCTACATTCGATTTATCGGTTCCTAAGAAGCGCCAACTTAAAAATACGCCATTGTTTACTTTTACAGCAACGACACCACGATCCAACTGTTCCATTTGTTTTGTGGCTCCCCAAAGTGTATTAGTGACAATCAAAAGTAATAGCGACAAAAACCATTTATTGAAAAGGTTGATTGTTGTGTGTTTCATTGTATCAGTATTTATTTCAGTTTTCTATGTTACAAACATACAGACTATTTTCTAATGTCGTTTGGATTTTCACTCCATAAAGATGGAATTTTTTCTCAAAATGGGGGGTGGGTAAGAAAAATAGTCAAGAAGAAGTCCTTTCATTAGAACCTTTTCTTGGCGTGTAAAGAGATCTATTTATTTCTACTTCTTTGTTTGAGTAGGAGAGATACCGAAGTAAGCCTTGAAGCGTTTGCTGAAATAAGAAGGATCGGAGAATCCTACCGCATAAGCAATTTCGTTGATAGATGCGTAATCATTCTCTTTCAATTGTCTCATTGCCTCGTTCAAGCGATATTCACCTAACAATTCTACTGGAGATTTACCAACCACCATCTTGATGCGTCGGAACATTGTAGAGCGGCTTACACATAGTTCATCAGCTAGATCATCAACGGATAGCTCTGCACTAGTGTATCGTTCACGAATTAAATTCATAAACTGATTTACGAATGGATCTTCTTTTACGATCTCCTGACTCTCTGTTGCCTCCTGTGTTTCCTCTTTTGGTTTCATCAATTGAGCCAATAGGAATGTTCTTTCCTGCTTCCTTAACTTGAATATGCTTCTCAACTTAGCCAAAAGTTCTTCGTGACTAAATGGTTTTGGTATATAGTCGATAGCACCATTGGTCAATCCCAACAAACGGTCGTTTTCATCGCTTCTACCGGATAAGAACAGAATAGGAATATGAGAGTACATCTCATCACTTTGGAGTTGCTGGCACATCTCTATACCATTCATAATAGGCATTTCCACATCACTAAGGATAAGGTCGACTTCTCTCTCCTTTACAATGTCTAATGCTTGTTGTCCGTCGTATGCGATAAGTACTTCGCAGAAGTCACCCAATAGTGTTTTCATATTCTCGCAGATAAGCGGATTGTCATCCACCATCAAGAGTATATTATCAGCGAGTATTTCCTTATTCTCTGCATCCTTGTCTACGATAATTGGTTTACCTGTATTTTCAATGACAATTAGAGTCTCTGATTGAGGTATAGTTATTGAAATACGAGTTCCTTCTCCCTCCTTGCTGGTTGCGGAGAACGTACCATTGTTTAATTGGATATATTTCTTACAGATGCGAAGTCCAAGACCAGTTCCTTTTTCATCATTAGTTCCCTGGGTACTCTCCAAGTCTTCATCAGCCAATAGTTTCTTCAGCGCATTTTCTGACATACCCACACCCGTGTCTTGTACGAACATTGTAATGTTCTTCTCATCCTCCGAAGCGCCGATAGTGATGGTTCCTCCCATTTCGGTAAATTTAACGGCGTTACCGAGTAGGTTTCTGATAACAGCGCTAATCATACGAGGGTCGATGTATGCTTTATGGCTCAGATTCATCTCTTTGACACACGAGATATTCTTGCGTTTAAGCAATCCGGTGGTTAATTGAATGGCATCGTCCACCAAAGGAATCACATCAATATCTTGTGGTTTACAGATGATGTCGTCTTGTTTAGATTGTGCCCAATCTAAGAGTTTAAGCATCTCACCCTGAAGAGTCTTGGCGGAGTCGTGAACATCTACAATCAATGATCGTTTATTCTCGTCGGTCATTGCCTTCTCCTTCTTTAACCAGTTCTCTAGTGCTACCACAATAGCAAACATTGGATTTTTCAAGTCGTGACCGATGACAGAGATCAAACTATCTTTATCTTTTAGGGCGTTTTGCAACTCTAGTGTTCTTAGCGAGACTTGCTCGTTCAACTCGTTCTTCATCTTGATGAGTCGTCTCATTCTCCATCTAAACACACCTGCAATGGCCAGTGATGCTAATAGTATCATTAAGCAGTAGAACCACCATGAGTTCCACCAAGGAGGAAGAACTGTGATGGAGAGGGAAATAATCTTCTCTTCACATTCTTCATTTGTTCTAAATGCTTTGGCTTCCAAGGTATATTTACCTGTTGGTATGTGGGCGAATTTGATGTTTTTATCGTATGGCATAGGTTGCCATTCGTCTTGAAGTCCTACAAGTCTATACTGAGATTGAATGCGATCGGCATCAGAGAAATCGATCATGTCGACATCGATAGAGATGTCGGTCTCACTATATTTCAAGCTTATGCTTGAAGACTGCGATAGTGGAGTCCCATTGAGAGGTTTCTCATCGACATTTATCTTCTTTCCTCTAATATAGATGTTAGAGTAGGAGAAATAAGGGATAACGGTCTCGAAATTAAGTTTGTTAGGATCTATACAGATATACCCTCCGTTAGTACCAAAATAGAGTTTGCCATCTTTCGCTTTGTAACCAGAACGAAGATAGAAATAGAAGGTGGCAACATCCGTGTAGTTTCCAGGAAGTTTGTAGCTCTCCTTTTTCTCATAGTTGAAAGAGAGGATTCCGTTGTCTCCTGCCAACCAGAAGTTTCCATTGTCATCCTTGATGATGGTTCTATAATAGCTTTTGGGTACAAAGTCTAACATCTCAGGCACATTAGAGTTTCGAGAGAATCTTGCTATGCCTTCACTTGTAGCAGCGTATAGGTAACCATCCTTGTCTGCAATAATATCCGTGATGCTAAAAGGATTGGTTCGTTTTGTTGTGTTTACATCTTGCGAGTAGGTGGTCATGACACCATTCTCCTCCTTCCATAGAGAGTTGGTGGTAAGGATCCATCTTGTATCTTCTCCACCTTCACAAACTGTGAACACCCATTTGTTATTGTTGTTGGTTAGGGAATCGTAAGGCACTATCTTTTCCCATTTGCTGTTACCTTCTTTTTTGTGATACAATCCATCACCTGATGAGCAGGCATATATATCTGTTCCATCTGCAACACTGACACCAAAGAAGCAATTAGAAGGAGCTTTTATGCCTTCCAATTCATCTTTTTCGTACGCACCTGTGTTGGGGTTGCAACGATAGATACCTCCACCCCAAGATGCTACATAGCATACGCCAGAATTGGAACGGGCAATTTCAGAGATATTGTTGTTTGGGAATCTTGTTAATGATCTGAAATTGAACTTAGGATCTACGGAGTACAAACCACCTCCGTCGACGCTGACAATGATATTGTTGTTGTCATCTTCGGAGAAGGAAGAACATACCGCCAATGGGAACCCAAAATCCCATGAACAGGTAATACCTGTTTTATTGCTTCTTCTGTATCTCCAGATACCTGAGTTTTGTGTTCCGAACCAGATGTCTCCCTGATTATCTTTCATAATACAGTAGATCTTTAATGCCTCGTCTAATGATGCATTGAAAGGTTTTAGGTTGACGAAGAGAGGGTTGGCTGATAGAAAGTCGTCGGTATACCATAAGCCGTGGGCATCTGTTGCAATCCAAAATCTTCCGCTCTCGTCGCGCACGATGTTGGTGATGCAGTCGAATGGAGTTTTGACGATGATAGGGTCTTTTATCTGGGTATCGTTGATATTGAAGATCCATACCTCTGCGGATTGGGATGCGACTAAGAGCAAAGAGTCGTTCAAAGGAATCATTGTACGCACGAAACTGCAAGCTTCTCCTTTAGGAATGAAGCAAAGCTCTTTTTCTCCATTATGATTAAAGATTAGCATTGAATCCATGGATCCCAGCCAATATCTATCCTTTTTATCGACATACATCGAACGGACAAAAAGATTTTTCGAAGCTTTGAAAAGAGGATTCTCACTAGTGTAGGATTCGGTTTCAGGGTCATATATGTAGGCTCCACTACTGGAATAGGCATATTGTTTCCCTTCGTTCAGATAAATCTCCATCGTCTCCTTGTAGAAACTCTCTTCGTACTCTTGTGGTTTGACATCTCTAAATGTGTCATTCACAGGGTCATACTCTACGAATAATCCATAGTATCCACCAGCAGTCACTCGACCATTAGGTAGTGCGTGTACAAAAAGGAAGTCTTCTCTGGAAAAAAGGGAATACTCTTGTTTCCTATGATGTTTGAACGATTTCCCATCAAATCTTTCCAAACCAAAGTCGGTTCCGATCCAAATAAAGCCGTTACGGTCTTGACTAATCGAGAAGATACGGTTAGAGACAAGTCCGTCTTTTGTGGTATAGTGCTCAAAAATTCCGTATTCAACGGAAGAAAAGAGACTATTGGAAATACCCAAAAAGAGCGAGATAAATAACAATATATGTCGAATATTTGCCAATTTACGACTCCAATTTAATAATATTCAGAAAAAATTAAGGGGAACTATATTGTGTTCCCATGGTATTAGTTTAAGCAAATATACAATATATGTAAAAAAAAAGCAAGGACAATAAAAATTTTGTCCTTGCTTCCCGAATTTAGATATACTATGTGTGTATGATTATGATCTTATTTTTTTACAATGTGAAGTTGAGACTTGTTGCCATTCTTAAGGACGAATGCTCCTTCGTGTCCGATTAGATCGTATAGTTGGCTGTTCAAATCTTCGCCAGCGTTCACTTTGATTTGACCTACGAATACACCCAATGTAGTGTATACTTCGTAAGATTGAGCTTGGAAGTTAACAGCATTCTCTACACCTGTACCTTCGCTGCAAGAGTTGCAGATGAATACCAACTTGTCGATATTACAGTAAGCACCATCGATTGTGATACGAATGGTTTGCTCTCCTTCATCGTAGAATTCCATCTCCTCTTCAATTTTTGTGTATGTATCCCAGTCAGCACCTTGAGGTACGCTAAATTTAGCATTTGAGTTACCGCAGTTTACTGTGAAACCAGATCCATTAGAACCAGATGATACATATGCTTGAACTGTGTATGTACCTCTCTCCTCGATGTTAACGGTATAGTTCAACCATTCACCTTTGGCAGTATAACCGATTGCATAACCACCGTTTCCTTTTACCACATCAACACCTGTGTTATCGTTGCGATATTTAGCGTCTCCTTCATCTTCGGTGTCAGAGTCTGAGTAAGAAATACCAGGACATCCACGATCGAAGTTCTCTGCTTCAACAGTACCAGGAATCGTTGCCATTGGAACTGAGTATGGAGCCTTTTCGTCACATACTAAGATATCTTCTGTCTTCTCTAATTTATTGTCTTTGTCGTCATATGCAACAATCTTAATTGTTACCTTTCCTGTCTTTGTTGGAGTGAACGACCACTCGTATGGAGCAATCCACTTGTTTACTAGCAATTCATCGTTTGCAAATATATCAATGTGAGTTACCTTACCTCCCTTAGATTCTGCAGTTGCAACAATCTTAACTTCATCACCCAAAGAAACTGTTTTGCTTGATAGTGATAATGAAGCAGAAAGACCTGCACCACCTTTACCAGGACACAATGGGCTCTTAGCATTCTTAGCAGCGTCTGTTTTCATATAGCTAATCAACCAATCGAAAGCGGGACGTCTCTTGCAATCTTTTACCAAACCAGAGGCACCTTTTACACCATTATCTTCAACCCAAGTTTGTCCGAAGATCCAACCCCAAAGAGTTACACCAGCTACATAATCAGCCTCCCACATAATAGGGAATTGCTCCTTGTAACGAGTTAATTGTGTATTGTCATCAGCCTTACAGATATCATACTCAGTGATGTATTGAGGCAATTGAGTCTTATTATGAATCTCTTCCAATGCATTCTTGAAGTTATATCCGCTCATGTCATTCAAATCGTGTGCCTGGTTACCTGCTGCATCAATAGGACCGCCACATGCTTTGATACCATTGATCAAATCAATAAATTGAGTTTTTTGCCATTGGAATGTGTTGTAGTCGTTGTAGATCAAGATGGCGTTTGGCCAACGCTCACGAGCCAAGCGGAATGCCTCTGCCAACCATTGATAAGAGTTAGTGTTAGGGTATCCGTTAGTTGTACAATTGAATTTTTGTCCCAATCTGTCCTCGGCAAGAGAACCCAAAGCCTCGATAATCTTAGTGTTTTTATATCCTGAGTGATAGTTGTTACCAGAGTAGACAGCCTCATTAACAACATCGATAACTTGCAAATCAGGATAGTGTTTTGCTGCCTCGTCGAACCACTCGATGATAGCTTTCTTAGTGTCAGCAACACTTAAGCTACCAATCCAGCTTGGATATTGAGAACCCCAAATCAATGCGTGGAATTTGAAAATCAATCCTTTTTGCTTACAATAGTTGTAGATTCTATCTGGACCTCCCCACTCAAATCTTCCCCAACCTTTGTGCACAGATCCCCACTTTGTACCATTCTCACAAGTGATTTGGCTCCAGTAGTCTGAATATACTAGGTTACAATTACTAACGTCTGCTGATTCGTATCCACCTGTTGTGATGTTTCCCAAAAATTTACAAGACTTAACATCCTTGTCCATTTGGGCTTGCGCTATTGCAACACTCAATAGTGCACTCATAATTACTAAGAATAGTCGATTCATGGTCATTTAAGTTTTAATTATGGTTTTTCAGTTTTTAATTTCTTTTTAATACTTGTTTCTCTCAATTTTTAAATCACATCTTCTTCGTTCTCTGTGATGTGATTTGGTTTTCTAAGTGTTCATGGTTCTTATTTCAAATAAGATTTCATGGTTTCCTAATGTCTCGGTTGTTTTGCACAACTTTAACGGTTGCAAATTTAGGGTAGCTAAACAAATTAAATCGTTATTATTCGTTCATATGTTTGGAATTTTGTTGCAATCGTAAAAAAAATTATTCAATATATTTTTGCTTAAAAAACTGATGTATAATATTTTAGATGCTGCTTGAACGATTTTTACAGTCCGAATGATTAGGTTATATGTGAAAAAAATGGGAGATTTTTTTGGTGGAATTTATTCAAGGTAACGATATACTATTTAGTCCAACAAAGTCATGTTATTCACCAAATTTCTAAAAACAACTGAATAGTTGAACCAGGCGACTTCTATATGGCAACTAAAAGCACTGCTATCATTGACGGTATTTTCATCACTTGGGGTCAAAAGGTATATACTTGCCTTAGTTTTTTCCCCTATTGTTCCATTTCCAAACAAAAACATTGTATTTTTGCAAATTATGCTACAATGTTACTAAAACAGATAGGTATGAAGAAAAGATATGTATTATTGTTGTGCGGACTTTTGTCTTGTGGACTTTTGTCTGCTGCGAATGAGACAGACAAGAAGGGTCGCAAACAGGGCGAGTGGAAGAAGACATACGCAAATGGTAATTTGATGTATGAGGGAAAATTCAAGGATGACCAACCTGTTGGCGAGTTTCGCCGTTATTATGAGTCTGGTGCATTGAAGATTGTTCAGATCTATGAAACAGCAGACAGATCTCAGGTTACCATCTATGATACGGATGGAAAAACTATCACTGCTAAGGGAACATATCTAGGTAAAAACAAAGAGGCAGAATGGACCTACTATGTAGATGGTAAGGTTTCATTGGTAGAGATATATAATAATGGGAAGAAAAACGGAACTTCTAAAGTTTATACCAAAGAGGGTGAATTGATAGAGGAAATCCCTTATGTCAATGACAAGATTGATGGAATGCGCAAGTGTTTCCTTCAAGATGGAGCACGTTATTCGGAGACCTCTTATAAAAAAGGTGTTGAGCACGGAAGTTATAAATTGTATGAGGGACATGAGTTTCCTGTGATGGAAGGCGTTTACAAAAATGGTAAGCGCGATGGTGATTGGATCTTAAAGGATGATGCTGGAAAACAAATCGATGTCTTGAAATATAAGGATGGTGTGTTGTTGAATGATAAGGAGTTGAAAAAGGAATACTCTGAAAACTACGATAACAACGAAAAGAATAAGGGTAAATTTGTAGAACCAGATCAACTCAATTTTTGATAAATAATAAATTGTAAGAATGAATGCAATAGAGAAAGTAGGAGCGTATGCTGCTTTAATGTATCGTACTTTTACATTGCCCGACCGTTGGAATATATTTTTCCGACGCTACTCGGAAGAATTGAAGAAGCAGGGATTGGATTCCTTGGGAATCACAATGATTATCTCTGTTTTTATTGGTGCGGTTATCACTATCCAGATGATTAAGAATATGGAGAATCCTATTTTCCCTGATACCTTGATTGGTTTGGCTACTCGTGATACTTTGCTGTTGGAGTTCTCTTCCTCCATCTTGTGTTTGATTTTGGCAGGAAAGGTGGGTTCCAATATCGCATCCGAACTGGGAACAATGCGTATTACCGAACAGATAGATGCATTGGATATTATGGGTGTTAACTCTCCAAACTATCTAATCCTTCCTAAAATTGCTGCTTTTGTATCTATCGTTCCATTCCTTGTATTAACAAGTATGTTTGTTGGTATCTTAGGTGGCTACGGAGTAGGAGTGTTTACAGATATGATTACGGTTAACTCATATGAGGCAGGTATTCAGTATGCCTTTACTCCTTATTATGTTACTTATTCGGTTATTAAGAGTCTCATATTTGCTTTTGTGATCTCTTCGGTCTCTTCTTATTATGGATATACCGTGAACGGAGGTGCTTTGGAAGTAGGTATGGCAAGTACGGATGCTGTAGTAAATAGTAGCGTGCTTATTCTATTGTTTAACATTATGCTAACGAAATTATTACTATGATTGAGGTTAAACACGCTATAAAATCATTTGATGGCAGAACTGTCCTCAAAGATATCTCTACTGTTTTTGAAACAGGTAAGACCAACCTTATCATCGGACAGAGTGGTTCTGGTAAAACTGTTCTCATGAAGAGTGTTGTGGGAATACATCGCATTGATTCTGGTGAGATTTGCTATGATGGTAGAAACATAACCTCGATGAAAAGGACCGAATTGAATCTTCTTCGAAGGGAGATCGGTATGCTTTTCCAAGGTTCTGCTTTGTTCGACTCCATGACGGTTCTTCAAAATGTGATGTTCCCTTTGGAGATGTTCTCGGACATGACGAAGAACCAGATGATCGATCGTGCAAAATTCTGTTTGGAAAGAGTGGAGCTTTCTCAGGCTCTCCATTTATTTCCTTCTGAAATCAGTGGTGGTATGCAGAAGCGTGCAGCTATTGCTCGTGCCATCGTGTTGAATCCTAAATATCTTTTCTGCGATGAGCCCAACTCTGGTTTGGATCCTAAAACCTCCCTTTTGATCGACCAGTTGATCCAAGACATCACCCATGAGTTCAATATGACAACCATTGTGAATACGCATGATATGAACTCTGTAATGGAGATTGGAGAAAACATCGCTTTCATCTACAAAGGAGAAAAGGCTTGGCAAGGAACTAAAGATGAAATATTCGAAACAGGATGTGAGCAATTGGAGGATTTCATCTTCGCCTCAAGTCTATTCAAGCAAGTAAAGGAGGCTCACTCCTTGATTAAAAAATAATCTTATTATGGCAATATTCAATTTCTTCAAAATGCCTAAGGTTAGGCAATACCATCACGAGTATATCTATTACGATCCAGACAAAGAGGAACGCGAGGAGAGAAGAAAGAGAATTCGTGAGGAAATTGCTAATGAGCAAAAAGGAAACGGGCAAACTATGTTGAGAAAGGGCGTCTTTCAAGAGCAGAGAAAGACTAATACAGCAGCTGCTCAATCGCGCAATATAAGACTTGTTCTTTTGGTTGTGGTCGTTGTTGCTCTTTTGATGTTTTTAAAATAATAAAAGATTTTCTATGGGTGATGTTATTCATCTGCTTCCTGATACGGTAGCCAACCAAATTGCTGCTGGTGAGGTAATCCAGCGTCCCGCTTCTGTAATAAAGGAGTTGGTCGAGAACTCTATTGATGCTGGTGCAACCTCTATCAAGATTATTATTAAGGATGCTGGACGAACCCTGATACAGGTGATTGATAATGGTAAGGGAATGAGTGAAACGGATGCTCGACTCTGCTTCGATCGCCACGCCACGTCTAAGATTTCTTCTGCTGAAGATCTGTTTTCTTTGCATACTATGGGCTTCCGTGGTGAGGCCTTGCCTTCCATCTCTTCTATCTCTCAATTGGAGTTGAGAACAAAAAGAGTCGAGGATGAGGTGGGTACATTAGTGGAGATTAATGGAGGTAAGATAGAACGACAAGAATCGGTCGCTTGCCCTGAAGGCACTAATTTTTCCGTTAAGAATATATTTTTCAATGTTCCTGCTCGTCGTAAATTTTTAAAGTCTAATACAACTGAGTTCTCTCATATAGAGAAGGAATTTTTCCGTATCGCTTTGGTAAACCCACAAGTTGAGTTTGAACTCTATAACAATGATCAGTTAGCTTACCAACTTCGTGCTGGAAGCCTGCGAGAGAGAATCGTAGCTATCTATGGAAAAACGATCAATTCGCAACTTTTGTTGGTTGAGGTGGATTCTACCATCATAAAGATTGGTGGTTATGTTGGTAAACCGGAGACTGCCAAGAAACAGAATGAACATCAGTACTTCTTTGTAAATGGTAGATATATGCGTCATCCTTATTTCCATAAAGCGGTGATGCAGGCATATGAGCGATTGGTTCAACCAGGAACTTCTCCCGATTATTTCATCTATTTTGAGGTGGACCCTGCCAATATTGATGTGAACATACATCCCACAAAAACAGAGATTAAGTTTGAGAATGAGCAACAGATTTGGCCTATCCTGATGGCTGGTGTTAAAGAGGCTCTTGGTAAATTTAATGTGATTCCATCGCTAGATTTTGAACATGGAGAGGATGTTTTTTCAAGCAGCGGATTCTTCTCATCGAACAATGATAGAACAAGTACCCCTCCTTCATTAGAGACGCACTTGGATACTTCATATAATCCTTTCAAGACAGAGGGGAGTGGAGGTTCTAGCTATCAATATACAAAGAAATCAAATCCCAATGTAGATAATTGGGAGACCCTCTATTCTGGATTTGAGACGGAAAGAAAAACCTCCTTCCCATCGGGTTCTTTCCCCAAAAAACCATTTGATCCAGCCAATTTTGTGGATAATACAACTGAGGATGATCATCAGGAGAGTCTGTTGGTGGATGTGGAAGAGAAGAAAACCCATTACATCCAATACAACAATAAGTATATCATGACACTAACCAAATCTGGTTTGGTGTGCATAGACCAACATAGAGCCCACGTTAAGGTGTTGTATGAGCGCTATCTAAGGAATATGCAACAGCAGAAAGCGCCATCTCAACGTTTGATGTTCCCTATTATGATGGAGATTTTAGAATCGGAAGTGATGATTCTGGATGAGATTATGGAAGATCTTGGTTTCTTGGGCTTTGATGTGGCTAATTTAGGCAAGGGAGCGGTTTCCATTAGTGGTATACCTTCCGATTGTAAGGAGTCGGAGGCTGAGACTTATCTTCGTGACCTATTGCTTACTTTTAGGGAGGGTGGCAATCTAAATCAGGGACGCGCCGAAAAGATGGCAATGAAATTGGCTGAGTCGTCGGCTATCAAAGCGGGTAAGTCATTATCTGATGAGGAGATGATGAATCTTGTCAATCAATTATTCTCGCTTCCATCGCCAGATTACACATTGGACAATCGTGTTGTGTTAACCCTCTTCACTCAGGAGGATATAGAAAAAAGATTTAAGTAGAATGAAAGATCAAGATAAATCAGAGGTTCGTATCGACAAATGGATGTGGGCAGTTCGTCTTTTCAAAACTCGCTCTTTGGCAGCTGATGCTTGCAAAAAAGGGAAAATTTTGATGTCGGGCAATAGTGTGAAGGCATCTCGTATGATCAAGGTGGGTGATGTGGTGCAAATCAAACGTCCCCCAATTACCTATTCGTTTAAGGTGTTAGCGCTCTCAGAAAATCGTATGGGAGCCAAGTTGGTTCCCGATTTTATGGAGAATGTGACAACTGCCGAGCAACTTGAGATCTTGGAGTTGAGTAAATATAGTGCCTTTGGAAAGAGAGACAGAGGTACGGGTCGACCAACCAAAAAGGAGCGTCGCGATTTGGATGAGTACATGGAACCTGCAGGTGATATCTTGGATATGTTTGATTTTGATTTCTCAGATGATGATGATGACTATGATGATTGATCGTTGGAAATATTATATTACCTTCGTCGTTCTCTTTCTTTTTGAATCTATGATCCATGCGCAAGAGGTTTACATGGTTGGGACAATGCCCGATACCTATTCTAGCAAGATGCGTCGAATAGTTAAAGACCAGTTGATTGGTTTTGAAGATAAGAAGGGTAAGGTGATGATTGAACCCCAATTCCATCAGGCAGAGCGATTCGAGAAAAAAATCTGTGTGGTGGGAATATATCAGTCGTCTGTCTCTTCGACAGATGGAGGCGAGACTCTCTCAGAATGTCTTTATGGTGTGATTGATAAAAAAGGGAACTGGATTGTCCCATGTAAGTATATGCGTAGGTGGGATGATGTTCGTAACTCATTTGTGTATGAGGAAGCCAATGGCACCTCTGGTTTTTATGTGGAAAAAGGTCGCTTGAATCAAAGGTAATTACTTTACCTTATTAGTTGAATTATTGATATGATTATAGCAAAGCAAAAGAAAGAGGAGAATGTCGCTGAATACATTCTTTATATGTGGCAGATTGAGGATATTATCCGAGGTTACCAGTTGGATATTGATTTGATACAGAAAAATATCATAGATCAGTATCAACAACCAGAAGAGGTGAAAAAAGAAATCCGAGAATGGTATGATAACCTTATTGCCATGATGCATTTGGAACATAAAGAGCAGTCGGGACATTTGCAGATTAACATCAATCAGGTAGACGACCTGAACGATTTGCATAATGAGCTTATGCAGAATCCAAAGGAGATGCAATACAATGCTCAGTTCTTTAAGGTATTGCCATTCTTAATCGAATTTAGAAACAAGCTTCAAGCAGGAGAGGAGATGAATGATGTGCATTTGGCACTTCATGCTTTGTATGCTATTCTTTTGTTGCGACTTCAGAAGAAAGAGATATCAAAAGACACCTTGGTTGCCATTCAGCATATAAGCAGTTTCTTGGCTATTCTTTCTGCCAAATACAAGACTTGGTTAGAAGAGGAACCGGAGGACCAGCCAGTGGGATAGACATCCTAAAAAAGTTCTGCTTCTATATTTTCGATGCTGTAATTAATACCTTTCCCCTTTAGTTTTTTTATTTGTTGGACTAGATGCTCTCCTTCTTTAGGGTTTTGACGTGCTTTTATTCGAAGATAGCGAGTGACGGATGAGTAGATGAGGAATGAATCCGATTGCAAATCCTGCATGGCTGTTTTCAAAATGGAAACTTCATCTTCCAACTCTTTTCCTCTGTTTTGCATTAGCAAGTTAGCGTAATTGATATAACCTAAAAATACGCTGAAATCGCTGTTTCTTCTCTCAATCAGGTCTTTTGAAATAGTAGTGCTTAATTCAAATCCATTCTCTTCGCCATTCTCCTTCTTGTACTGAATTTTACTTAAAAAGTTTTTCGAGAATTGCTCGCATAATTCAGGGTTGAACAATTGTTTTTCCCACTCCTTCATTTGTTCTTTCCCAAACATATATTGGTTCATATCTTTGGGGAGAATCAGAGTGGCAAATATCATCATCTCCCTACAACCAGACCACCAGGCACGCGTTGCTAAGAGTGCGTTTGGTTCAAAGTCGGCACTTATCTCTTTAATGCGAGGAAGTACGACACCAAAGTTGAGCTTGTAGCCCAGTGAAGACATTGCTTCCGACGCAATACCGTTCATGGAGAGGTTGAATAACTTCTTTGCTTTGTTGAACATCTGTTCAACTTCCTCATTGTATGGGAATATTTTGTCCATTATTTACATATTTATGGCAAAGGTAAATTTTTTTTGCTTTTTATTTGCATATAAAGTAAAATGAAAGTACCTTTGCATCGCAATTTTGATGGTGGGAGTAGCTCAGTTGGTTAGAGTATCAGATTGTGGTCCTGAGGGTCGTGGGTTCGATCCCCATCTCCCACCCCAAATTGAAGAGACGCAAATCAGTTTGCGTCTCTTTTTTTATTTATGTAGTTTTTCTTTTAAAATCGATAGTGCATTTATGAGTAACAAATCATCTTGGTCTTGGATACCTACACTCTATTTCACGGAGGGATTTCCTTATGTAGTGGTAATGATTGTTTCGGTCATTATGTATAAAAATTTGGGAGTGTCTAATTCAGAGATTGCTTTCTATACCAGTTGGCTCTATCTGCCTTGGGTGATAAAACCTTTTTGGAGCCCGTTCATTGATCTTTTCAAGACAAAAAGATGGTGGATTGTTGCGATGCAGTTACTCATAGGTGTAGGACTTGCAGGAGTTGCTTTTTTAATCCCTACTTCCTATTTTTTTCAAGCCTCTTTGGCAATTCTTTGGCTTTTGGCTTTTAGTTCTGCTACGCACGATATTGCAGCTGATGGCTTTTATATGATCGCTCAAACGGAGGAGCAACAAGCTTTCTTTGTGGGTGTGAGAAATATTTTCTATCGTGTTGCGATGGTCTTTGGACAAGGTGTTCTAGTGATGTTGGCTGGCTATTTTTCGAAAGAATATGAGGCTCAATCCGCTTGGTCAATTATATTTGCTATTTCAGCCGGACTTGTTCTCCTTTTGTCTTTGTATCATTCTTTGGTTCTGCCTAAAGCAGAGGAGGACCAGAATCAGTCCGTTAAGAAGGTAGATTCCCTATTTTCTAGTTTTTTCCAAAAAAAGGGAATTATATTGTCATTGTTATTTATCCTTTTATATCGTTTGGGAGAGTCTCAGTTGGCAAAGATTGCCTCTCCATTTCTACTTGACCCCCAAGAGAATGGTGGTTTAGGACTAGGTGTGGAACAGGTGGGTATGGTGTATGGTACGGTAGGTGTCATAGCACTACTTGCAGGAGGTTTGTTGGGCGGTTTCACAATCTCAAGAGGAGGATTGAAAAAATGGTTGTGGCCTATGATGTTGGCTATGAATGTACCTAATCTTGTATATGTCTATATGGCGATGTTTACACCTCAGAACATATATGAGGTTGCTTCTCTTGTGGCTATTGAGCAGTTGGGGTATGGTTTTGGTTTTACTGCTTTCACTCTTTATTTGATTTATATATCTCAGGGAGAATACAAGACATCCCACTATGCAATATGTACCGGATTTATGGCATTAGGAATGATGGTTCCCGGAATGTTTGCTGGTTATATTCAGGAAGCGTTTGGTTACCTCAATTTCTTTGTTTGGGTATGCATCTGTACCATCCCAGCTTTTGTTGTGGCTAAGTTCTTAAAGATAGATGAGTCGTTTGGTAAAAAATAGATTCTTATGAAGGCGATCGTTATGGGTGCAACATCGGGTATAGGCTTGGAGGTTGCAAGACAATTATACAAGGAGGGTTGGCAATTAGGGCTAGCAGGAAGAAGGATGGAGAACCTCGAGCAAGTTCGTGCAGAACTAGGTGAGGATGTGTGTGTTGAGGCTATTGATATCACAGATGTTGAGGCTCCACAAAAGTTGCAGAATCTGATTGACCGTTTGGGTGGTTTAGACCTCTATTTTCACTCGTCGGGTGTAGGGGCGCAAAATAAGAATTTGGATTCAAAAATTGAAATCTCTACTGTACAAACCAATTGCCTGGGTTGGGTGAATATGTCCACCTTTGTATTTAACTATTTTGCAAAAAAACAGCAGAAGGGACATATAGCTGTAATAACTTCTGTGGCTCAAACCAGAGGAATAGGTTTGGCTCCTTCATACTCTTCTACAAAGAAGTTCCAAAGTACCTATATGCAAGCATTGTCCCAACTGTCTAAATCTAGAGGGTTGGGTATTGCGTTTACGGAGATTCGTCCTGGTTTTGTGGAGACTGCCTTATTGAATATGGAACATAACTATCCGTTGATGATGCAGCCTGAGTATGTGGCTACCAAGATTGTAAAAGCACTTGCTAAAAAGAAACGTTGCGTAACGATAGACTGGCGTTACCGATGCGTGGTTTTCTTTTGGAAATTACTACCCGATTGGCTTTGGGAACGAGTTCGGATAGGATAAAATTAGTGGGAAATACACTTTTTTTGGAATGTAAATCCTTATGATTTGCATCATTTTTAACCAAAAGAGGTATGCCATCCCTGACATACCTCTTTCCCATATCAACTAGAATCTAAAATTCTTAAATTTCCTTAGTCTACTTCCAAATCCCCATTCATTACCTCGTGCCAAGGAAGACCTTGTTTGTTGAGTTGCTCCATGAATGGATCTGGATCGAAATCTTCTACATTCCATACACCTGGACGCTTCCAAACGCCTGTGCAGAACATCATTGCTCCGATCATAGCAGGAACACCAGTTGTGTAGCTGACACCTTGCATACCAGTCTCTTGGTAAGCTTCTTGGTGGCTACAGTTGTTGTATACATAGTAGGTAAGAGCCTTGCCATCCTTGCCAATACCTCTGATGCGGCAACCGATACTAGTCTCACCCTCGTAGTTCTCTCCTAGATCTTGTGGATTAGGAAGCACTGCTTTCAAGAACTGAAGAGGAACGATCTTCACTCCGTTGTATTCTACCTCGTCGATACGAGCCATTCCGATATTTTGAATCACACGCAAGTGAGTTAGGTACTCTTGACCGAAGGTCATCCAGAAACGAGCACGCTTGATAGTTGGGAAGTTCTTTACCAATGACTCCAACTCTTCGTGATACATTAGGTATGACTCGCGTGGACCGATGTTAGGGTAGGTCAATGCTTTGTGTACCTCCAAAGCACCCGTCTCTACCCATTTGCCATCTTGATAGAAACGACCCTTTTGAGTGATCTCGCGGATGTTGATCTCTGGGTTGAAGTTAGTCGCAAATGCTTTGTGGTGGTTACCAGCGTTGCAGTCTACGATATCCAAGTATTGCATCTCCTTGAAATGGTGCTTTGCTGCGTAGGCAGTATATACACCCGAAACTCCTGGGTCGAATCCACAACCTAGAATGGCAGTTAAACCGGCTTTCTCGAATTTCTCTTTGTAAGCCCATTGCCAGCTATACTCAAAGTGAGCCTCATCTTTTGGCTCATAGTTAGCTGTGTCCAAGTAGTTAACGCCGCATTCCAAGCAAGCATCCATGATGTTTAGGTCTTGGTAAGGAAGGGCTACATTGATAACTAACTCTGGTTGGTGCTTCTTGAAGAGAGCAACAATCTGATCTGTGTAGTCAGCATCTACCTTGTCGGTAGTTACCGTTACGCCATAGCGTTCCTTCAGGATAACTGCTACTGCATCGCACTTCGCTTTTGTTCTGCTTGCAATAACGATATCTGTGAAGATGTTCGCATTTTGTGCTACTTTGTGACACACTACGGTTCCAACACCGCCTACTCCGATAATAAGAACTTTTGACATTCCAATTACAATTAAAAGTAAAACAATTAGTTACCGACATAGACAACTTGCTAAGCTTTGCTGGCTACTGTCTCATACAAATATAGAAATTTTTTTGAATAATAATTGTTCCGGAGATCATTTTTTACGATTTTGTAACATCTCTGGTTGCCGGGATGTTGCAAGTCCCAGGATGGATCCATGTTCATTGTCATCCCGCAGTGATTGTGGATATGAAATGTTATAAGATGCTCTAACTATGTAGGAGGAATGCCGGAAGCAGTAAAGAGTTACGTTGAGACTGGTGAATTGAAAACGGTGCGATCGATTCAGAAACAGATTCTCAGTGACTATTCCAAGGATTTTCCGAAACATGCACCAGAAGGACAGGTTCAACGAATAGCAATGGTTTGGCAATCGATGCCATCTCAACTTTTCAAGGAGAACAAAAAATTCATTTACGGAGCACTAAAGAAGGGGGCAAGAGCCAACGATTTCGAGATGGCTATACAATGGTTGCTCGACGCAGGGCTCGTCTATAAAGTGCCTAGAGTGAACAGCGTAAAACTTCCTTTGAAGATCTACGAAGACCTCTCCGTCTTCAAAATGTATATGGTTGACATAGGGCTCCTTGGCACTATGGCGGATGTGGAGCCAGATCAGATTCTTGTGAACAACAACATTTTTACTGAATACAAAGGTGGAATGACAGAACAGTTTGTCCTTCAGCAGATGAAGAGTCATGGCATTGAAACGGTTTATTATCATAACACTGACTCGTCTCGTCTAGAGATAGACTTCCTGATCCAGCACGAAGGTCGGCCGTTGCCTATAGAGGTGAAGGCAGAAGGCAACGTAAAAGCCAACTCTCTATCGATGCTATTGCAGAAAACGCCGGAACTGAGTGCCATAAGATACTCGATGCTTCCGTACAAAGAACAAGGTCAAATGACCAATGTGCCACTGTATGCGTGTTGATACGTCTATCCTCGCCTAATTTAAGAACAATTTAAATAGAGGTACCATTAAAGCAGTTGCTACACCCATTAGGGCAATGCTCAATCCACTAACAGCTCCCTCTAATGCTCCTATTTCAAGAGCACGTGCCGTTCCTAATGCGTGAGAGGCACAGCCCATTGATAGTCCCTTTGCCACAGGATGGTCAATTCCGAATATCTTCCACATTGTAGGACCCAGAACAGCCCCGATAAAACCACATAAAACTACTGAAATGGCAGTGAGAGATATGTTTCCTCCAAGAGATTTTGTCAAGTCCATTGCAATAGGTGTTGTTACAGATTTGGATGCCAACGACTGCAGAAAAACATCATCGAGATTGAACAGTACACATAAAAAGTAGACTGTGATGATGCCTGTGAAACTGCCTACAATGACAGAGGTTAGAATGGCTGTCATGTTTTTCTTTATCTCTGCAATGTGTTCGTATAGCGATAGTCCTAACGCCACGACACTTGGTCCTATGAGAAAGGAGATAACTTGATTTGCCTCCTTATACTCCGCATAAGATATATCGGTTATTTTCAGAACAGCAATGATTATAGGTATGCAGATAAGGAAAGGGTGCAGAAGCGAGAAACCTGATTTAGTCTTGCAATAGACACCCAATAGATAGCTTCCGATGGTAAGGAATAACATCGAAGGTGTGTTTAGAAATAGATCTCTTAACATTTCTCCTCCTTTCTTTGTTTAGCTTTCATAACTATTTTAGCTGTAAAACCTGAGGTGAGGAATACTGCAATGGTAGAAAGAAGTACCACCAATATCCACTCTACAAGGTTGAGGCGAATGATATCCCATTGTTCCAATATGAAGGCTGGAATAAAAAAGATGGGCATGTTTTTAATGAGGAATGTGGCAGCGGGTCGGACGTTCTCTGGTTTTACCCATTTTAGTAGAAGAGCCACGAAAAGTAGCAACATACCTATAACACTGCCAGGTATGAAGTTGCTTATTAAGTATGAGGCGACTTCTCCCAATACAAGGAAGAAGAGTATGATGCAGAAACTTATAGCCACAGACATAATGTTAAAATTTGCGTTTTTTGATATGAAATATGACGGATATCGTTAATTTTTAAAACCAATTGCAAAATTATAGAAAGTTGCTCTAGAAATGTGTTAAATAATATAAAAACCGACAAAACTATTTTTGTTTAAAAAGTTTTTTAGTAAATTTGCTTTGTTTTTAAACTGGTATAATAGTTTCAAGAGAAAAACTGTGTATTGTGTGAAAAACGATTGATTATGAGTAATGAAAGCAGAGAAAAGATTGCAAAGGGTGCTTTAGAATTATTTCTTTCTCAAGGCATAAAGACGGTAACGATGGATAGAATCGCTGCTGCTCTTTCTATGTCTAAGCGTACTATTTATGAAAATTTTTCAGACAAGGAGGATTTGGTTTCTGCTTGTTTGTGTTTATTCAAGAGGTTGAGTGATGAAAAGCGAATCGAGTTTGAGCAGACGTCAGAAAACTCTTTTGTTTTCCTTTTAAGAATGTTCAGATTTGGTTTTGTCACGTTGCGAAGAATAAATGTGAATTTCTTCAGAGACATAGACTTATTGTTTCCAGATCATGTGAAGAGGGTAAAACTTCACAGACCTGCTCAAATTGCTCAGTTTCAAAGTCTGATCGAAAAGTCTCAGAATGAGGGATATATAATGTCATCTTTAAATGCTGATGAGTTGGCTATGATTTATTATGGTATGATGACTTCATTGAGAGATGATGAGACTTATGATTTCAATAAGATTTCTCCTTACGAGATTTTCAAAACAATGTGTAGTATTTACTTCAGAGGTATTGTGACAGAGAAGGGAGTTGTTCTTACTAATCAATACTTGAAAGAATTGGAAAATAGTGATAATAATTAAAAAAAATATAAAGATGAAGAGTGTATTAAAAAATGGAGGATGTTTGTTGGCGATGTTAATGACAGTTGGTACGCCAATTTTCGCACAAACGGGGGACTCTCTTAATGTGACTACAACAGACTCGAATGTGTTGTCGTTCACATTGGATGAGGCTAAGAAGTATGCGTTGGAACATAACCGTACGATACAAAATGCGTCGTATGATGTTAAGAAAGCAGAAGCTTCTCGCTGGAAAGCAATTTCAAGTATGTTGTTGCAAGTAAGTGGATCGGTAGATTATTACAACATGTTAGGTCATGAGATGGAACTTATGGGAAGTAAAATCGCGATGCCTCCTTATTTTAACTTCGGTTTGAATGCTTCTATGACAGTAAGCGGTTCTCAAATCGTTGGAGCCAGAGTGGCAAAGGTCGCAAAGGAGTTGTCTGAAGTGGCAGTGGAAAAGACTGATCAAGCCATTACTTCCAGCATTGAAAACTCTTACATTAATATTTTAGCTCTTGAAACAACAGTTAAGTTGTTGGAACAAAACTTGGAGAACATGAACAAGTTGCATAAGATGACAAAAAATGCTGTAGAGGCAGGCGCCGCTGAGCAAAATGATGCAGACCAGATTGCCATCCAAGTTGCTTCGATGAGTAGTGCCGTAAACAGTACAAAAAGAGGAATTGAGGTTTTGTACAATACGATTCGTTTCCTTACAGGTGTTTCTGCAGATAAAGAAATTGTTCTTACCCAAAAATTGGAGGATGTGGTTAATCCAGCTTCTATCCTTGCTCTTCTAGAAACAGATCTTAACCTAGCAGATAACTATGATTATCAATTACAAGTAAAAAGTACCGAATTATCTAAAAAGCAGTTGAACCTTAGCAAAATGGCATATGTCCCTTCTTTAACAGCCTTCTACTCTTTGGCTAAAAAGAAGTATTGTTCAGATGAACCAACAATGGATATGACTCCTCCTAATACAGTAGGATTGACTTTGAATGTGCCAATCTGGTCTACTGGTTCTCGTTGGGCTGATGTTCGTAGTGCCAAGATGGATTATGCAAAGGCTCAGAATGATTTGGAGGATAAGGAGTTGAATCTTGGTATTCAAGAGAAGCAATTGCGTTTCAATTTGGCTTCTGCTTATGAAAACTATCAGATTCAGTCAAACAATATTGACGTGATGCAACGCGTTTTCAATAGTAACACAGAGAAGTTTAAATATGGAACTATCTCAAGTATGCAGTTGACCACATCAAGTAGTGAGTTGGTTGGTGCACAAAACACCTATATCACTGCGTTGTTGGATATGGTTTCTGCACATGTTGAGTTGAAAAATCTATTAAACAAATAATTTCGATAATAATTAAAAGATACATACAATGAAGAAAGTAGTAAGATTGGGCTGGGCTGCGATGATGGCACTTGCTTTGGCCAATGTAACGACAAGTTGCGGTGGCAATGAAAAGAAAAAAGAGGCTGCTGAAACTACAGTTGAAGTAAGAAAAGAGAAAGTTCGCACTGAACCTGTTTTGAAGCAGGAGATTGAGCGCGAAGTTGAGTGTACTGCTGTTTTGGAAGGATATGAGACAATGAATGTTTCTCCTTCGTTGACAGGTATTATTGAGAAACGATACAAAGATGTGGGTGATCGTGTTTCTACAGGTGAATTATTGGTTCGTATGGATCAAACACAATTACGTCAAGCTCAACTTCAAGTCGCAAACTTGGAGACTGAAATGAAGCGTATGGATGCTTTGATGGCAGGTGGTAATGTGACACAACAATTGTATGACCAAACAAAATTGGGTTATGAGCAAGCTAAGGAGCAATTAAGTTTCTTGCAAAACAATACTTACTTTAAGGCGACCTTCCCTGGTGTGGTTTCTGCACGAAACTACGAGAATGGTGAGTTGTTCAATGGAGCAAGACCTATCTTGACTGTTGTTCAATTGAATATGTTGAAAGTGATTATCAACGTGCCAGAGGCTTATTTCCCAACTATCAAGGCAGGTAAGAAGTTAGACATCATTTCTGATATCTATCCTGATGTCAAGTTCCCTGCTACAATTGAGACAATTTATCCTACTATCGACCCAGGTACTCATACATTCCAATGTAAGGTTAGAATCCCTAACGGAAATATGAAACTTCGTCCTGGTATGTATGTTCATACAACTCTTGGTGTAGGTAAAGAGAAAGTGGTTGTTGTTCCTTATCAATCAGTTTTGAAGTTGACAGGTTCTAACGAGCGTTACTTGTTCTTAAATGAGGGTGGTATCGCAAAGCGTGTGACTGTAGAGATCGGACAACGCTTTAACAAATATGTAGAGGTGAAGGCTGAAGATGTATTTGAAGGAAAAGAAGTAGTTGTTCAAGGTCAAGCTCGTTTGATCGACGGTGTTGAGTTGGAAGTGATGAACTTTGGTTCTGAAACTGAGACTGCTCAACCTGTTGCAACTCCCGATGCAGCTTCTGCTGTTGCAGACACAGCAAAGTCTTTGAAGAAATAATAAGGTCGAATGATAAAATGAGATTGAAATGAGTATTTACAAAACCGCGATTAACAAGCCAGTCACGTCCATTCTGATTTTCGTGGCTGTGATGTTGATGGGTATCTTTGCTTATATCAAGTTGCCTATCGACCAATATCCAGAGATCGATCCTCCATACGTCGCTGTAATGTGTGCCTATCCGGGTGCCAATGCCAGTGAGGTTGAGACGAATATTACCAAGTATTTGGAAAACTCTTTGAACTCCGTGGATGGTTTGGATGAGTTGACATCAACATCTAAGGATAATCTTTCCTTGGTAGCCCTTGAGTTTGAGTGGGGAGGAAACCTTGATGAGGTGATGAACGATATACGATCCTATGTCGATATGGCAAAGGATAACCTCCCAAGTGGTGCAACCAACCCATACATCATCAAGTTCAACAGTTCTTCAATGCCAATCATTCAGTTTGCCGTTCAGGCAAAGGAGAGTTATCCTGGTTTGGAGAAAATTATGAATGATGAGGTGATTCCTCAGTTGAGCCGTGTGGATGGTGTGGGTAACGTATCAATGGCTGGAGAACCAGACCGTTATGTATACGTTGATATCGACCAAAAACAATTGGATGCTTATAGCATCTCTTTGGAGATGGTTGGTAATGCAGTGGCAAACAATAACCTTAACTTGTCTTCTGGTAATGTGAAGATGAAGAAGGAACAATATGCTTTGCAGGTGCGTAGTGAGTATGTGGAGAGCTCTGAAATCGAAAACATAGTTGTTACTACCACTCCAGATGGAAAGCAGATTTATGTTCGTGATATTGCTACTGTTCGTGATACCATTAAGGATGTTTCTTTGGATGAGAAGATGAATGGTGAAGAGGCCGTTCGTTTGATTATCTCTAAGCAAACAGGTGGTAACACAGTACAGATCTGTAAGGATATTCACAAGGAGTTGAATAAGATCCAAAAGACTCTTCCTGCCGATGTGGTATTCCGTGAAATCTACGACTCTTCTACAGAGATTACCAACGCGATCAACTCATTGGAGGAATCTGTACTTTATGCCGTAGGATTTGTGGTATTGGTAGTATTGTTCTTCTTGGGTAAGTGGCGCGCAAGTTTGATCGTAGGTCTTACGATTCCTATCTCTTTGTTGGTAGCCTTCCTTTACTTGTTGTTCGTAGATAGTTCGTTGAACATTATCTCTCTTTGTTCTCTTTCTATTGCAGTAGGTATGGTGGTGGATGATGCGATTGTGGTACTCGAAAATATTACGACACACATCGAGCGCGGATCCAGTCCTCGTGAAGCTGCTATTTATGCAACAAATGAGGTGTGGGTATCCGTTATTGCAACTACTTTGGTAATCGTTGCGGTATTCGTTCCGTTGACTATGTTGACAGGTATCGCAGGTATTATGTTTAAGGAGTTGGGTTGGATCGTGACAATCGTATGTTGTACTTCAACCCTTGTGGCTATTACCCTTGTACCAATGCTTTGCTCTAAATTGTTAAAAGCAAAGGATGTTCATTTGGATGCGAACGGAAAGTTGGTTAAGGAGGAGAAAGACACAAGAAAATTATCGTACCAAAATACGGTAGTGCGTGCCTTGGATAAGTTGGATGCATTTTATGCAAACATCCTTCGTTGGTGTTTGACACACAAGAAATTGACTGTTCTAGGTATTGTTGTTTTCTTTGCTGTCTCTTTGATTCCTGCTTTGACAGGACATATCGGTACCGACTTTATGGCGGTCCCAGATAATGGTCGTTTGACTATCGATATTGAGTTGTTGCAAGGTACTCGTGTCGAGGAAACTGCAAAGTTTGCCCGTCAGTTGGAGAAGAGATTTATAGAGTTGGTTCCAGAGACAAAGAATATCTCAACCACTTGTGGTTCCAATGATGCAGCAGGTATCTCCGCATTGTTCTCTTCAACAAGAAACAATACTATTCAGATGCGTTTCAACGCGGATAAGAAGAATACTCGTGAGCGTTCTATCAACGAAATCGCTGAGGTACTTCGTCAAGAGATTGCTAGATTCCCTGAGGTTTCTGACTATAAGGTTGCCATCTCCAGTGGTGGAGGTATGGGAGGACAAAGTACAGTGGATGTCGAGGTGTATGGTTATGATTTCGACTTGACCAGTTCTTATGCTGCTGCAGTTAAACGTTTGTTGGAAGAAAAAGTTCCTACTGCTCGTAACATCGATATTAGCCGTGACGATGACCGTCCTGAGTTGAAGGTCGTTGTAGACAAGGAGAAGGCTTCTCGCCACGGATTGTCTTCGGCTGTTGTTGCCTCTTATGTTCGTAACCGTGTAAATGGTATGGCTTGCGGATTCTTGAAAGAGGATGGTGACGAATATGACATCTTGGTTCGTTTGAAAGAGGAGAACCGTAACTCTATCGATGCAATCGAAGACTTGACAATTCCTTCATCTACGGGATTGGTTAAGTTGAGTGAGATAGCAAAAGTGGAAGAGTATTGGGGACCACCAGAAATCGAGCGTAAGAGTCGTCAGCGTTATTTGAAGATTGAGGTCACTCCTTATGAAACCTCTTTAGGAGAGTTGGCTGCTGCAATCGAGAACGTATTGCCAGAGATTGAGAAACCACAAGGAATCACAGTATTGTTGGGTGGTGCTTATGAAGATCAGCAAGAGTCGTTCCAAGATATGGGATTGTTACTTTTGATTATTGTAATCTTGGTGTATGTGGTGATGGCTTCTCAGTTCGAGTCATACGCAAAACCATTCATTATCATGATGGCGGTTCCATTCGCATTCTCGGGTGTGATTTGGGCGTTATTCTTCACAAACACTTCATTGGATATGATTGGCGCATTAGGATGTATCATGTTGGTCGGTATTGTGGTGAAGAATGGTATCGTGTTGGTGGACTACATCAATTTGTTGCGCGACCGTGGATATGAGTTGAATGAGGCGATTGCCTTGTCTGGTCAGTCTCGTCTTCGTCCAGTATTGATGACTGCTATGACTACCATCTTGGGTATGTTGCCAATGGCATTGTCTACATCCGATGGATCTGAGATGTGGGTGCCAATGGGTATCGTTGTGATTGGAGGTTTGTTAGTGTCGACGGTTGTAACATTGGTTGTCGTTCCTGTCTTGTATGGTATCATGTCTAAACATGGAGAAAGAGACAAGGAGGCAGAGACTCGTGCACAATATATCTTTATGGATATCAAGACCGATGATGAAATCAAAAAATAAGGAGGAAAGATATGAAATCAGTTATGATAGTATTTAATCAAGCCAACACAGAGCGTGTTGAGTATATGCTTGATAAATTGGAAATACGAGGCTTTACCTTTTTCGAACAAGTACAGGGTCGTGGATCCGTTAAGGGAGAACCCCGTCGTGGAACACATACTTGGCCTGAAATGAATTCTGTCGTGATAACAGTTGTTGAAGATTCAAAGGTAGACGAATTGTTGCAGACCATTCATAAGCTTGATCTTCGTAACGAAGAGGTCGGAGTTAGGGCTTTCGTATGGAATATCGAGAGAACAGTGTAAAAAGTTGATAATATGTCAATGGCTTAGAGCCACTACTTTTTTCGTGAGGAGGAAGATTTACAGCAAAATCTTTCTCCTCTTTGTTTTATATTTTGTAAATTTGGCGCGGAATTTGTTCTTAATTAATTGATTGTGATAATTAGACATTAACTTAATATATTTAATACATGAAGAAAATTTTAACTTTGGTATCTCTTATGCTTGCTTATCTTCAAGGATTTGCAGCATTTGATTATTCGAATCCTGCCAACAATAATTATGTTGGTGAGTGGGGTCGTTTAAAGTTGGTAGGAAACCAATTGTGTTCTGAAAAGGGTGAACCTATTCAGTTGCGTGGTTGGAGTACTTATGGTTATAGCGATGATTATGGATGGGCATTTGATGATGTGGATGATTTCAAAAAAATGAAAAGTTACGGCGCAAATTTTGCTCGTATCGCACAGTATATCACTGAAACTAACTGGACCAAAGGTGTTCAGATTGATTGGGTGAAGAATTGTATTGATTATACAAATGAGGCAAATATGTATTGTTTGGTCGACTGGCATATTTTGAAACCAGGTAATCCAAATAGTGGTGAATATTCTGGGTATGACAATTTCTTCCGTGAAATTACTTCATACGTAAAACAAAAAGGATACAAACACGTGTTGTATGAAATCTGTAACGAGCCAAACGATGATGTTGAAGGTGCTCCAGCAGCGTTTGATTATGTTTGGGATTGGGTTAAGAATTATGCTGGCAAGGTGCTTCCTATTATTGGCCAAAATGATCCTGATGCAATTGTTATTGTTGGTACTCCTCAATGGGATCAAGACGTAACAAGAGCATTCCAAGATCCTCTTGAAATAAAGAACAGTTTCAAGGATTTGCAAATCATGTACTCTTTCCACTACTATGCTGGAGATCAGCAAAGATATTTAGGTATCCTTTCAGCTGCTGCTGCTTTCGTCCCTGTATTCATTTCAGAGTGGGGTCTATCAAGCCACACTGGTAACTCTGGCGCTGATACAAAATCAGGAAGCCACATGTTGACTGTTGCTAACGGAAAGAACTTGGGTGGTCAATTGATTAGCTGGGCTAACTGGAGTTGGTGTCAGCACTGGGAGACTTCTGCTACTTTCTCAAATTATAATAATAATCAGTTGTCTGCATCTGGTAATTTTATTACAGGTGAGTTGAAGAAAGGTGATAACTTCGCTTATTGTGAGTCTACCCCATATAAAGAGCAAGTGTTCAATGGTGTAGAAGATTTCTATTTGGACCTTGCCGCATACGATAAGGGTGGTCAAGATAATGCTTATTTTGACTATGATGAGGATTGGGCTTGTAAAGGAAATGATATAAACAATTCTCAGCCTTGTAATGCAGGTGATTCAAAATTAGATGGTTTCCGTCCAAATGATTATTTTGATGTTGGATATACAACTGCTAAAGGTGAAAGTTATGATCCTGCAAAGCATTATATGTCACTTGGATACATCGGTAATGGTGAGTGGGTAAGATACACTATCGATGTTAAGATCCCTGGCGATTATGAATTTGAGGCATATGCTTGTAACCACATAGACTTCAATACATTTGCAATTTCTGTTGATGGAAAGCCAGGTTTGGTAGATGCTAATGGAAATGATACTCGTTTCCAAGCTTTGTATTTGCCTCCATGTAAAGGTGGTAAAGATCAAGACTACAATACATGGGGATGGGTTACTCCATACAATGAGTATGACGAAAGTATTAAATACCGTATTCACTTCTCAGAAGCAGGAAAGCACGTTGTCGGTATTGCATTTATGACTTCATTCGGAGGTCTTGGTTCTTTGAAGATCAAAGGTAAGCCAGAAAACGTAACTCACCTTGATTTGATCGGTAACGATAAGGTTTCTTTGTGGCCAAATCCATCTGAGAATGGTTCATTCAACTTGACAGTTGGTATGGATTCAGAGGTTAAGGTTCGTAATGCTCAAGGTGCTTGCGTATACACAGACAATGTAAAGGCAAATGAGATGAAGAACTTCTCTTTGAACCTTGCAGCTGGAGTATACTTCGTATCAGTAGAGAATGCAGCTGGTGTCGATACAAAGAAATTTGTTGTAAAATAAGTTGATTTATAAATATCTTCTGAGGACTACTCGAATTTCGGGTAGTCCTCTTTTTTTGTTGTAATTTGTATAGGTGGTTTCGTGATCATATTTTCTGGAAGTTTTCTAACTTTGCATAAAATGATAATCCAATGAATACTGATATTTCAATAATTATTGCTGTTTACAATAATACGCAATGGTTGCAAATGATTTTCAATATGTTGCAACAACAAACATACAAACGCTTTGAGGTGGTGATTGCCGATGATGGATCCTCGCCAGAGAGTGTTCAGAAAATCGATCGGATGTCGAAAGAGGTTTCTTTCCCTGTTCAGCATGTTTGGCACGAAGACAATGGATGGCAAAAAGATATCATCCTTAATAAGGCTGTGGTGGCAAGTAAGTCGGAGTATCTTGTCTTCTTAGATGGTGATTGTATTCCGGATAAAAATTTCGTAAAAGATCACTATGACCTTCGTCAGCATGGTTATGTGATCGGAGGCAGAAGAGTGCAACTCACACAAGAAATATCGGATTCCCTAACTCCCGAATTAGTTGCGAATGGCTATCTTCAGCGAAATTTTTTCACTCTTCTCACAAGTAAAGAACGTCATTCAGAGAATGTTATACGAATTCCTATGCTGATCCGTAAATTAGGTCTCTTTAAACCTAAACGAGGTCTACTTCTGGGCTGTAATTTTGGAATTTACAAAGAAGATTTGTTGAAGGTCAATGGATTTGATGAGCGTTATTTAGCTCCTGCTACCGGAGAAGATTCTGATTTGGAGGCTCGCTTGGCTCGTGTGGGTATTCCTGTTCTAAGATACTCATTTATCTGTCGTGTTTACCATAGAAAGCATAAGAGAGTGGAGAGAGATCCAGATCCTAACACACCTATTTTTGAAGAGAACAATCGACTACAAATAGGTTATACGCCGTATGGTATTGAAAAGTCGGTTAAGTCTTGAAAAATCTTTCTTTTTCTCATCGCTATTTTATAAATTTGTTGTTAGTAAACTAAACAATAATGAAATCACTCTTTTTAAAAGATGTTCTACTGAATGGTAGTAAAACGAATATAAGGATTACGGGTAATCAGTTTTCTGCTATTGATCCTTCTTTGTCCTCTTGCGAGAATGATGAGGTGATAGATGCGAGTAGGTTTGCCATAGTTCCTCCGTTCTACAATGCGCATACACATGCTGCGATGACTCTTTTGAGGGGGTATGCAGATGATATGCCACTCTTCCCTTGGTTGAATGACTATATCTGGCCTTTCGAAGCCAAAATGACGGCTGAGGATATTCATATTGGAACTGAGTTGGCCATTTTGGAGATGATAAAGTCTGGAACTGTCTTCTATAGTGATATGTACTGGATGATGGACTCTGTATGGAAGGCTACTAGTAAGATGGGCATTAGAGCTTGTCTCGGAGTCTCTTTTATGGATCATATCGGAGAAGAGAAGATTCAACAGAGTTTTGATTTGATTGAAAAGTACAAAGACAAATCGTCATTGATACAAATGTCTGTGGCGCCACATGCACCTTACACGGTTAGTGATAAGCTTTGGGTTCGTTGTGCTGAATTTGCAAAGAAGCACAATCTGATAATGCAGTTCCACTTGTCTGAAACAGAAAAAGAGGTGAAAGATTGCGTAGCAGAACACGGATTAACACCTGTTAGATGGTTGGATTCTTTGGGTGTTTTAGGACCTAATTGTTTGGCGGCTCATGTGGTACATGTGGATGAAGAGGAGATGGAGATCTTAAAGGAGAGAGGTGTGGCTATTGCGCACAACCCTGTTTCCAACATGAAACTATCATCGGGATTTTTCAAATCGGCACCGATGGAGAAATCAAAAAACAAAGTGTTGATAGGAACTGACGGATGCTCTTCCAACAATAATCTTGATATGATTGAGGAGAGCAAATTTGCGGCTATGATTGCAAAATGCAATTATGGACCAGAAACACTTCCTGTAAATACAGTTATCGATTGGGCTGTGAAGAATGGTCCGAAGGTATTTGGTGTAAATGGAGGTGAGATTGCAGTCGGAAAAATTGCGGATGCTTTGCTAATCAATCTCGACAACGAACGGTTTGTCCCTAATTTCAACTTTAATTCCAATTGGATATATGCGTCTAGTTGTGAGTCGATTGATACGATGATTTGTGATGGAAAAATTGTAATGCAAGGTCGTCATGTTGATGGAGAAGAAGACATTATCGCGAGAGCTAAGCAATGTGCAAAGAAGTGGATGTAATAATAGTTTAACAAGTCAAAATATAGAGTTGCAAAATGATAAAAAAGTATGATTTCTTGGTGATCGGTTCTGGTATTGCCGGAATGAGTTTTGCCCTTAAAGTTGCCCATAAGGGAAAGGTTGCCATCCTTTGCAAAACACAGATGGAAGAGGCAAATACACATTATGCACAAGGTGGTGTTGCGTCAGTAACAAAACCTACTGATAATTTTGAAGATCATGTGGTTGATACATTGATTGCTGGTGATGGTATCTGTAACGAGACCGTGGTTCGTAAAGTGATAGAGGGTGCCCCTGAACAGATCAAGCAATTGGTTGAGTGGGGTGTTGATTTCGATAAGAATGCAAGTGGAGAATTTGATTTGCATAAAGAGGGAGGTCACTCAGACTTCCGTATCCTTCATCACAAAGACAATACGGGAGAAGAGATTCAAGATAGTTTGATCGATACAGTAAAGAAGCATCCCAATATCGATGTGTATGATCAACACTTTGCAATTGAAATCATTACCCAACACCATTTGGGACAGTTGGTGAAACATACTACCCCAAACATTGAGTGTTATGGTGCTTATGTATTGGATATTAGAACCAACCATGTTCACACATTCTTGTCGAAGGTGACAATGATTGCTACAGGAGGTATTGGAAACATATACCAAACAACTACCAATCCACCAGTTGCCACAGGTGATGGTATCTCTATGGTATATCGTGCCAAGGGATTGGTACAAGACATGGAGTTCGTTCAGTTCCATCCAACGGCTTTGTATCATCCAGGAGACAGACCTTCGTTCTTGATCACAGAGGCTATGCGTGGTTATGGAGGAATTTTGAGAAACAAGAAGGGTGAAGCCTTTATGGAGAAATATGACCCAAGAGGTTCTTTGGCTCCTCGTGATGTGGTAGCTCGTTCTATCGATAATGAGATGAAGAAGACGGGTGACGAGTGTGTATACTTGGATGTGACTCACAAGGATGCGGATGTAACGCGCAGAGAATACCCTACAATCTATAATAAGTGTTTGTCTTATGGAATAGATATCACCAAGGATTATATCCCGGTAGCGCCAGCTGCACACTATTTCTGTGGTGGTATTAAGGTAGATTTGAATGCCCGTACATCTATCAACCGATTGTATGCAGCGGGAGAGTGTTCTTGCACTGGGTTGCATGGTTCCAATCGTTTGGCATCTAACTCATTGATCGAGGCGATTGTTTATGCAGATGCGGCAGCTAAGGATGCCATCCAAATACTCCCATCTTTGTCTTGGAAAGATGAGGTACCTGAATGGAATGATGAGGGTACATCTTTGAATGAAGAGATGGTGTTGATTACTCAAAGCGAGAAAGAAGTGAACCAAATCATGCAAAACTATGTAGGTATAGTTCGTTCAAATCTTCGTTTGAAGAGAGCCTTCGATCGTTTGGAGTTGTTGTACAAAGAGACGGAAAGTTTGTTCCAACGCTCTGTGGTATCAAAAGAGTTGTGTGAGTTGCGTAATATTATCAATACTGCATATTTGGTCATTAGAGCCGCTCAATCTCGCAAGGAGAGTAGAGGTTTACACTACACCATTGATTATCCTAAGAAGAACGAGCACATGAGTCTGTACGATACGGATATATTGAAGAAGCAACAAGAAGGAAAGATTAAAGCATAATCAATACTTAAAACCTCGGCAAGAAACATTCCTTGCCGAGGTTTTTTTCTACATGTTCTGTAATAATAAAAGATTATAAGGGGTTACCCTTATGATGTTGTTAAATTAGTTAACTATGTGCCTGTTATTTACTTCTTACTCCCAAATAGTACTCCTCTGTCAACCTCTTATATTCTTCTGAATATTGGTGTCTGCCAGTTGCTTCGATAATAAGGTTGGAGTTGATGCACTCTTCCTGATTGAATATTAACTCTGCCATAAAACGCTTCGGTGTAGATGAGGGTGTTGGATAGATAGTAACGATTCGTTTAGGGTAGAGTTGATGACTTTCTGCGATACGAAAAAAGTTCTCTTTTTCATTGTAAGGTAGGATGACGGAGAACTTTCCCTCTTTGTTTAATAGTTGAGCAGCTCCATATAGTAGTTCTTCGTAGCTTAAGGTGTCTGTGTGACGCGCTAAGGAACGGTTTTCGCGTTCTGATTTTAGTGATTGATTAAAGTAAGGAGGATTACTGATGATATGATCGAAGGAAGTCTCTCCTTGAAACTCTTGAAGAGAGCAATTGATCACTTTTATTCTTTCTTTCCATGGACTTCCATCTACATTCTCTTCTGCTTGTAAGCTTGCATCTTGATCTATCTCAATGGCTGTAATCTCTGCTTTAGATCGTTGAGCAACCATTAGAGAAAGCAATCCTGTACCCGTTCCAATATCTAAAATAGAACGGGCAGATGCAACATCTGCCCATGCTCCTAACAAGACTCCGTCTGTGCCTACTTTCATGGCACATCGATCTTGGTTTATCTTAAATTGCTTAAATTGGAAATATGAATTAGACATAACCCAATTAGCGGATACCATATTTGAATTTCAAGTTGGTAAGCACTCTCTTGGTGTCGAGGGTGAAGTCATTTTGCATGATCCAACCATAATATCCTGGATCTGTAAGCAAAACTTCTGCAACAGCTCTTCCCTTGTACTTACCGAAGTTGATAATCTCCTCGTTTTTGTCGTTGTAGACAAAACGTCCGGCGAAATCTACATTGTTGTTATGTGCAGAGTATTCAGATAAGAATGCTATGTCATTCTGTAGGTCTGGGTAACGATCTAATTGAGCCTTTAGTACTTCATAGGTAGCTAAAATGTCTGCCTCTGCTCCGTGTGCTCCTTCAAGATCTTTTTCGCAATAGAACTTGTATGCAGCAGTAAGTGTGCGTTGCTCTTTTTTGTTGAAGATCACTTGGGCATCTACCATCTTACTTTTTCGTAGGTCAATATCCACATCAGCACGGATAAACTCTTCAGCAAGCAATGG
The DNA here is from genome assembly GCA_045600225.1 of Paludibacteraceae bacterium. Lineage (GTDB taxonomy): Bacteria > Bacteroidota > Bacteroidia > Bacteroidales > Paludibacteraceae > UBA1181. The sequence continues at coordinate 46,762 of JAZRXL010000049.1, forward strand.
AATATCAAAACGGTTGGAGTTATAGCCTCCCAGATCACAACCTTTCATCCAATTTCCAAGAGACTTGCCTATCTCCTTGAATGTGGGTTTGTCTGCCAAATCCTCATCTGTGATATGGGTTAGTTCGCTTACCTCTTTGGGTAATGGTATTTGGTTGCCGTTATCATCCACAGGTTTAAGTCTACGGGTTTTGATCTCCTGATCTCCGTTAGGCATAATCTTGATGGCTGAGATCTCGATAATACGATCTTTTGCGATATTCAATCCTGTTGTTTCCAAATCGAAGAAAACAATAGGTTTCTTTAAGTTTAGTTCCATAGGTAAAAAAATAAGAAGCGCATAGGGATGCGCTTCTGTATGTTGGTTTATTGTTTTATCAATCTGGTAATTGCATTGGCATTAGAAGCATCAAAACATCTTCTGTCTCGTTTTGTTCTAATGGAACGATCAAGCCTGCGCGCATTGGGTCGGAAAGTTCCATCACGATGTTGTCTGAACCTAAGTTATTAAGCATATCGACAAGGATAGAACACTTGAAACCGATGCATACTGGACTTCCTTCGTAGCTGCAAACCATTGTTTCTGTTGCAGAGATAGAGAAGTCGAAGTCTTGTGCCGAGATCGTAAGTTTTCCATCTGAGAACTCCAATTTAACCAAGTTTGTCGACTGGTTAGCGTATACGGAGATACGGCGCAATGCGTTAAGGAATGCACCTCTCTCGATAGTGGCTTTGTTAGGACTCTCCTTAGGGATAACTGAGTTGTACTTAGGATATGATCCTTCAACAAGACGACAGATCATCTTGTAATCTGTAAGTGTGAAATATACATTCTTAGAATCGAATTGAACCTTCACATCACCTGATTCTTTGGGGAGGATAGCCTTCAACAAAGAGTACGGTTTTTTAGGAAGGATGAAAGAACAAACATCGTCACCTTTTGAAGAGATGGTTTTGATTTTTACTAGCTTGTGACCGTCTGTTGCTACGAATGTAACATCCTCTGTTGTGATGTCGAAGTAGATACCACCTAATGTTGGTCTCATTTCGTCATCGCTGGTAGCGAATGAAGTAGCGGAGATTCCCTTGTTCAATACATTGGCTGGTACAACGATAGAAGAGCTGGTCTCTTCTAATTGTCTCATCTTAGGGAACTCGTCAGCATTCTGTCCGATGAAGTTATAAACTCCCGAATTTGATTTTATAGTCATTGCGTAACTATCGTCATTTACAGTAAATGACAATGGTTCGTCAGAAAACTCTTTTAGTGTATCCAACAATATTTTTGCAGAAAGTGCCACAACACCGTTTCCTTCGCTGCTGGTTAACTCTACGTTTGTAACAAGAGTTGTTTCCATGTCGGCAGCCGTGATCGTTAGAACTCCATCGTGTAGGTTAAACATAAAGTTGTCCAAAATGGGTAGTGTGTTCTTTGAATTTATTACACGACTGATTGTTTGAAGGTGTGCTAATAGGTTTGCACTTGAAACTGAAAAGTTCATATTGTAATCTTATTTTAAATTGTTCCTTTTTCTTTTACTACTTGCAAAGATAATAAAAAAAGTTTCATTCAACCTTATTGGTTTGTTGTTTGACTGAAATTTCTTTTGTGAACTTTCTCTTTCTGACGAAGAAGAAAATTACCCCGAATAATAGGACAGAAAGAGCAGGGACAATCACATTTGTGACTTGCCAAAATTTGCGCTGGCCTATAACTGCAGGTTTGTTTAACAAACGTAGTTGAATCTCTCTTGAGCGTAGCTCCATCCATCCGTCATCGTCTGTAAGATAGTTTACTGCATTGAGAAGAAAGTCGCTGTTGCCAAATTTTTGGTTCATATAGCGGTCATATCCCAAAGGAAGAATATTTGTGTTTGCCCCCATTCCTTGCACGTCATTTCTAATGATATCTCCATCTGCTATGACAATCATCTTTGTTGGTTTGCTCTCTGTGGTGGCGGTTGTAGACCCTGTCACGCCCTCGGGTACCATTCGGTTGGTAAATACCGATGGAAATACTCCTTCTAAAATGACAGCCGCAATGGCATTTCGAGAATTGAAGTAGTAACCATTCTGCTCTACATTGATGACATCCATGCTTACTATGGATGGAATGTTTTGTAGGTGGGTTCCTGTAGATGTTACCAAAAGAGGTGTCTTTCTTATCTTTTCATCTTCGTTGTTTACGAAGTTGATGGAACTGACAAATTCCGATTTGATGGGTGCTAGATTTTTAGAAATGGGATGTGTCGGAACCGTTAAAAGCAATGGTGAATAGTACCATGGCATAGGTTCGTATTTAGGAGCATCTCCTTCTCGTGACATATTGACTGGGATTAGGCAACACTGCACATCTTGAACAAGGTCTGCATTGATCCTTACACCATACTTGAAAAGTTGATCGGTCAGGTTTACATCGTTCTCTATACCAATGGTTTGAGAAGCGGTGGAAAGACTATCTAAAGAAATGCGAGCACCATCCAATAACCATAGCACGCGACCCCCCTGCATAATATATTGGTCGATTACATATTTGTCTTTCTCGGAGAATTTCTTTGAAGGTGCTGCGATGATGATTGCTTCATAACCGTTTAGTTCATCAGCTTGTCCTGAAAGCATGCCACGATCAACTTGGTAATAGTGGCTCAATGTTTGCGTGATATCGTATACATAAGGTTCCGGATATTCGCCTTGGCCTTCCAAAAAAGCAATTTTTGGAATATGCGTTGTTGTGATAATACGCAACACATCAGTTATTTCATATTCGAGAGATTCGATGGAGATATTTAGGTTCTCCTCGCCAGACTTGTTTGGAATGTTTTTTAGTAGATTGATGTTCTTTGTTTTGCCTTTATAGTTGATTTCAGCCCATGGGAAAACGATCTTTTGGCGGGATTCTCCTTCTCCGTCACGATCGTATACTACAATACCTCTCATTCCCTTTTTCTCTAGCGCTTCGTACTGATTTTGCCTCTCATCGTTGGTGGCTCCGGAAGAGGGATTGATAAACTGATACTTCACCGATTTACCAGCGTAGGCATCGAATTCATCGAGCATCTCCTTTGTTGCTTTCCTCAATCGTAAGAAACCAGAGTTTAGGTCTCCATCCAAGTATACTGTTACCTTCAACTCTTCGTCCAACTCTCCTAATAGTCGTTTCGTGTTATCAGAAAGACTGTATCTCTTCTCCGATGTTAAGTCCCAACGGAAGAAAAGTTTATTTGATATAAATCCGATGAGTGCAATGGCGCCGATAAAAGCGATGATATGTATGAATTTCTTTTTCATTTCCATTTTAGTGATTCTATCAGTTGTATAATGTCTTCTCGTATGTAATCAACGACAGGGGCAATGGAGTCTTTGTTGGGATTTACGTTAAAGTAAAGAGCTCCTCTGAAGAAGTGTTTCGTACTATCTGACATCACAAACTGAATGTTAGAAGCCGTATTCCCTTTTAGTTCATAAAGCACACCATACACCTTGTTGTCGTCATTCATGTACACTTGTTCGGTAATGGCATCTGCCTTCACTGTATGTGGCTTGTATACGAGGCGACGAGAGTCTTCCGATAATAATTGGAAGTTATTGTTTAATGTTCGATAGGTACAATACACCCTTGCGTTGTATTGAGGGTATACAATATCAATCCATGCAGAGTCTTTCTCTACACCTTTTAGTCGCACCTCTGAGACATTCTTTGCATAGTTGAACTGACAAGGGAACTCTTTGCTGTCGTATTGCTCATACTCTTTCTCGGGTAGTTCAATTCTGAAATATCCTCGTGGCTTTGGAATGGTATCGCTACAAGATGCGACAGTAAGAAGGAGTAGAACTCCAGAAAATATCTTTTTCAGTGTCATACCTTTTTATCTTTTATAGACAACTTTATCTCTTTAATTCTTCTTTTATCGTCTGAAACGATTTCGAAAAGATAGTTTTCAACCTCAATAATCTCCCCTTTGGTCGGAATATAGCCCTTCAGTTCAAGGATCAATCCGGCAAGGGTGTCGGCATCTCCATCTAAAGGTTCGAATATCTCTTTGTCTACATTCTCAATTCTGTAGAAGTCGGACAATAGAAGTTTACCATCGATGAGATATGTGGTATCATCCAATTGTGTGATTTGTTTTTCTTCCTCGTCATGCTCGTCGCAGATGTCTCCTACGATTACCTCAATGATATCTTCTAATGTGACAATACCGGAGGTTCCGCCGAACTCGTCTACCACAATGGCCATGTGCATATGTTTTTGTTGAAACTCTTTGAACAGATCGTCGATCTTTTTGTTCTCAGGGACAAAGTAGGCCTCGCGGATAAGGCTTTGCCAGTGGAAATCTTTTTCTTGATCTGTGTATTGAAGGAAGTCTTTGATGTAAAGAATACCCTTTACATAGTCAATGCTTTCATCGTAAACAGGAAGTCGTGAATATTCCGATTCACGGATGATCTTCAATACCGTTTCAAAGTCGCTTTTATAATCAATGTCTACGATATCCACACGAGGTTGCATAATCTCACTTACGCTGGTCTTTCCAAAATTCACCACGCCTCGCAGAATCTCCTTTTCATCCACAGATTCTGCATCACCCATATTGAGTGTTTCGGAGATGTCGTCGATGGCTGCACTTCTCATGGTGCGAGACTCTAAACGGCGTTCTACCACATCTGTCGATTTGATAAGAAGGTGGACAAATGGTTTAAAGATGAAACCAAAGAAAGATATGATGGTTGCTGCCCTACAAATAATGGAAGGATTCTCTTTGGTGACCATCTTTTCAGGGATGAATTCGGCAAATATGAAAAGAAGTAGAAGTAGCGTAATAACCAAAATTACACAGATAAATGCGTTGTTTAAGGTTGTAAACCATAGTAGTTGAGCCAACAATAGGGTGGTCAAGACAATGGATAATACGATCGTAAAATAACGAGATACGATAACACTACCTAAAGTGTCGAGTGGATTTTCAGATAGGTTTTTTAGTCTGTTGAATTTTGGATCTGAGGAGATCTTCACTTCTGCCATTTCACTGGTGGAAAGGGAAAAAAACTCAGATTCGAAGAAAGAGATGTAGGAAAGCGCTACAAAAGATAAGCCTGCGATGATGGCTTTAACAGCAAATACAAGATAAGAGCAAGTGGGCTCTTCAAAGATAAACCTAATGGTTTCAAAAAGAGGAATGTCCAATGAATTACGATTTTGTTAAACAAACAAGGACGGAATTTTTCCGTCCTTGCAAATATAAAGAATTTTATTCAAATTCCGTAAGTGCTTATTTATAAATTGTTTTTGACCATTAAAATGGAAGGTCGTCCGACTGATCCTCGATGCTTGGAGGCGGTGCGATAGGTTGTTGAGTCGGAACCGATGCATTGTTATTATTCTCTGGTGCTGCCAAAGGAGGGACCCCCCCTTCTGGTTTTCTTCCTAACAACTCCATTTGATCCGCAACGATCTCTGTTGTGTAGCGGGTGTTGTTGTTTTGATCCGTCCAAGAACGGGTTCTCAACTTCCCTTCAATGTATAGTGAAGTGCCTTTTCTCACATACGACTCTGCCACTTTTGCCAAACCTCTCCACACGACAATATTGTGCCATTCAGTTCTTTCTGGAACTTCTGATCCATCTTGTCTTTTGAATCCACGCTCGGTTGTGGCTAATGAAAAACTTGCAACAGGAACATCTTTGTCAACATACCTTACTTCTGGGTCCCTACCCACATTTCCTACTAAAATTACTTTGTTAACAGACATAGATTAAAAATTTAAATTTAAAGTTTATAAAAATTATCATTGCAAATGTAATGAATTTAATCGGATGAACAAACTCCACTTAGTTTTATTAATTGAAACCCACAGATATTTTTGTTTATAAATGTTTCTCTATATAAATTACTCCTCTTCCAAATACCAAAGATGAGTTTCTGTCTCATATCCCATTTGTTGTAGAAGGGAGGCGTATTGATCTACTTGCTTTTGGTGCTTCTTGAGTCTTTTGCCTGTTTTGAAATCGATGATTATCATTTTGTTACCATCTTGTATGACTCTGTCAGGACGACTGACTTTTACCTTTTGTGTATCCTCATCTTTCGATAAAATAGAACACTCATTGTATATCTTTAAGCCATCAGCAAACCATTCTGAATGTTCGTTAATCTTTGTCTCTGCGTAGCGTATGAGCTCTTGCTTCTCCTCCTCTGAAGAAATCATTCCTTCAAAAATCAATTGGTTGGCAGCCTCTGGAATATCCCTCTCAGATTTAATATTGGAGAACATGTAGTGAAGCAATAGTCCTTTCTTGATTGCTTCATTGCCATCCTTTTCAGATTCCAAAATTCCATCGATAAACTCAGTTGCTTTGTTGGAGTTCCTGAACGTTGCTGTGCGTTGGTTGAATTGATATTGACATGGGATGGAATCCGAAGTCTCCTTAAATGGGTTTGTTTGTGCCTTTTTCTCTTTCTTATTTCCTGTTTTTATAATTTCTCCAACCTTGTAGTATTCAGATATGATGGATTTATTTTCATCGCATTGATCGCTGTTTTGAACCAAATCGGAAAAGAGTACTGTCTCCAAAAGTATGGAACAGTTTTTAGGTTCTGTGTCCGATTCTTTGTTGCCCTTTTTCTCCTTGCTTGGTTTCTTTTCACATAGTATGGCAAGATTATTCACTGCACGAGTGAATGCTACGTACAAGGTGTTGATTTGGTCTATTACCTGTTGATACTTCTCAACCTCGTAAAATTCGGTGAAAAGGGAGTCGTTCATTTTCTCTCCGAATTTAATCGGAAGTACAGGAATCTCTTTGTAAGGATTTTCCAGATTGCGTGTTTCGCACCATAGAATATCCCCGTTTTTACATATATCCCAATTGCAATACGGAATGATTACGGTATGGAACTCCAATCCTTTGGATTTGTGGATAGTCATTATTTGTATACCGTTAATGCTATTGCTTAAAGGTATTTTTTTGTTCTTTAGATACTTCTCCCAGTGATCCAAGAATCGTGATATGTCTGGTGACTTTCGTGTGATAAAATCGTTTAGGCTATCGAAAAAAGTCGATAAAAAGGAGGTCTGATCATTCATCCTTTCTAGATGTAATATTCTGCAAAGTTCTTCTGCCATCTCATAAAGAGGTAGGTTTTTAAGTTCCTCGATTTGCCTCTTTAGTTGAATGTACTCTTTGCTTTGCGTAATGGACACATCGCCCAATACTTTTGTGTACGACTCTTCTTTGTTTGTTGCTTCGTTTTCTGTGCTTTTGTAGAGAGAAAATAACTCAGTGAATGCAATGTTGTCTTCTGGACAAATAGACGCTTTCATCGCACAAATAATCATCTTTAACGCGATAGATGATTCTAAAACATATGCTTCGTCTGAGATAATATCATAGCAAAGGCCGTTTGCATCTATGTATTCTCTGTTAGCATCCCTATATTGGGCAAAATATTCTGCAATTTTGGAGATGTCTTTCGAGAATCTGGTAAGAATTGTGATGTCGGATGCTTTGATGCCTTGTTGCTGGAACTCCGTTACTTGTTGCAGAGTGCGTTTGAGCATATTCTCTTCTTCCCCCTTCTCCTCTTTCTCGATGAATTCGACGGAAATATATCCCTTTCCTTTGTTTTCGGGTTTAGCATCAGGACACTCTTGCCTTGAGTTTTTGTACACTCCGTTAATCTGCACCAATAGGGGATGATCACTTTCTCCTGTCATAAATGGTTTAAGAATAGGGGATAGATTAGATTCTTCCTGAGGTGCGAATATTTTATTGTTGAACTCAATGACGTTCTCCATGCTTCGCCAGTTCTCCTTTGCTTTTATGATTTCTGGTGTCACATTGGCAAAAGCGGTCATCAGACTCTCGATGATACTCCAATCACCATTTCTGAAGCGGTAGATGGATTGCTTTGGGTCGCCTACGATCAGATTCATCTGCTCTTGGTCCATACACTCTTTGATGAGTGGTTGGAAGTTTCTCCACTGTGTTTGGCTGGTATCCTGAAACTCATCAATCATGATATGCTCTAGATGGGTTCCAATCTTTTCGTAGATGAAAGGTGTGTCGCTATCTTGAATCATCTCTTTCAACAGATTCGGAGTATCGCCCAGTAAGAATTGTCCTCGTTGGTTATTCACCTCCTTTATTTTTCGAGATATATCGTGGATAAGACCTAACACATTCATTTGAGAAAGGATAAGAGCACAAGAATTGATCTCTTTTGCATTCGTTCCTCTTACCTCCTCAATAGCATATAAGATTTCAGAAAGTTTAGGAGCTATTGCAAGCACAGTGTCTCTTTTTGAACTCTTTTTATCTACCCATTGATCGGGGTTTTCTGCGCATTTCAGCGCTCTTGCTTTGCTTTCCAAAGAGGAGGTGTATGCTCCTTTTTTCATGTCGTTGACATAGGAGTATCCGCCTGTTGCACTATACCATAAATCGGTCACTTCAATACCGTTGCTTTGAAGAATCTCGTCAAATTCAATGCAGTGTTTTAGAATTTCATTTTCTTTGGATTTCTTTATGGCATAAAGTTTGGATTTATAATCTTTAAGGAACCCTCGGTTGTTTAGTTTCTCTTCCAAAAACTTTTCGTGATTTTTGTAAATCTCCTTAAAGATGTTCTTGCCGAATGATTCTATCTCGGTGTCAATTTTCCAACTTTTGTTTTCCTTGCTCTTCTCTTCAGAGAATTCATTTACCCATTTCCTAAGGTTCTCGTTTTGATTGAATTCTTCGTACATGAGTTGAACAGCCTCCGAGAGAGTGTCGTCTGATTCGATAACGATATTCATGTAAGCTCCCAAACCCAATTCATGAGCAAGATTTCTCAAGATAATTTGGAAGAAGCTATCAATGGTACTTATTTGGAAGTGATTGTAGTTGTGTAGAATGTTGAAAAGGGCGCGTTTTGCATTGCTTTTTATTTCTTTCTCACTTAAACTACATTCTCCCTCTTCTTTTAACTCCTCCTGCAATCTTTGGAAAAGATTTTTGTCTAGTCCCTCAATAATGGAGTACAGATCGGCCATGATTCGGGTCTGCATTTCGGTCGTAGCCTTGTTCGTAAAGGTTACTGCCAATATTTTGTCGTAACAGAAAGGGTTTTTGACAAGTAGTTTGAGAAATTCGAGAGATAGTCGATAGGTTTTTCCCGAACCTGCCGATGCCCTGTAGAGTTTAAGTACTTTTGGATTTGCTGTTCCCATAATTATCTTTTAAGTATGACAAATATAACCTATTTTTGTGATTATTTAATTTAGAAACGGTAAAAATATTTTGTTATGGAAGATAGAATAGCAAAGGCAGTTGAGTTGTTCAAGAGTGGGTTCAATTGTTCTCAATCGGTAGTGGCAGCTTTTGCCGATATGTATGGATTGACAGAAGAGCAAGCGTTGAAAGTGTCTGCTTCGTTTGGAGGAGGAATTGGACGTATGAGAGAAACTTGCGGGGCTGCGTGCGGTATGTTCCTTTTGGCTGGGTTGGAGTATGGTACTACTGATCCTAAAAATGCTGATGGAAAGGGAGAAAATTATCGTATTGTCCAGGAATTGGCAGAGAAGTTTAAGGAAGAAAATGGTTTCTTGAAATGTCGTGATTTGTTGGGACTGGACAAGGAGGTAAAAGAGACTCATCAGCCTGCTGAGAGAACTGCCGTTTACTATGCGAAGCGTCCGTGTGTGAGGATGGTAGAATCGGCTGCAAGGATATGGGCTGCTAAGTTAGAGGAGCATAAGAAATAGATCGGATTTTTAGGTCGGAATAAGAAGGCGGATGGTCTAACCATCCGCCTCTTGTGTATTAATGAAGTCTAATTACCTTACCAGCATTGATGTTCTCACCCTTTGCTTTGTTCATTTTTTTCAGCTTTGCTTTTTGAATGCCATATAGTTGTGAGATTGACAACCAAGATTCTCCTTTCTGAACCATGTGTGTGTCGTGGTCTTTGTTTTTCTTCTTTTTCTCCTCAACAAAAACGTATTCATCTACCTTTAAAACATAGTTGGAAGGGAAGTCATTAAGTTCTCTTAATTGTTCAACGCTCATTCCTAAACTTTTTGACAAACTATAGAATGTGTCGCCCGATTTCACTTGAATGCATTTAACGCCGTTGATTTTGTTTCTTTTTACATTTGGTGCGATAACCACATTTCCTTTTAGATTACCCTCAGGTGATATCTTTCCATTTAGGATGGAATAATTTTTCGCTTCTTTTTCTGAAAGATACTTCTCTGGGTTTTTGTCGTATTCGTAAAGTTTGTTTTGCTCAATGATGTCGATCAGAAGGGAAGGATATTTAGGGTTGGTGGCATAACCAGCCTCTTTCAACCCTTTTGCCCAGCCTTTGTAGTCTGTGATTTTTAGTTTGAATAGACCCGCATATCTGCTTTTGGTTAAGAAGATAGAGTGGTCGCGGAACGATTCGTCTGCGTGAACATAGCAGCGGAAGCAATCATTCTTCTTGTCGTCGTCTTTGTAGTATTTTTTACCAGAGTACTCGCCTGAACATTTAATGCCGAAGTGGTTGTTTGCCTTTGTGGCAAGGTCGCTGCGACCACTGGCTGATTCTAAAATGCCCTGTGCCAAGGTAATGCTGGCAGGTATCTTGTATTGATACATCTCGCGAATGGCAGTCTTGTGGTATTTTTGTATGTAAGCGTTAGTTTCTGCCGATTGATAGGATTGAGCATGACAAAGAAGGCTGCTCACTGAGAGTAGTAAAAAGAAAAATCGTTTCATCGCATATTAGTTATTGTTACAATTGCAAATGTATAAAAAGTTTAGGTATTTAGGTAGTAGGTGGATTTGAGATAAATAGTCGTTTGCCATTCTTCCCTTTTTCTTGTAATTTTGTGGGAATTGTTGCCTATAGAGGCGTTAAAGTGATCTTTTATGGAAAATCGATACTCACAGTTAATAAAAGAACTCTCTTCTCACTTATACGAGAAGGATATGGAGATAGGACTTTCTCTCTTGGCCGCAATGGCGGGTGAGAGTGTTTTGTTGTTAGGTCCTCCGGGTGTGGCAAAGTCGTTGGTAGCTCGACGTATCAAATGTGCATTTCAGAATGCTTCTGTGTTTGAATATCTAATGTCCCGTTTCTCAACGCCAGATGAAATATTTGGTCCTGTGAGCATTTCTCAACTTCGTACTTCTGATAAATATGAGAGAAGAACGGAGGGATACCTTCCCTCTTCCGAGATAGTCTTTCTGGATGAGATATGGAAGGCTGGACCTGCCATTCAAAACTCTTTGTTGACGGTTGTCAATGAGAAGATCTATAGGAATGGAGATCAGGAGGTTCATCTCCCTTTGAAACTACTTATAGGTGCCAGCAATGAGTTGCCTACAGAGGGGGAAGGACTGGAGGCGCTATGGGATCGTTTCCTAATACGTATAGTCTCTGGTTGTATTAAAGACCAAGATGCCTTTGTGAATATGTTATTGGATTCGGAGACTTCCGATTTAATAGATATAAAACAACCCATCACTCCACAAGAATATGCGGAGGCACAAGAGAAGATCGCCAAAATCTCTTGTTCTCCTGAGGCGTTGGCAAGCATTGTTTATTTGAGAAATCAACTCTCTGTTGTACGAGAGAACAAGCGTGCCATCTACGTGAGTGATCGTCGTTGGAAGAAGATCTTGCAGCTGCTTCGTACATCTGCTTTTATGCACCAGAGGGAGAGCGTTACTCTTGCTGATATCTATCCGTTGTGGCGTTGCCTTTGGGGTGAAATAGAAGAGCAAGAGTATGTGAAGAGTATAACGAAGAACTCCCTTTTTGTTGGTTTGGAGACGGAGTTGGAGAACCTTCGACAGGGAGTACTGGCAGACCTTAAGATTATGCATGTGAAGCAATCGGTCGAGGCAGATAGGAAAAGAGGAGAGCATCGCAACGATGGATTGTTATTATGCAATCATTTCTACTATCATGTATTGAACCATGGAACAGGTAATACCTATATCTTTGCTGTTGATTTTCGTAATCTGAAAGAATATAATCAAGATAATGTGCCTACACAAGCGGTTATTTATAATGATCCTAAATGCATGAAGAATAGCATTTTGCGTAGTTATGTGGGTGATGCAATGTCGTATGGGAATAGTGAAGTCAACAAGCAGAGGGTGAATATATACAGGAAAGGTCAAGACCTTTTTATTGGAGGTGTCCGTTATGAGATAGAGAAATCAAAGAGTCCGTTGCAAGCGGATATAAATATTGATTCGTTACCTAAACCTTCAGGAAAGAACTATTATGATGTGCTGGAATCGAAGGTGCAAGAGATGAATGCCTTTTCGGAGATGTTGCAGTCTAATATGTTCCTTTCGAAAGAGGATAAAGAGGAGCTGCAGAATTTGTTTGCTCAACTTCGGAAGAAGATAGCTTATTTGAGGGTTGACATTGAGAAGTTGGAGTATGAAGAGTGAAAAGCCTTCTATACCGTCTGCAGCCGTGTATGTTAAGATGTTGGACGACTTTGTTGAACGGGGGATATACGACCAAGAAGACAATCCAGATTGGGAGGGTGATGCTCTGTACTCCTATTTGGTGTCGCAAATGAGAGATCCCTGGTTGCGAAGTCGCGTTTTGTCTAATAAGATACAAGCAAGCGTCTTTTATAACATTACACTTGATTTTGTTTTCCAACATTTAAATATGTGCTCGTATAATATGCTACGAAGTCAGGCGGTGGAGTTCAAAATAAAAAGTGTGATGGCGTGGGATTACGAGAGAAAAAAAGATGGTTGGAGTAGTTTGATGAAAGAGGTGGAAGAACGTAATCCTGGGTTCTCCAAATTTTATCAGCAGAAGTTTCAACAACCAGAAGCATTGAAGGATGATGTGCTCTGGCAACACTTTTTGAACGAATGGAAATCTGTAGAGTTTGAAAAGGTAAATTCAACTTGCCAAGATGCAACGAGGGGCAGAACGAATGCAGTGGCAAATCAGACTCGTACCTCAATGAAAGAGGTGGAGGAGTATGTTTCCAAAAATCGCATTCCGGAGAGTGAGTTCTTGCAAGCATGGAGCGCCATGAGTGGAATTTGGAACTCTACCATCTACGAACGGTTGCGAAAGCTGATACAGATACAAAACAAATATCCCGTATTGGTGAAGATTGCCAATAAAATGGGTAGAGTAGCAGATGAGGAGAGTCATCAGCAGTTAACAGTCTCAAGCGGAAGTACATTCCAGATGTCGCACTCTTCTAAAAGTGATGTTTTTGGAGTTACAGTTGGAGATGATTTGAATTCGATGTTGCCAATGGAAATGGCACAGTCGGCAGACGATGAGTTGTCGGATCTTTTCCTATATAAATATGTATCGAAAAGATTGCAAACATTCTCGCACAAAAGTGAAGTATTCAAACCTATACACCATTTAAAGATGCAATCAGCAAAGAGAAAGGGTCCTATGATTGTCTGTTTGGATACGTCGGGAAGTATGGTTGGCGATCCTGAGAAGGTGGGGAATTCATTATTGTTGAGGCTTTTGGAGATTGCAGACCGACAAAAGAGAGATTTATTCCTTTTGTCATTTGCGGTTTCTGTTAATCCGATAGATGTGAAAAAGGATCGTGCAAGATTGTTTGATTTTTTTAAGAAGAGTGCTTCAGGAGACACTAATGCGAAGGAGATGATGATGAAAATGTTCGATCTCTTAGGTAATAGTGCCGAATATATGAGTTCTGATGTGTTATGGATTACTGATTTCAAAATACCATTAGTGACAGAGCAGTTGTTGGAACAGATGCAGGAATGCCGGAGAAATGGAACACGCTTTTATGGACTTCAGATAGGTTTGAATGACAATCAGAATTGGGACACCTATTTTGATGAAAAATATGAGTTGAAAATATAATTAAATGTGTCGAAAAACAAAAGGTATGGAATTTTGAAAAATTAAAAATTATTACTTTTAAATTCCATTTGATTAAAAAAATTATATATTTTTGCACCCAATTGTAAAAGATGTAAATAAAGAACTAAAAGCTTATGTTTAGACACCAATACATAACTAAGATTTGGGATGTCGTTAAGACATTAGGCTGTTGTTTTTGTTAAGTTTTGGCGGTGGTATTTTTCCACTGCTTTTTTTTTATATATAAGAGAGTAACTATAAAGAGAAATAATTATGAAGTCACAGAAAGTTAAAAAGGTCATTTTGCTTGGTTCTGGTGCTTTGAAGATTGGACAAGCCGGAGAGTTTGACTACTCTGGTTCTCAAGCACTAAAAGCAATGCGTGAGGAGGGTATCTCCACAGTGTTGATTAACCCTAATATTGCAACAATCCAAACATCAGAAGGAGTTGCAGATAAGGTTTATTTCTTACCTATTACTCCTTATTTCGTTGAGGAAGTAATTAAGAAGGAGCAACCAGACGGAATCTTGTTGGCTTTCGGTGGTCAGACAGCATTGAACTGTGGTACTGAGCTTTACCTTTCTGGTGTGTTGAAAAAGTACGGCGTTCAGGTATTGGGTACTTCTGTAGAGGCAATTATGATCACAGAAGACCGTGATTTGTTTGTTAAGAAATTGAACGAGATAGAGGCAAAGACTCCAGTTTCTCAAGCAGTAGAGACAATGGAAGATGCCTTGACAGTAGCTCGCAGAATTGGATATCCAGTGATGGTTCGTTCCGCTTATGCTTTGGGAGGACTTGGTTCTGGTATTTGTGCTAATGAGCAAGAGTTTGTTGAACTATGTGAGAGTGCTTTGGCTCACTCTAAGCAAATCCTTGTTGAGGAATCATTGAAAGGATGGAAAGAGATCGAGTTTGAGGTAATTCGTGATAAGAACGACCACTGCTTCACAGTTGTTCCAATGGAGAACTTCGATCCTCTAGGAATCCACACAGGTGAAAGTATCGTAGTGGCTCCTATCATCTCTTTGTCTCAAGAGCAAATCAGTATGTTGCAAGAGATTGCAAAGCAAGTGGTTCGTCACATTGGCATTGTAGGTGAATGTAATATTCAGTATGCATTCAATGCAGAGACAAATGATTATCGTATTATCGAGATCAATGCTCGCTTGAGCCGTTCATCTGCCTTAGCATCTAAAGCATCTGGTTATCCATTGGCATTCGTTGCTGCTAAGTTGGCTTTGGACTATTCATTGGATCAAATTGGTGAGATGGGTACTCCAAATTCAGCATACGTTGCTCCTTCAGTAGACTATATTATCGTCAAGATTCCTCGTTGGGATTTGTCTAAGTTCGTTGGCGTAGATCGTGAGATCAACTCTTCAATGAAGTCAGTTGGTGAGATTATGTCTATCGGTAAGTCGTTCGAAGAGATTATGCAAAAGGGTCTTCGTATGATTGGACAGGGAATGCACGGATTTGTTGGAAACCACGATTTGGAATTCGACGATTTGGATCAAGAGTTGTCACATCCTACTGATATGCGTATCTTCGCTATTGCAGCAGCTTTGGAGAAGGGATACTCAATTGAGAAGATCGTTGACCTTACTAAGATTGACAAGTGGTTCATCGGCAAATTGAAGAACATTGTTGACTATACTAAGGTGTTGAGTCAATATAAGAAGATCGAGGATATCCCTGCTGATGTGATGAAAGAGGCTAAGAGACTTGGTTTCTCAGACTTCCAAATCGCACGTTACACAGAGAATCCAGATAACAATATGGAGAAGGAATCGCTTCGCGTTCGTGCTCTTCGTAAGAAACAAGGAATTACTCCAATTGTTCGTCGTATCAACACAGTTGCTTCTGAACATCCAGAGTTGACAAACTACTTGTATATGA
This sequence comes from Paludibacteraceae bacterium, assembly GCA_045600225.1. Classification (GTDB taxonomy): domain Bacteria; phylum Bacteroidota; class Bacteroidia; order Bacteroidales; family Paludibacteraceae; genus UBA1181. Next base: position 62,534 of record JAZRXL010000049.1, read on the forward strand.
CTTATGGAGCAGACGAGCATAGCATTGACTACTCTTATAGAAATGATAAGAACATTGTGGTTCTTGGTTCTGGTGCTTACAGAATCGGTTCGTCTGTTGAGTTCGACTGGTGTTCTGTAAATGCAGTTCAAACAGCAAGAAAGTTGGGTTACAAGTCAATTATGATCAACTACAACCCAGAAACAGTGTCAACAGACTATGATATGTGCGACAGACTTTACTTCGATGAGTTAAGTTTTGAGCGTGTGTTGGATGTTATCGACTTAGAGATTCCTAAGGGAGTTATCGTTTCTGTAGGTGGTCAGATCCCTAACAATTTGGCAATGAAGTTGTATCGTCAAAATGTGCCTATTTTGGGAACATCTCCAGTTTCTATCGACCGCGCAGAGAATCGTCATAAGTTCTCAGCAATGTTGGATCAGTTGGGAATTGACCAACCTCGTTGGGGTGAGTTGACAAGTCCTGAGGATATTGATAAGTTTATTGCAGAGGTAGGATTCCCAGTGTTGATTCGTCCTTCATACGTGCTTTCGGGTGCTGCCATGAATGTTTGCTACAACCGCGAGCAAATGGATACATTCTTGAAGCAAGCTGCTAAGGTCTCAAAAGAGTATCCAGTAGTCGTTTCTTCTTTCTTGCAAAATGCAAAAGAGGTAGAGTTCGATGCGGTTGCTAAGAATGGTGAAATCATTGAATACGCAATTTCAGAGCATGTTGAGTTTGCAGGAGTTCACTCTGGAGATGCAACATTGGTATTCCCAGCACAAAAGTTGTATTTGGAGACTGTTCGTAAGATTAAGAAGGTAAGTAAGAAGATTGCTAAAGAGTTGAACATTAGTGGTCCTTTCAATATCCAATATTTGGCAAAGGAGAACTCAGTAAAGGTTATCGAGTGTAACCTTCGTTCTTCTCGAAGCTTCCCATTTGTGTCTAAGATTTTGAAGAGAAACTTCATCGAGACTGCCACAAAGATTATGTTGGATGTTCCAGTTGAAAAACCAGATTCATCAACATTCGATATCGAATATGTTGGAGTTAAGGCATCACAATTCTCATTCGCTCGTTTGCACAAGGCTGACCCAATCTTGGGCGTAGACATGTCTTCAACAGGTGAGGTTGGATGTTTGGGTGCAGATTACAACGAGGCTTTGATTAACTCATTAACATCAGTTGGATACCATGTTCCAGAGAAGGGAGTATTAGTTTCTTCAGGAGATATTCGTGGTAAGGTTGATTTATTGGATGCTTGCAAGTTGATGCATGCACATGGATATAAGATCTATGCTACAGAGGGAACAAAGAACTTCTTGGTAGAGCATGGTGTTGACGCTACAGCAGTAAGTTGGCCAGATGAGAATAACCAAAATGTCAATATTATCTCTTTGCTTCAAGATCATCAGGTGGATTTGGTAATCAACATACCAAAGAACCATACGACAAGAGAGTTGACAAATGGATACAAGATTCGTCGTTCTGCAATTGATCACAACATTCCTTTGATGACAAATGCAAGATTGGCAAGTGCGTTTATCACTGCATTCTGTGAGAAAAGCAAGGAAGATATCCAAATCAAGAGCTGGCAAGAATATTAATAAAGCTCTTTATCTTTGAAATTAAATGGCATTTCTGGTTGCAGAGATGCCATTTTTCTTTTGTTTGGCAAAATAAAAAAGAGAAAAAATCGTTTGTTTTCCGTATGTGAGCTTTATTTGTTCGCCTATAATGATGATAATTCGAAAATTTAACTTATTTTTGCTATTGCTTTATAGAGAGTGAGTATGGATTGTAGAGTAAGCGTGTGTATACCTACATATAATGGAGAGAAATACATACGAAGACAGTTGGAGACGATATTAAATCAGTTGGATGAAGAGGATGAAGTGATAATATCCGACGATTCGTCAACTGATTCGACTCTTGCTATCGTAGAATCGTTTCAAGATCCAAGAATAAAGATTCTAAGAGGAAATACATTCCATAGTCCAATATTCAACATGGAGAATGCCCTTAAACATTCGACCGGTGAGTATATATTTTTGGCAGATCAGGATGATGTTTGGTTAGACGGAAAGATTGATGATATGCTGCCATTGTTGAGGGATTATGATTTGGTAGTTTCGGATTGTAAAGTGGTGGATGCACATGAGGATGTAATCCAACCCTCTTTCTTTAAACTGCTAAATTCGGGTAGAGGATTTATTAAAAACTTGATGAAAAACACTTATATTGGCTGTTGTATGGCTTTTAGACGCAGTGTCTTATCATATTCGCTTCCTTTTCCTTCCAATATTCCAATGCATGACGTTTGGATTGCATTGAATGTAGATTTCCGCAAGGGAAATATCTTATTTTACGAGAAACCATTAATTTTATATCGAAGACATGGGGATAATACGTCATCGTGTTCAGAACCAAGTCGTAGGCCATTAAAAGATAAATTGAAGGATCGATTAAATTTGTTGCAATCGATTTATAAATATTCAAGATGATATGCAAGTAACGGCATCCATAGTTATATATAAGAACGATTCAGAAGAGTTGTTGAGAGCCATTCATTCTTTTTTAAATACAAGAATGGATGTGAGACTCTTTTTGGTCGATAACTCGCCTACTGATGAGATAAAGACCTGTATCCCCCAAGATGATCGTATTGAGTATTATTTTGTGGGAGAAAATCTTGGATTTGGTAAAGCACATAACTTTATCATGGAAAAGGTGAAGAAGTTGTCTTCATATCACTTGGTGTTAAATCCAGATATCTCATTTGAAGAGGGTGTAATAGAGTCGTTATTTGATTATATGGAGGCTAATCCAAATGTTGGATTGATTTCTCCTGATATATTCCTTCCTAATGGAGAACGTGCTTTCTCTTGCAGATTGTTGCCTACTCCTTCTACATTGATTTTCCGTAGACTTATTCCTTCATCGTCTAAGTCGAAAGATATTTATACCAGGTTATCATACGACAAACCAGTTAGCTCTCCGTGGGTCTATGGTTGCTTTATGTTTATCCGTACTTCTGTTTTTGAAAAGATCGGTTTGTTTGATGAGCAATACTTTATGTATTGTGAGGATTTAGATTTCTCTCGTAGAGTTCATTCTTCCGGAATGGATATTGTATATTATCCTTTGGTTAAGGCAATCCACGTTTATCATAGGGATTCTGCAAAATCGTTCAAGATGTTGCTTATTCATATGAGTTCTGCTTTCAAATATTTCTGTAAGTGGGGATGGTTCTCTGATAAGGAGAGAGATGCTATTAACCAGTGTTCTATTGAAAAAATAGAACAATCTCACTAAATGTTTGGTTCGATTTCTTTTGGCATTAATCTCTTCAACCATAGATTATACCAAAGAATTTGAACGATCTTGATCGGGTATCTCATACATAATAGTAATGAGTTTGAATAGATGTTGTTCGTCCTTAAGGCCCTTCTATGTTCTGAAAATATGACTTTATGTGAATTTATGTCCCTGTTACTTATTCCTCCAACTCTCATAAATACCATTGTCTCACGTACATAATGATAGTTGATTTTGTGAATCATAAAGCAACGTAGTAAAAATTCAAAATCTGCTGCAATCTTGTAAGTGTCATTGTACAATCCGACTTTCTGAAACATCTCTTTCTTTGCGTAGAATGAAGGATGTGCAGGCATAAATCCTAATCTCATCATCCAAGGTCTGAAAAAGTTACTGCTATAGTGACGCACAGGTTTATATGAAGCATCGTGAGAAACATAGCATACATCTCCGTAAACGGCTTCAGTCCCTGTTTGGGATAGATTGTCCACCACGGTTTGAATAGTTGTGTCACATGCAAAGAAATCATCCGAATTAAGTATGCCTATGATATCCCCAGAGGCTGCCTTTATGCCTTTGTTAATTGCATCGTAGAGACCCTTGTCTGGTTCCGATATGATGCGAGAGACAGAATCGTATTCTTTGGCAATCTCGACAGTATTATCGGAAGATACACCATCGACAATGATATGCTCAATATCCTTGTAGGTTTGCTTTGCGATGCTTTCTATTGTCGTGCGAATTGTGGCAGCGCTATTGTATGTGGCAGTTATGATTGTAACTTTCATTTTACTTTTCAGAAGCTTTTCTTAGTGAATTGTATTTGTATTGGTAGCAGACCTTGATCCAAAGATATTTTAGGGGTGATGAAAAGCCAAGTTTGCTAATCATCTTCCATTGACTTTTATTGTTTTTTACGACTGCCCTTATTCCCTTGATGCGAGTCATTAGGTATGAGTCATTTTCATCAATGGCACCGACAACATTGTTAGAGTGTTGTCTGTAAAGCATTGTTTGTTTCCTTATATAATCTACCTTCCCATTATTCTTTAAGATGGATAGCATAATCCATGCATCGTGCATTCTTACATCCTTACCCAATGGAAGAGATATCTCTTTTGCCAAACGGTTTATCATCACTGTGCAGCCTGTAGCGGCAGGATGAACACAAAGGTAATCGAACGATGTTAACAAGGATGGTTCTATTCTTGAATACTCCCAAAAAGAGTTGCGAATTGTTTGTAAATTCTCGTCTACAACTCGCAGGTCTGTATATATGCCAACAGGCGTGTTGGGGTATTGGCACTCGACCTCAATCATCTTCCTTTTGGTGTCCTCGATTTTTGTCGGCAACCACACATCGTCTTGGTCGCATAGGAACATATAATCAGTATCGCAAGCTTGAAGTAATGCTCCAAAAGAACCCACCACACCCAAATTCTTATCAGCTGTTAGCCTGTTTATCTTGTCAGGATAGTTTTGCGTGTACTGATCAATGATGCTGTTTGTCTTGTCGCATGATCCGTCATCACGAATAAGAAGTTTCCAGTCATGGTCTGTTTGTGCCAAAATAGATTCGATTTGGTCTGCCAAATATTTTTCTCCGTTGTAGGTAGAAAGCAATATAGTAGAACTCGCCATAACTTTAATCCTTTAAGAATAATGCAGAAAAGGTTGGTCGAATGAGGTGCCATCTTGAAGGCAATACTAACATTTTCGTGCAACGTAATAGCGTCCTCATTCTGAAGAAGAATAGGAAAGAGCGTTGGGTGTCTTTTGCAAATCTTGCGCAAGACTTCATGTACCCCTCATATCTTTTTATATTCATATCCTCCAATGATAGTATGGAAAGATTGTGATGAACAGTCGCATTTATAATCTTTATGGAATATCCCTTCTTGTGGAATTGGTAGAAATACCAGCAATCGAGATAGTCTAAAGGATAATTTTCATTGAAGCCTCCAATGCTTAGGATGGATTCTACTCGAAGTAATGAGCAGGAGTTTATGGCATTAATGTATTTGTTCTCTTTTATGTCACCTTTTATAGGTCGAACATTCCAAAATGGACCAGATACATTGCTGTATTCGCTTGGGGATATGTTTATATTATTACTTATAACAGAAGGAACAATCGCCGCAGTATTCTCACCTATTTGATCTATATTTTCAGCGACCCGTTTAAAATACTCCTCGTTAGGTTCACTATCCTGATCCAATAGCATAAGCCATTCATATCCCTCTTCTTTTGCTATGGATAATGCATAATTATAGGCTTTTGCCAACATCCCATTCTCTCCTGGATTTATTATAGAGGCTTCTATTTCGGATTGCTCGACAGCAAAGTCTGTTGAGTTATTGTATATCACCAATTTGTGAGGTGTGGAAAGAGCAGCCAGGTTCTTTTTCAAGAACTGGAAGGACTTGCTTTCTTCTAATTTCTGTTTGTAAAGAACAAGTATGATTAATATTTTATTTTCTCCTTCAATCATTACCTGTTATTCGTTTTTTGATGACTAATAGATTATGCTTGGTTGCTAAGAATGGAATCAGAATGAATATGAAAAGCTTCACATTGCCAGAGAAGCTGGTAAAAAACAAATCTGCCGCATATTGCATGAAGATTATGTTTATGACAACTGCATATAACACGATATGGAAGTTGCTTCCCATCTCTGCCTTCTTATAAATCCAACCATATATAGTTCCCATAAGGATAGGGAAGATTACTAATCCAGTTTTTCCGAAATCTACGTAATATGGATACATTGCAGTGTATGTGTTTGTCTGAATAGGCTTGTTTATCCATTTCAACATGATGTCAACAGGCTCTATTCTCGACCACTCCAAGTCGTAGAACATTGCATAGATAAACCTAAATGTGTTCTCTCCGAAATGAAGTGAAGTGCAAGGTTTCAACGTGTCGAAGGCTGAAAGATTGCTGACTATATAGGTGATGAAGAAGCTGTCATCCACATCGGAGAATTTAATGGCTTGTCGGATAGATTGAAGGGTTAAGAATAGAAATAATAGTACACCTATTCCCATCAAAAGATGCTTCAAAGAAATACGTTTTTTGAAATAGAAGATAGAGGTTCCGAAAAGGAATATGTTTAAGAATGTGATCTTAGACATTGTTACTATTCCAAAACTTGCGTATATGAATGTGATAAGGGCAAACCTCCACCATTTTTTCTTGTCGAAGCACAATGCTTCCAACAAAAAAGATACTTGCCAAATAATGACGAATAATCCTCCGAATGCACTGCTAAATCCACTTCCTTTTCCAATGGCTGCCAATCGTAGATCGAGGGCTAAACTACCGCTGGTTCCCAATAACATTACTTTTGTCACAAACTCATATAGGATCGGAGCCCATATTACGGAATAAATTAGGTAAATGTTACGGATTAACAATCCAGGTTCATCCAATTTCGAATCCCTATATGTTGCAGATTGCGCGTAAAGTGAACTGAGACAAGTACATGATATCCACAAGAAGAGGCATAGGCAAAAATTGAAACTTAGATTGGGAAGTTTCTGTCCTAAAACTAAAAAAAGGAAGAGGCTTCCTGCCCAAATGGTACCAGTCATCACAGATGGCGAGAAGATGTTGTTATGAGAACATCTTAGTCCGACCACTACGAAAAATAGACATAATATAATTAATAAAAATACCATCCTTACCTTATGCAGTTTATTGCAAATGCAACTGCAAAGATACTAAAATTCTGCTAACAAAGGGGTTTTACCAGAGCGTTTTATAATCTAAAACAAGTTTGGAATGTAAGATGTTTATTAGGAAAATTCCCCATCCGATGGCAAGAACAAGAGCCTCGGCTATATGTTTGGGTTTGATGGCTTTAACGATGAGTGGAATGAGTATAATAAGTGAGCAGTTGAACACTTCGCTAATACGGACGGCAAAGCCCGGGATTTGACCGAAGAATAGGTAGCTGCATGAAGAAAGGCAACACATGTTTAAAAACAGGTTCAGATTCTTCTCCTCTTTCTGGATTTGCTCTTTGTAGTAAAAGCAGATGATTATGATGGCGTTTTGTAACAAGTAAACGACGTTAAAATAGTTTAGGTGTATATTATCCTTATTTTGCAAATAGATATATCCTTTCAATTTAAATTGATAATATTCGAAAGGAATGAAATCAATGACTTTAAGAATGTCGAAATGAGTGAGATGGATGATAAGGCAGGCAAAGAAGACCGAAGCCCAAACCTTTGCATTGATATTAGTAGTTCTGAAAAGGACAAGCACAAGTGCCATTAGTGCGGAGGAGTGGAAGAAGGATCCGATAAAAATGAGAATGAGGTATTGAAAATACTCCTCTTTCTGAAGTTTATAGACACTTAGCAGTACAAATCCAAGGGCTACGCCAGCTCTAATTTGTGTCATTTCATGTAGCAGGAAAGAGTTGCTGAAGTAGATCAATAGTGATAGAAAATGTAGCTTCGTAAGTTTGGTAATTGCGTACATTTTCAGTGACACACCGATGATTGCATAGAATGCAAAGATAAAAAACAGATTCACCTCTTTGGTGTTGCCTGTAGCCTTGAAAAGGGTACAAAAAGCAGAGTAACTGAATTCAGCGACAATCTCCTTGTTGTATTCGGATATGGATTTTTTTAGCAAACTAATATCTGGAGCATTGTTATACAATCTCTCATAGACAATGTAATCCCTATTAATCGTATAGTCTCTAGCCACGATAATGAGGATAAGGACGATGCCTAATGAAACATATACAGCCTTCTTGCTTCGATCATTTAGTTTTGGAGCATATAGGACAGCGATTGTTATTAGGATTGCTATGATGATGTATATTGCCATATTCTACAGCTGTTTGTTGAGGATATCTAAAATCTGTTCGTAAGATTTGTCTATCGTATATTTCTCAGTCTCTTGTAGACCTGTTTTGGCTAAACTAATACGAAGATCCTCGTTGTTTGCCAGTTCTATGATTCTTTGTGCGAGCCCATTAGCATCCTCTGCCTCTGCAAGGAGTGCAGTCTCTTTTTCTCGGGCATACTCTTTATGGCCTGCAATATCTGTACAGACAAGCGCACATCCGCACTTCATGGATTCAGTACAAGGTAAGTCCCATCCATCGTTTACACTTGGAGAGAGGTGCATACTCACGGAGTTGTATAGTGCACATAGGTCTTTGGGCTCTTTCTGATAATGGATCCATTCCGGTAATCCATCAGGACAATCGAATGTTCCAAACATCTCAACTTTTAGTCCTGGCACAGACTTTTGTGCAATCTTCAATGCTTCTATACCAAACTTGGAGCCTTTACATTCGTGCTCGGAGTAGAGCATAGAGATGGTTCCAATTTGTCGTCCCTCAATACTCTTCGTTAATTTGAATTTTGGATTGATGGAGTTCTTAACAATGGCAGGTCTCTCGCCAGTCTCCCTTTCTACAATATCTGCCAAATAATTTGATATGGCAATGTTAATAGTGCCCGTTTTATATGAGTTGTGAACTTGCTCTTCGCTGCCAAACCATACTTCATAGCCTTGAATTAGGTTAACTCTTTTCCCTTTTAAGTCTCCTATTTTTGCAAAATCGAGCACCTCCGCCCACATTGTTAGCATATTGATGTCGGCAGAACGAATGTACTGCGAATCAATACGAGGAATGTTGATGGTCTTTACTTTATCAGAGATGGGAAACCATTTAGGCTTGCTGTCTCCATAGAAAAGTTTGGTCCTTATCATTCGCAGCCAGTGGGGAATATTATACTTTATACCTTCTACCGTAGCAATATGGTAAAGATAAACATCGTGACCATTTTCAGCAAAGCAATTTGCGTATTCATACATCACCTTATATCCGCCCGTTGGCTTGCTTGGTATATTGGGTATAATGAAATTTATTTTCATAATCTTTTGCTTTTATAGTAAACGATACTTCCTGAAATGGCAATTTCAAGGGCTTGTGCTATGATCCAAGCAATACCTGCTCCAAAAATACCATAAATTGGAATAAGTTGGAAGTTGAGCATTATACAAATTACACCTACGGTAAATCCCATATAGGGTGCGTATTTTTGATATCCTAATCCGTACAGACCTTGAACTGTACATAGACTTGCTGTTATGACTAAGAATGGAAGTAGGGAGAATAGTTTTAACAATGGTATTGAAGCTTCAAATTCTGCTCCCAACAAGATTTTCACTAAAAGAGGACTGAACAATAGAGTTAATGCACTTACTGCCAATGAAACAATAACTGCGTACTTGCCCATTTTAAGAAAATAGCGAATGCCTTCTTTTTTCGACTCTTCCATCCTTCTACTTATGGAGGGGAAAATGGCAATGTTGATAGGCATACTAGTTACCATTAGAATACACATTATGATCTTGTGTGCTCCAGAGTAGATGCCGATTTGGTAGTCGTCTACAAAAAAACCAAGTATAGTCACATTGGCGATGGTATACAATGTGGTGAAAAAGGTGTTTAAAAAGATAGGAAGAGATTTCTTGTTTTGATCTTTTATTGTCTCTTTTATGGGTGAGGAGCCTTTTAAGTCGTATTTCTTTATCACGAAAAAGAAGGCAAACAAACCGAATATTGCGTATGCGATGGATGGCATGCTTGCATATATCAGATAATCTTCTGGAGAGTTGATGAAGAACACAGACAATCCAGTTCCGAATAGCTTAATTAGAAAGTTAATGATTGCCATTGTTTTCATATTCTCCATTCCTTGGAAAAACCAGGTAGGAAAGAATGTAAAACCAATGTTTATGGCAAACAGACAAAGATAAAGAGGTAGATCTTCTTGCATTTTATTCCAGAAGCAGGAGATGCCAAGGAAGGCAAGGAAAGAGAGTAGTAGCAGAATAAATTTTGTTGCTATGACACTCCAAAAGATTCGTTTTACCTCTTCATGATTATCTTTGTGGATGGCAATCTCTCTTGTGGCTGAGTATTCAAACCCGAAAGTGATGACAATGGTGAAGTATTGGATAATATTTTGGGCATAACTGACCTTACCAATCATCTCTACACCTAAGCTGCGTACAATAAAAGGAATGACAGCAATGGGTATTAGATAATTGGCAATCTGTAGCAACCCTAACGATGCCATATTGCTTAGTAGGGTTGAGTTGGATTTTATTTTGTCAAGATACTTCATCTTTTTAGTTTAATAGGAGATTGTATGCCTCATTAATCTCTCTAAACTTATTTGTTGCTTCTGCAATTTCAGCATCAGACTTTCCTACTTGTTTGTCTGGGTGATATTGTTGAGCCAATGCCCTGTATGCTTTTTTTACATCACTTGAACTTGCTCCATTGGGCAACCCCAATGTCTTATAGGCCCATGCTTTATCTTTGACATTGGATGATTCTTTAGGGGCGTTGTTTTGATCCTGTTGCCTTTGCCTATATCTGCCTCGGTTATCTTGGTTTCTTCCCCATTGATATCCGTAGGTATAATAGTTTGTTAGGAATAGGAAATCAACATCGCGAATTCGGGTAAAACGAGCGTAGTGTTGGAGAAGGACGGCTTCATTATCGCTTATCAATCCATCTGCAATGGATATTTTGAATAGAGTGGTGAGGAAACCGAGTTTCTCGTTATAGTTCATATATTCGTTGATACGAATACAGTAGATGCGAATGTCTATACCAGGATTCTTCTCTCTTTTGAGAATATCTCTTAGAAGAAGCAAAAGATTTTTGGCTTTCTCTTCTGGATAGTAGCTGATTAAAAACTTCTTTACTGCGTTGAGCTCATTTTTTGTTACCTTCCCATCCGCCTCCATTACATAGGCGAGTATCCAAATCAAAGATTGGTCGAGGGTGGGAAGCCTGTCTTCATACTCTTTTGATGGAGTCTCGTCTTGGAAAAATCTCCAAAGAAGGAAAATTATGGCTGTAAAAAAAATGAGTTCCATACCCTTTATTCTTTTTAGAATATGAAGGATACTCCTCCCATCACATTAAATTTGTGGTGAGTATAGCCATACCAGCTTTCATATTCTTGGTTGATGATGTTGTCGAGATTCAAGAAGATGTTGAACCATTTGAACAATCTGTAATCAGCGCCTAAATAAAGGTTATGTGTGTTTGGCAATTTCATCTTTACGTCATTGATAGATGCATATTTACCAGTCTCTAACTGATATCCTAAACGGAATCTCAAGAAGTCTGTAGCCAAATAGCTTCCTTCAAAATCGAGTTTCCATTTTGGCTTGAACCATGCCTCTTCGATCTCGTTAAGTGCCCATTTGTTAAATACTCCTGTGGCACGAAGATTCAAACGTTCTTTCCAATCATAACTCAAAGATATTCCTGCTTCAAGCAATCCTGCCTTTTTATCGTAAACCACATCAAACGTATTGGACATCTTTTGAGTCAAAGTGTCGTAGTGGTTCACAAAGAAGTAAGGGTTTTCAATTAATTTGTACCCTGCATGTAAATCCATATCCACTCTCTTGGCAATCTTCAATGTAAAACCGAGATATGCGTCGATAGGCATATAGGTATCGGCTATTCTTACATTGGAAGATATGTACGGATTCTCTTTTGTAATCTCTTGGTAGTTGTTGACAATATAGTCACCTGTAATTCCTGCATAGACATACATCAACTCTTTAATCAATCGAATCTTTCCGTATACATCGGGAGCAACAGCACCTTTCTTGCCTTGATTGATGCTGAATGCACCTTTTACTCCGACTGTAATTTCACCAAGTTCTCCAGAGAAGAGGTAGTGTGGCAAAAGTTTGATAACAGTGTAGTTGTTAAGCGTCTCTCTTCTTTCGAAGATATACCTGTCATTGTTCTCAGGTAATCCCATAATGATATTATGCATATCAAAACCAATGTGAAGCGAGGAGTTGTCGAAACGATAGCCTCCGTTCAACATTGTATGGATAGTATGCTCCGTCAAATCTTCTCTGTTTTTGAAGAAGAAGTAGTTGGTTTGGAAATCATATTTCCATTTGGATATGTAATCTTTGCTTCTAAATCTGATGTTGGCACCTAACTTCAAGAATGATTGCTTCAATGAATCATTATCAGTTTCTGTAATGCCAGCCATTGCCAAGTCTTGTATGCGAGAATCGTATCCGTAGTACTTGAAGTAGTTGTAATCACCTTTGAAGAAAGTGCTAAGTTCCTTGTTCTTGATAGATCTTGTATAGCTTAGCTTGGCTTTTGTGTCATTGGTTGTAGCCTTGCTTTCTATTGCTTCTGGAAGTGCTTCGTATAACTTTGGTGTAAGTTTCACATTCCCAAAGGAAGAATTGTGCAGGATGTGAAAATCCAACAGGTTTTTGTTATCCTTTATGAATGGGGTATAAAGTTCTCCTAAAACAGAACCATAGTTTCCTCCTCCTATTCTTACGTATCTCTCTTTAGCGCTCTTTATTGGATCAGGGTTTGGCGTTGCATAATCAAGAGTTGGAATCTCTCCTGGCTTAATTGCGTATGGAGTAGTCCAAACGGAGATGTCAAGTTTCTTCCTTTCGGTTTTAATATCCTTTAATTCGGGAGTGGTACTGATTTTACCAGCCTCTTTGATAACTGGGTTGTACTCCTTGACCACTTCGATGTTTTTTAGAATCGTAGTGTCTTGTTTCTCTGCCTCTTGCGCAAAAGAAGAGATAGAGAAGGCAACTATGCTCAATGTGATGAATAAGCGTTTCATATAGCGTATCATTTCTTTTCGTTAACAATTTTTTCAGACTCTCTATTTTCGATTTGGTCAAGTCTTATTTTGATTTCAGTAGAGATGTCATCCTTTCCTTTGTAGTTGTCTCGAACACTCATCAAATATTGCTTAGCCTCAAAATCTCGGTCTTGGTTAACATAGATGTCAGCCAACAGAATGAAGCTCTTTGCCAACCAGTATTGGTGAGGAGTGTTTTTCTCGATAAAATCAAATATCTCTTTTTCTGAATTTGTCAGATCTTTTCTGTTGAAATTGTATTCAGCAATGCGAAATTTTGATTCAGCACCATATTCATCCATACAGTTGTTGGATAGTTCCAAGAAGTCGTTGAATGCTTTGGCAGAGTCTCCATTTACTTCGTGAGCCTTAGCTCGGGTATACATTGCCTCTCTTAAAATGTTGTTGTCCAGATTATCTCCATTGATAATGGTAGTTGCCGCATTAATGGTCTCGTCTGTCTTGCCCAATAGATTATTACATCTTAGGATACCAATGCGAGCTGCTAATTTATTCTCTGCGTTTTGTGCAATGCTGTCTAATGTGGACATTGTAGAGATAGCTGTTGTGTAATCTTTGTTGTCATATTGGATCTCAGACAAACGAGTGAGAGCCTCTTCTCTAAATGGGCAACCGATGAGTTTTGCGATGATCTTATATTCGCTCTCAGCTTTTTCTTTGTTGCCTAAATGGTAGTAGCAGTTTGCTGCGTTGAAGTGTGCATCATTTGTAAATGCACTGTTTGGATATTTGCTTATGTAGTTGTTGAAACTTGTAACTGCTCTTTCGTATTCGCCCTTGTCGTAAAGACGTTCAGCGGCAAGATAGGTAAGAGAGTCTTGTTCTGATTTGTCAAACTTGGCAACTCCATTGAGTGAACCTACATAATCAGCATATCCTTGGATGTCGTTTTGTTCAAAATAGATGTTTTTAAGACTTTCCAACGCTGTTTTTGCTTCGGCACTTGAAGGGAAGTTGTTTACAATTTCCTTGTAAGTGTATATTGCCTTTTCATAGTTGTTCATCTCATCGTAGAGCATACCTGTTTGAAGTCTTCCTTTTCGGCTAAGAGGACTGTGAGGAAACTCTTTGTTTAGTTTGTCGTATGTGTTGATGGCTTTTTGATTGTCGCCCATCATTACATACGAGCGTCCTATCTCATATTGAGCGTCTGCGATGTATTCCGATTGAGGGAAAGATTTGATCAACTTGTCCATTGTCTCAATCTTGCCATTGTAATCTTTCTTCAAACCCTGAATGAATCCCTCTTGGAAACAGGCGTAATCTGCACCAGGACCGCGCAAAGCGTAGACTGTAGCATAGTTTTTCTGTGCATTGTCGAAATCTCTATGGTTGAAGTAGCAGTCTCCGATTCTATTTGTTGCATCTGCTATAAGGGTCTTATTCTCTTCCTCTAGGTTGATGTATTTTCTAAACCAGGTAAGAGCGTTTGGATAGTCCTTTTGAGTGAAGTAAGTGTAACCCATGTTGTAGTGGGCAAGGTTGAATTCGTCACAACTTCTGGCACCTACTGAGTTTACGAATTGAGAGAAACAAGAAGATGCTTTGTCGTATTGTTTTAGCTTGTAGAATGCCTCACCTTTCCAAAATACGGTAGAAGCAGCTAGCGAATTGTTATACTTGCTGTCTTTCAAAGATTCATCGAAAGATTGGATTGCCTCTTCGTAATCTCCGTTGTTGTAGTTTTGTATACCAAGACTGTGAGTGATGCGTTGACGAGCCTCATAGATTGGCAAGGTTTTGTTTCCAATCTTTTGAATGGAATTAAGTGCCTCTCTATAGTTCTTCGTAGTTAAGTAAAGATTAACCATGTAGTTATATACCTTGTCCTTGTACTGAGAGTCGCTAAATTCGTTAAGGAATGATTCGAAAGCGGTGATAGACTCGTTGAATGGCGAGTAAGATTGTTGATAGACAATCAAAGCGTAGTTGTATTGTGCCTCTTCCTTTACATTTGGCTCAAAATCCATACGACCTGCCGACTCGAAGCAGAGACGAGCATTGTTTAGGTTTTCGTCTTTCACGTAACAAGCACCCAAATAGAGATATGCATTTTGTCCCATAGCATCCTCGATGGAAGTGACTGCCTGGAAGCAGTCGATGGCATTTACGTAATCGCCAATTTGATAGTAGGAGTTTCCAAGCATATACATGTTGTTGCGAATCACTTGGTCGCTCTTCTTTTGATAGTATGCTAAATGCTTAATTGTGTTTTTATAGTCCTTTTGTTGATAATAACACTCTCCTAAAATTCTGTGAACTTCGTTGTTGTTCGCATTTAGAGAGTCTTTCTTCAACAACTCTTCTCCGGTAGAAAGCACCGCTTCGTAGTCTCTCTTTGCATAGTAAATCTGGAATAGATAATAGGGAACGATGTTTTCATACTCTTTTTCTTCTTTCAATTGCTCAAAAATAGGATATGCAGCCTCGTAGTCTTTTCTTACATAATCCACATAAGCTTTGTAGTAAGCGGCAGATCGATTATATTTTGTTGAATCAGCCAACAACTGATTGAATTTCTCTTTTGCCTTATCGTAAGATTCGCCCTCTAAGTAGCAGTAACCGCTTTTGAACAATAGGTCTGCCTTTTCATCATTCTTGAAAAGTTTGATATTGCAATGCTCGAATTCTTCGGTTGCCTCTGCATATTCTCCCTTGTTGAACAGGATGGTTCCTTTAAGGAAATGGGCTCTGTTTGCGAATGTGGAATTTGGGTTGTGAGTCAGGAACGTGTTGAGTTTTTTCATTGCGTCTCTTGCTCCCATTTCGTAAGCGCAACTTGCTAGATAGTACTCTGTTTCGCTGTATAGTGGAGCTCTGTCTTTTTCGATCTTCTCTAAATATTTGTTAAATTTGAGATTGGCTGCTCCGTATTGACGTAGATCATATAGTTCCCTTCCTTCCAAAAATAATTTGTCGGGATGGCAATAATCTTTTGATTTTTGGGCGTAACATGTTGAAAAACAAATCACTGCAATGATTGAAATAAGGGCTTTTCTCATCTGTGTTCCTTAAATTTGATTTATGCAAAGATACGAAACAATGCTTGATTATAAGATATAGAGAAGTGAAAAATTAACCCTTTGTGTGGTAGTATTGTAAAATTTAGAATTTATTTACATTCTATTCGATAATATAACTCTTTTGGAATTTTAAAAATCATTATCTTTGCGTCTGAAAATTATTAGTGTATGGGTCTATTTAGTAGTATTTTTTCGAAAGATAAGAAGGAGACTCTAGACAAGGGTCTCGAAAAGACAAAAGAAAGTTTTCTCTCAAAGATTGCTCGTGCCGTTGTAGGTAAAACGAAAGTGGATGCCGAGGTTTTGGACAATTTGGAGGAGGTGTTGATTACTTCCGATGTGGGTGTTGATACGACTGTAAAAATTATCAATAGAATTGAGGCTCGTGTGGCTCGTGACAAATATGTTGACACGGAAGAGTTGAATACGATTCTTAAAGAAGAAATTGCATCCTTGCTTGAGGAGAACAACACGGAGGACGGATCTGACTTTGCAATTCCTGCTTCTTCTGATCCTTATGTGATTATGGTTGTGGGTGTGAATGGTGTTGGTAAAACAACGACCATCGGTAAGTTGGCTTATCAGTTCCAAAAGGCAGGTAAGAAAGTCTATTTAGGTGCTGCCGACACATTCCGTGCTGCTGCTGTAGAACAACTCGTGATTTGGGGAGAACGAGTAGGTTGTCCCGTGGTGAAACAAAATATGGGTGCCGACCCTGCCTCTGTGGCATTTGACACTTTGTCTTCTGCAAAAGCTAATGGTGCAGATGTGGTTATTATTGATACGGCAGGTCGTTTGCACAATAAAATTAACTTGATGAATGAGTTGTCTAAAATCAAACAGGTGATGAAGAAGATCATACCTGATGCGCCTCATGATGTGATGTTAGTTTTAGACGGATCCACCGGTCAAAATGCATTTGAACAAGCCAAACAATTTACGAAGGCAACTGAGGTTACCTCATTGGCCATTACGAAATTGGATGGAACTGCTAAGGGTGGTGTGGTAATTGGCGTATCAGACCAATTCAAGATTCCTGTAAAATACATTGGCGTTGGTGAGGGGATTGACCATTTGCAGGTGTTCAATAAGAGAGAGTTCGTTGATTCTTTATTTAAATAAAACATTATGCCAACTCAGTCTAACGAGATTGATGTAATCAACATGGGATGTTCGAAGAATCTAGTAGATTCTGAACTCCTTGCTCGTCAATTGGAATTGTCGGGATTTAAGGTGAACTTTGATCCAGAAACTCCAAAGGGGAAAATTGCGATTATAAACACTTGTGGTTTCATTGGCGACGCTAAGGAAGAGTCCATCGAGGAGATTCTGAAATTCGTTGAACTGAAGAAAAAAAAGAAAGTTAAGCAACTGATTGTGATGGGATGCTTGTCTGATCGTTATAAAGACGAGTTAATGGTGGAGATCCCTGAGGTTGATAGGTTCTATGGTAAGTTTGCTTGGAAAGAGATCATATCGGATTTGGGTTATGCTTATGACCCTTCTTGCTCCGTTCAACATAAGTTGTCTACCCCTTCCCACTATGCGTATGTGAAAATTTCAGAAGGTTGCAATAGAAGATGCGCCTATTGCGCAATTCCACTGATGACAGGTGCTTATAAATCCCGTTCCATCGAAGATATTGTTGCTGAAGTTGAGTGGTTGGTGTCTCAGGGCGTAAAGGAATTTCAGATCATTGCTCAAGATCTTTCTTACTATGGCAAGGATCTTTACGGAGAGTATTCCATTGCTAAGTTGGTGGAGAAAATCTCCGATGTAAAGGGAGTGGAATGGATTCGACTTCATTATGCGTATCCGACTAATTTCCCTTATGATCTGTTGCGCGTGATGAGAGAACGCGATAATGTTTGTAAATACTTGGATCTTGCATTCCAACATGTAGATGATAAGATCCTAAAAGATATGCGTAGAAACATCACGGAGAAGGAGACTTACGATTTGATAGATCGAATCAGAAAAGAGGTTCCTAATATCCATCTGCGTACCACTTTGATGGTTGGATTCCCTGGTGAAAGCGAAGAACAGTTCCAAAAACTGATGGATTTTGTCTCTAAAGTTCGCTTTGAGCGTATGGGTGCATTTCAATATTGCGAAGAGGAGGGAACACCTGCTGCGAAGTTGAAGGATGATGTTTCGGAAGAAGACAAAGAGAGTCGTCAGGAGCGATTGATGAACTTGCAAGAAAAAATTGCAGAAGATTTAAGCGTTTCGAAAATAGGCAAAACTTTCAAGGTGTTGATAGATAAGAAGGAGGGTAACTATTATTATGGTCGTACTGAATTCGACTCCCCAGAGGTTGATCCGGAAGTTCTGATTCCAATAGATCAGAACCTTTCCATCGGAGAATTCTACAATGTTGAAATCGTAGATTATGAATATTTTGATTTGACAGGAAAGGTAGTCGGATGATATGAAGAGAATTGAAGTGTCATTATTGAGAACATTGGCAATGGTAATGGTTGTTGCGTACCATTGTGTGTATCAATTCGCTTTCGGTTATCCTATGTGTGACAATGCATTCTCTCCTATTGAATTTTATTTGCATTTGGATAAATTCCTCAATTCAATTGATATGCCAATGTTTGTACTCGTATCTGGGTATTTGTTGGCATATTTGAAGACGAAAAAAGGTAAATATTCCGATGGAAAGGATTTTTTCATTAAGAAGGCAAAGCGATTGTTGTTGCCTTTTTTCATTTGGGTGATATTAACGGATCTTCTCGTGTTTGGTAAAATAGATTACACCCATTTCTACTATTCGGTTTGCCACCTGTGGTTTTTACTGATGTTGATGTGGTGTTTTGTTTTTGCTTTTTTTACTCAAAAATTGTGGGAACAATTTTCTCTTTGGTTGAATGCGGCTTTTTGCGCGGTTTTTTTTTCTGTTTATTTCATTCTATCAAAATTGGGTTTGTTGACAAACCTTTTTTGCATAGATTCTTTCCTAATTTATTTCCCAATTTTCTATGTCGGAATAATATGGGCTCGTTTTTCTATTCTTGAAAATTTAGCAGAGAAGGTTTCACTACATATATTCTCGCTTTCATCGATTTTATTTGTGGCGTTTACTTGGTGTCTGACCTCTAATGAGTTCCCTTTACACTCAGATTTATTAGCGCGAATTTGTGGTGTTTTGTTTTCATTGTCGATTTTCCAGGCATTGTATAAGTATATGGAGAAAGTAGATAGCATGCCTGCTTGGTTTACATCTATAGATGAGTCAGGGATGGGAATTTATATTTTACATCAGATACTGATAATTCTACTTCTTCAACAGAGTAGTATTGCATTATTTACAAATGACCATTATATTGTTGGTCCGATACTTCTTTTCGTTTCGGTTTTTGCAATATGTTGGTTGTTAAGTGCATTGATTCGTAAAACAAGATTAAAATTTATTTTCGGTTAAAATATAGCGTATGAAGAGAAATATTTTACTTATGGCAGGAGTTGTTCTCTCCCTTTTCTCTTGTAAAAAAGAGTATATCACAAATGAGTACATTACTAATGTGGAGAATAATGTCTACACAGACCAGTATTATTTAACTAACCAAGATGAGAAAATCACAATAGATGTGCGTCCCGATTATTTAAAAAAGGGTGATACGGTAGCTGTCTTTGCTTCTTCGAATGCTGTAAGTAAGTCAGAGATGGAAAAGGGAATACAAACTTTGAAGTCTTGGGGTTTGGTTGTTGTTGAGGCTGAAAATTTGTATAAGACAGATGGCAGATATGCAGGAACTCAGACAGAGAGAATAGAAGGGTTGCAAAAATTGATTGATAATCCAAACATTAAAGCTGTGATAGCTGCCCGTGGTGGATATGGTGCTACGCAAGTTGCACCTTACTTGAATTGGATGAAGTTCGAACAAAACCCGAAATGGTTGGTTGGTTTCAGTGATATCACCTTCTTCCATGCTCTTTTGAACAATAAGGGTGTAGAGACGGTTCACGGACCAATGGCTAATAATTTCTCCGATGAAAAGAGTGTTGAGTCATTGCGTAAGGCATTGTTTGGTGAATTGAAATCGCACACTTTCGATACCAATAGTAATTGTATTCAAGGTAAGGCTGAAGGAAGACTCGTAGGAGGTAATCTGTCACTTATCTACAGTTTGGGTGGAACTTTAAACGATTTGAATGTTCGTGATGCAATCCTTTTAATCGAGGATACGGGAGAGAATACATACCATATTGACCGTATGATGTCAAATCTAAAACAGAGTGGTAAGTTGGAGTGCGTGAAGGGTGTTATTGTTGGTGAATTTATCAAAATGACACAAGGTGTTGATCAATCAATCCCTGAGATTATGGTTTCCCATCTTGAGTCTTTGGGGATCCCCGTATTGTATGGTGTCACATTTGGACACGATTCAGAAAACTTGGCTACTTACTTAGGCCGAGAGGTTGTACTTGATGTTAATTCAAAATCGGCAACCATCACCTATAAATAAAAAACTATGGCAAAGACAAAGTCGGTTTACGTTTGCCAAAATTGTGGTGCGGAGGCTGCAAAATGGGTGGGAAAATGTCCTGCTTGTGGCGAGTGGAACACCTATGTAGAGGAGATTATCCGTAAGGAGAAAAATGTCCCTTCCACCGTTGGGTTCATCTCTTCGGAGAAGACAAAACCAGTCAGAATACAAGAGGTTGAGACTACCGAGGAGGTGAGAAATGACACAGGAAGCGATGAGTTTAATCGCGTGTTGGGGGGTGGTATCGTACCAGGTTCTCTTACCCTTATTGGCGGCGAACCAGGTATCGGAAAGTCTACGCTTGTTCTTCAGATTGTGTTGAACATAAAAGGTAAACGTACATTGTACGTCTCTGGTGAGGAGAGTACGAAACAGTTGAAGTTGCGTGCAGACCGACTCAATCTTCAAAGCAATCCCGATTGCTACATCGTGAGCGAGACCTCTTTGGAGCAAATCTTTGTACACATTCAGAATGTTAAACCAGACATTGTAATCATAGATTCCATTCAGACTATCTCTACCGAAATGGCGGAGTCGTCTCCTGGCAGTGTCACTCAAGTGAGAGAGTGTTCTGCTGCTTTGCTTAAATTTGCTAAGGAGAGTAACGTTCCTGTTCTTTTGATTGGACACATCAATAAAGAGGGAAACATTGCAGGACCTAAGGTGTTGGAACATATTGTGGATACGGTTCTTCAATTTGAAGGAGATCAACACTATATGTATCGAATCCTTCGTTCCATTAAAAACCGATTTGGTAGCACAGAAGAGTTGGGTATATACGAAATGCAACAGTCTGGATTGAGAGAGGTTAGCAACCCTTCCGAATTGTTGCTTTCCAACAATCATGACGGGTTGAGTGGAACCGCCATTGGTGCAGCTATCGAAGGTGTTCGTCCATTCTTAATAGAGGCACAGGCGCTCGTTAGTACTGCCGCTTATGGAAATCCACAACGCTCGGCAACAGGTTTTGATATCCGAAGATTGAATATGTTGTTGGCTGTGTTGGAGAAGCGTGTAGGCTTTAAGTTGGCACAAAAGGATGTTTACCTAAATATTGCCGGTGGAATCAGAATCAATGATCCTGCCATAGATCTTGCAATCATAAGTGCAATACTCTCGTCTAACATGGATATTGCCATTGACAGTCAAACATGTTTGGCTGGCGAGATTGGACTGTCGGGCGAAATTAGACCGATTAACCGAATAGAGCAGAGAATCTCGGAGGCAGAAAAATTAGGTTTCAAGCGAATAATTATTCCGGAATTTAAAAATATTTCCTTAAAAAATCGTTCTATAGAAGTATGCTTCGCACGAAAAGTGGAAGAGGCTTTTAAATATCTTTTCGGATAAAAATAGTATCGATGAAATCTTTTTTGAAAATATTCTTTGGGTGTTTGCTCTTAATCGCACCTTTCAGTGCGTACTCTCAAATCAATACGGATAGAGTGCTTGCCATTGGTAGGAATGCTCTTTATTTTGAAGATTATGTCCTGTCGATCCAATATTTTAATCAAGTAATCAGAGTTAAGCCTTACCTTCCTGAACCTTATTTTTATAGGGGTGTCGCAAAAATCAGCTTGGAAGATTACAAAGGAGCCGAAGAAGATTGTTCATTGGCATTGGAACTCAATCCTTTTATGGTGGAGGCCTATCGTTGCCGTGGTATTGCAAGGGTCTATCTGAAGATGTACGAGGAGGCAAAAAAAGATTTTGAGAAAGGATTGGAATATTCCCCAGAAAACAAGCTTTTATTGTTGTGTAAAGGATATGCATCTATGCAAAAAGAGGATTATCCAGAGGCGGTAAAAGACTTTACTGCTATAGTAGAGAAGTATCCGCGCTACAAAGAGGCTTATCTAAACAGAGGTTTTGCTCATATGTCTAATGAAGATACCACATCTGCCATGAATGATTTTGAGAAGGTGTTGGAATTGGACAATTTTAGTTCAGAGGCACATGCTGCCCGCGGGTATGTTTACTACACGAGAGAAGAATATGATAAATCTATAATCGATTTGGATGAAGCTATTCGCTTGGAGCCATACCGTTCGAACTACTACATTAATCGTGGATTGGTGCGCTATCAATTGAACAACATACGTGGTGCGATGGACGATTATGACCATGTGATCAGATTGGATCCTTATAACACCTTGGCATATTATAATAGAGGAATTCTTCGTGTAGAGATTGGAGATAAAAATAGGGCGGTAGAGGATTTTGATCGAGTGATTGAGATTGAGCCGACGAACTATTTCGCCATATACAACAGAGCAATCCTACAGAATGAATTAGGTGAAGCAAAACGGGCAATTGCAGACTATAATTTAATCATTAAGGAGTATCCGGATTTCTTCCCTGCCTATTATGGTCGAGGAGAGGCAAAGATGAAAAACTTTGATAAGATAGGTGCAGAAAAAGACTACAATACTGCAATGTTACTTCAACAAAGAAAACTAACAAAGAAGGATTTTCAGAAAGACTCAACAAGTACAAGGGGTAAATCGGATAAAAACCTACAGAACCATAACAAACTTGTGGAGGCCGATAAACAGGAGGAGATGAAACGACTGACCTATAAGAGTGAATCGAGAGGTAGGGTCCAAAATGTGAATTTCAACATTTGTCCGGAAAAGAATATTGTTTTGACAAACAAGCCAGCCAAGAAGGAGGGAGGACGAAGAGACACCTATTACGATAAAAGTATTGAAGGATTAAATCTTTCGATAAAGAAGAGGGTTTTCTTGTCGAACTCTGAAGTTTCGATGGAGGGTTCTATCGATGTTTCGTTTAAGGAGATTGAGTTGCTGACGAAAGAGATTGAGAAAAAACCGTCGCCGTTTCTTTATTTCCAAAGAGCAATGTTTTTTGAAAACATTTTAGATTATGATGGAGCGATAGAAGATTATGGTAAAGCTATTGAGATGTCAGATTCGTCGCATGTCTGGATCTACTATTTTGCGAAAGGTAATTGCCGAACGAAAAAGTTAGAATATGAGTCCTCGATGAAGGATGAACTAACTCAAAAAGAGGAGCGAGAGTCTGAATATTTGGGCACGAAAATGGGATGTGACCTAATATTGAAGGAGTATGATGAAGTGAATAGAAGAAATGCCTCTTTCCCGTACGCTTGGTTTAATCGAGGAAATGTTCTCTCTTTGCAAAAAGATTATAGGAGTGCAATAGCCAACTATACCCGAGCCATTGAGCTGAATGGAGACCTCGCTGAGGCATATTTTAATAGAGGACTATGCTATGTGAGAATTGGCGAGAGTGCAAAAGGAATTGAAGATCTTAGTAAGGCAGGAGAGTTGGGAATCTATGTTGCATACAATGTGATAAAGAGGTTCAGAGAATAATCGAATGATATCATAATTTTATTATTTTTGCAATATCAAAGAATTTGTTTGAAGATTCGCAAAGATGCTTAAAAGAGTTGTTTACTGTTTCTTGTTCTTATACTTGATGTTTCCTTATGTTGTGAGGGCGCAAGGGGGTGTTTTGCATAATGAAGGAGACATGGCAGCCGAAAAAAACGAGAAGGCACTTTTCTTTCCTGTGATATTCGATTCGATCAAGGCGTCTGATTTGCAACCTTATTTTGTAGCACCTACTGTCTCGTTTAAAAAAAATACCGATTTGAGTTTGAAGAAAACTCGTTTCCAGGAGGATTACGAGAAATCTTTGGTGTATGAAAAGATACAACGAAACTCGGTCTATAGGTTGTCGAAAGATATGCCTGAATATATCGAGTACTACAATTTGCAGCCTTATAATAAGGAGTTGGATCGCATTACAGTAAAGGAGCGCGAGATACGCATTAGTGGACTAGAACCAATGTCCGATGCTCCTGAATTGGGTGATATTCGTAAGTTCTTAAAGCAAAAAGAGAATTCGCCGTGGAAATTCTTTGGAAACTTGGCTGTTCAGTTCTCTCAATATTATGTGACTGAGAACTGGTATAAGGGAGGAACTCCGAATGCAACTTTGCTTGGTCTTTTTGAATACAATATAGATTATGAGAAAGAACGTTTCTTGTGGGAGAATGACTTTGATGTAAAAATTGGATTTTACAATACCAGTGAAGATACTATCAGAGCGTTTCGTGTGAACAATGATGAGTTTAAGATATCAACTTTAGCTGCTTATCAGACATGGTTTTCAAAAAAGGTGTATTATAGTGCAGCTGTCGATTTCAATACATGTTTGTTTACGGGATATAAAAAAACAAACTCCAATGAAGTAGTATCTGCTTTCTTGTCTCCTACCCGTACTTTCTTCAGCCTTGGTATGGAGTGTAGGTACAATAAAAAAACATCCATCCGTGTTTCCCCATTTGCGTATAAACTGCTTTTCTCTGTGGATGATCGTTTGGATCCGCTTCATATTGGTTTGGATAGTACCGAGCATCATGTTGGGTATTTGGGATATTTGATACAGGCAAAGATCGATTGGAAGTTTTCCAAAGAGATCAATTTGACATCTAAGATAAGTTTCTTCAGTTCGTATAATGCTAAGAATATCGAATTGGACTGGGAAGTGGTTGGCAAGTTCATCATCAATCGTTATTTAAGTACCCGTCTCTCTTTGATCATGCGTTATGACAACACACCAAAGGACGAAATTGCAAAAATCCAGGTACAAGAGCAACTCTCGTTTGGATTTAATTATGTGTTTAGGTAGAGTTGTAAATTTTTTTTCTATCTGGCGGAATGCTTGCTTCTGAGATCGCTCAACGCCTCTATATTTTAGAATCCGAAATCCAATCTGTGATTTAGTTTCAGCGTTACTCTTGTGCATAAAGAGCGATGTGTACAGTGGTTCGGACGGATGACAGAGACTTTTTTGAAAAAAATCTTTGTTATATGAAATTAAACTGCTAATTTTGCACCTCGTTAGTAAAAATGTAAATTCACTAATTAATAAATAATTATATGTTAAATCAGTACGAAACCGTTTTCATTTTGACTCCCGTTTTATCTGATAATCAGATGAAGGAAGCGGTTGAAAAATTCAAGGGCATTCTTGCAGAGAGCGATGCAAAGATCGTGAATGAGGAATGTTGGGGTCTTCGCAAGTTGGCTTACCCTATCCAAGGAAAGTCGACAGGCTTCTATTGCTTGTTAGAGTTCGAGGCAGATCCAACTATCGTTAAGAAGTTGGAAACTCAGTATCGTCGTGACGAAAAAGTTATTCGTTATTTGACTACTAAGTTAGACAAGTTTGCAGTTGAATATTCTGCAAAGAGAAAGAGTTTAAAATCTAAAGAAAAGGAGGCTTAATTATGGCAGCTCAAAATTCATCAGAAATCAGATATTTAACTCCTCCATCAGTAGAAGTTAAGAAGAAGAAATATTGTCGTTTCAAGAAGAGTGGTATCAAGTATATCGATTACAAAGATCCTGAATTCTTGAAGAAATTTTTGAATGAGCAAGGTAAGATTTTGCCTCGCCGTTTGACCGGAACTTCTTTGAAGTATCAAAGAAAGGTAGCTCAAGCAGTTAAGAGAGCTCGTCATTTGGCATTGCTTCCATTCGTAACCGATTTGATGAAATAATAAAGGAGGGACAGACAATGGAAATTATATTATTGCAAGACGTTCAAAATTTGGGATATAAAGACGATGTCGTTAAGGTAAAGAACGGTTACGGACGTAACTACCTTATCCCTCAAGGAAAAGCAATCTTAGCTACTCCTTCTGCAAAGAAGATTTTGGAAGAGAACTTGAGACAACGCGCTCACAAGTTGGCAAAGATCAAGGCTGATGCTGAGGCTTTGGCTGCTAAGTTGAATGGTGTTTCTTTGACTATTCCTGCTAAGACAAGTGCTACTGGTACAATCTTCGGTTCTGTTAACAATATCCAAATCGCTGATGCTTTGGCTGCTAAGGGATTTGAAGTTGATAGAAAAACTATTGTTATCAACGATAGCGTTAAGGAATTGGGTAACTATAAGGCAACAGTTAGACTTCACAAAGAAGTTTCTGCTGAGATCAACTTCGAAGTTGTTGCTGAGTAATTATTCACTCACAGATAAGAAAAGGACGGTTTTTGCCGTCCTTTTTTTTGTTTTAAAAGAGATACATATCTGCTTGATGTTTTTTTGCCAAGACTAATTTCTTAATGAAGATTGTCGAACCATCATTTCTTGAATCTAAATCTTTCCATTTTTTTTGTTTGTTTTTCCCTTTTTGTTATATATTTGCGTCAAAGAACTTCTATTCAGCGAATTAGATGTTTTTGTAAAGTATAAATGTTGATTATTTTAATGGTGTGTGTTGTTTTAATTTAAATTTTGGTTAATATCATGATTAAACTGAACAAAGGAATTAAGCATTACTTATGTGTGCTTGCATTGGTATTCTTACCAATTGTTGCTAATGCAAAGTACGAAAGCACTTCGGATTTTCCTGCTGGATCTCCCGTTGCACTTAATGGTAAATTGAAAGTTGTAGGAACACAATTGGTGAATGAGTGTGGAAATCCTATTCAACTTAGAGGAATGAGTACCCATGGTCCTCAATGGTATGGACAATGTATCTGTGAAAGTTCATTGAATTTGATGGTAGATAAGTGGGGTATCGACTTGTTCCGTCTGGCTATGTATGTACAGGAACAAGGTTATGTGACTAATCCTTCAAAATGGCGTGGTTGGATTGACGAATGGGTAGATGAGTGTGCTGAAAGAGGTATCTATTGTTTGATCGACTGGCACGTATTGAATCCAGGTAACCCAAATGCTAATTTGGAAGATTCAAAGAGCTTCTGGGATTATATGACAAAACAACATGGAAATAAAAAACATGTGTTATTCGAAATTTGTAACGAGCCTAATGGAGGTACTTCTTGGGCTACCGTAAAAGAATATGCTGAAGCTGTTTTAAAGGTAATTCGTCAGGATAATAAGAACGAAACAGTTGTTATTGTTGGTACTCCTACTTGGAGCCAGGATGTGGATCAGGCATCTCAAAACAAACTTACTGCTTCGAATGTGATGTACACAGTTCACTTCTACGCTGGTTCTCATGGTGCTGCTCTTCGTAGCAAGGCTGAGACCGCAATGCGAAATGGATGTGCCATTTTCGTAACTGAATTTGGTACTACCGATGCTTCTGGTAATGGTAATTATAGTCCAGA
Organism: Paludibacteraceae bacterium; assembly: GCA_045600225.1. Taxonomy (GTDB): domain Bacteria; phylum Bacteroidota; class Bacteroidia; order Bacteroidales; family Paludibacteraceae; genus UBA1181. The sequence goes on from JAZRXL010000049.1 coordinate 90,217, forward strand.
TGCTACGCGTACTTGGGTGCAATGGATGAATGAACATAAGATTAGTTGGGCCAACTGGAGTTATGCGGATAAGGATGAGACCTCCGCTGCTTTAAAACCAGGTTCTTGTAATCAAGGGAAATGGGACAATACAACAACAAATGGTGATTTGATCAAGGAATTAATCAAGAAGGATAGAATCGCTTATATTCCTTGTAGTAATCAGTCTCAAGGCGGTAACAACAATAACAATACTGGTGATAATAACAATAATAACACTGGTGACAATAACAATAATAACGAGAATAATAATAATAATAATAATAACAATAACAATAACCAACCTCAAGCGCCTTATAAGAACGCAATAGCTATTCCAGGAATTGTTGAAGCTGAGGATTATGACAAGGGTGGTCAGAATGTTGCATACTACGACTCAGACCAAAAGAACGAGGGAGACGCTAAATATCGTACAGATGAATATGTGGATATTGTAAAGGGTGGTACAGGTATGGCTATTGGTTACACATCTACTGTAGAATGGTTTGAATATACTGTGAATGTAGCTGCTGACGGCGATTATGATGTAGAGTCAGGTTTGTCTTGTGGTAGCGGAGATCCTGCAATAGACCTTTCTATGGATGGCAAGGTTTTGGCAAGTTTGAAAGGTACTGGTAAGTCAAATGATTGGGATACCTATTCAGTTGCTAAAGGTAAAGTAAGTTTGAAGGCTGGCGAGCATATATTGAAAATTAGTATCAAGGCAAATAATACTAATGTGGATTATGTTAAGTTTGCAAGGCCAGGATCTGAAAATAATAATAATAACAATACTAATACAGATAATAACAACAATAATAATAACAACCAAGGTGGTCAGACAACCCCTGCTCAATGTCCAACAGTGACATCTACTATTATTTCTAACTCTGTCTATCGTATTGTGAATAAGAATAGTTGCAAAGTTCTTTCTGCAACGGGAAGTGACGCACTTGTTCAAACTACAAGGAATGAGCAAGATGAAAGTCAGTTGTTCCAGTTGATAGAAGAGAATGGAGTGTATTTTATAAAGGCAAAGAATAGTGATAAAGTCTTTACTAATAAATACAATCCTAACGATGGTGCAGAAATTGTATTGCAAGAGTTGAGTGACTACGACAATCCGACTGAAAAATGGAGATTGGTATTGGTAGATGGCAATTGGTTTAAGATGGAGAACGAAAATTTTGCAGAAGGTTCATCTTGTATTGAGATTGCCAACTCCTCGAACGATGACAATGCTGCATTGGTACAATCTGTGAACTATCAGAAAAAGGATAATCAGTTGTGGGGATTTGAGTATGTTTCAAATTCGGTATCATCTTTGGTTGCTGATGCTTCATCCGCTTCGTTGAGCATTGTTCCTACTGTTGTAGAGAATGAATTCTCCGTATTGGGTGATGAGGAAGAGTATACAGATTTGTATATTTACTCCCTTGCAAGTATTAGACAAGGTGATTTCTCTCGTCAATCTTCTTACAATATTTCAGACTATTCTGCAGGTGTTTACTTTGTAGTATTAATCAAGGAAGGTGTGATAGTAAAGAGATTGCCTATCTTGAAGAAGTAATAGTTTGTTAGGTATATTTGAGAAGTGCTGGGTCCTATGGATTCCAGCATTTTTCTTTTAAAAATACCCATGGAAAATTTGTATATTTGTGAGCCCCAATATTGCAGAAGAAATCAATGTTGGATTAATATGAATTGTTTAAAAGGAGGAGAGTTATGCAAAAAATAGATTTCAAATTGAGAGAAGGAGAAGACTTCATTCAATTGATACAATTGTTGAAGGCTACCAATATCGTATATAATGGGGCTGAGGCTCAAAGTGTGGTAGCTGATGGTTTTGTGCTTCGTAATGGTGAGGTTGAACTTCGTAAAAGAGCCAAGATTGTGGCTGGTGATGTTATTAGAATAGCAGAATATGAGATTACAGTTCACTAAGGCGATACTGCTCTTTATATTGGTTGTTTCTGATTTCTCTTGTAAGGATGATAGAACTACCATTCCAGAGAGTGAGGTATATGTAAAAACTACGTTTAGCGAGTATCAAACCTTAATGTCGGTTAATCGGGCTGTGGTATATTCGGTTAATAAGATATATCCACTCAACTTTAAATTAGGTTATGGTGGGGTTTGTATATTTAGAGACCTTGAAAGACAGATTAAATGTTGTGATTTGTCTTGCCCTTACGAAAGTTTAAGGACGGTCACGTTAGACATAAAAATGCCATATGCCATATGTCCAGAATGTGGTTCTAAATTCGATCTTACTTATGGTCAGGGTAATCCAATAGAAGGACCCGTTAAATGTGGTCTAAAAATGTATACTAAAATTAGGGATACTGGAGAGTATATTTTGGTGACAAATTAAGAGGCATGCTTCCCAATGAAAAGCATGCCTCTTCTTATTTATTAGGTCTGTTAAAGTTGATCCGTAGTTTTACGATCGTTAAATCAACATAATATCTAATGATTAACGTCTTATTATCTCCTTCTTAACAGAACCATCCTTCATGTGAACAATGTGGACTCCTTGATAGCCTTTATTTACTCGTTTGCCGTCAACACTATAACGACCTTCCTCTTCTGAAGTTCGTGCATTGATCAACGGAACATCGGTCGATTCCAATTCGCCATAAACAGCCTCTATGTTTGTGCATGAGAGAGATACTTGTTTTCTTGTTTTAAAGTAGTGGCGATCGCCGACAACTTCTTCATTACCTACTCATTCAAGGCAATATAGATTGGTGAGAATATCATATCTCATGGTATTTAATTTTTTGTTTGTTGTATTCAGAAATACATAAAAAGTAACAACACTATACCAATTGGCATAGCCGATCGATATAGTGTTGCCTAGTTATTTCAGTTTTTTAATCACCTCGTTCACTAATTTGTTCCCTAGTGATTTTCCTACTGAAACTAGTATTTTGCTAAATACGCCGCTTGAACTGCTACTACTTTTCTTCGTCGTTTTTGCGGCGCGTTCTTCCTCTTTCTTTCGTTTAGCCTCCTCTTTCTCTGCCAAAGCTCTTTCTTTCTCCTCTTCTTTTAGTCGCTTGGCATCCTCTTCCTCTTTCACCCTCGCGTCCTCAATCTTTTTAAGCATTTCGTATGCAGATTCACGGTCGAGAGTTTCTCCATATTTCTTGTCTAATCCAGACTCTTTGATAGCAGTTGCCCTCTCTTCGTCTGAAATAGGACCAATTTGACCTTGAGGGCATAGCATCTTTGCTCTTTCTACTATGGAAGGGGCTCCCTTTTCATCTAAGAAAGAGATTAATGCCTCTCCTGTCTCAAGCTCCATAAGAGCCTTCTCTGTGTCGAAATTGTCGTTCTTACGGAACGATTGAGCTACCGCTTTTATGGCTTTTTGATCCTTAGGGGTAAAGGCACGCAATGCGTGTTGAATCTTATTTCCCAATTGTCCTAAAACATTATCCGGAATATCAGTAGGAGATTGAGTGATAAAATAGACACCTACGCCTTTTGAACGGATCAAGCGAACGATCTTTTCAATTTGGTCAAGCAGTGTCTTTGATGCATCGTTGAATAGTAGGTGTGCTTCGTCAAAGAAGAAAACAAACTTTGGTTTATCCATATCTCCCACCTCAGGCATCTTGTTGTAAAGTGAGCTTAACAACCACATCAAAAATGCAGAGTATAGTTTTGGATTGTTGTATAGTTTGTCTGCTGCCAGAATGTTGATCATTCCCTTCTTTATTCCATTGGAACGCTCGGTAACAATGAAGTCATCAATGTTAAATTCAGGGAGACCGAAGAATTGGTTGCCTCCTTGCTCCTCCAAAGCCAATAGATTGCGTTGGATAGCTCCTACCGAGGCTGTAGTAATATTTCCGTAGTCTGTTTGATATCTCTTTGCATTTTGTGCCACATAGTTAAGCGCAGAACGGAGGTCTTTGAGATCATCCAAAGGAAGTTTTTCGTCGTCACAAATTCTAAATACTGCGTTAAGCACACCCTCTTGCGTATCTGTTAGTGACATAATACGAGAAAACAACATAACACCGAAGTTTCTTACGGTTACACGCATAGGTGTTCCCTGCATACCATATACATCAAAGAACTGAACTGGATAGGGTTGGAAATCGAATGTCACACCAAACTGAGCTTGGCGCTTCTCTATGAATTTGGACAATGTACCCGCTTTGTAAACTCCAGAAAGGTCTCCTTTCATATCTGCCATAAAACAAGGAACCCCCAAGTCGCTAAACGACTCTGCTAAAACTTGAAGAGAGACTGTCTTTCCTGTACCTGTTGCTCCTGCAATCAGACCGTGTCTATTGGCCATCTTGGGCTCCAGCATCAATGGATGGTCGGAGTGCGCAACATATAGTTTGTTATCTTCGCTAACCATAGTATGATTATTCTATTGATTGTTTGTTTTTATTTAAGGAATGTATAATGCAAATATAATCATAATATTTCATTCTTTAACCAGCACTTTTCGTGAAACGTTATTCACTTGAAGTATATATTCTCCTATTGGTAGGAATATCTTTCTTTCTGCGTCTAAAACATCTGTTTCCTTGATTATTGTTCTTCCTGTCATATCTGCTACGGAGATAGTACTATTCTTTTCAATGTGACAAATCATTATGCCACCTGCAATGTTGTAACACTCAAGCGTGTTCTCTTTTATTTCCTCTGTCGTCTCGCAGATGGTGATTTTAATATCCGTCGCTTCTGAATTTTCAGAAATGAACAGATTTAATGAATCTCCTTTTTGGTATTCCACGAAAACGCCATTGTTTATTGTCTTTTCTATTTTCCAACCCTTTATGTCAGGTGCATTTTGCTTCTTTTTTGTGCGAATGGATATTGTTCTATTGTTATAGTAGTATCCTTCGTATGAGGTATGTATCATATCTATTCCATTGAATGTGAAGGTGTAAGGTAGATCTTTTGAGAATGGATTGTTGATAGAAAGGTGATACATGTTCCCTAACGAGAAAAATTCCTTCATAGAGGCTGAGTGTAGCCAGTTTCTCTTAGAAGAGTAGTTTCTAATAACCTCTACATTCTTGTACCAATCAGAAATGTCGCTATTATTAAAGTCGGAATATCTCTCAAAAGTGTAAGGAATCTCATATTCAATTTTGTTGGAAAGACTGTCTACATGCTTTACGATATATCTTGGATGTAGGAAGTCTCCAAGGCTGACTGAGAATTTATCTATCATTTTCTCCTGAAACTCTTTTGTTTTGCAGAGCTTGCGAAAAAGCAGGGTGGAGAATTGAAAGAAATTACCTTTCTCTTCTGTCGCCTTGTCATCTAATACTTGTGAGAAATAGTTGGAGGTAAATTTATTTAGGTCGAAATCCTTTTCTGGATGATAATCCATGGAGTAATCAAGGTCCTTTAAGATCCATCTCCATTTGGCTCCTTCCTTCTTTTCTCGCCACATAACTATGTTATTGTCAGGGAAATCTATGTTTCCAAAATAGGCTTCAATAATGAGTAGATTAAGAAACTCATTTACATCCATCTCCTTTTCTAATTGCTCATATGTGACATTGTTGTCTTTTATCAATCGGTAGAATCTTATGGCTTCATCCGTATCTCCGCTATTGCATTGTACCCAATTCTCGATAATGTCAAACTCTTTAGCTTCTGGATGATTGGTCTCTACGAAAACGGCATTTGTCCTTTCCCGTAGGTTCATTAGTCCAACATACTCTCCGTTAATGTATACAATAACTGGCTGATAGGCTTGATAGTCTAAGTCCTCAAAGCAGAGACCTGCATAACTTTGTATAATGGGATCTCTTAGATTTCCTCTCAGAAAGTCGTTACCTGAGTTTCGTAATAAGAAACTATGTGTGCTGGTTATATTTGGTTTCTCGCTCCAAAAAGAATAGTTGAAGTCTCCTCCTGAAAGTCTTTTTTTACTGTATAAGGAGAGTGATTTTTGTGGTAATAGCCTGGAAGTAGCCCCTGCTATTCGGATCTCAGACCACTGGTTCAAGACTAACTCATTTTCTTCGGTGATATAGTCTAAGTGAATGGGACGATGCCAGTCGTGTACAAAATTGAAGGTGTCTTTATCAAAACATCCATCCACATAGATACCAAGTGTGTCATCGTAGAAGTATCTGTTGTCGGTTACGATCGAAATAATGGGAAGTGTTACTGCTCGATCAGGGAATAGGTAAGAGTAGGTGGTTACTTCAGAAGGAATCTCCCCTTCCGCGTATCGTCTAAGACGCAGTGTTTTTGTCTCTGAAATCTTGATATTTTTTGCGAATATACTATCTTTGTTTGTTGGAATGCTTCCATTCGTAGTATAATAAATTGTTGATAGTGAATCTGTTTTGTTGATTAGTGATACATCGAAAGATTCGTAGAAGAAACCTGAAGGAACAGATAGTAAGGGAGCCTCAGAAAAGGTGTGTGAAATGTTTGAATTAGGTTTCCCCGGTGTGTCCTCGATCATCCAACCATATTCGCCCTTGTTGTTTCTGCCATACGCTATGCCTGGTTGCTCGCATTTGGACAAGTAAATGATATCTGCGAGGGAACTATCTGGTGCGTACAATTTCAGTGAAGACTCTTTTTCAAACTCCACTTTGAAATTGGTGTGTAGTTTGATGCAAAGCTCATCCGCATATAATACGATGAAAGAGTGGGCTTTGACTATTGTGTCTATGTAGATTGTATATTTTGCCTTGCTGGATTCAATAGTGTAGAGGAAAAGAGAGATATCCTTTCCTGATTCATTGTAAAGTTCAATCCAAGAGTCTGGGAAGTTGTTTGTATCGTCAATAAGGGATGTGTTTGCTTGCATCACCTCATTTATCTTCAACTGGGCGTTGATAGGAGGTAATGACAGCAAAGTAAGAATTATTCCGAATATGAGTTTTTTAGCCAAATCTTCTTTGTTTTATGATGACAAATGTAAGAAATATTTTTTAGATCCTTCATTCAAAAAGAAGCGGGTACAACCACAAAGGTGCACCCGCTTCCGTAAGTTTACTTATTATCTTATTACTTAATCATCAACTTCTCTACGTATACGTTACCTTGTGCTGTGCGTACGCGTACTAGGTAAGTACCCTTAGCCAAAGT